>NZ_JABAPM010000009.1 GCF_018913465.1 Arcanobacterium phocae | reverse complement strand
ATCTGCCATCAAAATAAATATGATCAAAATAAAAAGCTGACACACTATTGAGATATCAAACAACACACCCACACCCAACAACCACCCAGCAACAAAACCAGGCAACCATCAAGAAGGCAACCACCAGAACCACAACCGCGTTCCCGGCGACAGATAAAAACTATACGCACCCACAACCCAAACAGCAAACCAAAATGACGTAACCCCCATCACATTCCAGCTTTTTGGCTTCCTGCCCGAAAAAAGTCGGCGGGGCACGTGTGCCCCGCCGACTTACAGTCACCAATAACAGCGATTTTTATGCTTCTTCACTCGCTAACGAATGCTTGTACTCTTCCCGGATTGCACGTGCAACACGTTGCGCGGCAGTTGGATGGAATACGCCTGGAATGATGAAGTTTGCATTCAGTTGCTCTGGCTCCACGGAATCAGCAATTGCTTGCGCAGCAAGCACCAGCATGCGATCCGTAACCTCAGTAGCCTTTACGTCTAGCATTCCTCGGAAAATACCTGGGAACGCCAGAACATTGTTGATCTGGTTCGGATAGTCGGAACGCCCGGTGGCCACAATTGCCGCATGCTCGGCAGCCTCGATTGGATTGATTTCCGGAATCGGATTAGCCAACGCGAATACAATCGGATCCTTAGCCATACCCGCGATATCGTTGCTCGTCAGCAAGTTACCTGCCGACACGCCAATAAACACGTCAGCACCTTCCAAGACGTCATGAATAGACCCCTGCTGACCGCGTGGATTGGTGTTCTGCGCGATCCAATTGCGGTCAGTGCCCGCCTCCTCACGGAACGGTCCCAACGCGCCGTTACGGCCAACACCGATGATGTCACGTGCACCCTGCTTCATGAGAAGACGGATAATTGCATTACCTGCAGCTCCAACACCAGAAACAACAATACGAATATCTTCGATCTTCTTGCCAACAACTTTCAGTGCGTTAATCAAAGCCGCAAGCACAACAACTGCAGTGCCGTGCTGGTCATCATGGAAAACCGGGATGTCCAATTCGGCACGCAACCGCCGTTCAATCTCAAAGCATCGTGGCGCCGAAATATCTTCCAGATTGATTCCGGCAAAACCCGGCGAGATCGCCTTGACGATGCTAATAATTTCCTCAGTATCAGTGGTATCCAGACAGATTGGCCATGCATCGACGTCACCAAACTTCTTGAATAACGCAGCCTTGCCTTCCATAACCGGCATCGCAGCCTTCGGGCCTACATCTCCCAGCCCCAAAACCGCAGTACCATCAGACACCACTGCCACCGTATTGCGTTTAACTGTCAACTTGCGTGCGAGTTCTGGATCATTGGCAATCATCGTCGAAATCCGCGCCACCCCAGGGGTATAGACACGTGCCAAATCCTGGCGAGTATTTAACGGTCGTTTCAACGCAATTTCAATTTTTCCGCCCAGATGTGCTTGCACAGTAGAATCATGGATTCCGTGGACGTGCACACCTTCTAGTGCCTCGAGCTTTGCGGCAATCTGTTCGGCATGCTCAATATCATCGACTTTAGCGGTGATATCGGTTACCAGATTGACATCGTCAGATTCCACCATATCCACACCGGTCACAATTGCGCCGTAGTCTGCGAATTCCTTAACTAAAGTAGCGGTTGCCCGCGGATCAAAAGGAATACCGATACGCACGGTTACATTGTAGCTAGGTAGTGTTTTCGACATAAGTTCTCCTTGTTTAAGCTACACACAGTAATGCGCAGGACCGCGAAAAAATTCCGGAATCCTGCGCGCTACTGGTTAGAGCTGAACACGCTCCATAATAAGTTCACGCACGCGGGCGGCATCCGCCTTGCCGTGAGTTGCCTTCATAACAGCGCCGACGATCGCACCCGCCGCCTGCACTTTACCGCTGCGGATCTTCTCCACAACATCCGGGTTTGCTGCCAGCGCTTCATCAACAGCTGCCGTGAGCGCGCCGTCGTCGCTAACAACTTCCAAACCACGTGCGGCAACAACCTCAGCCGGCGAACCTTCGCCTGCCAAAACACCTGCCAACGCCTGACGGGCCAACTTATCTGTCAGCTTGCCAGACTCAACCAAGCCATCAAGCTCAGCAACCTGTTCACTGGTAACCGGCACGTTGGCAAGCTCGAGCTCATTATCTTTCGCGTAGCGGGCAAGTTCGCCCATCCACCATTTACGCGCACCAGCCGATGTTGCACCAGCTTTAACCGAATCTTCGATCAAAACCAACGCACCTGCATTAACGATGTCGCGCATTTCCTTCGCTGAAACACCCCACTCACCAAGCAGACGACGGCGTTTCTGCTCCGGTAGTTCTGGCAAGGTAGCACGCAATTCTTCGATCCATTCGCGAGCCGGCGCCAGCGGCACCAAATCTGGCTCCGGGAAGTAACGGTAGTCGTCCGCATCGGACTTAGGGCGCCCCGGCAACGTTGTCCCGTCGAGCTCCTGGAAATGGCGGGTTTCTTGGAGGACCTTGTCACCATTAGACAAGATTGCTCCTTGCCGGCACATTTCAAACTCTACGGCGGCAGCAATCGAGCGGAACGAATTAACATTCTTTGTTTCGGTACGCGTACCCAATGGGGAATCCGGGGTCTTGCGCAACGAGACATTGATATCAGCACGAACATTGCCGCGTTCCATTCGGGCTTCCGAAACCCCGATCGCACGAGCAATATCACGGATAGTCTGCACATACTTGGCCGCTACCTCTGGAGCCCGATCGCCGCATCCTTCAATCGGACGGGTGACGATCTCAACGAGTGGAACGCCCGCACGGTTGTAATCAACCAACGAATGATCTGCACCGTGGATTCTACCTTCGCCACCGATATGGGTGTTCTTACCGGCGTCCTCTTCGACGTGTGCACGCTCAATATTGACACGGAAAACTTCGCCGTCGTCAAGCTCGATATCGAGGTAGCCGTCATAAGCGAGTGGCTCATCAGATTGCGAGGTTTGGAAGTTCTTTGCCAAATCAGGGTAGAAATAGTTCTTACGCGCGAACCGGCACGATTCTGCGATCGAACAGTTAAGTGCCAGGCCTAATTTGATCGCGTATTCGATAGCTTTCTTGTTTACCACCGGAAGTGATCCTGGCAGGCCTAGGGACACCGGGGTAATCAACGTGTTCGGATCGCCACCAAACGCGTTTGGAGCACCATCGAACATTTTAGTTTTCGTTGATAGTTCGACGTGAACTTCGATACCTAAAACCGGATCAAAATTAGCGACGACGTCTGCATATTCCATCAGTTCAGTCATTGTTCAGTCCTCCCACATATCCATAGCCGGATGCGAGGCAGCCGGATCGGCAACCTTCTCCACCATCGCTGCTACCTTGTACATGCGTGCATCCTCAAATGTTGGTGCCATAATTTGGACACCAACTGGTAATCCTTCAGACAAACCAACCGGCACAGTCATTGCTGGAGCACCCGCTAAGTTTGCTGGAATGGTTGTCATATCGTTCTTGTACATTGCCAACGGATCGTCAAGTTTTTCGCCAAACTTGAACGCGACAGTTGGTGTTGCCGGCGTCAACAAGACATCAACCTGCTGGTATGCGGCTGCCAAATCACGTTGTACCAGCGTACGAACACGTTGCGCCGAACCATAATATGCATCGTAAGTACCAGCTGACAATGCATAGGTTCCCAGAATGATACGGCGCTTAACTTCAGTACCGAACCCGGCTT
The DNA here is from genome assembly GCF_018913465.1 of Arcanobacterium phocae. Lineage (GTDB taxonomy): Bacteria > Actinomycetota > Actinomycetes > Actinomycetales > Actinomycetaceae > Arcanobacterium > Arcanobacterium phocae_A. Next base: position 22,835 of record NZ_JABAPM010000009.1, on the reverse strand, counting down.
CACGTGTTGCTGACATCATCGTTTCAGCAGTAACTGGGCCTTCTTTAGGCAAAACCCGGTTGCCGAACCGAACGCCGTCGTAACGCGCCAAATTTGATGACATTTCAGCTGGCATGATCAAATAGTACGCTGCCATCGCGTAATCGAATGACGGGCATGAAACTTCAACAAACTGAGCACCGGCTGCTTTGAGCTTTGCGACAAGGTCGTGGAAAGTATCGAGAACGCCAGGAGCAAAACCTTCTCCGTCTAGTTCCTTGACAATACCGAAAGTTACCCCGGAAAGATCACCAAGTTCTCCGCCTTCGTCCGCAGCGGCAACAAGGTTGGAGAAATCGTTAGATAACGACGTCGAATCAAACGGGTCGTGCTTGCTGATGATTTCCTGCAGCGCTGCCGCGTCCCGAACATCACGAGCAACCGGACCAACTTGGTCCAAAGACGACGCCATGGCAATGATTCCGTAGCGCGAAACTGCACCGTACGTTGGTTTTGCACCAACCGTACCAGTCATAGCGCCTGGCTGACGAATAGAACCACCTGTGTCGGAGCCCAACGCCCACGGAGCCAAATAACCCGAGACAGCCGCTGCTGATCCACCACCGGAACCACCTGGGATCAGATCATGACCCCACGGATTTTGCGTTGGCCCGAAAGCCGAATGCTCAGTTGACGAGCCCATTGCAAACTCGTCCATATTGGTGTGACCCAAAATTGGTAGCCGTGCCTCTTTAAGTAACCGCACAACAGTCGCATCGTAAGGTGGCAACCAGCCTTCAAGCATCTTCGATGCCGCGGTCGTTGGCACGCCGTGCTGGCACATGTTATCCTTCAACGCCACCGGAACACCCGCGAAGAACGGTAATTCCTTGCCGGCTGCACGGTCCGCATCGACTGCTTGTGCTTCAGCAAGCGCGCCTTCGCGATCCACCGCCAAGTACACATTCATTTTTGGATTCAACGCCGCAATGCGATCGAGGAACGTCGTCGTCAATTCAACGGACGTAATCTCACCGGCACGCAACAACTCTGCAAGTTCCCAAGCAGATTTTTTATGCATATCTGTTACCACGGTTTACTCCTCACCCAAGATTGCTGGAACACCAAACTTGCCATCTTCAGCATGCGGTGCCATAGCCAAAACTTCGTCCCGGTCCAAGCCTGGAACAACCTCATCTTCACGCCACACATTGGCGAGCGGGATAGGATGGGACGTGGCTGGAATATCAGGGCTAACGACTTCTTTTAGTCGCGAAACAGACTCGTTGATAACTTCGAGTTCAGCCGCAAATTGCTCTAATTCTTGTTCACTTAGCGAAATACGCGCGAGGTCTGCCAAACGGGCAACCTCTTCTTTTGAAAATGTCGACATACCTCAATGGTATCTTCCCCACCCATTTGTGGCGAAACGTATCGTAAACTAATGGCATGTCTTTTTGGAAGAATCGTCCTGCGTCATCAGCAAAGCGAGTAGTGAAATTTACGTTACTCGCCGGTTTGAGCGCACAAATCGCAGCGTTGGGCGCAATTATCGCTGTTGATGCGCAACGGAAACGTCGAAATCCACAAACAGGTGAGTTTCCTCATCTACCGCCGCGCACCGCCCGCGTGTCAGATTCCGAAGTGACAGTTTACACATTTGGAAATCATCTGTATGACGACATGATCGCTGCCATTGAATCGGCAACTGACCGAGTTTACTTCGAAACATACATTATCAAAGCCGACGACGTCGGATACCGCTTCCGCACTGCGCTGATCGACGCTGCCGAACGCGGAGTGGACGTATTCATTATTCTGGACACTCTTGGCAACCTCAACCAAGATCCAAAGTCACGCCGGTTCCCAGATCTTCCGAACTTGCACGTCATCAGATTCCCATTATTACGCCCATGGATGTTCACTACCCGTTCTAAAGATTCGGGTTTTGACCACCGCAAGATACTTGTTGTTGATGGCAAAATCGGATTTGTTGGCGGATACAACATCGGCCGGTTGTACGCCGACCACTGGCGTGACACCCACATTCGGGTATGTGGCCCGCGAACCTGGGAACTCGAAAATGCTTTTATCGATATGTGGAATGTGTACCGCTCGCATTCCCAGCCAGCTCTACCAGATAATGTAGTTCGCAGCTGGGTCTCAACTTTTACGGTTTCTCAGAATGTTCCGGCCTATCGCTCGTACCCGATCCGGGCAATGTATCTAGATACGATCAATCGTGCCTCGAAAAATGTTTGGATCACGATGGGATACTTCATCCCTGACTACGCGATCAAGGAATCACTAATCAATGCTGCTAAGCGCGGGGTGGATGTGCGGATTTTAATTCCGCAGTATTCCAATCACATTATTTCGGACTGGGTAGGACGCCCGCATTACTCAGAATTGCTTGCCGGTGGATGCCGTATTTTCTTGTACAAAGACGCGATGGTACACGCCAAAACGATGACCGTCGACGGAATTTGGACAACCGTTGGTACCGCGAATTTTGATCGCTTATCAATGGCCGGCAATTATGAGGCTAATGCAGAAATCTTTGATCCGGGCGTTGCTGAGATCATGGAAGAAACATTCCGACTTGATCTCACGAATTGTATCGAGCTAACTCGCGAATCGTGGGATTCTCGCACCACCTTAGCGTGGTTAGCAGAGAAGCTCATGAAACCATTAGCTCCGTTCGTCTAGGCTTCCGCGTTAGTTTGCCGACGGCGCGACCCCGGTAGCGAGGAGCTTTTCGAACTGTTCTTCAGTCAGGATTGGAATCCCGAGTTCTTCGGCTTTGGTAGCTTTAGATCCAGCATTTTCGCCGACGACGACGAAGTCAGTTTTCTTCGATACAGATCCAGTTGCTTTACCACCGGCCGCGTTAATTGCTTCCTTTATGCCGTCGCGCGTGAAATTCGTCAGCGATCCGGTGGCAACGATTGTGAGACCAGCGAGAGTTTGGGCAACCACAGTGCGCTGTTCTTGCCGCGCAAAATCAACACCAGCGTCCTGCCATCGGTCAACAATATTCAGATGCCACGGTTCCTCAAACCAGTTGAGGAATGACGAACCGATGATGTCTCCTACCCCATCGACGTCGGATAACTGGGCAAGGCTTGCTTGCCGCATGGCCACCAGCGAATCGAATTCCTCCGCGAGCGCTTGGGATGCAACCGGACCAACATGGCGAATATTGAGAGCGACAATTTTGCGCCATAAGTCTTTTGTTTTCGCGGCTTCGAGCTGCTCAAGAATCATCAAAAGATTCTTGCCGGGTGCGGAAGGCTTGCTGATCACTCGTTCGGTTCCCCGTCCACTCCATTGAGGCTTAGTCCAAGCCGCACGCACATATTTCCAATTTCCAGTTGGCTCACCAGCGCGTTTGACTGGTTGCCAAACCCACACGTCTTTTACCTGCTCAGCGGTGAGATGGAACAAGTCCGCCTCAGTTTGCAAAACTGGGCGTTGCGCATGCGGAATACCAAGCTGGTCTAGCAGAGGTTCGGGAATGATATCTCGATGATCCATGATGGCACCATGGGAATCGACAATGCCGAAGTCGGCTAGTTTTTGGTTAGACAGTCGGATCGTATGCTGATGTCCCTGATTATCTTCAACCGTGAGAGCGTGCCCGGTAGCTAATGCCATTAATGCATCGGCACGGTTCTTGTCCGGGTTACACAACCAGGTTGCTGATTCTTCACCGAGACCTTCAATATCGAGTGCACCACGCGAACCAATATGGGCAACCCGTTGAGTCAGCTGAGCTGGGCAGGACCGCTGATTGGTACACCGCATATCGACGTCGCCTTCAGTTATCGCAGCGATTGGTGCGCCGCAATCTGGACACGTCGTTGGCATCACGAAATCAACTTCGGTGCCGTCCCGTTCGCTTTCAATCGGGCCCACAACTTCTGGAATAATATCGCCAGCTTTGCGGACGACGACGACGTCACCAATCTTCACACCTTTACGGGCGACTTCCGACGGGTTATGCAATGTTGCTTGAGATACGGTAGAGCCGTCTACAAATACTGGGGTCATGACTGCATATGGGGTGACTCGCCCGGTGCGCCCCACCTGGACGCGAATGTCAAGTAACCGTGTTTGCACCTCGGTTGGCGGGAACTTGTAGGCTACGGCCCAGCGCGGAACGCGCGTGGTATATCCCAGCTGCTCTTGTATTGATCGATCGTCGATTTTGATCACTACGCCGTCGAATTCAAAAGCTAACGAATCTCTCGCGTGCTGGTAAGAATCCAAGAATGCGTTAATTTCTTCAAGGGTGGACAACGTCTGAGTAACCTCAGAGACTGGCAGACCCCATTCTTTGAATGCCCGGTAGACGTCTTCTTGTCGGGAGAATGCGTCGGCCAACTCGTCACTAGCCCCTTGAATTTCTCCAATGCCATGAGCGATGAAGTCGAGCGAGCGCAAGGCAAATGAGGCACTGTCTTCTTGACGCATCGTACCTGACGCTGCGTTGCGCGGGTTAACGAACTTTTTAACATGAGCCTCGCGACGCTTCGTCGGAATTTCTGGCATCCATTCTGATTGCGGCAGTTGAGCATTCTCTTGGCGAATACGTCGGTTGCGAGCCGCAATAGTTTTATTCGCCTGCGCGATCCGCTGATTCTTTTCATCAATCTGACCGTTTCGTTCATCGACCAACCGGTTATATTCTTCGAATGCACGAACCGGGAAAAAGACTTCCCCACGTATTTCGATGAGAGCTGGCCAGTTATTGCCCTGCAAGTGATGCGGGATTGTGCTAATGGCACGTACGTTACGGGTAACGTCTTCTCCTGTCACACCATCACCGCGAGTAGCGGCGCGTTCAAGCTCACCGTTTCGATAGGTCAGATTCAACGCCAGCCCATCGATCTTCACCTCAGTAGTGAAGTGCGCCTGAGCAGGCAATTCTTGACTGACGTTAGCAAACCATTCTGCTAATTCTGCACGGGAAAAAACATCTTGCAAGGAATACATCCGTTGTATGTGAGTAACTGGGGGAAGTCCATTCCGCACCGGTTTGGCACCCACTTTCGTCGACGGCGAATCGGGAGACCATAACTGCGGGAAACGTTCTTCTAACTGACGTAGCTCACGCATCAACATATCGTAGGTAGCATCTACCATTACTTGACTGCCGCTGGAATAGTACACGTCTTGAGCGTGCAACAACTGGGGTGCTAGTTCATGCCACCGTTTTTTAGCCTGATCAAAAGTCTCCACGTCCACATATCCCATCGTACCGAAAAACACGTATCCTACATTGTATGACTGAAGAAGAGTTGAAGAGATCCCCAAGTTTCTCCGACACAGCTTTTGCTAGCTTTGTTGGACTAACAGGTTGTATCCCATTAATAAACTCATATCTTTCGCTGTCTTCGTTGCAGGTTATCCAACTATGGCTCTTGAGTGTAAGTGGCGCGGTCATCGTCTTGCTGAGACGATCGGATGCTAACCCTGCAAATATTCTTTTTATTGTCTACTTGCTATTACGCTGTTTGTTTTTCCCCAGCCCGCTCATGGCCCTTGATGTCATCGTGCTTGTCATGGTTTATTCCGCGAGCGTTTATGCTCGGTTGGCACTCACAATTCTTGTCATTTTATCTGCACTCGGTGCACTTGGAATGCTATGGGTTCAATATCTACCTAGACACACTTGGCAAGACGTAGCATCTTTCTGCTGTCTACTCGGCTTGGTGGGGACAACTGCATTTGCCGGTTTAGCACGGCGTTCACAGCTTGACCAAGCTCAAAAATTCCACGCTGCCCAAAGTCTATTACAACAAGAAACCATGGAGAACCAGCGCGGTGCAGTCGTACGCGAACGCACTCGTATTGCACGGGATTTGCACGATATCGTGGCTCATACTTTAGGAGTTGTCATTGCCCAAGCAGATGGTGGACGCTACGCTGGGCGTAAAGACCCCGAGCAAGCGCTCCGTGCACTGGACACAATAGCCGACATGAGTCGCGCAGCCCTAACGGACATCCGTTCAATCGTCGGTGTTTTGCGCGAACCTAGCGACGAAACGTCTGAGTTATCCCCACAACCTGTAACCCACGATATCGATGGGCTGGTTACGCGGGTCAAAGAGTCTGGTTATAATATCGCATTCATTCAGCTCGGCACAATTTACTCTTTACCCGCTGGCATCGGCAACGTGCTGTACCGTATCTGCCAAGAGTCCGTAACTAATGCGATGAAGCATGGCGGCCCAAATATTTCAATCGTGATTAAATTAGAGTGGCATGAGAACGAAGTTACTCTCTCAATTATCGACAATGGCCGAGGCGCTTCCGTTTCAAACGACGGAAAAGGAAATGGAATCATCGGCATGACTGAACGTGCAGCTCTATTTGGTGGCAAACTAGATGCGGGGGCGCGCCCTGGTGGCGGGTTCATTGTTCGAGCCACAATCCCTTACGATAGAAACCCCCAGGAAAGGAAACCACGGTGACAGAAAATAAGATTCGTGTTGGCCTCGTTGATGATATGGATCTCATGCGTTCTGGTCTGACGATGGTTATCGACTCATTAGACGACATGGAGGTTGTACTTTCCGCAAGTGACGGTCAGCAAGCTCTCAACCGATTACAGTCCGTTCCAGTAGACGTCATTCTTATGGACGTCCGAATGGAAGGCATGGACGGACTGACAGCAACACGGCACATCACTAACACCACGCTCCCTACTGGAGTCGACCCAAAAATTATTATTTTAACTACTTTCGATGAAGATGATTACATGATGGAAGGTATCCGAGCTGGCGCCTTGGGATTCCTCCTCAAAGATGCACCAACTGAACGCATGATCGAGGCTATCCGAACAATATATCGTGGTGATGCGGTCATTGCTCCGTCCACTACTCGCCGTCTTGTTGACCGATTAGCAAACGACACCTATCGGATACACGCAAGTCGCCCGGAGATTCTCGATGTTTTGACTGATCGCGAACGAGAGGTTTTCCATCTCATTGCACGTGGGCTGACGAACACTGAGATTGCAGAACGTTTGTTCGTTGCTGAAGCTACAGTCAAAACCCATGTCACTCGGATTTTTGCCAAGCTAGGAGTTCGAGACCGAGTCCAAGCCGTAGTAATAGCATACGATGCCGGGATAGTCACTCCAGGGCAGGTGGATCTGTAACTGACCAATGACTATTGCACAGCTGATCGATGTCTCCGTACATGCTCGAAAGACACCAAGAGATCGCGAAATAAAAAACGTTTCGATGTCATTCGAAAGTGGAAAGTTCTCCGCTATCCTCGGTCCTAATGGATCTTCGAAGTCATTGCTGATTGACGTAATTGGTGGACTTTATCCAGTCCAGCAAGGACAGGTCATTACCTGTGGCGTAGATATTACACATAGCACACCGCATGAACTGGCGGACCTCCGCAGCGGGGATGTCGCTTTCGTGTTTAGCCAGCATAACGTCGTCGATACTCTCACAATAAAAGAGAACATACTCCTCGCGCATACTATTTCGGCTCATCCGTACGATAAAGATCTCTACGACGATGTTATTCAATCTTTCGGCTTGCAACGCTATTTACAATCCTATCCGCGAGAAAATCGCGCAGATGTCCTACAGCGTGTTGCCATCGCACGTGCTGTTTTGAAGAGCTCAAAACTAATCTTGGCACAAGAGCCAACGCGGTTTTTACGCCACGAGGCATCAGAAATTATTCTCGATAGTTTGCGTAGATGCTCGCGCGAGTACGGCATTTCTATCATTATGTCAACGCATAACAACTTTGCTGCATCATATGCCGACCATGTTCATTTGTTCCTCGACGGTGAACCGACTGGCATGGTAGTTAATCCATCTCTCGAATCGCTTGCCTTCGCTCAAGAAACTAACAACCGACCAGACTAATGTTAAGTTTTGTATTCGAGCACGTTGCTGCTTTTTGGCGATTATATTTACTTCCTATTATGGTCATCCTGCTATCAACAGTGATGATCTTTATCGGGCTAGCTGGGCAAGAGTACATTGATCAATCGCAATCTCACTCAGCCCGCAGTTCACTCACGAATGCCGACATCACAGTTTATAACGACGAGATCCCGGGACGAGATTTCTTAGCTGCCGTTGAACATCTTCCACAAGTTCGTTCTGCTCATTCCCCCACACCGTTGTGGGGAACCGTCATGAGTGCCTCCGGGGCTGCACAACTGAATGTACTTAGTGTTCCACCTAAATCATTACATACTGAAGATTTCTACGCGGGCAACTATCCCACTGCAACCGAAGAAATTGCATTACCAGTTAAGGTGGCGGACCGTCTTAACGTGACAGTTGGAGATGAAGTTCTACTCACTATTCCAAGTGTGGGAAAACATGGGACATTGCGAAAGATGACCGTGCGAGGCTTATATTCCTACAGCCCACTCAATGAAAATTTCCAGTCATTATTCAATGCAATCGCTGGTCTCGATATGCGTGAATTATGGGCAAACACTGATGGGAAAATTCCTATCGATGCGATGGGAGTCTCTGTTTTCAAAAAGCCGAACGTGACCCTTGAAGATCTCAAAGAGTCGCTACTCAGCATCCCAGGGACAGTTGTTATCACCCGCGAACAAGCATATGAGCAGATATTAGCGGAAACACAGCTCTACATAGCAAGCTTGCTCGATCCGAGCCACGGTATTTTGTTTTTACCAGCACTCGGCACTTTGCTTACGTTGTATTTCACCGGTCGGAGAATATTACGCTCACGAACAGACGACTATCGGCTGTTTATTACATTGGGAGCGACGCAAAGTCATATCTTTTTGTTGGCAATCCTACAATTGATATTAGTCGGTATTCTTACTGTCGCAGCTGGCATGCTCCTCGGACATATCACTGGAAAAGTCCTCCATGTCTTGCTCCAACTTATTCCCGGATCACACTTTCTTTCACCGTATTATCACCCAACTTTATTCACTAGCATTCAAGCAATACTGGTGATGCTGGGTATTTTATGTCTAGCTGCTATTCCTTGCGCATGGCAAGTAACTGGACCACCTCTGTTTTATGAGAGCAAGCTAAACAAAGAAACATCAAAACTGAAATTTGTCACGCGGCGGCTAACCGGAATCGTAGTCATGACAACTTTGCTTGTGTTTTCAGCTATTGCTAGCCGCCAAGAAACTGATTTCAGCTGTTGGTCGTCTTATCTCGCAGCTGGTGCTCTCGTCACCATCGCCATGATCTGCTTCCTTGTGTTATGGGGCCAGCAAAAAATACATAAAGTATTTCGTCAACATCTATCGCACAAACAATTCCCGATCACTCGTTTTGCAACAACTAAACATGCTGATATTTCGGCCACCTATCGTAAATCTATTTTCAGTTCTCGTTTGGTTGTCTTGGGAGTTGGGATGCTAGTAGTTGTGCTAACAACCCATGTTTCCTCGTCACATGAGTTAGAGCATATCGCAGACAAGATAAGCCCTTTCGATGTCAGCGTCATCAGTGACAAGGATTCAGAAACCGGATTAAACGATAGCGTTATTGATTCTGCTATTTCACAGCCAGGAATAGCATCCCACATGTCGGTTTATCAGGCTGAGTTAGTGGCAACCATGCCTGATTCTCCTAAAAAATCAATTAACCTTGACGTCAGAGGATTTGCTCAGAATGAAGCTGAAGAATATTTCAATGGGTATCGAAATAAGAACGGAGATATTCCAGCAAAGGGAACTATTCTTATTCCCCGTGACGCCATGCTCAGCTTAGGAGTATCTGAAGGAGAATCACTATCCGTTACCGGCAATAACGACGAGTTGCTCCGGCTTGAAGTAGCAGAAAGCAGCAGCCCGTGGATCGTCATGGAATTATCTGATCTGCGCGAATTAGCCCCTCAGACGATGGTAAGTGAGTTGTGGCTACAGGCGACCAATGCCCAACTAGATGACTTTTCCGCATTCTTCATTGACTTCCGAACATCATTAGTCACCGACAATCTCACTGATGATTTCCGAGTTGACGCTGGAATTACCCACGATGTTCTTGCCATTGCTGAACACGCTAACTGGGCTATCCCGATGCTATCGTTCCTCGTGTCCTATGCACTGATATCCGCACTGTGTGCGCAACTTTTACTTACTGCTTTCCAATATGAGCAACATTATTACGATACCCGTCTTTTATTGAGTCTGGGTGTTTCATCAACATGCATCAAACGGAATTACCTAGCGGAAAGTCTTGGCCTAGTTGCAGTAGACACGATGATCGGCATTACCCTCGGTATTGTCACAATGCCAATTATCTGGGTCTATTTACTAGGCGTCCACTATCACGAGGCACTCCGGATTCCAGTGGTCGGCATCGCCCTTCTATTCTTTATAGTTCTTGCTTTCACCCTTATTTTCTTATACGTCTGGTCACTAATTCGTAAATCGCAACGCATTAGCTAACATTTGGGTGTGAGGTATCCCCAAACAGACGAACGTCACAGCGTCAGCTCTTTATTCTCATAGAAAAAACTGCAAAAGTATCCATATACATGAACCTATAAATGTGGAGAGTAGATAGTACCTGATGGATTGGCGACATAACGCGGCATGCTTGGATGAGGATCCGGAACTGTTTTTCCCGGTTGGCAGCTCCAGTGCAGCTTTAGCGCAAGCAGAGCGAGCTAAGAATATTTGTCGCACCTGCGCCGTCGTAGAAATATGTTTGAAATGGGCACTAGACACGAACCAAGATGCTGGCGTCTGGGGTGCTCATTCAGAAGACGAACGGCGAATGTTGAAACGTCGCGTCAATCGGGTTCATCGAGTTTGATAAACGTTAAAATGGTGGGGCACTCGCAAGTGCCCCACCATTTTGCTATTTCATCAACATTGTAATCGTCACCAGTGTCCCGCCACCTTCAGCTGACTCCCAGGTAATTTTTCCATGGAGTTCGGACGAGACCATAGTTCGAACAATCTGTGTCCCTAACCCCGATCCGGGCCCTTCCGAACCGATCCCTACGCCGTCGTCACGAACCGTAACAATAAGCTCGTACCCATCACGTAACGCATCAACACTGACGCGGCCTCCGTTCGGTAAACCATGCTCTACCGCATTAGAAATAATTTCGTTGAGCACAACCGACAGTGCAGCCGCTTCTTCCGCACGAATTAAGCCAAAAGAACCAGTGAACGCCGATGTTACCTCAACATCGTTAACGGCGATATCCACAGCCATCTTCAGCACTGGAATAAATAGCTCGTCAAAATCGACAACTTCGTTAATCGTCTGTGAAAGCTGCTGGTGAACAAGTGCTATTGTGGCTACGCGTCGTTGCGCTGTTTCCAGTGCACTACGAGTCTCTTCGGACGACGCACGCCGTGCTTGCAGGCGTAATAGTGCTGAAACTGTCTGCAGGTTATTCTTAACCCGATGATGAATTTCCCGAATAGTTGCATCCTTCGTGATGAGTTCTTTTTCTTGCCGCCGCAGCTCAGAAACATCGCGGCAAAGAAGCATGGCACCGAGACGTTTTCCTTCTTTACGCAGTGGAACTGCACGCATGGAGACAGTGACCGAGTGAGTTTCCAGTTCGGCCATCCACGCGGCTCGCCCCATGAGAACAACAGGAAGCGACTCGTCAACCGTGGAGTAGTCATCAATTTTTTCGGTGACTAGTTCAGCAAGAACTCGGTCATGGAGTGGTTCATCCACACCGATGCGCCGGAAGTGCGAAATTGCATTAGGCGAGGCAAACAAAACCACACCGTCTTCATTTAAATGTATGACACCATCTGACACACGCGGCGTGCCATGACGATATCCCGAAGGGGCCTCAGTATACGGAAATTCTCCAGTCGTGATCATCTGGGCAATATTTTGTGCAATCGAATCGTAATCATGCTGGACATGGGATAACAGGCGATCCGGATACAGTGCTTTAACCGAGACGACGACCGCGATATTGTGGTTGCGATAGTTGACTGGAATAAAGGTCGTTTCAAGCTCATCATCTCCCCACGTAATGACTTCACGTGACGTTAAGGCCTCGTCAATACCTGGTAGATAACCACGTTCGACTACTTCTCCAACTACATCCGCTTCGAAAAGCGTAGTCGCAGTTGCAGGACGCGCTTGCGCAGCAACCACCGGACCATCCGCTGTCGTGATCACAAGGAAGAGATCAGAAAAGAAAATATCGGCCAGTAATTGCCAGTCGCCGGTGAGCATGTGGAGCCATTCGCGCTGGTCGAAGGACAGTGCAGTTTGTTGCTGAAGAATATTTGTTAGTGTAGGCACAGTTCAACAATAGGGCTAAATGGTGTTGAATAGGAGTATGAACATCACTCAAGATCTGCATTATGCTGGACCACTCGCCGACGTTTTACCTATTTTACGCTCAGAAGAACTGGCATTTCGCCGAATCCAAGAACTGGGAACCCCGGAATATACGTTCACTCACAATGAGGTGAACGGTAAACCGACCACAGAAGTGACAGTCACGGTTGATGCGGGCGAGCTTCCTGATCGCGCCGCAATGTTCGTGGGAAAATACGTTACTGCCACGGTTAAATCAGTGGAAACTGTAACATCGGCCGGAGCGCAGATCGATTACGCCTTATCAGCAAAACTTCCGGTTAAAGTGGCTGCCCGGATGTTACTTGTTGACGCCGGTGCTGTTACTGCCGGCCGGTTAGAAGTCCACCTCAATGTCTCGATACCGTTTGCAGGCGCTATGATCGAACGTAAAATCGCAGAAGAGATCCCAAAAATTTTAGCGAAAGATGTCAAGCTAGTAAATGAACTTATTGTCGAAAAGCGGAGTCAAGCACATGATTAATAGACAATATGAAGACCTTTTGGCCGATGTCCTAGCCAACGGCACTCGCAAATCAGACCGTACTGGTACCGGAACTATTTCTGTTTTTGGCCGTCAGTTACGTTTTAATCTAGCCGAAGGCTTCCCCCGAATTACCACAAAATTTGTGGCAATGAAACCTATTAAGGGCGAACTGCTGTGGTTTTTGCGTGGCGATACAAATATTAGTTGGCTCCATGAACACGGCATCACCATCTGGGACGAATGGGCGGATGAGGATGGAGATCTAGGCCCTGTCTATGGCTATCAGTGGCGTTCGTGGCCCACGCCGGACGGTTCACACATTGACCAGATCTCACAAGTGATAGATCAGTTACGTAACACTCCTGATTCGCGTCGCATGATCGTCAGTGCGTGGAATGTTTCAGATTTGGACAATATGGCACTCCAGCCGTGTCATGCTTTCTTCCAGTTTTATGTTGCCGACGGCAAGCTGTCCTGTCAGCTCTATCAACGCTCGGCCGACTTATTCCTCGGCGTTCCGTTTAATATCGCGTCATATGCCTTGCTCACTCACATGGTCGCACAGCAAGTTGGACTTGAGGTTGGCGATTTTGTGTGGACTGGTGGAGACTGCCATATTTACGTCAATCATCTAGACCAGGTTCGCGAACAAATTTCACGCGAACCGTACCCCTTCCCCACTCTGGAGTTACGCAAGGCACCAGATATTTTTAGTTACACAATGGATGATATTTCTGCCGCGAACGGCTACCAGCATCATCCGGCACTGAGCGCACCGGTGGCAGTATGAAAATCGGCGCGATATGGGCACAAGCCCGCAATGGTGCCATCGGGAAAAATGGTGATATTCCGTGGCATCTACCAGAAGACTTAGCACGATTCCGGGATCTAACAATGGGCTGTCCGGTGATTATGGGACGGGCAACGTGGGAGTCGTTACCACCACGCGTTCGGCCACTGCCGGGGCGAGCGAACATCGTGGTGACGCGCAATCCGTCCTATGCTACTCCGGGTGCACAGATTGCTGCTACGCCCCGTGAGGCGTTAACGCTCGCACGTACCCAGCCAGCAGATACCGCGTGGGTTATCGGCGGCGAACACCTCTACCGCGCGATGCTCGTCGACTGCGATTTCGCGGTCGTTACCCAGATAGATATTGACGTTCCCGACGCCGATGCGGTTGGGCCAGCAATCCCTCACGACTGGCACGAATATCGTTCACAACAGCGCTCTTCGCGCGGCGGTTTAAGCTACCACGTGAGTGTTTACGTCTCCCCGTCCGCTACCGTCCCACTTCCTGCCATGACGCAATTTCTACCAGACGAGGCTTAACATGTACGTCGCCCATCAACATATGCTCGATCCAAAAGACGCCCTCACCTGCGCCAGTCAGACTGGAGTTGGCGAACTGATTACTACTGGCGAGCATGGTATTAATGCCACGCGGATTCCGTTCGTCGTCGTCGAAAAAGATGGACACAGCGCGATTCAAGCGCATCTGAACCGGGTTAATCCGCAAATTCACGATGCTGGCGAGGCACTGCTTATCGTCAACGCGGCGGACGCGCACGTGCCGGGCCATTATTTACCGCCAGAAAAGCCGGGATCGGTGATGCCTACCGCACCGAGTTGGGATTATGTGACGGTTCATATTCGGGGCTCGTTCCATATTTTCGACGACGACGCCTGGAAACACGAGCACTGGGAAAAACTCGTTGCGCATCATGAGCCGGTGTGGACGATGGCTGATAGCCAACCCCATCGGATCAAGCGCGCCTATAGTGCCATCGTAGGGATGGAACTTGCCGTAACTGAGGTGGTTGGCAAAGCCAAACTCCACCAAAACCTTTCCTCTCATGACTTGGCAAACCTGGCCGATTCCATGGCTGAAGGAGGTGCGGAGGAGGTTGCGCGCCTCATGCGTGACATTTCTATCCCGTGGGCTCAGGCCCGTGAGGCGCGCGTCGGCAAAGCACTAGATTTACGTGCCAAACACGAGTTCTAAATCCCTCACTCTTGTCTGTTTGTTGCCGGTTGGGTGATGCGGCGCATCGCCGGTGCCAACGCAACGATCGCACAACCAGCAAGGATCAACGCGCAGACTAAGACGGCGAGGAGGAGCGGGTCGAAGGTCGCGTCGAGAGTTGAAGAGAATATCTGGAGCATCACCCAGGCAGTTCCGAACCCGAGCGAACCGGCAATAACCAGCATGGTGGTCAACGGTCCTACAGTTTCGATGAGCATCATGCGGGTAATATCTCTGGGCTGCATACCGCTTAGCCGGAGTGTGAGCAGGGAACGACGACGTTCAAGCAAACCAGCGTAGGTTGATACCAGCATCGAGATAACTGCGACGACGATTGTTCCGGCGATGCCAAAGTACACCAGATAGGTCAGTAAAATGATGGCGTCTACCCCGGCAAACGCGGATTTGTCACCAGCGGAGAATATCCATATCGGATTTTCGTTGTTTTCTAACTGATGTGTACGTGCTAGTAGGGAACGGAACTGTTCCAGCTGGCTCGGGCCGCGAAGTTTTACCATCACCGTGTACTGAGTATGGTTGGTTGCTGCCCCATATTTCGATCCTACCTGTTCCTCGAAATCCGCGAGATTAGCGGCAGTGACCTGTGCTTGTTCGCTGGTGCGCGATGCCCACAAATTAACACCAACCACGCCATCGGCACACGAAGATTCGATGTAATCATTGACCACCTGGCAGTCAAACACTGTCCACGATCCAGCAATCAACGGGAAAACATGGCTGTGTTCGATGCTCGGTTCAGCGGTTAATAGGTCATTGAGGCGTTGTGCCGGTGCGTCGTCGTCGAAACCAAGAATGGCTGACGAGCCGGGACGCAACGAGTGAACGGTTTGCGAGGCGCGGGCAAAAACATCGTCTGTTTGCGATACGGCGGTGAGGAAGAAGGAGCCAGCAAACACTGCCAGTACCACACCAGCAACCGAACGCGAGATGCGTGAAGCGTGTGCTTGTACGTAGGTCAGGCCGATAATCGTCGGTGCAGAACGAGCCCAGCGAGCACTAAGCCGGGCGACACTATAAGTGAGCCATGGACTAGCGACCACTAAGCCGATCATCATACCGATGACGGCTCCCATCAAGATATATGAGTCGTTAACAACGCCGGAATTATAGTCCACCACGGCATACTCGTAAGCGATCGCTCCGATGCTGACTGCGAGTGGTATGAGCCGTAACCAATGCGGTTTGCGGGTTGTTGTTTGCCGGCGCATCACACCTAGTGGTGACACATGGATGTGGTGCATGCCCCAGCTGTGGGCGAGAACTACTAAGACAATTGTTGCAATAGCAACGCCGCCTGCTTGGAGCAGAGTAATAGCGAAGTTGTCTGCCCACAATCGCATACCGTCAATTCGGATAGCCGGAAAGATCGGGCGCACTGCCAGGAACAGCACAAGTCCAAGCACGTAGCCGATTACTGCACCAACCATCGCTTCCATAACGAGCATCCGGACAACTTGCCGGCTAGTAGCACCGACGAGCCGCAGGGCAGCATAGCGTTGTTCGCGTTGTACACTGCCGAGCGTGGCAGAGATAGAAATCAGCAGGAGAACTGGGAAGAGAATAACGATCAGTCCGAGATACATGATGATAACGCTGACTTTGAGCGATTCTGGTGGGGCTTGGGAAAAATCGGAGATGGCTACTCCGGTATCGTTGAGGTGCGCTCCGCGAATAATGAGAAGATCATCTGGTCCGGCTGTTAATTCGTGTGGCAGATTCCCAAGATCAGTTGTGCCGAACCGATCGTGAAGTTGATATTCCGGATGATCCTCCATCAGAGTTCGCACCCCAGCCGAAACAAGATATTCTCCAGGAGCTGGCCACGTTAAAGCATAGAGCTCTGGGGCGTTCACGGTGGCCGAGGAATCGACTATGACGCCGCGGATTTCACTGGCGCCAACTTTCATCAGCGGATTGAAATCGTCCTTAGCTACCCGTACGGAATCGGCTGGATCGGGTGCGGGACGGCCCGCTTCTTGGGCTTCCATCTCGCTTCCGATACTTCGTAGCCATAACGACGGCGAGTCGACAGATAGCGCATTATTAAATGACGCAGCCGTCAGCAAGAGCATCACACCAAGCGCCACTGCCCCGGCGATCAGCGCGAGACGTCCTTTAGTGTGTGCGAGGGATGTGCGCAGAAGTGTCCACGATAGATACATGGCTTAGCCCTCCAGCGATCCGTCACGCACAACGACTTCCCGATCGGCGTAGGCGGGGATCAGTGGCTCATGAGTCACCATGACGACCGTCATTCCGGTTGTGCGGGCGATGTCCATAAACATCGTCATCACGGTTTCAGAGTTGAGCGAGTCGAGTGAGCCAGTGGGTTCGTCCGCAAAAAGGATGGACGGTTTCGGGCACAGTGCCCGGGCAATAGCTACTCGTTGGGCTTCGCCGCCGGAGAGTTGACCAGGAAGAGATTGGGCGTGTTCGAGCAATCCGACGGTGTCTAACCATTTATCGGCCTCATAGTAGGCTTTGCTTTTGGATTTGCCATCGAGTAGGAGTGGTACGGCAACGTTATCGCGGGCGGTGAGTTCAGGAACAAGCTGAGAAAACTGGAAGACGAAACCAAAATCCCGCCGGCGCAGTATCGTGCGTTCCGATTCGCTCATGGTGGTGATCTCACGTTCCTTGAACCGGATTGTTCCCGAATCAGGTAGTTCTATTCCAGCTAGAGCGTGAAGCAAAGTGGATTTTCCAGAGCCGGAGGGGCCCATAATTGCTAGAGCTTCGCCAGCAGTAACGTCAAGCGATATTCCACGCATAGCGTGTGTTGTGCCGTAGGTTTTGGTGAGGTTACGGGCGGTGAGGATTATTTCAGGCATAGTTCTTCCTTGAGTGTGTTGAGGCGGGCGGAGGCGAGTTCGATCCAGCGTAGGTCTGCCTCGATGTGGAATATTGCGTTGTCGAGGAGGAGCTTTTCCGCCATCGGCGCGTCTTTTTTGCGCCGAGTGAGCTCTCGCATCCGTTCAAGGTGGAGTTTGCGTTGAGCGCGCAGATATGGCCCGGCATCGCCATCGACGATGAGTGCGAGGACGGTTTTGCCATACATGGTTGCTTGGAGCGTTGGCGATGGCACTTCTGGGGTATTGAGCCATTCGACGACGGCGTCGCGGCCGGCTTGAGTTAAAGCGTATCTGGTGCGACTGGGGCCGTTGGATGCGCCGTCGTCGTCAACTTCGATAACTTTGGCGTCTCGCAAAAGGCGAGCCAAAGCGGAATAAACTTGGCCGGGCAGAATTGGCTTGTCGCCAGCAAAGAGCTGGTCGTAGAGTTTTTTCAGCTCGTAACCGTAATTAGGTTCTTGGGTAAGTAAGCCAAGGAAAGCGTACTGGACTTCCATCAAACCCCCTATGCACTGAGTGACTAGTTCTTCTATTCACTCAGTGTATAGCTGTTCACCCCGGACGTCAATCTACTACAAAACAGTGGCCTCCCCGGGCGCCTAAACGCATCCAGGGAGGCCGCCACCTCAAAACCGATATTAGCGGTTCAAAAAGTCATCGTACTTAGCTTGATTCTTAACGACATCAAGCTCACCAATATACTCACGCAGCCCTTCTGGGCCACAGATTCGCTCTTTGAAATTGTATAGACCATTTTCTGGATCGACAGCGAAAATGCCACCCATGTTATAGGTATGCATACCGTCCTTCTTAGCCTGAACCAATGCGTTGTAGTTCATCTGGAAGCTTGGCCGAGTCTGCGTCATGTCATTAGATGAAGCAGCATATACGTAGTTAGCTGTGCCTGCGTAATTAACCATCAAGCAGCTAGCCAACGGCAAACCGCTTTCGTGTTCAGTAAGCCAAAGTTTAGTATCTGGGAACGAGCGCATCATCCGATCGAAATATTCGAGCGAGCGATGCTTGATCCCCTGACGCTTGGACATGATTTCGGTGAGGTCATAGAACTTATCCAGAACATCCGCGTAATCTGGCGAATCAACTGTCACGTAACGGCTCGAAACTCCACGCTTCTCCCCTTTACGCATCTTGTTACGCACACCGGAGGTAAAGGTTGCAAGTGGATCATCAAGATCAAGGTCACGCAGATCAAGTTTCATTTCCATGCGCGGGTTGGCGAAATCATGCGGATCAACTCCCCGCGAGCGCAGAATATATTGCGACTGCTCCCACAGGTCAACAAGCTCTTGATTCCACAACGCATATGAGCTAATTCGAAGCAAGAACGAACGCCGTGCTTGAAGTACTGGCTCAGCTTCACGAATCAGTTCTTCTACCAATGCACGATCTGAGAAATCGCAGACCGGAGCGCCTGGCGCATACGTAAAGGAGAATTCACCGCCATCATTGGAGATAGATACAAGACTCATGGCTGCCTTGATGTTGCCGTTCTCATCCTCAAGATAGACGTAATCAGCATTCCAGGTGTTCTTGATCTTCGCCCACACCATACTCTGCATGAAGACGCCATAGGGACTGGAACTAACAAAGTCCTCGTATCGCTGTGATAGCGAAGCAAAATTCGGATCGTCATGATTAAAGGTAGGCATAATTGATCGAGCTCTCTTATAAGACTAGAAACCCATATTTGTGGACTTCATTCTACCACAGCACCAATTCACGCCATACAAGAGGGTCACTGTTTTTCCCAGGACTCCACATCACCGTCAACGATCACGAAAATGGGGTGGGCCTGAAAACTACCACTAACCCACGGCTCTTGAACGAGCAATTCCGGTGCACGGCGTTCAATTTTAGAACGCAACCACTGCGCCTCATAAGCTAACTGCCCCGAAGTAACCGACATCCGAATGTCCGTAATCCTCTGTGGCGGAACAGTAATCTTTGTCGCGTCAAACGAGTAGCCACGGGCGGTAGCTTCCTCCTGCAGTCCAGCTAACCAAGCGCCGATCGCAGCCATGGGATCATCTTGAGCCCGGAATCTCTCCAGCTGCGGATGATGCCGATACCCTTTCGTTAACCCAGCAAGCACCTTTTGGGCCAATAATCCCTCACGCCACCCAGCAATAAGCGCTGCACGGTCAAGCTGACTGGGGTGAATACTCCATAGCCGCAAAATTTCTCCCAAAATAGATGAGGACTAGCGTAACGCGAGAACACTACTCTTCGAACTCCTAAGTCGTCCTGATGCACAAATGTTAACAACTCGAAAGGTTCTAAGACAAAAGATCAATCGCTGATTATCGCACGATATGAACACAATTATCACTGTCCGTCACCCTACCTCGGCATTACCAGATCAGTAGCACCACTAGTTTCACTAAAACTCAACCTAGTAGCATCAGAACTGTCATCAAAAATCTCTTGGAAAAATACTAGCCCGATGTGGATACAACTATTCGCTGTCACACGCCTACATTTTCGAAAAACTTCACTTAAAGTGATAAAACCCTGTATCATAAATGACGAAACGGTATAAAATATCACAACCACACTGAAGACCTGAACGCAAACCGCGAGCTATAATAGCAAAAGGAGAAGATACACCACTTAACAAGCTATTTAGCCCAGCTCCCACCACCTTAAACGGCTAAGAATAGCTATTCTTATCAATTTTAATTGCGGCATTTCCCACATTTAACCTTTATGTCTAGCATTAAATTACAGATTGCAAAAATTGTGCAATACCAAAGGAAGGGGAACATTGACTTTTACAAAGATCACCAATTACGCACATTCTCGATAACCCATTATTTAGCAAACACACACTAAGAAAAGAAGGCATGTAAGAACATGACGCTTAAAATCCATTCCATAGGGCGACATTTAACTGCGATATTTACACTATCTGCACTAATTCTGACTAGTTTAGTCGTTCTACCTTTACCGAGTGCCATTGCTGCACCGAAAGGGAGCGAGAAAATCGTTTTTAGTGATTTTTCTATCGTCAAGACGAAAGGCATAACTGATGAAGAAATTGAAGGTAACTTACTTCAGTATGATTATGCTCGCTTGAAGTTCAAATGGGCTGCGGACTCAACAAAACCTGCATTAGCCGACGGAGACACGTTTGCTGTCAACTTACCCGAGGAGCTAGTTTTCCGTGACGAAGGCGCCCAAATGCCGTTAGATCTTGCTAGTTTAAACGTGGGCCAATGCATCATTGCGCACAAAATGTTGACTTGTTCTTTCAACTCAAATATCGAGAAGAAAATTGCTGAGGGGTTCACAGATATTCAGGGCACAGCCACTGTCCAAATGCAAGCAAATGTACTCACTGAGAAAAAGAACGTAATTCTGACGTTGTCCGAAGACATTAAAAAATCTGTGCCGTTACCTGGTGACGGAGGTATTTCTGAAAGACCGCAGGACGCACCATCCTACCACTCATATGAAATACTTCAAAAAAACGGACCTGCTCTAAACGCCAATACGAATCACCTTGCTTGGTCTATTCCTTTTAGCACCGAGAAGATTCAGGAAAAATATAATGATCTTGGCATTAAAAAAACTTTCGATGGGACTACTAGTCAAACCCTAACTTTCACTGAAAAGCTTGGTTCCGGCTTGAAGTTCACAGATCTAACCAATTGGAGTCTGATCCAAGTCAATGGCAAAGACCACCCTGAACATTACACAGGCTCTGAATCAACAGTTGATAAGTCCGCTCCTGGCGCAACTAATGGTTGGGAGATGAGCGTTGAGGTTCTGAGTGAAACCGATGAGGGATCTACAGCTAGAATTAATGTGAGTGGCCCATTCAAAAAGGACCACAACTACTGCTTTACTGTTCTCACTAAACCAACTAGTGACAACGGCAAGATTATCCCTGGAACGGAGTATGTCAATGGAGTGAGCCTCGATGAAGTAACGGAAGAAGTTACGCGAAAGATTAGTTATATCAATAGCTCTTCTGTAACAATCGAGATGGCTCCTGGTTATGGAACTTTTAAAATCACCAAGCGTGTCTCCGGTAGCAAAGCCGCAGAATTACCTACTAAAGCTCAGTTTCCAGTAACTGTAAAATGGACTTTGCCAGCTGATGCTACTGTTGGAACATACCCCAATTGGAAAGCTCCTGACGGAGCTAAACAAGACCAGCATCAAGGCATTTCAATTTTTAATGTCGTTTTAGGCGCTATAGTTCCTTTCCCTGGCACTTTTCCAGCCGGAACTCAGATTGTTTTGAATGAGAATTTGTCTGGCATTGATGCTCCAAATGGAACAGAATGGGAATCCCCCGTTTTCAAGATGGGACCCGATGAAGGTAAATCCTTAAAGCTAACGATCAAAGATCAGCAGAATCAAGCATTGGATCTTACTAATGTATTGAAGCCTATACGAGCTAACTTTATGATATCGAAGAAACTTACTGGTGATGCTCCACAATTCGCAACAAATGAATTTAATTTCGACTACACTTGCGATGATGCAGATCAAACTACTGGAATCTTAAAAGTCAAAGGCAACGGTGAAAAAATCCCTGCCAATGTAAGTTTGCCAATTGGTACTAGATGCACGGTAACTGAACGGGATTCAGCTAATCTTGATCCTAAACATTTCGAATGGACAAAGCCAGATGCTCAAACTGTAACCATTACTGACACTAGAAACGGTGTTGCAGTTGCTAGTTTGCCTTTCGTAAACCATTACTCTCAAAAACTGAGCGGTTTCAAAATTAAAAAGGCCGTTGTCGGATACTCAGGTAAGAATAAGTCTAATTTTAAAGCCACCTACACATGTGGTACTGCAAAGCCAGTAGAGATTGACTTACCTTTTGGTGGCACTGAAGTGTCTATTGCTAACATTCCAGTGGGAACTGTTTGCACTGTAGCTGAAGACACTAAGTCAGCCGAACGAGAAAATCATAGCGTGAGCATCTCGTACTCAGTAAACGGCACTAATGGCAACAAAGTCATTGTCGGTGAGAATACGGAAGATGTGCAGTTAGTTACTGTTACTAATACTTATACAGAAAACGCTGGCACTTTCAAGTTGGCTAAGAAGGTCACCGGTGACTACACTCCCGCTGCTGGCGAGAAGTTCAAAGCTGCTTATCA
>NZ_JABAPM010000008.1 GCF_018913465.1 Arcanobacterium phocae | reverse complement strand
GGCCCTGTAGCGCAGTTGGTTAGCGCGCCGCCCTGTCACGGCGGAGGTCGCGGGTTCAAGTCCCGTCAGGGTCGCCATTATTTCCTCTTGCCATAGCAAGGGGAAATTTTCATATTCCGCTCCCTCGTAAAAAGACCGGTACACTAGTTCCATGCACTTTCGTTCCGGAAATCGCTTCACGCCTCGACACGGCCAAGGTTCAACGCCTCGGTCGGCAACTATGAAGGTACGCAACAGGCGGCCCGCCGTCGTCGTCCCCCAGAAAAATCAAACGTCAGCCGCGCGTTCGTCGCTCATCATGTTCCTCGGAACCCTTGTTTCCCGTGCCCTAGGTATGGTGCGATCGCCAATTCTCCTGGGCGCAGTCGTTGGCGTTTCCACTCCGGTAGCAAATTCTTTCGACGTCGCTAACAATGTCCCAAACCTGTTGTACGGAATCATCGCGGGCGGACTGGTGAACGCGGTACTTGTCCCGGCAATCGTGCGCGCTACCGAGAAATCCCGCACCGACGGCGTCGCCTTCATCAACAAGCTCCTTACTTTTTCATTCGTTACCCTTGGCGCGATAACACTAGCGATCACCTTGGCTGCGCCGCTAATCGTTAATTTCTATGCCGCAACCATGTCAACGGAGTGGTACCGGCTCACCGTCATTTTCTCGTTCTGGTGTCTGCCGCAAATCTTCTTCTACGGCCTCTACGCCGTCCTTGGTCAGATTCTCAACGCCTATGAAAAGTTCGGACCGTACATGTGGTCGCCTGCCCTGAACAACATCGTTGCCATCGCCGGTTTAATCCTCATGCTCATCTTGTTCGGTCCAGAAGACTCCACGGCGCCGTCGTCAGCAGCGGACTGGGCCGGCGCTCCCACGGTGATTCTCGCCGGAGTTTCCACCCTCGGAATCGTTTCTCAAGCAGTCATCTTGTTCTGGCCGCTTCACCGCTTGGGAATCCGTTATCGTCCTGATTTCCAGTGGCGTAACTCGGGTTTGGGCGACGTCGGACGGGCCGGTAGCTGGGTTTTGGCCCTCATGATTACGGGTCTAGTCCCATTCATGATCTTGGTCAATATTGCTGCCGGAGCTACGCAACGTGCTTTAGACGCTGGCCTAGATACGACGCTGGTTGCTGGCAACTTCATGTACACAATCGCCTACGCTATCTATTCGCTGCCATCATCGTTGGTCACCATATCGATCATCACGGCGGTATTCCCACGCATGTCTCGAGCTGCCGCCCGGTCAGACTTTGCAGCGGTTCGTGCCGATGTCTCAGTATCAATCCGTACCATCGGTGTATTCAATATTTTGGCAACCGCGCTTATTTTCGTCTTAGCAGTGCCAGTAGCTAAAGTGGTCACGCCGACCTCCACGCCACAAGAGGCTTGGGCTCTAGCTTGGGTGTTGGGTGCGATGACGCTCGGTCTAGTATTCGCAGCGGCAGACATGGTTCTGATGAAGGTGTTCTATGCTTTTGAAGACACCAAAACTGCTTTTTGGCTTGCTCTGCCTTTCCAGATCATCACACCGCTACTCTATTTACAGATGTCGCTTATTCCGCCACAGTGGACGGTAGTTGGACTGTGCATTATTTTCTCGCTGGAAAATACCGTTATCATGATCGTCCATGCAGTTGTGTTACGACGACGCCTCGGCGGCATTGACGGACGTAGAATAATCCGGACCCATCTCAAACTCACACTACTAGGCGCTATTTCTGGGACACTCGGGTTTATCATCATGCTCGGCTTCGGCTACCGTAATGTCGCCAGTTCGTTTTCGCTGGCAGTTATCTCAATCATCGTTGTCACTTTTGCCATGGGAATCGTTTATGTTGGGCTACTGAAGTTGTTCAACTTACCAGAAGGAAATATTCTTCTTCGCCCAATTCGCTCAATCATGGCAAAAATGTCTGGTCGACTTTCATAATTATTAAATAGAAACTCGAACTTTTAACTGTATTCATGAAAGAATGGGAACATAAATTAAATCTACCCAAGGGCTAGAGAAACCCACTAAGGAGTAGTTCGTGGCTACTGAACACACCAACCAAATCAATATGGTGGAATCATCAACACCGTCTTCCGGCGGTTCGATCGGTGAGCTTATCGCTAAAATTACAAGCCAATTTTCAGCACTGGTTCGCGATGAAATCAAATACACCGGCCTGCAGGCTAAAGCTAAAGTAACCCGCTTAGGAATCGGTGGCGTACTGTTGGCAGTAGCCGGAATCCTTGCACTCTATATGCTCGGTTTCTTGTTTACCGGTATTGCATGGGCGTTTGCAATAATTCTGCCAATATGGGCCGGCTATCTGATTACGGCTGGTATTTTGCTTGTCATCATTCTTATTTTGGCTCTTGTAGGAAAGAAATCAATTGACAAAGCGTCCCAGGCTACGGTCAATCCCAAGGCTGGACTTGTGAAAAACGTTGAGGCCATCAAGAAGGGATTTGAAAAGTGAGCAATATAAACGAGGCTGCCCGCTTGGCGGCACATTCAAAATCAGCTGCTGATTACGAGGCCCCAGCTGGAATCGAAGATAATCGTAGCGCCGCTGAAATACAGCGTGATATCGAACGAGTTCGGGAAGAAATGACGGCAACTGTCAATGAGCTTGCCGCGAAGCTTGATCCTCAAGTACTCAAAGAAGATTTAACGTCAGCTATGAAGGAAAAAGTCGAGGAAGTTAAAGCAAAGGCGCAAGCCTTGGCTCATGATGCTGCTGCTGGCGATAAAAAAGCTATCGGTATTATTGCTGGTGTAGCATTCAGCGTTGCAGCCCTCATTATCCGCAAAGCAATGAAGTAGCTTAACAATACTAAAGTGGGGCGTCAGACTAAAAGTCTGACGCCCCACTTGTCAATCACACACGAAAAAAGTCAGTCAATTTCAGTTGTATTGTTCTCCAAGATTGCAACGATGTCTGAACGGCGGAAGCGACGGTGTCCACCGAGAGTACGAATCGATGGGATCTTTCCGGAATCAGACCAGCGAGCAACAGTCTTTGGGTCTACACGGAAAAGTGCTGCAACTTCAGCAGGGGTCATGAGCTCAGTATCAAACTCGGTCATTATATCTTTCCTTCCGCACCATAAAGCCAACATATATAACGATTTGTCTCTATAAATGCTTGATTACAAATTGTCCACTTCAATTATAAAACGAACATTAAATAAGGAATGTACGACCTAGATATGATTTCCCACAAATGTACCCCAACTACAGATGTATAAGACATTAACCCGAAGTCGCATTACTGAATTATTACTGGAAAATAAGGTGGCGAATAGTGGGAAAATTCTAATTCCTTTACCTCCACGTGGAGATTAGGGACCGATTCGTTGTAAAGTAGTTCAACGAGAACAATTAAGTACATGAAGGGGCCACCTCGCGTCGCCCCAAAACGAGTTGAGGGGGGTCGGATCCCGATGGGACGCGGCCGTCAAAGAGCCAAACAGCGAAAAGTCGCACGTGATCTAAAGTATTTCAGTCCTGAAACGGATTACGCAGCCCTTGAAAGAGAGCTGGTTGCGAAATCCAGCGCTTCGTCTGCTGATGATGCTTCCGATGAATCGGATGGCGATTGGTCAGATTACGATTCGTATGATGTACCCCCAGCAGTAGACTGGGACGAGGACGATTGGATGCCGCCACATAAGTGACGCGCACGAAGATTTGTTATCCAGCCGGGCCAGATGGCCTGGCTGGAACATTTCTGTACCCTTTTCACCCTATTTCTGCTGGTTATTCACCAAGTTGCCCAGAGCCAAATAACGGCAAAAACTCTTCCAAGTTTGAGCGCGACCCGCTCGCCTTGATTGTTCCTGAGGCCGGTTTTCCGACGGCCAATTCCAGCCATGTCTGCGCATCCATTTCCACCACATTCGGCGGTGTACCACGGGTATGCACTGGGCCATCGATAGCCTGCACTGCCCCAGCCCACGGCACTCGGATTTCTACCGATCGCCCAGGGTGACGACTCGCAAATTCTTCTAACGCGAACCGTACCGCCATCCGTTGTTGCGACACCGTCAACTCATCACCACGAGCAAATGATCGCACAAGTGACATTCCTGCCGCCGGATCAACTTTTCTCTTCATACTAAGTATTGTAGACGGTTGCGTCGTCGTCGATAAACAACAGTGGGGACGCAACCTCGTTACGTCCCCACGTCTATCTAACGATAAATCAGATGATTCCCTGGTCAAGCATGGCGTCAGCCACCTTGCGGAATCCTGCAATATTCGCACCTACAAGGTAGTCCCCCGGCTTGCCGAACTCATGCGCAGTTTCCAAGCACTCACGATGAATATCCAGCATGATCTTATCTAACCGGTTCTCTACCTTCACGAATGGCCATTGCGTCAAACCGGCGTTCTGTTGCATCTCCAAAGCAGAAGTAGCAACACCACCAGCGTTCGATGCCTTCCCTGGAGCATAGAGAATATGAGATGACTGAGCCGCTTCAATAGCCCGCGGCGTCAATGGCATATTCGCACCCTCAGCGATGAGCTTAACTCCGTTCTTAGCCAAGGTCGCTACGTCAGCCTCATCCATCTCGTTTTGGGTCGCACATGGGAGCGCAATGTCACCAGCGATTCCCCAGACCCGTTCTCCGGCCAGGAATTGCGCATTAGGGCGGCGTTCGGCGTAGTCTGAGACTCTACCACGCTCAACCTGCTTGACTTGCTTGAGAAGCTCGACGTCGATCCCATCTGGATCGTACACGGCACCAGAAGAATCCGAAATTGAAATCGGCTTAGCACCGAGCATCTGGGCTTTTTCGATCGCATATGTGGCCACGTTTCCTGAACCGGAAACAATAACCTTACTACCTTCCATATCTTCGCCACGTTCCCCAAGCATCGCTTGTGCGAACGTCACAAGGCCATAGCCAGTAGCTTCGGTACGAGCTAAGGAACCGCCCCAGTTTCGGCCCTTACCAGTGAGTACACCGGCCTCATTGCGGTTCGATAACCGCTTGTACTGCCCAAACAGGTAACCAATTTCGCGCGCTCCAACACCAATATCACCTGCGGGAACGTCAATATCTGCACCGATGTGCCGGGAAAGCTCGGTCATAAACGCCTGACAGAAGCGCATAACTTCGTTGTCTGACTTACCATGCGGATCAAAATCAGACCCACCCTTGCCGCCGCCGATACCTTGACCGGTCAAAGCATTCTTGAAGATTTGTTCAAACCCAAGGAATTTCACCACGGACAGAGTGACTGATTTATGGAACCGCAATCCACCTTTGTATGGACCAAGCGTAGAGTTGAATTGGATGCGGTAGCCACGATTAACGCGGACTTGGTTATTGTCATCTTCCCATGCCACCCGGAACATAATTTGACGCTCAGGCTCAATAATGCGCGCCAGAATGGCTGCATCTTGGTAATCCTTGCGCGATAGTAGTAGCGGTTGAACCGATTCAATAACTTCTTGTACCGCTTGTTGGAATTCTGGTTGGGTAGGGTTTCGGCGAAGTGACTCTTCGTAAACCTTTTCGATATATGGATCCATATACATACTCCTTGAAATATTTTTCTTACTTCACAGAGTAAACCGCAGATACATATTTCGAAAAGGACGAACGCCCAGTCTTTACTAATCATCTCATTCTATGTACGTGGTATGCGCCACGTACAAGACGCTATTTCGTCTCAGTGAGCATCTTTACTACTGTTTGATAACGTTCCAGCGTTGCAGTAACGAGGTGATGTGGCAACGGCGGAGGTGGAGTTCCGGCGTTACGGTCCCAACCAGTACTAGCCAACCACCGGCGCACAAATTGCTTCCCCATTGCCGTTTGCGACCGCCCAGGGACATAGTCATCTTTTAACCACAAAGTTGCAGAGTCCGGGGTGAGAACTTCGTCCGCCAAAATAATTTCATCGTCGCCAGCGTCAGCAGATGAGCCAAACTCAAGTTTGCATGTAGCCAAGATAATTCCTGCATCCATACACACGTCATGGCCTCGCTCATATATTGCTAGTGATATACGCCGAATTAAACGCGCCGCATCCACACCAACAATGTAGGAAAATTCATCGAAAGTGATGTCAACATCGTCAGCTTCGACGGCACCCTTACGCGCCGGCAGAAAAATAGGAGCTGGCAACTGATCACCTTCGTGCAAACCGGCTGGCAACTCGACGCCATTAACCGCACCCGTTTTCTGATATTCATCGAGCATAGTGTCAGTCATATATCCAGCAACCGTGCATTCGACTGGGTACATGCGGAGGCGACGGACGATCATGGCTCGTCCTGCTACCTCAGCTGGCACCTGCGCACTTGTTAAATGGTTGTGGACGATATCGTCGAGCCGTTCAAACCACCATAATGCAAGCTTAGTAAGGAGCTCTCCTTTACCTGGAATGATAGTTGGAACAACACGGTCTTGCACCGAGATTCGATCAGAGGCGACAACAAGCATAGTTTCGTTACCAGCATGCCATTGCTGATCAACTGGAATATACATGTCATGTACCTTGCCAGCATAAATACGTGACCAGCCAGGAATCGACATGCTACCTGCGAACGGCTTCATTGTTCCTCCTCCGTTGGATTGAACTCTCTATATTTTATCGTCTAGCAATGATGAGTTCTATGGCTGGCAGGCCCAATTTCATATTGTGGACGCAAAAAATGTGGCTCGGGAAAACCCGAGCCACATTTTTAGCTTAATAGCTTAGCTACATTCAGTTCTTAGCAGCTGCGATGCGCTCACGGAGAGCTGCGAGCTCGTCCATAAGAGCTTCTGGAACGCTGTCACCGAACTTAGCGAAGTACTCTTCAGTCTCAACTGTTTCAGCTTCCCAAGCTTCTGGATCAAGGGTGTACATTGCTTCCCAATCAGCTTCGGAAACGCCGGAGCCTTCAAGGTTGAAGTCTTCACGCTTCGGGTAGAGACCAGTCATACCCTCAACAGCTTCAACTTCGCCAGCAACGCGACGAACGATCCAGTCAAGAACGCGGGAGTTATCGCCGAATCCTGGCCAGAGGAACTTACCGTTGGCATCCTTGCGGAACCAGTTGACCTGGTAGACCTTCGGGAACTTCTCGCCAAGCTCTTCTTGCATCTCGAGCCAGTGACCCCAGTAGTCAGCCATGTTGTAGCCACAGAATGGGAGCATTGCGAATGGATCGTGGCGGAGTGCGCCAGCCTTGACGTCAAGAGCTGCAGCGGTAACTTCGGAAGAAACGTTTGCGCCAATGAAGACACCGTGAGCTGGGGTGTACTGCTCAGCAACGAGTGGAACGTTGTTTGCACGACGGCCACCGAAGAGGATTGCGTCAACCGCAACGCCTTCTGGAGCTTCCCAATCAGGGCAAATGATTGGGCACTGAGAAGCTGGAGTGGTAAAGCGGGAGTTCGGGTGAGCTGCTGGCTCGCCGGACTCTGGGGTCCAGTCATTGCCGTGCCAGTCGATCAAGTGATCTGGGGTCTCGCCGTCGATGCCTTCCCACCAAACATCGCCGTCGTCGGTCAATGCGACGTTGGTGAAGATGGTGTTTGCACGCATGGTGTCCATAGCCATTGGGTTGGTCTTGTAGGAGGTACCTGGGGCAACGCCGAAGAAGCCAGCCTCTGGGTTGATGGCGCGTAGGCGGCCATCTTCACCTGGGCGCATCCATGCGATGTCGTCACCGACGGTCTCAACCTTGTAGCCAGCAATGGTTGGCTGGAGCATAGCGAGGTTGGTCTTACCACAAGCTGATGGGAATGCAGCTGTTACGTGGAACTGACGACCAGTCTTTTCGTTGGTGAGGCGGAGGATGAGCATGTGCTCAGCCATCCAAGTATCGCGACGAGCCATGGTCGAAGCAATACGAAGAGCGAAACACTTCTTACCAAGAAGTGCGTTGCCGCCGTAACCGGAACCGAAGGACCAGATTTCATTGGTCTCTGGGAAGTGGGTAATGTACTTCTCATCGTTGCATGGCCATGTGGTGTCTTCCTGGCCATCTTCCAGAGGTGAACCAACAGAGTGAACTGCTGGGACCCACTGCTTACCTTCAGCGATAAGCTCAAGAGCCTTGATACCCATGCGGGTCATGATACGCATGTTAACAACAACGTATGGGGAGTCAGTAAGCTCGATACCTAGCTGAGAAATCGGACCACCCAATGGACCCATGGAGAATGGAATGACGTACATGGTACGACCGTGCATTGCACCGCGGAAAACACCCTTCTCACCAATGAGGGTTTCCTTCATTTCCTTTGGATCTGCCCAGTGGTTGGTTGGACCTGCATCTTCTTCCTTCTCGGAGCAGATGAAGGTACGGGACTCAACACGAGCCACGTCCGATGGAAGCGAACGAGCGAGGAAGGAGTTCGGACGCTTCTCTGGGTTCAAACGGGTGAACATTCCTGATTCAACCATCATCGAAGTGAGGCGATCCCATTCTTCCTGAGATCCATCAGCCCACTCAATGTTCTTTGGCTCGGTCAGGTTAGCTACCTTGGTAACCCACTCGACCAAATCGGCCGGGGCAACCGATGGTGCCCCTTCGCGAACAGCCTCGATAGTGTACATGTCAGTCATCCTTTTTCCTCCTAGAGTTGACGACGACGAATGGTTTTTATGCCAATAACTATGCTACCGGGATAGCGACGTTTTTACTGGGACTATCGGACCCGAACATTCACAATTTCCCGGATCGTTCCTTCCAAACCCCTGCTATATCACAATTTTCTCGAGGTTAGGTAGACCTACTCATGTTCGCTTAGAGACGATGAGTGACACAACGCACTATCGCCCGTTAACGATGTATCGACGCACTTAGGTCACCTCATTGCTTCCGATATTTTGTTATCGCACTAGCCGTAAACGCCGTTGTTCCCTAGAATCACTTATAAAACGTTGAAAAGGAATTCCTATGACCTCATATTCACTGAAGAAGTTTGCTCTTTTTGCGCTTGCTGCGACAGCTACCGTATCGCTCAGTGCATGCCATGTTGACCTCGGCGTCGGCATTCATCCCGATGGAAATGTCAACTCAGTCGTCGAATTGCACGACGACGACGGAAAACTCGCCGCTCTGGGTGCTGGGGATAGTTGCGATGACCTTCTAACCGCGATCAAGAGCCAAGTTCCAGGTGGATCTGGCGAGGTTAAGGTTACGGACATAAGCACCGATGGTCATCTTGGTTGCCGTTTCACTGCCGAGTCAGAGAAAAGTGCTATCGACGGCAAAAACCTCAAGGAAACCGATGACACATTTATTTTTTCCACCGAGGATACCAGCCAGCAGGTACCTCCAGCTCAACTAAGCATGCTTGAAAGCATGGGGACTTTCACTTTAACCATTGCGATGCCCGGCGATATCATTAAAGCTGAAGGGGCCGAAATTAACGGCAACATAGCAACATATAAGTCTTTGAGCACAATCGTTAAGGGCATTACTGTTGAGGGTCATAAAGAAGGCACTGGCTCACTAGACGATGCAAAGATTGGGCAGAATTCTGCTACTCCGCTATGGATCTGGATCGTTGCCGGAGTTGGCATCGTCGTTGTTATTGGCGTGTTGATCTTCCTGCTTATCCGTAAGAAGCCAACTACTGAGCTAACACCGGCTCCGTACCATAATCCAGATGCGCCGATGATGCCTACTTCCGCTACACCAGCTGAACCGACTCAGCCGGGGGACTTAGCCCAGCCAACCGTTGACGACATTAACGCAGAAGCATTATCTGAACCTGAAATGCAAGCTGGTAATCACGACGACGAACCGCAACTGCGATAACTATTCGTCCCACTAAATTATGACCCTAGCGGATGGTCTCCACGGCCATATAACCTCTAGGGTCATAATTTTAAGCCGATAACTATAGTAGACTTTTTGACAATACGTACACCAAATTCGAAAGGCCGATATGAGACTGCCACGGAAGATAGCAACATACGCAACCACAGCTGTACTTGCCCTGACCTTAGGCGCCTGCCATGTGGACGCCGGCGCTGGGATCCACGAAGACGGAACGGCCACCATTGCAATGGAATTCCATGATCAATACGGCCTTCTTAGCCAAGAAAACATCTCTTCATGCGACGATTTCGCTAATCAAGTCATTGCCGAAGCGCGCAAAAGCCCAGAAGTCGCACAGTTACCTTCTGGCGCACTAGATGAAGCGATAGAACATCTGGATGTGACCGAAGTGCCGTCCAAAGATGGCCTCGGCTGCCGGATCAGTTTTGAAACTCCAGAATCAGTTATCGACGGCGAGAAAATCACCGAAACTGATTCAACATACGTCATCGATATGCGCGAAGATACTTCTGACGAGATTCCGGCAGAAGCAAAAATGCTAATGGACATCGTTGATGCACGTGTTGTTGTGGCTACACCAGGAAAGATTATCAAGGCTGATGGCGCAACGATTGATGGTAACCGCGCTATCTACGAAGGTCTTGAACCAATTATCAAGAATGGCATCTATGTTGAAGGTGAAAAGACCGGTAATACTGACTTCAGCGATCTCTTCGCACCAGCAGGCGCGACCTCAGGCATGCCACTGTGGGCGTGGATTGCTATCGGAGTTGCGATCATTGCAGCCATTGCACTACTCGTGTTCTTCTTGGTTCGTAAGAAGGAACCAGAACAGACCACTGAACTACCAGAATACGGTTTTACACCACAGTACGATCCAAACGTAGCGTCGCCTACTCCGATGCCATCAGAGCAGCCAACGATTCTGACTCAGACGACGTCGCATACTCAGCCTTCAGCACCAGTGACACCGCCAGCACAGCCGATTCCACCGATGCAATCACATCCTGACGTATCGGCGCCCGAAACCACAGCAATGCCAAATAATCAGGATCCTGACGATGAGCTCAAGTAATCCGCATGCGATGCTCGATGCCGTTACCCTCGGCCTTGGCATCACTCTTTACTATGCGAGTCCAGATATGATTCGTTCCCGGCCAATGCGATTCGTAGTGAAAACATTGTCCTGCGCTATACCTGCTACTTTCCAGATAGCATCAGAAAAAGCAAAAACCGGCGCAATTTCAGATATAGAACCGAAAGATGCTGAATCGAAAGATGCAGATGCTGATCTGAAAGATACAGACCAGCACCATGTTAAGCCCCATATGCTGGCAATCGGCGGCGCACTGGTTGCCGGTTCTCTCGGCATGTCGATCCTTACTGAACGTGCGATCTTCCGGCGTGGAGAGCGCCGTCGTGCCGAAGGTAAACGCCTTGCTCACTCCCAGTTCGCGCTGGTGGCTGGAATATCCGCTGGAGTTGTCAGCTACCTGAACGATCGCTTCGGCGGCTAACAGCTAAATAGCAAAGTGGTGGCCACGAACTTTTGTTCGTGGCCACCACTTTATGTCTGCGGGTTATCAGCCCTTGACTGAGCCGGCTGCGAGGCCGGACTGCCAATACTTTTGCAACGCAAGGAAGAGAACAATCAATGGGAGAACACCCAATAGCGCGCCTAGCATCACAGCTCCCTTTTCTGGGGCGAAGTAACTCATCATGCCGTACAGGCCAAGAGTTACTGGCTTAATTTCATCAGCCGTCACCATCATCAACGGCAACAGGAAGTTGTTCCACGTTCCTACGAAAATAAAGAGGAAAATCGTCACCATCGCCGGTGCTAGCAGCCGCAACACCATCGTAAAGAAAATACGAGCTTCGCTAGCACCATCGATTCGAGCAGCTTCAATTAACTCAGTTGGCACAGATGTCTGCGCATAGACACGGCCCAAGAACACACCAAATGGGCTCACACAAGCTGGAATGATAATCGCCCACATTGTATTGGTGATTCCGATGTGATGGAAAATAATGTAGAGCGGAATAGTGAGGAGCGCTGCTGGCATGAGCAGGCCGGACATGATCACGCCCATCGCAATTCCCTTGCCAGGAAAGTTGAACTTAGCGGTTGCGTAACCTGCCATCACAGAAATGAGTGTGCCAACTACCCCAGCAACAGTGGAGTAGAGTAACGAATTCAATACCCACCGCCAAAACATTCCGCGCGTCCACACCATGAGCGTGTCATGGTTCTTCAACAAATTAAAATCGTCGAACCATAAACCGTTCGTGGACACGAGTTGGGAATTCGTCTTCGTGGATGCCACAATCACCCAATAAACCGGGAACAAGAAGTACACGAGCGCAAGAAATAGGATAGCTCTGGTGATCCAGCGAGCCACAGCAGATGGCGCGATAGAACGAGCCGGGATTCCTTCACGTGATGGAACATACTCGGTTCCGTCGCTGAGCATACGTTTGGTCATTTTTGACATTAGTTATTCACCTTCCGCTCAATCAATGCATAGACCACAGCTAAACCACCCGCAATCACAGCCATCACAATAGAAGTAGCAGCTGCCGGCCCGTCACCAGATGGGGTAATCTGCCCAACCATAGTGTTGTACGCCATCATCATTGGAGTGTAGTCAGCACCCATCCACCGGTTCACAGTGGACAAAACAGCTGGTTCGTTAAACAGTTGGATCGTTCCTACAATTGAGAGGAGGACGGACAGTAGCACTGCCCCACGAACCATTGGAACCTTCACCTTTGTTACTACCTGGAACCCAGTAGCTCCATCAAGCCGGGCCGCTTCCTCAAGCTCGGTTGGAATCGCCTGTAGTGCTGCGAGGAAGATCAGCATGTTATAGCCCGTGTAGGTCCAGGTAGTCATGTTTGCCATCGAGAAGAAAATGAGATTCTTGCTCATCAAATTAACGTCTAGCCCCAACCAGTTCAACAGCGAAATAAGTGGTGAGATTTCTGGAGTGTAGATGTAGAGCCAGATGATTGCCGCTACGATACCGGGGATAGCGAATGGCAAAAAGTAGCCGAGTCGGTATACCGCAACGTGTCGAACGAGCAGCGAGTCTAGAACAAGAGCCAATGCCAAGCCCACAAAAATCATGACGGGGACCTGGATGAGTGTATAGAGAATTACTCGCATAATTCCCATCCAGAATCTCTCATTGGCCACAGTGTTGTAGTAGTTATCTAAACCAACGAACTCTTTGATGAGCTCGCTTCCGCCGTAGAGTCCGCCGCCGTCGGAGACTTCTTGGAAGAACGACGAATATATTGATGCCCCAATCGGTAGCAGAAAAACCAACGTGAAGCCGATAACGAACGGGAGCATGAAGATCCAACCAGTTAGGGCTTCATGGCGCTCGCGCCTGCGTCTGCCTCTTTTTCTTGAGCTATCGATTTCTACCGTGTTTGTCATAGTGTGCCTCAATATAAATTCCTTATAGTCCTCAACCAATCACGTCTCTTTCGGCGGCGGATCACCTACTATTCGGCTACTGGTAGTTTGAGATTCTTAAGCGTCTTCATCGATTCTTCTTGAGCTGCCGCAAAAATATCGGCAATCTTGCCCTTGGAATCAATAACGTTCGCTGCCGTATCAACCATCTTTTGGCCTACCGCAGAGAATCCTGGGATGTACTGGAAGTCAGGGTTCAAGCCCTGGTTTGCCTTGGCAAGCTCAGTGAAAACGTCTTGTCCACCAAACTGACGCTTAATCTTTTCTGGAGTGGTCACGTCTCCCTTAGCTGCAACAACGAGGCCTTGTGTTGCAAGATCTGCCGTCTGGGTGTTGAACCAGTTGTTGAACTCCATTGCCTCGTCGATGTACTTGCATCCCTTCATCACGGCAACGCCCGATCCACCGTCAGGGCCGGTCTTCACGCCTTCACCGAAATCTGGTAGTAGAGCTACTCGCCAAGTACCTTCAGCATCTTCTGGAACAACTGGGTCAAGCATAAAACCAGCTTCCCAAGCTGCACCGATGTTTCCAATAACCTTCTTATCGGTCAATGCCTTGGTGTATGCGTCATCCCAGCGGTTGATCGTGGTGACTGCCTTGGCATCAATGAGTTCTTGCCAGAAGTTAGCTACTACCTCAGATCCCTTGTTTTGGGTATTGATCTTCCACTTATCATTTTCGGTAGTGAACCACGGATCGCCTACAGCAGCAGCCTGTGCTGAAAGCCAGTGAGCAGCTTCATCGGGTTCGAAATTCAAAATGTACTTGCCTTGTTCCGCTGCCTTCTTAGCAGTTTCTTTCAGCTCGTCGAGTGTTGTTGGCACGGACAACCCGAGAGCATCGAATTCTGCTTTGTCATAGAAGTAGACGAGCGGGCCAGTATCTTGTGGTAGACCCACGACTTTTCCACCGGCTGCCATCTGACCATATGCACCGGAGAAGTTGTCCTTGTACTTTTCTGCCTGCTTGGTGACGTCTTCAACCATGCCTTTCACGAATGCCTCTGGGACCTCGGAGTATCCGAGCTGTGCTAAACATGGGGCGGTATCAGTTGCCACATCCTTTTCAAGCTTCTGGAATAGATCTGCAGCTTTACCATCGAATTTTGTTGCCTTGACTGTCATATCCGGGTGATCTTTGTTCCATCGATCTACGATTTCTTGAACTTTGACCATGCCTTCACCATCTGGCAAACGATGGACGTACTCAAGTTTGGCTTCTGTCTTTCCGTCTTCGCCGGACGATGCTTTTCCAGCCGAGTCCGATGAACAACCAGCCAAGCCTGCGGCTGCGAGTGAAACAGTTGCCAAAACGGCAGCGACTTTGCTGCGATGCGACAGTGTTGTCATAATTTTTCTCCCCTTTGAGTTCAGAATGACTGTTCTGCTTGCCATTACACTATACCGCTGTTCACTAAAAAGTGAATCCGGTAACATAACACTTTTCTTGTCAACAGATATTGGTAGTCCGGAAGCTACTTACTTAGCCCGTTTTACCCAAACTTCCTTGTACTGCGCAAAAGTTCCAGCGTTAATTGTCAGTATTTTTTCTTCAGGACTAAATCTAACGATTGTTGCCCCCTCAACACGGATATCGTCAATCGCCGATGCCCATGGAACCTGGATTTCGGTATTGCGCCCATCACCGCGTTCAAAATAGATCCCACACCCATCAGCTAATGGTTCTTGCGAATCCAAGAAGCCGCCTACGACTGTGGCATAGCATGTTGCCAATAAGTCGTGCGTGTTGCGATTATGGCCGTTTTCATCCCAGGGCCCCCATTGTCCGCGATCAGAGGAGTAATAAAAAGTAGAGGCTCCCATCATCCCTAAACGCCATTGGGCATACTTGACATATTCCAGCCCACCCGGTTTGTCAGTGTTAAGTCCATATTCGCCGACGACGATGGGGACAGTCGTCCCGTCTGGCGAGAGATCTTTG
Organism: Arcanobacterium phocae; assembly: GCF_018913465.1. GTDB lineage: Bacteria > Actinomycetota > Actinomycetes > Actinomycetales > Actinomycetaceae > Arcanobacterium > Arcanobacterium phocae_A. Next base: position 29,444 of record NZ_JABAPM010000008.1, on the reverse strand, counting down.
GCTTGTTGACGAACATTGGCTTGCCACAATCGCATTGCCCCTTTAATTGCAAGTGCTGACCACTGAGGCATCCCGCCTTCTTCAGTACCAAGCATGTACATGTGCGGAGCATAACCGATCTTTGGTTGTCCTTGGCGTGGGTCTGGGATGTATGGCAGATGTGTTCCCAATCCCTGATTTGCACCTAAGGCAACTGGTTCTAGGAAAATCCAAGTATCGTTATCCGTTTCGCGAATTGCATTAATAACCCGCGTGTAAAGATCAGCTAGTGGCCCTTTTTCCAACGATGCTGGAAGAGATTTACCTGCGAATGGTTCATTCATCAGATCGTAGCCAAAAACTCCAGGATGATGCGCAAAACGATGAGCAACATGAGCCCACATTTTGGCATAATGCTCCGCTAGTTCAGGATGTTGTCCGGTGTGATTCCAGAAATTATCGAATGCTCGAATAACCCCATCTTCGAGATAATACATAGCCCAGTTATCATGTTTATTTACTGGTAGCCCGTCAGTATATGTTGCCCACGCTGGAGCGCCATTTCCGACACCAGGAATATCAGCTACACCCGGTCCGTAAAGGTCTTGGTGCATGTCTAACAAAACAGTCATGCCATGAGAGTTATAGGTGTTGACTAGGCTTTCTATCCGATCAAGATAGGCATCATCGTACACACCCGGTTGCGGCTCTACACATCTCCACTGCATCAATAGTCTTACCGCGTTACTACTGAGTTCGCCGCGTTCCCGAGCGATGTCAGTTTCGTAGTATTCCGGCATACAGTCTTTCGCTACTTTCGTCGAACCATGCGTATTGAGTCCACGAAGAATCACTTGCCGACCATCAGACGTTGTCAAATATGATCCGCCATCACCTCCCTTACCAAATGTTTCTACTATCGACTTAGCTTGTTCGCCCGTCGATAGCTCATCTTTTTCATTCGCATATGCAGCTTCTGGCAGCAACGATGCTCCCATAGCGAATCCAATCACTAACGCTGCAGGTTTTCTCCACTTCAGTCTCATTCTCTACTCCTTCCCTCTTTTCTAAGCGCCGTTGCTTAGAATGTGTGAGATGAGAAATCATCGAGTATGTCGTTTTATATCTAACGAGATAGTCACCGCCCGTGGTGTCCATGCGTGTTGTGGGTAGACATCTGGACCGCATGTGCGCGAACCTAAACCATGCTGGCCACCATCAAGATATAGATGCCAGAATCCATCGTTTTCTTCCAGTTCGTATGGGTGGCGCGCGACCGTAAGTGCAAACTCGTCCTGCTCATGCAGACTAAATGACGGATAGTAATCGGAATACTCCGGCAAACTGATATGCGGATGCGCATGCAGGCTAACCCCATATGAGCCATAGCTCAAGGCCAGCTCACGCATCCCAATTCGCGTCCCGTTTTCTTGCGGAACCGAGTACTCAAATTCTAGGTCTTGCGGTTCAGCAGCAAAGTGCCCCAATGTCACTGCTTGGCGAGAATCCGAATATGCTTCACCAGGTCCATATCCGTACCATGAGACATGTTCTGGCCGCGGGATAGCAACATGGATTCCGGTTCGTGGCCACGAGCCACGCCAGCTAGCTGACGGCATCACGTCCGTAGACAACCGGACGACTGGTTCGCCGTCGACAACGCCCCATTCCCAGTGCCAGGTGACGTTCACTCTGGCTTGGGACTGATCACTCGCCCAGACTTCTTCGCGCACGTATCGTCCACTGTACTCATCGCCCGAAAGCTCAGTATGCCATTCGTGACATACCATCTTATCCAGTCCTGCAGCACGCCACAGATCTGCCGACGACGGCGCACCTTCCAAGCCGGCACCAAACGTCTTCCCTGGGCTTGCCAAACTAAATGACCCAAACCCACGCGATTCATCGTTATCCGTTGGTGCCCGCCATAACGACGGTCGAATATCAGCAACCGGAAGCTCAAGAATACGAATCAGCCGATCGCCGTCGAGCTCCACGAGCGGTTCTGTTGCGGGTTCAATCACGCCCCCGACCGGATACCGCAACGGTTGGACCTGCGGACGAATCTGGGTACGGCTCACCTCCCAGCCTTCTTCTTCCCACGCATTCCCCGGAATCGGGACTTCGTTGCGACACGAGACCAGATCAATCACAGCTTCTGGCGAAATAGCGTCGTTTTCCCACACGAGCGTTTCACGTTCACCCGGAGCAACATCATGCTCTAGTACGCCTAAACAGGTCCCACCCACGTAAACACGAGTGGTGAGAATACGCGAGCGTTGCGCATGGTATCGGTTACGAACATCAACAATCAGCCGGCCCGCTTCTGCCCGAGCAACCAACTTGGCCGGGGTGTAGACGGCCTTGAGCTCTGCAAGTGCCGGTGAGGGAACGCCGTCGGACCGAACTAACCCGTCCATCACGAAATTCGAATCGTGCGTGCGCTCCCCAAAATCACCGCCGTACCCGAAGTATTCCTGGCCATTGTCCCAGGTACGCAAGCCGTGGTCGCGCCATTCCCAGACGAAACCGCCATGATACTGCTCGTAGCGCTCAATACACTCGTCATAGTCAATCAACGCACCCGGCCCGTTTCCCATCGCATGAGCGTATTCGCAGTTAATCAACGGGAACTGATGCACCTGACCCCACACTGCCACATCAGAAATCGGTACGTCACCGCCAGGAGAACACATGGCGTGAATCTGTTCGATCGGCAAATACATGCGGGAATGAATATCGGTGATTCGCCCGTCATAATCGCCTTCGTAGTGGATCGGACGGGACGGGTCCTCCCGGCGAATCAAAGCCGCTGAGCGCGCCATGTTTTCCCCGTATCCAGACTCATTCCCGAGCGACCAGATAATAATCGACGGATGGTTGTAATCGCGCGAAACCGTCCGTAGGGCACGATCCTCGTAGACGCCTCGCCACTGCGGAGAATCAGACGGGTTACCAGCCCAGTCGGCAAACACAAATCCATGGGTTTCCAGATCAACTTCGCACACTACCCAGAACCCAAATTCATCTGCCAGATCGTAAAAACGTGGATCGTGAGGGTAGTGGGCGGTCCGGATCGCGTTGATGTTGTGCCGTTTCATCATGGTCAGATCCCGGCGGAGCTGGTCTGGATCGAAAGCACGTCCCTTGTCTGGGTGGGTTTCGTGGCGATTAACGCCACGCAGTTCTAGCTTCTTTCCGTTGAGCAGGATTCGTGGCCGATCTCCACGGAACACCTCAACCCGGCGGAATCCCACCCGGATCGTCCGGGTATCTACTGAATTGGTAAGCGTGATCGGATATAGGTGTGGCGCATCCGGGCTCCACGGCAACGCTGATTCGACGACGACGTGCTCCCACCGCCCGGTTCGTAGCTCATAATCGCGGTCCCCGATACGGCAGGTGTAGGTATCGCCGTCGGACTCAACTCGGATGTGTAACGTGCACACGCCGGTGTGTGGATCATAGTCCCCGTGAACGCGGGCATCGCGGAAACTTCCCGCGCGTTCCACATAAAAATCAACGTCACGGAAAATGCCGGCCAGCCACCACTGGTCTTGATCCTCGATGTAGCTCATCGCCGACCATTGGCTCACAACCACCGAAATTGTGTTTGTACCCTCCTGGATAGCCGAAGAAATATCGACTTCGTGCATCAACCGCGACCCACGCAAGGTAGCAACCAGAACATCATTGACCCGAACCTGCGCAATGGACTCAGCACCAAGGAACCGAATAATTGCGCGCCCGCCTGCAGCCACGTCAGCGAATGCTTGGGCGGAAACGTTGAACGTTCGCACATGTTCCCCGGTGGGATTATCTTGCGGCACGTGCGGCGGGTTGAGTGCGAACGGGAACTTTTGGTTAGTGTAGATCGGCTTGCCTCGTGTCCACAGCAACCGCCCGGCGTCGTCGCGTTCGGAACTAAACGCCCAATGGCACGGTAACGTGATGGTCTCCCACGGGAGGGAATCATCTAGCTGGGCTGTGGGGTGAAGCCGGAAGCGCCATTCGCCGTTGAGCGAGATGTGATGCGGATAGTCGCTGGCCGGACGCCATGTGCGCGGAGGTACGAGGAAACCAGTGGAGGCAGAAATTTCTTCGATATGTTGTGGCGTGCTCATAGTTCCTTCATTTTTTCTTGTAGCTTGGCGTCAATAGTAGAGTTGAGGCGCTCTCGACGCCGGATCAGTTCCTGTTCCGAAACCCAACCGCTCGCATAATCGAGGGTCTGGTCCGGATCAATAATGTCAAGTACCGCATCGCGCCCCATCAGGGTTTCCGCGAATTGGCAGACGGCTAGATCCTGGAAGCCGGCGCCCACCATGCGGTGTCGCAGGCTTTCCCAGACTTCACCGTTCGGCGCGGGATAAACGATGAACGCATCTCCGGAGATGAATCCGCCACCGGCGTCGTTTTCCCAGAACGGATCGACATACCCGGTGGACAGCTGCGTGTTATAAAAGTTGTATCCCCACTGTAAAAATCCGCGAGCGCCAGACTTGTAGAGCTGGAACCCCAGATAGCGGTGGCGGTTCGGGCGTTGGGCGATGTATTGGTTGGCAAGTTTCGTTTCTTGACATACACAGTAGTAGACCCATTCTGGTTCGATACCGCTGGCACGGAACTTGTCGATTGCGTCTGTGGCGACGACGGCGGTGTCCACAAGTTCGTGGTAAGCCACGTCAGATAGAGCATCGATGACGTGGCAACCGTCAAGCAAGTCGAGCACTTGGGCACGAGCTGCAACATACGTGTCCACATTGTTTTCGGCAGGCTCATCTGAAATATGGAAATAGAGCGAGTCAGGATCCATATGTTCGCTCAAGAAACTACGCACAAACGGAATAAGTTGTTCGAGGAATGCGCGGTATTCTGGCGCGGTAGCAGGGGTCTCCCAGCCAAAAGCCGGCTGAACCTCTTGGCCCTGCCGAATATAGAATTGTGCGCAGGCTTTCGCTCCCCACTGGGTGAAAATATGCGGGATCTCGATAGCGCTAAACCCGTGCTTTTTCAGCAAGCCGAGCCAACGCACCGCCCGTGCCGTATCGAATAGGTACTCTCCGGTTTCGGTACGCGTAATGTCTAAGAGCTGGGTTGGCATCCGGCGTTTTCCGGGAGCGGTATCAAGCGGCGGGGTCCACAGTGGCATCAGCAAACAGTTAATGTGCATCCGCCGGGCAGCAATCATCTGGTTTTCAATCGCCTGCCAGTGTTCGTCACTCCATACTGACACATGAGCTGTATGCGCTAAGGAATCACAATGGAACCAGCGGGTGTTGACAATATCTGGTTCTGGAACGGTGGCCGGAATCGTTGTCACCTCTAGTGTTGGTAGCACGATTTCGCCGACTTTTACCGTGATATAGGCGCCCGGGTCATCGACGCTCACCCACACACTATTCCACCCCTGGTGACGTTGTTGAACGAAACAGCTCCATTCGGAACCGTCCGCACTATTGGTCTTTTTGGTCTCCACTGGACGCAAAACATCTGGCATAAGATCTGGGCGAGAGACGAGATAACCGTCGTCGTCCCCCATAAAAAACGGGGTAGATACCGGAACAAGCATGGCTTCTTCGCATCGAACAGTTGCTAAATCACCAGCGGAAATGGTGATCGTGGTTTCGATCCGGTCGATACCATGCGGCGGCTCATGCCAGGCAATCTGAAACTGGAAAGGTTCGTTGCTGAACCGAGTACGCGAAAGTTCAGCCGGGCGCGGGCGTTGCGTAGGAAGAATCTTCGTTAGTTCATCAACAATGAGGGCCTCCATGGCCAGCCTCCTCAAGCTCTGAGCTTGATATTAGTTGGGAAACATCGTTGTTCCCGTTCTGATACTCCGCATATTTTATTATTGAGCTCAATAATTATGCAACCGTGTAGTGGCTAATAGAGACTGCAAAGGCGGACACCCTATCGGATGCCCGCCTTCAAGCCTATGTGCATACTTAACGCAGCATGCTAGGCGTTGACGCAGCTCGATCAGCGCATCTTGGTTCCGACGGAACCGAGGCGCTCACATGCTTCAACAACGCGCGCAGCCATGCCGGTCTCAGCAGCCTTACCCCACGAGCGTGGATCGTACTGCTTCTTGTTGCCGACTTCGCCGTCAATCTTAAGAACGCCATCGAAGTTACGCATCATCCACTCAGCGACTGGGCGGGTGAATGCGTACTGGGTATCGGTATCGACGTTCATCTTGATAACACCGTTGCGGACAGCGGTTGCGATTTCTTCTGCGGTTGAGCCGGAGCCACCGTGCATAACGAGATCGAATGGCGATTCCTTGCCAACCTTCTTGCCAACTTCTTCCTGAATCTCACCAAGGAGTTCTGGACGAAGCTTGACGTGACCTGGCTTGTATGCACCGTGGACGTTACCGAAGGTAAGAGCGGTGATGTAACGGCCCTTTTCGCCAAGACCAAGAGCTTCGATGGTCTTCATGCCATCTTCAGCAGTGGTGTAAAGCTTCTCGTTGATTTCGCCAACAACGCCGTCTTCTTCGCCGCCAACAGCGCCGATCTCGACTTCGAGGATGGTGTTTGCCTTGACAGCAAGCTCTAGCATTTCCTGAGCGATCTCAAGGTTCTCTGCGAGTGGAACAGCAGAACCGTCCCACATGTGGGACTGGAAGAATGGGAGACGACCAGCCTTGACTTCTTCAGCTTCGAGCTCCATAAGTGGGCGAATCCAAGAATCGATGTTCTGCTTTGCACAGTGATCGGTGTGCAGTGCGATGTTGACATCGTAGTTCTTTGCGATTTCGCGAGCGTATGCTGCCATTGCGAGGGAGCCGGCAACGCGGTCCTTCACAGTTGAACCTGACCAGTACTCTGCACCGCCAACGGAAACCTGAATAATACCGTCAGACTCTGCCTCAGCAAAGCCACGGATAGCAGCGGTTAGCGTCTGAGATGACGTAACGTTAATTGCTGGGTATGCGAACTTGCCGGCCTTAGCGCGGTCAAGCATTTCGTTGTAAACCTCTGGGGTTGCAATTGCCACGGGAATACTCCTCTTGTAGTGGTTAGAACAGTTCCATTATCGCACTATTCGTGCTCACTTGTTAAGCCCTCAGTCCCGTTCGTGAAATTATGTGCACTAGGTATCTATCTATGCGAGGGTAATAGTAGATAGACGCCTGGCGAGAGATTCAGACGGTACGCTTTTTACGCATCAGGAGAACACCGCCACCGGCACTCATCAGTAGCAGGCTCGCAATGCCCATGCCGAGGAAACCGGTCATTCCAGTTTGTGCTAGCGGCGTCTTACTTGCTGGGTGAACAACCGGTAGAGTCACATCTCCAACTGGCGGAGTCACATCCGAAACTGGCGGGGTCATATCTCCAGCTGGCGGGGTTACCTGCACTGGCTCGATATTAACGGTGGTGCTGTACTCGATAGCATTTCCTAATTCGTCTTCAGCAGCAATATTGGCCTCAAACTGACCAGCTTGCGTAGGTGTCCCGCTCAATAATCCTGTCGCCGGATCGAAACTTAGCCCAGGAATAGCTGCCGACGTCCATGTCCACATTGACACCGGGAAACCTTCGGTCACTGTGAACTGGTGTGAATACGCTGTTTCTACCGTGCCGGTAGTTGGTGGTTCACTTGTCACGTCAGCTTGTACAACTGGATAGAAAACCCATCCAGTAAAGGTCTCTCCGGCGCGTGGAGCTGGGTCCTGGAACTTGACCCCCAGTTGGGTGGTCATCTCATCAAGATTACTAACAGTGACAGTATCCGTCCCTAGTTCGTATTCGGACGTGTACTGATCTCCAGCAACAACGATTCCGTTGTCCCCAGTAGTAGTAAGAATATCTGGGCGTTGCATACTCATTATGAAAGTATCCGCGCGGGCTGGAACGTACATCGTCGGTCCAGATTCATTGACTTGGCCACCAGCATAAAGTTTCGTCAGCTGTGATTGTCCAAGCGGGGACAGATCTACTACCCGGTTGCTCGCGATCCGGATGTCGCGCAGATTCGGTAACACGTCCGCAGTCAACGCCGAAACATGTTCAATCTTGTTGTTGCTCACCGCAAGATACGTCAGCGTTGGTATGGTCGCGATAACCCTTTCCAAATCGGAATCTTCAAGACCAATATTGTTGAGAGCTAGTTTCTGGAGTGTCGGATGATTCTTTATCACGTCGACGTTGTCCAGCTCAGTATTATTTTGCAGATTAAGACTTTTTAGCCCAGTTAGCGGTGCAATCTCATCAACGTTCGTAAGCCCCGGATTCTCACCTAAATCAAGTCTGACTAGCTGAGTGAAGGCACCGAGGCCAGTAACATCAGTGACGCCTCGACGGCAGGTTAGTTTGATCAGTTCGTTGACGTCGTCGTCAGTGATCTCACTTCCGGCCGGCTTTTTCAAAGCCTTGGTGATGCAGTTCGCCAAATGTTCGTCGGGAATGTTGATTGTAGTTGCTGCGCTCGCAATCGACGGCGTTAAAAACAGGCCAACTATCAGCGTCGTCGTAATAAGTCGTGAGCGAGTTCGCCCTTTTCGATGGAAGATCATATGACTTCCTCTCCCCGAATAACAATATCCGGTGTCTGAAAATTGTGCGCATAAGCATCGCCTGCGACAATCGTCAAACTACACTCGGATACGCTTCTGTCCACCCTACACGTTTATCCAAAAGCAACTAAGGTGAGAATATGAATGATTCGCTAGGCCCTAATCAGTTCACTATCCAGCCGCCATCTCCAGTTGCTGAGCAGATCGCAGATCTGATGCGTTCTCGGCGCACGCTTGTTCTTACTGGCGCCGGGGTTTCAACTGGTTCTGGCTTGCCGGATTATCGCGGCACTGGCGGTGGGGCAACGCCCACAGTGGATATCGACATGTTCCACGCACACCAGTATTGGCGAAACTGGGTGTGGCAACGCAATCACGAAACATGGCACAACCTATTGACAATTGAGCCTAATCCAGCACATCACGCATTAGCCCAGTTAGAACAGGCCGAGCTCGTTACTGGCATTGCCACCCAAAATATTGACGGCTTGCATTCGCTGGCAGGAAGCCAAAATGTCTGGGAGCTTCACGGCACATATCAGTTCGCCCGATGCACCCAGTGTGATAAGCGACTCCCACGCGCCGAATATGCGGTTTTGTTAGATCAGCTCAACCCGAACTGGCCCACCGTACCGGGCGATATTGCGATTTTGGCGGAAGCCACCGCGGCGGCCAAGCAGCTCGCCCAAGAGTCCCGCTTCCATCCGGCTCCGTGTCCGTATTGTGGTGGAATCATGAAGCCTGACATCGTCATGTTTGGCGAAGCGCTGCCACCGGCTATGGACTATGCGATGTCAGCCGCGAACGAATGTGACGTTATTTTGATTGTGGGCACTTCACTGATTGTGAGTACCGGTGCGTGGGTGGCTCGCCAAGCGTGGGCCCGCCAAGCCGACGTCGTCATCATCAATCAAGGACCAACTGCGCTCGATCGCATCGCCGATATTCGGTGTGACGACGACGCATCCACGCTCCTACCTGCAATCGCACAAGCGCTAGGCATCTAGGCGTTATTCCTGCGGCCCGTGCTGCATAATCCACATGTGCATGGCAATCGCAGCCGCTGCCGCAACATTCATGGACCGCGTGGAACCAAACTGTGGAATATAGACGGCCGAATCGGCGGCCGCCAACAGTTCGGCGCTCAGCCCGTTGGATTCTTGCCCGAAGATCAGCAGCGCATTTTCCGGTAACGGAGTGGCGGCGATCGGCGTCGAACCCTCCATGTTGTCTACCGCAACAAGCACATAGTCGTTTTCGCGAGCCCACTGTGCCAGGCTGGCAACGTCTGGGTGGTGGTGGACGTTGAGGTAACGGTCGGTCACGAGTGCGCCGCGCCGGTTCCAGCGTTTGCGGCCAACAATATGGACGCCGCTGACGTTGAAAGCATTTCCAGTGCGCACGATTGATCCGATGTTCAGATCATGTTCGAGGTTTTCGATGGCGATATGCAGTTTGGTGGAGTGGGTGGCCAGATCGTCACGGATAGCTTCCACCGTCCAGTAGCGGTATTTGTCGACGACGTTACGCTTATCGCCATTCGCCAAGAGTTCCGGATCGTATCGCGGATCGTCTGGAAGCGGACCTTCCCACGGGCCAACACCGGTGATTCCGCCCGGCTTTTCGCCGTTTCCCCAAAAGTCGAATGCTTCGTCAGTCATGTTTTTCTCCACTCATGAGGTCGTTTTCGGTGTAGGACGCGAGCGTTGTGCCGATCAAGGCGGCAGTTGCTGCTACTGGCAGATCTGGGATTGCTGCGGGTTCGTCGTCGTAAAGTTTGATGGCGACGGCGGTACGGCCGGTTGCATCTGGGCCGATCAGGGCACCGTCGAGTTGGGTGACGACGTCGTAGGCAAGGCCGCGGGAGGCGGCGGCGTGTTGGATCGCGAGCGCGAGGGGTAGATTTTCCGGCGCTACTGTAAGGATGTCGATGTCGAGCGGGCCGTAGCCGTTTTCCTCAAGCAGGTCGAGCATGACGTGGCCGGCGAGGATAGCGCCGTCGTAGCTCAGTAGCACGGCACGCAACTCGCGGGCGGGTGCGGAGCTGGGACGCTGGGTACCAACTGGCTGACTATCATTTGCTGGCGGGACAACGTCGGTAGCGAAAATCGGCCGAAGCAACTCGGCCAGCGCGCTCTTTTGCGGATCATTACTAAACACGGTGGTTAGTATATCCGCATATACTCATGGTTTCTCATAAAACCTGATTACTGGAACATCAAATAGTCATTGTCACAGAACTATGTGGGAGCCTCGAAATAATATTGAACAAGAAAACGTTCCAGCTGCAATTAGACTATATTTGGGGCAAGATAGATTCCAGCATAGTCCAATTCAGCCACGCATTTAACAGAAAACGACAGAGGTTCCAGTAGGCATGACAATCAACCCTTCACATAAGGCTGATCTCCCGAAAACTTTCCGTATGGGGGAATTATTCTCCGGACCCGGAGGATTAGCAACTGGTGCCTTCTCGGCCAAAATTGACGATCCGGACTATAAACTCGTCCATAAGTGGGCCAATGATTATGACCTCGATACCACACTGACATACAGCAAAAATATTTGTCATAAAGAAAAATCCGAATCTGTAGTTCATGGGGACATCCGCGAATTATCTGTAGAAACATTCAAAAAACTTGGAAAAATTGATGCATTTGCATACGGATTCCCTTGTAATGATTTCAGCACAGTTGGAGAGCGCAAAGGAATGGATGGAGAGTTTGGTCCTTTGTACTCATATGGCCTGCCCATACTAGAAGAATTCCAACCATACTTTTTCGTAGCTGAAAACGTATCCGGTCTGTCATCAAATAAAGAAGGGAATGCGTTTAAAACTATTCTGAAAGATCTTTCCGCTACTGGATATAAATTAGTTCCACATCTCTACAAATTCGAAGACTATGGGATACCACAAGCACGACATCGAATCATCATAGTGGGAATCCGTGAGGATCTTCCTTTTAATTTTGAAGTGCCAAGTCCAGAACCTTACAAGGACATCGACATTTCAGTTAAAACTGCACTTTCAAATATACCAACATGGGCTACAGGTCAGGAGCGCACGAAGCAATCCGCGACCGTAGTAGAGCGTCTCCAACACATTCTACCCGGACAAAATGCGTTTACAGCGGATCTACCAGAGCATCTAAGAATCAACACAAAAACAAAAATTAGCCAAATTTATCGTAGACTCGATCCCGAAAAACCTAGTTATACTGTCACCGGTTCGGGTGGCGGTGGAACACATATGTATCACTGGGAGGAGCCCCGTGCTTTAACGAACCGCGAACGAGCTCGGTTGCAAACTTTCCCAGACGATTTTGTTTTCGTGGGTTCTAAAGAATCAGTTAGAAAACAAATTGGTATGGCCGTTCCAGTGGCAGGATCAAAAATTATCTTCGAAGCGATTCTCAAGACGTTTGCGGGAATTCCATATGCGTCCATAGAACCTAGTTTTCCCCGGATTGGATAATTATGGCTGAAGCAAAACAATACTGGATGGTCCCTCGCCCACACAGAAAGCCTCATCGTGTTCCTCTAAACTTACAGACGTTTTCTTCCGTTGCTTTAGGGAAACAATGGAGAGGAAATCGCGCTATACAGATAGCGTTTGAGAACGCTCTGGACAATCGCGGCTTAAAGATCTCTGGTGATTACTCTGAAAGAGCTGTAGGGCGCGGAGGATCTGGTGGACGCACCCATGCGGCACTCCTCTATGCTCTTGGGCTTTACTTCACGTATCCGACCGAAACCAATTCAGATACTGTTTTTCTTACACTCGCTGGGGAAGATTTAGTGAATCACAAACCAGCACTTCCAGTACTCACGAATCAGATTCTTTCTTTTCAATATCCTTCACCATACTCGGTGAATAGACATGTAAATATCGATAGAAGATTTAAGCTTAGGCCATTCGTATTTCTCTTGAAGTTACTCTTACACCCGAGTATAAACGGGTACTTAACAGCTACTGAAATAGCAACCTGTGTACTATGTTTTGCGGAAAAGCATAACGATAAAGCCGTATCAGAAATTGCCGAAAAGATTCTGAATTTTCGTTCCGAACAAAAAGTTCCAAGTTCTCTAGCTGAAACGGCAAATTTATCTAAGCCCTCTGACAAAATTGTGTTACAAGGCCAAACCCTAGGAGATATCGCAGATACAATAATGCAATGGTTGCTCTATACGGGGCTAGTCGTCAAAGACGATATGAGAACAAACAGCACCATTTCACCGGGCACAACAGTTAAACTTGATCCTTCAAAAGTCAATAAAGTACGTGATCACATTAAACATTTCGGCAAATTACCTTTGATGCCAGTCTTTGAAGATCAGATTAATAAAAACGAGAAATCAAAAGCATTAGCTAGTTTTCAAAGAACCTTTGGAAGAGGTCCTTTGCATAGCCGCGATAATAGACGAATATCAGAAATTCAGGCTTCGGCAAAACAACTAAGCGACCTAGCAATTATCTCTGCTGCTGTAACAACGCTTTTTCCTGATCGTCTAATAACGGAACCTACTGAAGAATTAATCACCATCATTCACAATCAGACCGGTCAACCAGAGTCATTCATTGAAGCTGCTCTCATACAGCTATTCCCTAATAAACAAAAAGTACTGTCCGACTTCTTGCTACGCTACCACGATATGGCTTTTTCAGGAACAGATAATGCCATACTTTTTGAAAAGACTACCGCGTCAATCTTTCACGATATTTTTGGATTTCATACACAACATGTCGGGCAACAAGGTAAGAAACCAGATGTACTCTTTTCCGATGAGAGCTTCGAAGGAATAATCGACACAAAAGCATATTCTAGCTATTCACTAGAATCTGATCATCAACTCAGAATGCAAACAAATTACATCCCTTCTACTCCCAATGCGCAAGTTTTTATATATATCGCGGGTGGTTTCTCTCCAAGCTTCGGAGCTCACCTAAGAACAATTGTTGACGCCACCAATGTCCATGGTTGCGGGATTGGTATACAAGCTCTTATTCGACTTATTCAGGGATACCCCTCAAGTTGTAGGACACGCTCTGATTTGATTAGTCTCTGGCAATCTGATCGTGAGCTTACAGTGCCAGACATAGTCAGCTTCCTTGACTAGAATAATCCCTCTAAATCCTATGTCTAGTAAATTTAAGGAATCAGATATTCGTGTTGGCTGGCTGATTGATCCTGACTCTTCCACGTTGCTTTATCCTGCAACAATTCAGTACACAGCCAAAGGCGTTGTGGGAATAATTAATCTATCCATTATAGATAGCAACGGATACTACCGAGAGCACTCTTCCCAGATTGGGAGAAATTCAGTCCCAGAAACAATGTATTTTTCAGACGCATACGGCCGTGTTTGTCTTTGGCGGTGCCGAAATTATGGCTTGCAGGCAACAGCCTACGGTTCGGAACTAAAATTTTTTGCACGTATCGCAGTTAATTCCGATAGCTTCTACACCCAAGCAGAGATAACCTCCATGGTGACGAAAGCTAGAATTCTAGATGCATGGTTTAACCTCGGAAAGATGAATGCGTCTATAACTAGAACGCCCCACACACGTTTTGAAAGCAATATTCTTGTATCAGATCCTGTCCCCCTTTCTCCTTTAATGCATCTAAAGGCCACTTCACGCTGGGAAACATACCATAATAGTATTGAATTCAACGGAAACATCTGCACCACTCTGGAATCCCACAGCGATCCCGGAGCCGAGTTCGGCGATCACTATCAAGTACACCAAAATCTCTACACACTGTTTGCTATTAGCGCTTGGAAACCTTGTTTCATCTCTAAACTACTCATTCAGGCAAACCCTCACAACGAATCAGACTTAATACCCTTCTCTGACCTGGAACCTGTTTATGTATCTGAGCGATTCATTTCATATGCCAGCGATGCACCCGAGGTTAGTTTCCTTTTCTCTCATGAAGATCTACAAGAGGATAGCTATAACCGTTGGCTACAACTCTGCGATCACCAACAACGCATAGTAGAATCTCTTGTCAATGTTTTATATTCCGCCGATCCCTGGAATCCTGAATTCATACTTACACTTGGCCCAGTTTTGGAGCGAATTGGCTTAGAAATAGCTAAAAAATCTGAGGATTCCAAATATTTTTCAAGCCGAAAAGGACAGGTGCCTTTCAAATCAGCATTGAAAGCAATTATCGATCAGCTACCACTATCACCATTAGATGACCCAAACGAATGGATAGTGCATACGCACGAAGCTTACACATCATGGAAACACGCAGACAGAAAGCTCGCGTCACGAGCTACAGTATTGTCCGCTATCAAGGAAAGTCTAATGATTATACGTTTCTGGATTTGCCACAAGATAGGTGTTGATCTGTCAGACGTACAAGAGAGACTACACTCTGATAGTCTCTATCAAATTCATTTCAGATAAGAAACTGATTAATTGCACTAATAATTGTTATTTTATCGATTGTTTTCCATCATATTACTTAAGATAAAAAGGTAGCTAGCTTCTCAATAATAGGAATATCAGCTGGTGCCCACTCAACACTAAATAGCTCGTCAGCACCTAGCCATCGAATTTGTTTGTGCTCGGTCAGCGTTGGTTCTTTGCCGATGATCTTTGCGAAGTAGGCATCTAGGCGAACAATACCGAAGTCATACTCAAATTCTGACCGGCCAACGAACTCGCCGACTTCCGCATCAGTCAATAGCTCTTCGCGTAATTCACGGACGAGCGTCTGCTCGGGCGTCTCCCCCGGCTCAATTTTTCCACCCGGGAATTCCCAATAATTCTCGAGTGCACGTCCTGGACCTCGCTGCGCCGCCATAATCTTGCCATCGCGCTCAAAAACTGCGCCCACAACGTGAATCAATTTCTTATCCGTAGTCGCCAAAGTACACCCTCACTATTCTTTTACTGGTAATAAGATTAGCAGCCCCGAGCAGACACTTGTCTTCTATGCCAAGAAATTAATCTTCAACATTCCAAGGATCTCCATCTTTATTTTTAAGATGTCTAAAAAGGTAAACATCATCTACATAGGACTTATGGCGTTCAAACAGATTGATTTCTCTATCTTTGAAAGCCTGCAACACTACATCTGAAACCAGAGACACACTATACGGATTCTCTTCTTTCAATCTTTGCTTCGTTTTTCGGACTTCCTCATTTCCACGAAAAATTGTGGTTCTTTCTTGGATTTCCCCCAGGATAGTCACATTGAAGAAACTCTCTCGTTTAAAACACAGATACTTCCACGTCCATTTTTTCGGAACAAGTAGAACTAATCGACCTTGAAAATTGATCAGTTCAAAAGGCCTTTTCACCCAAGTACGCTCGTTAATATCCCAGACCTCTAGATTTCTAACTTCTACAGGAAGCGCCCCAATTTGCGGATATTTTACTCGCATTTCTTGCGTAAACCTAGCCAATACTGGCCTAATCAGCTTAGTAGTGATATCTGAAACGCGATCTACAGCAACACCGTCCGTTAGCGGAGCAAGAACTTCTATCTCATTTAGTATCCCAACCTTGACTTGTGCACAAAGATCATTCATAAGCGACTCATGCATAGCTTCACCCAAAATAAATGAACTACCTTTTCCTCCCTTTGCAGTTTTAGACATTCCCAATCCACATTCATCCACTTCATTAAAATGCTGGAACAGCTCTCGAACCTTTTGCCGATCTTCAGCATTTGGAGATCTTAGCAAGCCAAAACAATTCAAATCGAAACTAGAAATATAATGAAGTGCTTTTAATGCGAGTTGCGATCCTCTACGAGCCTGATACCTAATCATCGCTGGCTGACAATAGAGTTCTGTATCTCTATCTGAATCAATGTTTACAAATTCGACATCCGCGGGGAGTCCTAAATATTTTATGATTCTCATGTTTCTCCATCAGTCTTGAAAAAATTTTCTACAGAGACAAGGACTAGCTAAAAACACAGCTAAACCTATATCTAGTAGTTAGATTACAACAATCAAGTACATATAGGGATTCTTTAGCAAGAAAACATGAACCATCCAAAGTTATCCACAGACCAGATGTGGTAGCAAGAAACCGCAAATACCTCGTTAAATCGGGAAAACCCGCAATACATAATCTATTTATATTGATTATTATCTGTGGAAAACGTCTAAAACATAGTTACAACTAAAAAGTTATCCACAAAAAGACGGGTTAACTGTTTCAAAATAATAAAACAAATTACTGTTTCTCCTTCTTAAGAAGAAACACCTAAATCACGGCTCCCACACTGTCACATTAACTCGGCTATGCGTGCCGATACCCCAGTTTTACCCGCATCTACTCCCAGAACCGAATTTTCGGGACAGCCCAAAAATCTCAAACCCACCGAAGCCCAAGCCTGAAATCAGCACAATTCAAGAAACAGCTACGCCAAACCCCGGCAGTCTAGCCAACCACCGGCCAGTAATCTAACCAATAGCGCCGGCCTACTCCCGCCCGGAAAGCCCCGGCCCGGCGAACTTCCGTACCAGCCGGCGCGGCGCATGACGCACTACCCCGCTCGCCAGTTTGTAGAGCACAGTTGGCGTAACCTCCACCCGGCCCGCCCGCGCAGCCGCCAGCGCGGCCTGCACCACTTGCTCCGGCGTCGCAAAAACTGCTGCCGGCCACTGGCTCGAATCAACGTGCGAGCGCTCATGAAACTCGGTGCGAATGAGCCCCGGATTAACCACCGTCACGCCGACCCCAGTCCCGGCAAGCTCCACTGCCAGCCCCTCACTAAACGTACGAACCCAGGCCTTATGTGCCGAATATGTGCCCTGCACCGTCAGCGACGTCATCGACGCAACATTAATAATCGTTCCCCGGCCCCGCGCCGCCATCGCACCGGCCGCCGCATGACTGAGCATCATCACCGCCCGAACCATCACGTTCAAGCCGTCGACCTCGCGCTCCAGCGCGCCGCCCACAAAATCCTGACCCAGCCCGAAGCCCGCATTATTCACCAGCAAACTAATCGGCGAATCACAATCCACCACCCGGCGAGCAACCCGTGCCGTGTCCTCGTAATCAGCCAAATCAGCACTGAGTATTTCAGCCTCCACGCCGTAGCGGGCACGGATATCGGCACTCACCTCCGCAAGGCGATCGCGGTTGCGGGCCACCAGCACGACGTCGTGCCCATCACTAGCTAACTGGCGGGCAAACGCCAGCCCCAACCCTGCACTTGCTCCGGTAATCAACGCTCGTCCCATACGACAAGACTACCGCGCAACCCGTAAACTGGTCTCATGAAGATCGCAACGTGGAATATTAACTCTGCCCGTGCCCGCGCCGACCGCATCCTAGGCGTCCTCGATCGCCACGATCTTGACGTGCTTGCGCTCCAAGAAATCAAATGCAAACCGGAACAGTTCCCGGCAGCCGACATCGAAGCCGCCGGATATGAAGTCGCGGCACACGGCCTGAATCAGTGGAACGGCGTCGCCATTATTTCCCGCGTTGGTCTTTCCGATGTTCACTACGAATTCCCCGGCCAGCCCGGTTTCACCAAAGGCATTCCTGACGACGGCGCTACCTTCATCAACGGTCCGCGTGAAGCTCGCGCTATCGGGGCGCGCGTGGGCGGAATCGACCTGTGGTCACTTTATGTTCCCAACGGCCGCGCAGTCGGCGACCCGCACTACTTCTACAAGCTCGAATTCTTGCGCGCCCTCCAAGAATTCGCCACCGCCCAAACCCGCCTCGGAATTGACCTCACCTTAGTTGGAGACTGGAACGTTATTCCTACCGACGACGACGTATGGGACCCGGCCGCAATGGAAGACGGCATCTACCTGACCGACGCCGAACGCGCCGCATTCCATGCATTCGCCGATGCCGGGATGCACGAAGTATCGCGCGATTTTGCTACCAACTACACGTTCTGGCATTACCAAAAACTGCGGTTCCCCAAAAATGAGGGGATGCGCATCGACTACGTGTGGGCGTCCGAAGGACTGGCCCAACGCACGATCGCCGGCGCAATCGACCGTGACGAACGCAAAGGCAAGGGCGCCTCAGACCACGTGCCAGTGATCGTCGAATTTGCTAGCTAGCCCGCATCTGATTAGTTAACTCCGGCCAGACCTCGGCGTGCTCGTGGCCAAACATCCGGTTTCCCAAAAAGACGCCAGCTTGTTTGACCTCTGGATCGACCCACACAAACGAGCCGGACTGGCCGAAGTGTCCGAACGTCGTCGTCGGAAAATCAGATCCCGTCCAGTGCGGTGACTTGGTGCCACGGATCTCCAAACCCAGACCCCACAGATTATCCGACTGACGGCCATAACCCGGCAAAATACCGGGAATCCCAGCGAACTGCGGGGTAAACGCCTGCTGGGCCAGCTCGGGCGAAATCAACTGCGGGTCCAGCAACTCCCCCGCAAACCGAGCCACCGAATCGAGCGACGCCCGACCAGAAAACGCGATCGACCCATCCACGCTGGCATCCAGCATGCGCACGGGTTCAAGCACCGTCTGCCGCACCCAGTCCTGGATCGACATGCCGACCCGCGTTGCAACCGCCTCGCCCAGCACATCAAAACCATAATTTGAATAGATCCGGCGAGTGCCAGGCGCTGCAATAGGATCCCCTGCCGCCGACGGCAAACCCGAAGCGTGTGCCAACAAATGGCGAATAGTTGAGCCCTCCGGCCCGGCTGGTTCATCCAACGAAACCAGCCCACGTTCTACCGCTACTAGCACAGACCATGCCGCGATTGGCTTCGTGACCGATGCCAGCGAATAGACCACGTCGGGATCGCCGGCGATCCCTGCTATCTCCACGCCGCGTGGGCCAGCGGTGAGAGTCATGTAAGAGTGATCGAATGCCAAAGCGTCAGCCGGTAAAAAATCTTCATACATGCCTCCAGTTTGGCATATTCGGGCGGGCGGTGCCCGGGAGGTGGGCGGTACCGGAGCGTTGGGCAGTACCGGAGCGGGCAACGCCTGTCCGCCTCCCACCGCCGGCAGCTAGCTCAGCGCGCCCCCGCTGTCACAAAAACTCGTCGTACAGCAGAGATAGCCACTATATTCGCCTATCTCCTCCCAGAGACGAGTTTTAGGGACAACCCATGCCCAAGCCCCTAGCCGCCAAAACCGGATGTGCCGTGTTGCGCTTGCATCTAGCCTGCTAACAGATAAGACTGTTAATTGTCATGACAATTATGTCCTGACAATTAACACACTGCCCGCCACCAAAACCAGCAAGCAGACCGACCAAAGGAGAAAATATGTCAAAAATCCGCGTAGGTATTATCGGAGTTGGCAACTGCGCCAGCTCACTCATCCAGGGCGTCGAATTCTATAAAGATGCCGACCCAAACACCACCATCCCCGGCCTTATGCACGTTAAATTCGGCGGCTACCACGTGGGAGATGTTGAGTTTGTCGCCGCATTCGATGTTGACGCAGCGAAGGTCGGCAAAGATATTTCGGAAGCTATTTTCGCGTCCCAAAACAACACGATGAAGTTCTGCGACGTCCCAGAAACAGGCGTCAAGGTGTTGCGTGGCCGCACGCTTGATGGCCTCGGTGACTACTACCGCGAGACGATTACTGAGTCGGACGAGCCAGAAGTTGATGTTGTTGCCGAACTGAAGGCGGCGAAGGTGGACGTCCTCATTTCTTATCTGCCAGTTGGCTCTGAGGAAGCGGACCGTTTCTATGCCCAGTGCGCTATCGATGCCGGCTGCGGGTTCGTCAATTGTTTGCCGGTTTTCATTGCTTCTACTGAGGAGTGGTCGAAGAAGTTTGAGGATGCCGGTCTTCCTATTATCGGCGATGATATTAAGTCGCAGTTCGGTGCAACTATTTCGCATCGTGATTTGGTGGCGTTGATGGAGTCGCGCGGGGTGCGCATTGACCGGACGTATCAGCTAAATGTTGGCGGTAACATGGATTTCAAGAATATGTTGCAGCGCAATCGGTTGGAGTCGAAGAAGATTTCTAAGACGAATTCGGTGACGTCGAATATGACTGGCGAGGTGGATCCGCACAATATTCATGTTGGCCCGTCGGATTATGTGCCGTGGCTCGATGATCGTAAGTTTGCTTTTGTGCGGGTTGAGGGGACGACGTTTGGCGAGGTTCCGATTCAGATTGAGTACAAGTTGGAGGTCTGGGATTCGCCGAATTCTGCCGGTATTGTGATTGATGCTTTGCGGGCGTGCAAGATTGCGCTTGATCGTGGCATTTCGGGGAATTTGCTGTCGGCGTCGTCGTATTTGATGAAGTCGCCGAAGGAGCAGCTTGGCGACGCTGAAGCCCGTGAGCGTCTGGAAGAGTTTATTGACGGCGGTCGGGAACGATAATTAATTAGTTTTTCGACGACGGCGTGGCGTGGCTGATCCGTTCAGCCACGCCATTTTAACGCCATTGGCGGGCGTAAAAATACCTTGCTTTTCTCGCCATCTTCCCAGGAAATTTTCAGACAAATATATGGGGAAGTGTAAATTCTTATGATGTAGAAAACACTATTCAAAAATGAAACAATCTGCCTTGAAATGTCAACAAAATTCCATACTATTCAATCTATGACTTTTAAAAAATACGCAACACACTCAGTTCTGAGCCTCATGATCGCCGGAACCGCACTTGTCCACCCTTACGGCACAGCCTTCGCCGCAACACCCGCTGGACCATCAGCTCAGTGTACGCAGGCTCAAGCTGATGTCGCTTCGCACAAACAAGCCCTCGAAACACTTAAAGCACGCCAGAGTGAACTAATGAAGAAGCTTGAAGTTGAAAAAGATGCTCGTGCTCAGGCTGAGCAAAAGTTAGCTGAGCTGGAAAAAGCTGCCGAGTCTAATAAGGATAAAATCGCTCAGACACAAAACGCGATCGATCGTGCGACTGCGAAGATTAAACAACTCGAGTCGATGATTGGCCAGCTCAACAAGGCTATAGACAAGCAAACTCAGGAACTAGAAAAAGCCAAGACGGCACTCGCCGTTGCCCAAAAGAACCTTGACGCTATTGCAGCCGACCGTGATAAGACCCGCGCAGAAGTCAGCAAGAGTGAAGAAGCAGTTAAACATTCGAAATCAGAAGTAGCTGCTGCAGAAAAAGCCTTGCAGAAAGAGGAAGAGGCCTATAACAAGGCTGTCGAAGACCGTGACCATAGACTTGCTCAAAGTAAGGCCAAGCTTGAGAAGGCTACCGGAAACCTCCAGAGTGCTGAGGACCAGCTTTCCAAAATAAACGAAAATCTGGATCAAGCAAAAGCCGATAAAAAGAAGGCAGAAGACGGTCTTAGCTCATCACAGAAACGCTCCGTAAAAAAGATTGAAGAATTCAATAGCCTGAAGAAAGAGATGAACAGTTACGTTGGTCTAAAACAGCATCATATGAATGAAAAAGATGATCTAGAAAAAGAAATAACCAGACTCAATCAAAAAATTATTGAAGTGCAAACCAAGCTGAAGGCTTACCCTTCTAAAAGCGAATTAACAGAAAAGTTGAACGCTAATGATCTGGGTAAAGTATCGATGCAGCTGGAAGTCGCCCAGAAAAAGAAATACGAGCTGAAGAATAGTCTCAGCTCAAATGAGGCAGGGCGTAAGGATCTTGAACGTCTCGCAGAGAAAAAGCTCCGTGAAAGTGCCGAGGCAAGCGTCATAGTCGATAAATCTATAGCTGGCTCCCTTCAAGAATTAATAAATCAAAATGCCGATATTAAGCAGCAGCATCTTCGGTTAGAAAACGAAAAGAAAAAGCTGGGAGAGGAGATCCAAGAAAATGAAGAAACCATCCTCAAACTTACCAAGGAGAAAAACAAACTCGAGGCACTACGCATCAACATATTAGCTGAGCTCAATATCGTTGAAGAGATTCAACGGCAGCTTGATAAATTCGAGGCTGAGAAACAACAGGCAAAAAATACCAGTGAATCGCTGGACGAGAATATCGGTACATTGCAAAATGATATCGAAAGAGTTCAAGAAGGATTAATTAAGGCCCAAAAAGAAATCCGCATTCTCTCCGATGGAGTTCGTGCGGATGAGCAGACCCTGAAAAGGCTATCCGCGATATTGCATTAGCAGAGAAGGGTCGCACTGAACAGCAGGCGAAGATCGCCGAATTGTCGAAGGAAAAAGCAAAGCTCGAGCAAGAGCTGAAAGCTTTGGAAGAAACGCCAATTACGAACAACATTGCAGATCTTGTGCAAAAGTTGGACGAAGCAAAACAGCAACTGGCTGACCTCAAGATTAAACTGCAGGATGCTGAGAAACGTCTTAAGATACTTGACGCCGCCTACGGTGAAGCTTTGGCAGCTAAAGAGGCACAATCAGAGAAGGTTGCCGCGGAAACCCGTCGTGTGGAGAAGCTGCGCAATGAACTAGCTCAAGCTAACGCAGACCTTGAGGCTGCTCAGAACGAGCTGGATCAAGCCCACAAGGATCATGATTCTGCTGTTAAAGCACAGAATTCTCTCACCAAGCAAATCACTGAGACAAAAGAAATGCGTGACCACATCGCAGATTCGTCTGCCGAACTTGACCAGGTCACCAAGGAGCTTGACGCCAAGCGTATTCTTCACTCTGAGTCCGTGAAAACTGAGAAAGAACAGTGCGCAACAAAGCACCCTGCACCAATGGCACCAACACCAGCACCAGCACAGCCGATTCAAAAGACGGCACCAGCTAGCGTCCAAAACAAGGCTTCTGGACAGCTTGCGCACACGGGTGTTGCGCCAGAAGAAGCATTGCTCGGCGCTGGAGCCCTCATCGGTCTAGGCGCGCTTGCGGCGGGAGTCTCCCGACGTCGTCGTCAAGCATAAAACTTTCGCAACAACCTCAAGTGAAAACTGTGGGCTACATCGACACGATGTAGCCCACAATGATTTCTAGACGATCTAGCGAGTAGCTAAATCTTCTTCCAATAAATCGCGAGTCTTCATCGAGTGCACACTACGAACAACCCAGTAAGACAGCGTCAAGATACACACGTATGGGATGCCGGCATACCAAGCCACCGGCAATAACCAGTACAGACCAAAAAAGATACCGATAGACATAACAATCGCCAACGGCGCAACAATGTTCGCCGCCCACAACCGATGCTCCGGCAACGGCAACCCGGCCGCCTTACGCTTCGCACGGAACGCCATGTGAGTCAACATCGTCATCACCCACGTCACCAAAATACCGATCGTCGCACAACCATACAGCCACAAGAACGCATTCTCCGGGCTAGCAATTGCCAACGCCGAGGCGATAACCATGCCAACCATCGCAATAATTACAGCACGACGCGGCGAACCGTTTTGCGCAGTCACCGCAGCCCAGCTCGGCGCCTGACGGTCATTAGCAAGCGAATGAATCATCCGGCTCGACGAATACAAACAGCCATTAGCGGCCGAAAGCGCAGCCACGATCAAAATCGCGTTCATTATGTGCGCCGCACCCGAAACACCAGTAATATCCAGCGCACGTACGAACGGCGACTCATCAATCCTGCCATTTGAGCCAGCAGTTTCCGTCCATGGCTGCAACATGAGCACAACAAGGATCGCTAGCACATAAAAGAGTAAAAGACGCCAGATCATTGTGTGCGCCGCCCGCGGAACGTCACGCTCGGGATGCTCCGACTCGGCCGCACCCACAGAAACATTCTCGATACCACCAAAGGAAAAAACGGCCAAACAAATAGCAGCCAGCAAGCCCGTGACACCCTTAGGGAAAAATCCGCCATGTGCCGTGAGATTCCGAGTACCAATCGCATCAATCCCAGGGAACAGACCCCAAATAATCGACAAGCCTAACGCAATGAAGGTGACAATCGCTATCACCTTAATCATTGAGAACCAGTACTCACTCGAACCGTACAGGTGAACAGAAAACAAATTCAACGCCACGATAAACAGTGAACACAAAACCGTGCCCACCCACAGTGGCAGGCTCGGGAACCAGAACTGCAAATATGTTGCCGTTGCAGTCACTTCTGCACCCACCGCAATCAGCATGGTCACCGCAAAGTTCCAGCGCGTCACATATCCACCGTAAGGTCCCAAGTAAGATGCAGCTACCGCACCATGACCGCCCGGAACCGGATGGACAGACACCATCTCAGCCAGTGCCCACACAACAGATAGTGCCAAAAGCCCAGCCGCCAAATATGCGATAACAGTAGACGGGCCACCATAGCCAATCACCGAACCCGACCCCAAAAACAAACCAGTACCGAGCGCGCCCGAAAGCCCGATCATCGATACCTGAGCAGATGTTAATCCACGTTTGAGCTGAATATGTTTCGTTGGCATAGTTGAATCGGCAGGGACGCTCATGGTCTCTGCCGATTCAACTAGTGATGTTTCATGATCTGTCATAGCAAGGAGCTTACCCGCCCAACTACACAAATCCCACAGCTGTCCACTTTTTGGGACAACCACCATGACAACCAGACGGTATTACTGCTCCTTAACAAGCAATTGCAGCTTGTGACCGTCGTCTGCCGGGCGGTCGCTTGTCGCAACCGGCATGCCCGTTTCCCGATCGAAAACCGAGGTATCAAGCTCGGCACTGCGCACGATCACCGTCTGCCCATCACTCACCGCACCAGCAAGCAACATACGAGCCAACTGATCGCCGATCTCACGTTGCACCAACCGCCGCAACGGCCGAGCGCCGAATGCCGGATCGTATCCCTCGAACGTCAAAACCGACTTCGCATCGTCTTCCACTTCCAAAGAAATACGACGCGCCGCCAACCGCTGACTCATCTGGGTAACCTGCAAATCCACAATCTTGCCGATGTCCTGAACGCTCAACGGTTCGAAAATGATCAAATCATCGAGACGGTTCAAAAACTCCGGCTTGAAATGAGCATGCACAGCATCCATAACAGCCTTGTGTTGCACCGCCACATCCAGCTCAGTATTCGTCAAGAATTGCGAACCAAGATTCGACGTCAAAATCAAAATCGTATTGCGGAAATCAACAGTGCGACCCTGGCCGTCAGTGAGCCGACCGTCGTCGAGAACCTGCAACAAAACATCGAACACTTCCGGATGCGCCTTCTCAACTTCGTCAAGAAGAACCACACCATACGGACGACGACGAACCGCTTCCGTCAGCTGGCCGCCCTCCTCATAGCCAACGTACCCCGGAGGGGCACCAATGAGGCGAGCAACAGAATGTTTCTCGGAATATTCTGACATGTCGATACGAACCATTGCGCGCTCGTCGTCGAACAGGAACTCAGCAAGCGACTTTGCCAACTCCGTCTTACCCACACCCGTTGGGCCCAAGAACAAGAATGAACCAGTCGGGCGTTGCGGATCGGCCACCCCGGCCCGGGAACGACGCACCGCATCAGAAACCGACCGGACTGCCGAACGTTGACCAATAAGACGCTTCGCAATCTCATCTTCCATCGTCAACAGTTTCTCTGTTTCGCCCTGCATGAGCCGCCCAACCGGAATACCGGTCCAGGCCGAAACCACGTCGGCAATACCATCGGCATCAACCTTCTCCGCAATCATCGGAGCCTCATCAACAACCGTGTCCTTATCCGCTTCACCAGCCTCAATCTGCGCCTCAACCTGCGGAATATCGCCATTTTGAATCCGGCCCGCATCCTCATACCGGCCCTCACGAATTGCCTTCTCCAACTCAGTTCGCAACTCATCAAGACGCACACGCAAATCGCCAACCTTATTACGGCCGGCCTTCTCCGACTCCCACCGAGCATTCAACGAAGCAAGCGCCTCAGACTTATCCGCCAATTCCGCGTTCAACCGTTCCAGACGATCAGCAGCCGAAGCGTCATCATCCGAATCGGTCTCCTCAAGATACGACTTCTCCATCTTCAAGCGGTCCACCTGGCGTTGCAAAACATCAATCTCCTCCGGAGACGAATCCAGCTCCATGCGCAACCGCGACGCCGCCTCATCAACCAGATCAATCGCCTTATCCGGAAGCTGACGCCCTGAAATATAGCGATCCGACAGAGTGGCCGCCGCAACCAAGGCACCATCAGAAATAGTCACCTTGTGATGGGCCTCGTACTTTGGCGCAATACCGCGCAAAATAGCGACAGTATCATCCACGCTTGGCTCACCCACATACACCTGCTGGAATCGGCGCTCCAACGCCGGATCCTTCTCAACATGCTCACGATACTCATCGAGCGTCGTCGCACCAACTAGGCGCAACTCCCCACGAGCCAACATCGGCTTGAGCATATTGCCCGCATCCATAGCCCCATCGCCGCCACTACCGGCACCGACAACAGTATGGAGCTCATCGATAAAGGTGACGACTTCGCCGTCGGATTCCTTAATCTCCTGCAAAACAGCCTTAAACCGTTCCTCGAACTCGCCACGATACTTAGCACCAGCCAGCATCCCCGCAATATCAAGGGAAATAAGCCGCTTGCCACGCAATGACTCCGGCACATCGCTATCGACAATGCGCTGTGCCAAGCCTTCAACAACCGCCGTCTTACCAACGCCAGGTTCACCGATAAGCACTGGATTGTTCTTAGTACGCCGCGAAAGAACCTGCACCACACGGCGAATCTCAGTATCACGCCCAATAACCGGATCTAGCTTTCCCTCGCGAGCCATCTGCGTCAAATCCGTGCCATACTTTTCGAGCGCCTTAAACGTACCCTCAGGATCTGGCGACGTTACCTTTGCAGAACCCCGCACATTAGGCAACACTGCGATTAACTGCTCGCGACCAGCATTAGCGGAACGCAAAATATCGCCGGCAGAACTCTGGTTCGCCGCCAACGCCAAAAGCAGGTGCTCAGTAGAAATATATGCATCACCCAGTGCTGTAGCCTCTTTACCCGCATCGGACAGGACGAGAGACAAATTCCGGGAAGCCTGGGGCTGGGAAGCAGTCTGGCCCTGAACTGCGGGGAAACTTGCGATCTGTGCCTGGGCGCGCTCAATCACCTTGGCAGACTCCACGCCCACCGCATCCAGCAGAGCACCTGCAACCCCACCAGATTGCTTGAGCAGAGCAACCAGCAGATGTGCCGGCTCCACGTGTGGATTGCCCGCACGCATTGCCATATCTATCGCATCAGCAAGCGCTTCTTGCGATTTCGTTGTCAATTTATCCATCGTAAAACTCCTTCGTGCCTAGCCCCGAAGGGCTCGGCAAATTATTTTCTACTGAGATAAACGCTTGATACCTTGAGTCTATTCCACTCAACCTTAATTAACAATAGTTGAATCAGCTTTATTTAACTTTCTTGCTTTTATGGGGCGCTGGGCTGTCAGGTGGGCCGTGCTGTCCCGACCTACTCTTCGTCCCATGCCCTGTCGTCCTACCTGTTGCCAACCCTGTCCCGCCAGTTGCCAACCCTGTCCCGCCAGTTGCCAGCCCTGTCCCGAAAACTCGGCCCACGTCTCAGATAAGCCACATACTGGGCTATCTACGCTACCAACCGAGCTTTTGGGACAGACATTCTTTCAAGCAAACATTTGCACTGCTGTCTGGAGACGCCTTACGACTTTCTGTTTTCCACAATCTAGCTGCCGTCAGTTTTAGTCCACAGATTTGAGTAGTAACGAAAACTCTAAGGCCACGTCACGATAATGGAGTTATGTATACCCATCTTCCCCCGCGACCAACCAAACTGGGAATATTCCGTACCAGAGAGCTGAGACTCATTGGGATACATACTCGTCGAACCCGCGAGCGCGCAATGAGATTAGGAAAAATACACCGAGTTCGTCGTGGGTGGTACGCGACTCCAGACGCGCATCCAGATTTAGTCACTGCAGTACGACACTATGGTGCCTTGACCAGCTTGTCAGCCTGCAAAATATATGGCCTGTGGACACCACCAACAACAGATATATTCGTGGCAGTTCCAGACTTTGTTAGACGTTCGCGGACGCGGGGAGTCACCCGTCGACATCTGAGTTCAAAGCTACCTGGTCCGTTGGTTCCCCTTGATACGGCATTGATTCATGTAGCACGTTATGAACCTTTTGAAACTGCTCTCATAGTATTTGAATCAGCTATCAATAAAGGCCTTATCCAGATCGATTACGCTCGTAGACTCCTTGAACAGATACCAATAACACGTGCTGAACGATTACTAAAAAGGCTATGTAGCGGGAGCCAGTCAGGTAGTGAAACACGAGTGCGCAATTACATTCAGTCGCTCCGGTTTCGCGTAACACCGCAAAAGAGTATTAACCATGTTGGCAGGGTGGATATTTTTGTCCATCCGCGCATGATTGTCGAATGTGACAGTCGCGCCCACCATACATCTATGGCTAACTATCAAAATGACCGATCACGGAGTAATTCCGCCCTGATCTGTGGGTTCCTCACTGTCCGGTTAACATACGAAGACATCTGGCTTCGCTGGAATGAAACCAAGATATGGATAAAATACTTACTTCAACACGGCTTCCAAAGATGGAAGAAGCCAGCATATTCACCCGCTAGCTAAATTGCTCCCAGAAATCGTCTGCAACAACATCGAAGTAGCAGAAGTACCTATATTCTTGACACATAGGCAAAAAGAAAAGGAGCTCTCATGTCACTATTTGATAAAGCAAAAGAAACACTTGAGAACAACAAGGACGTACTCAAGAGCGACAAGGCCGAAGAAATTTCGGACATGGTTCTAGATAAGACTGAAGAAGCAGCTAAGAAGGTCGCCGGCGAGCAGCATGCAGATAAAATCTCGCAAGCACGCGACGCAATTGATTCCAAAATTGGGAATGAGTGACTAAATATTAGCTAACTGCTAGATTAAAAACTCGCAGGGGGGGTGAGCGCATCAGCGCTCACCCCCCTGCATTTTGTTAGGTGCAGTCGCCCACTGTCCCGAAAACTCGGTATAGAGCATCGACACCCAGCTTTCAGCTTTATCTCGTCTCAGAACCGAGCGGAAGGGACAGCCGGCGCTTGGGCGGCGTAGGAGAGTCTGCCGGCAGCTCAGAACCGAGCGGAA
>NZ_JABAPM010000007.1 GCF_018913465.1 Arcanobacterium phocae | reverse complement strand
GGCAACCACCAGAACCACAACCGCGTTCCCGGCGACAGATAAAAACTATACGCACCCACAACCCAAACAGCAAACCACATTGCCATAACACAACTCACAGTCAGCTATTTTCGTTTATTTACAACGAAAATAGCCTACGTAAGGCATCCAACATAGCTTTGAACTGGACAGCTCGCCACCCGCTATGGCATTTAGAGCCCGCGTAAGCATGGTTCGCCGTCGTCACAACTCACCTATAAGCAAAATTGACTCGATTTACTACAACATTCAAGTTTTTTCTGCAATAATTTTAACCGGCGCACAAGCGTTTATTTCTTTATAGAGAAAGGCTCTCTCATGCCGAAGATTGGCATCATTGTTGGAAGTACCCGCGAAGATTCGTGGAATAAGAAAGTCGCTCATGATCTAGCAGCATTACTGCCAGAAGGGTTCGACGTCGTCGATATCGCTATCGACCAGCTGCCGTTCTACAGCCCAGAGTGGGATACCCCTGAGTCTCTTCCCGAATCTGTTGCCACCTTGCGCGAAACCGTGAACTCCTGCGATGGCTTCATTATCACCACCCCGGAATTCAACCGTTCCATTCCGGCGGTCCTGAAAAATGCGCTCGATATTATCTCCCGTCCTTACGGTTCAACATCATTTGCCGGCAAGCCAACCCTCGTTGCCACTGCCACCCCGGGAGCCATGGGTGGTTTCGGCGCCAACCGCGATCTGCGAACCGTTTTGTCATTCTTAGATGCGCATGTCATTTCTCAGCCGGAAATGTATTTGAGCTTTATTCACAAGTTGTACGACGGCAACACTCTTAACCCGCAAACCGCCTCCTTCTTCCAGACCGCAATTGATAAATTCGTTTCCACTTTTCGTCTGCTAGCGAAGTAACGCGCTCTTTGTCTCCATCCGGGAGATAATTGAATAGTCAAAGAAAATTTTCAACGAGAGGAAAATGATGACGAAGGGTTTTTCTGGCTCAACTGTTCTATCGGAGAGCTTGCAGAAAGTATTGACCGACGTAACGGCGCTTTCCCTCGTGGGTAAGCAGTTACATTGGAACGTCGTTGGCGTTGGCTTCCGTGGCCTCCACCTCTACCTAGATGAGGTCGTCGCTATTGCACGCGCAGCATCTGACGAAGTTGCTGAGCGCATGCGCGCTATTGGCCTTGTCCCGGACGGACGCCCTCAAACGATTGGCGAGATGACTTCTCTTCCGGCAGTCAAAGAAACAATCGTCTCCACTGAAGAAGCTGTAGCAGCAGCAGTTGAGGTTATCAACGCAACCGTTAGCACGATGCGCCAAGTACATGAGAAGGTCGACGCCGAAGATCCGGCTTCTGCCGATATCCTGCTTGACTACGTCCGCCAGCTTGAGCAGCAAGCTTGGTTTATTGGATCATCAATCGACAAGGCTTGAGCTTAAAACAAAAATTGGGGCGAACCGCGGTTCGCCCCAATTTTTTGTACAGTCACTTAAGTTATTTATCGACGACGACGTCCAAGCCCAACTCTTGGGACGCATCCTGGACCGACCCAAGGTTCTTCACGTCGGTAAAGCCAATGCTTTCTAGATAGCCTTTGGCTCCTTCAGCGCGATTGCCAGAACGGCAGTACAGAACATAGGCCGCAGATTTATCTAGATCCTTGACTTGGTTTTGGAACTCGGCATCGCTGACATCAAAATTAACAGCACCAGCAACGTGGCCGGTAGCAAATTCTTCTGGGGTACGAACATCAATAATCATCGGGTTTTGGTCCTTCTTCGTATCCGTCATCTGGGAGCTATTACTGGACACTGATTCGGTGGCGGTATTTGGCTGGGCTTGCTCAGGAGCTGAACAACCGGCCAGAACAAGGCACAAACCGCACACAGCGCCAGTATAAATTTTCTTCATCATACCGCTCATTGTAGTCTAAAGCGTTTGCTGTGCGAGAAGCTCCTTTAATTCACTAATTTCAGCACGCAGATCAGCGATTTCTTTCTTAGTTGCCGTCTGGTGAACCTCAGACTCCTCACTAACTGTTTCAACAATCCATGACGCAAGTGTTGCCGTAACAATACCGGTCAGCGCGATTCCACCAACCATGAGGAGCAAGGCAATAACACGTCCCGTCGTCGTCACCGGGAATAGATCCCCGTAACCCACGGTGGTAATCGTAACGAACGCCCACCACAACGAATCCCCGAAGTTAGCAAGCATCGTCCCCGGCGCCCGGCGCTCCGCATCGAGCACCGCGATTGCTGAAATAAGAACCAACATCGTCACAGCACACACCGCATAGACAACGATTTTTCCGCGAAATCCCACCGTTACCCGCTGGCCCAGAACCTTCACAAACGCCAGCAGACGAAGCACGCGAAGTGGGCGTAACAGCGGCAAAAGCACGATCACAAGATCGAACAAATTTCGCAGGAACCAGGATCGCCGATTATCTGCAATGATCAGGCGGACGCAATAGTCGACGATGAAAACTCCCCAGATCGCGTTCATCGCTAGTTCCATGCGCAGCCGCGAGAGGCCGTGGAGATCGCCAATAACTTCCCAGCCGTATAAAACCAGAAAAACCACGGCCAGAATCACCATCGGGAGCTCAGTTCGCTGCTCCCATTTTTCTACTCGACTCATATTCACGCCTCTTCACTTCGCAAGCTCATACGTCACTATGTCCACCGGCGGATCGTTAGGCAGCTGCGGATAATGGCGATGCAATGCCGAATAAAGCTCTGCCAACGAGGCAAAACCATCGCGGCGTGCATCTTCCTCAGTAAGCTCCGACAGTTTGCACGAGCGCACCGCAGTTACCACCGCATCCACTATGACCCTCCCAGAATCCTTATCAAACACAATCTGCGCTGGCCCCACCACGAATGGATCGTCCAGCCGGATAGTCTGCTTCTTCTGCCCGCTCATGACAAGCGTCTCATACCCCTCCCACATATTTATCTGCTGCGGGGCAAGCGCAGTGAATTCGCGCATCGGGAGTTGGCTCGCTAGTGCTTCATGTAGGCCAGCGTCATCTCGTATAACACACGTGATATCCGGATCATAGGCACACAACAACTCCCGCCAGAATTTTGGCGGACACACAATTGTGCCAGTTGGCGCGTGCAATAGGACGACGGCGACGGCGGGATCGTCGTCGGCAAAAATATTCTTGGCACGTAACTGACCGAAATCAGCCACAGACAAACCCGCGATCACGCGGCCAGAACGAGTTTGGGCGGTAGCGATGAGCGAGACCAACGTGGAACTATCGGTGCCATGGTCGGAAACCGAACTGGGAATGGGCGCCGAGCTACGGGCATGATCCGCGAGCGCATGTGCCACAAGAGCACGGGTAGATTCTGAAAGCATAGGGATAGTTTAGTGCATTACACACCAGTTACTTTCACAATCCTCGCATTCTCTAAAAGTCCCTCAGTCAGTTAAGTAATGCATAAAATATGGGTTCTGCTCTACAAGGAAATCTGATAGATTAGTTACGTCAGCGCCCTCCCAAGGCTAGAGCTTCGGCTTCCTCAAATGCGGAGGGCCAATTTTCACTTTGGGAATGCCATGACGAACAATAAGTGCTTTCTTTCAATAGAAGATCAGGTTCTTTTGTTAGAAGAACGCGGTCTTATTATTCATTCCAAAACTGAAGCCGAGGATTTTTTGCGATCCCATAATTATTATCGTTTTTCTGGGTATGCTCGAGAATTTCAAGAAGACCCTCGACATGGCAAGAATAATTTCGCCCCCGGCATCAGTTTTGACGATATTTCGTCTCTTATAGACCTCGATCAACGCTTGCGGCGATTACTGCTTGAAGCATTAGAAATAAAAAGAAAACTACCTTGCAGTGACACCCGGGTTGGACGATCACATAAACAAAATGCACTCGCAGCTACTGCGGAAGACATGGCAAACAAAGATATTATTTTGAATACGGCTGATTCATTAGCTATTGCTAGTGAAGGTTTTTCTTCCACATTGCACGCATATTCTTCGCTTCGCAACAAATGTGCTCACTATGCTCAGCTCTAGAACCGCTCATTCGATATCTCTTTCAAAGTTCGCCCCAAAGAGAAGCGAGATGCCCCGGATTTTGCAGATCCGGGTAGTTACGGTGCAATCATTGTTATTCGGCGCTGGCTCAAACAGTTGAAGATGAACACTGGCTTTCAAGCTCTCTACTAGAGAAACAAAATATGGATTGGCGTTCTGTTTAGAGTAATTGTTAGTAAACTTGTTCCAAATAGAAAGTAATTTATGAAAAAGATAATGATAATTGGCTGTCCCGGAAGTGGAAAAAGTACATTCTCCAGAGCCCTACAAAAGAAAACAAACCTTCCATTATATCATTTGGATAATATGAATTGGAATCCTGACAAAACAACGGTAGAAAAAGATATATTCATAAAGCGATTGAATGAAACAGTTCAGAAAGAAGAATGGATTATAGATGGAAATTATGGGTCTACGATGGAACTCAGATTAAAGGCTTGCGATACAGTTATTTTTCTAGATTATCCATTAAAAATATGTTTAGATGGTGTAAATGCGAGAAAAGGAAGAGAGAGAACCGATATACCTTGGGTGGAGTCTGAAAATGAAGTAGATGAGGAATTTATTGAATTCATAAAAGGCTACAATATTCAGAGTAAGCCGAAAGTAATGCAGTTGCTAAACAAATATTCTGACAAAACGATTTTAATATTTAGAAATCGCGAAGAAGCTGATAAATATTTAAAAGAATACGATTGATAATCCCAGTCTTTAGGATTAACAATCCACCTGTTAGACAGAAAAATTAGTGCCTGAACGCATCTATATTACTATACGATTTAACACCCGGTTCAGGTTAGCTACTGTTAAATATTGGCCAGGCAGTCGCAAAACACAAGATCGCCGACCTGCATTTCAAAAGCAAATCGTCGAAGTATGCCTGCCCATAAGATGAAACCCTCCTCGATTAGCTTGTTGAATAGTGCGTCATTATGAACACCCCAAAGCTGCTGATTCGTCGTCATAGTTGAATTTTATGAGTAGGAAATGTTACAAAATGCCCTTATGGATAATTCTTCAATATTAACCGCTGAGTGTTTCACATCTTTATCAGACTATTTGGCGGATTGCTTTGGAATTTTGTCTTTCTAGCAAAAACTTCGATCGTGCGTAGCTTTCATTAGCTAAGAAGCCGAAGCCTCAGCCCAACAAACAATGAACTGTTCCATATTCAACAAGTGAAACTATCGAATATCATCCGTTGAGCAACAAATATAACTAACAAGTCACCATATTTTACTTACAAACAGTAGCCTACGGCGTGGATCGTTATCCTTGCGTCGACAGTGAATCCAACCAATAGATGACCAGAAATCGTCTGCGCCTGCGGAGAAGGCAATAAGTACCAGGCTCATAAGCTTCTATAAGCATCTGCGCAAATTTACGTCCAATACCTTTAAGACGAAAACCATCTCGCACTTCGAAAAACCAAATTTGGTAGACATTTCACACGCTAGATAGACCATCATAAGACTCAGAAAGCTCCCAAGGCGTGATTTCAGCTCTGGCAACTTCTACTCCATCAACAAGTAGTTTTACATATTCCGTATTATCGGAACTATAGCCTCGATGCCACCAATCTTCACGAAATCCTCTACTGCCTTTTCATATTGACCCTAAAAGGATCGTCACCATCATATAGGTTTGGGACCGTGTTAACGTAATAACCGTCTTCTTCCATCAGCAAACCCAGAAGACCATAGTGCTCTGAGGATCTCTCTAAACTAAGTCTACGCGCATTCGGGGTTGCCAACCACGAGTATGGCTCCCCGAGATCCTCTAGAATCACATTTACTACGGTTGAATTATCGGAATCGTAAAGCAAAGGAATTACTGTAATAATTTTTAGCTTCTCTAGCTCGTGCAACGAATCAGCTTCATCAGCTTTTGCAGCCTTAACTAATGCTAAAAGAGAGGTAGCCGAGATAGACTTTTTATTATCAGCAATGTAAGAAATGATCTGTCCATAATTCGGGTTTTCAGCTTTCGCCCCATATCGATCTACATACTGTTCCAGATCGGAAAGAACTTTATCTTTTATATTGCCACTGATTAATTTACTTTGAAGTAGATTAAGAAGGTTTTGACCAACAAGTTCCGGGGATACACATTCAACAAAACCAGTTGTCTCAGCAATAAAATTCCGAAGGCACGGCCATCCTTGAAGTGCTACTTTTTCATATAAGTCGTAATCTTGAGCAATAACACCATGTTCTACCAGTGCAAGTACTAAAGCGATATCGTCGAAAGGAATATCCTTTACAGCTAAAGGCTTTTGCAGCGATAGGCTTCTGACAAGTTTCGCGATTTGATTACGATTGTGGTTGGAATGAACATCTATATTGATAATTGCTTGAGCAAGTTCTATCTTTTTGTATTCCTCCTCCGATATCGCGTCCCCTATACCTTCTATTCCTAGCAAATAGTTTTTCAAATCTTGATCAATTTTGCGTTGAGCATTATCGTAGTATTTCCAAACATTATGGAAAGTCGAAGCAAACTTCCGTTCTTTTGCCAAGATTGGCCAAACATCTTCATTAACTTCAGATATATCTTGAACGATGCACTCGCTAGCACTCTTTTGGAATAGAACCTCTATCGCATCAGGGTTTGCGTTGTACAGATCGTTTAGAACACCCGGAAGTTGCTCAACATCGTGGCACTTCAGGTATTCTTCCGTATATAGCTCCTCAAAGTTTTCTTGGAGACGACGGAGAACAAAGTCGTAAACGTCACTAAAATGAAATTTTAATTTATCTAAAGTTATTTTTTCAGATTCTAAGTCCGTCAATAGTTTAATATTTGCAATTGTCACCTCATACTGATTAATCGCAATTAATCCCCGCCTTACTTTATGATCGAGCCGCTCCAACGCAACATCATAGATATCTAATTGACGAATGAGAGCACACACTGCATCAGGATCTGCAATGTTTACATACATGGCACCCTGCGGATCGGTACGTCGAATTTCTGCCAGATCGTAATAATGATTACTAAGGTAATCTTTAGCCCTTTCAGTTATTACATATTGGGTATCTAAAGAGACGTGTGCAAAAGCGATATCTATAAACTTTAGTAGGCATCCGCCATATTTCAGCATATCTTCGAATTGTGCATCGGAATATCCAGCGTTTTCGAATTCATAACTATTGCCAGGCATTTCGTACACTTCGTAATCGATTTCTTCGGTAATGAAACATTCGAAAATTCTGGGAGAAATAGCAGCGAGCTGTTGAATAAATTGTTCAAGCGCTATTGAATACCGGTTTTCTCTATTTTCATTTTCACTCATAACTGGTTCATTAATCAGATAATGGCCGATGAAGTGGACACCATCTTCACTGAGTTTACTCAACGCTTTAAGCAGTGTAGATGAAGCTCGTTCGAAAACCGAATCATGTTCCTCATCCAATCGATAGAACAAGTAATTCAAAATATCGAAGTTAAGAAACCCTGGGCGTCCAAAATCCTGATGATCTTGAGAGTTAATTAGAGAGTCAATATCGTTATTGTCCAACTTATAATAATAATCAGGATGACCTGTCTGAATATGGTGAAAGTCAAAATTCAAAGCATTAGCAGTTAGCTTTCCACCATTGAATGAAGATGTATACAGTACATAATTCGCTTTAATATACCCTTCATAAAGGAATTCTTCTAGCATTAGATAAGGGCTAACTGTAGGTTTAATCTTTGAAAAGAAAGAACTTTTCTCTGCATCGCCAATAACCCAATTATTATGTTTTATAAGTTCGCTGATTGAGGAACTTTCAATTTCCTTTTTCTGTCTTTCTAAAGATGAAATCTCATCACTTAAATGCTCCGCAACGCCTTCGTCCCAGTCAGATAAAGTATTCTTTAACCCCAAAACTCTGCAGATGTCATCGCTATCAAAATTGAGTGTATCTGTTTCATATAAGGAATGACTATAAGTAACCTTGATAGTTTTTTCGCCCTCTTTAAGGTAATCCGCGAAACATTTCCAGAATTTGGATGTTCTTATACCTTCCTGAGCAAACTCTTCGTCATCTATAGTTATTTCATATACTGGATTCTCATAGTCGATAGCATGAGCTACTCCGACCAAATACCCGTCAAGCGTAATGCCAAGTTCCTCAGCTCGTTTGTCTAAACGTTTTATTCGGGACTGTTCAATACTCCGACTATCTAGAGTTCGCCGGTTTCTATCAAGCAACTCAGCACGGAAATTCCGAGAAGCTTGATAAACATCTTCTAAAATACCTTCTCCTCGTCGGCTTTTTTCGAATTCACTTGGATATGCAACCTTCACAGCTAGCATTGCGAGTAGCTCATTAGAATTCAAATCGAGTGACTTATCACCTTCTTTTATTAATCGTTCATAGAAAACAATATATTCATTTCGCAATTGCTTAATCGCACGCGTGTCTGGCATATATTTAATTATTAGATCTAGAAGATTGTTATCAAACAAATTGGCCAGACGAGCCCCATCCTTATTTCCAGGACAATCCTCAAACAATTTTTTGATATGGTCACGTGAATTCCAAGCTGAAATAAATGGAACAATCGGGATAATGAGATCGAAGAACTTTGTCCGAGAGGACCCAGGAACAATCGTATTTTCCTTTTTTACATCGGTCAGATTTCCAAAGATGCTGTCCCGAGTTGCGTAAATAAATCGAACTCGCTTCTGCTTATCTCTACACCGAATATTATTGATCAGAGTATTCAATTCCCGTAATGAGTCGAAGATTAACGGATCATTAAACCGATCAATATCTTCAAAAATTACAACGTCGATCTCAGGTTGTGCTTTGAAGAAATATGAGATTTCTGCAAAATACTGGTCAAAATAGTTTTCAGAGTTTCTGTCCAGAGAGAGCGACATTGATTTAAAACTAAGTTGTCGAATAGAAACTGTTCCAGAAAACATCCAGTATCCCAGTAAAGTAGCGCAAAATAAAACTATCAAGGAAACCGCTAAAACAATTCCGTCCGCCCACCAGTTCCAACCTTGAGAGGAAAATACACTGTGTACAAATACCGAGCCGACTGCGTAAAACAACGTAATGAGCAACGAAAATAATAAAGCTCTAGGCCATCTATAGAGCTCTATCCTTCGGAAACTCGAACGCTGCGCAACTGCCGGTGGTTCCATACTTATAAGCTGCTTGACGATAGCCTTTTGGATCTGGTTCGTTATGGATTCTGCTTCTGGGCACTGTTCACTTTTCTCAGCCCTTTCCTTTGGATTGAGTGTCGACAAAGAAATAACTATCGCACTGTCGCCATGATTCTCTTTGACTTTATTGAGAATACTGCTCTTTCCAAGACCGTAATCTGCAGAGATAGCAATGTTAAGAACCGATGGCTGAGTGTTTAGCGCTCGCTCTATCTCCGCAACATAATTCTCATGTTCGTTCTTGTTATACTTCGGGGTTAACGGAAGTAGACCCCAACTTTTATCTTGTTCCGAACCCTCGGTACTTTCCGCCATTTTCACTCCTTATTTTCCAAAATCGGTGGACTATCAATTAATCACTTTGTTGGTATGGATACCGGTTACGAGTAATCCGATGAAATTTAATGATATCCACTATCCTCTCTCAATAGTTACCGTTTAGCACAATAACCACCTCAATCGTCATCGATGCAAGGTTAATACGGTTAGTGATTTTTTAGAGAATATGTCTGATACTCTATATTCATTTGTTGCCTGGGAAATCCTGTTGAATTCTACGCACGGTCCAGACATAAAAGAGAGGAAAGCCAGTAATCCGCTTCATAACAGCTGATCATATTTCTTCGCGGTACCTTTAGCCTTTTGGACAGGATATTTAGTAGCATTCACTGCAATCTTGGATCGAATAATACTAGGAATATCAAACCGCATGTTATCCGCTAACATAAATGCATATATCAATACGTCCGCGAGCTCTTCAGCGATCTCAGCTCGTTTTTCAGCTGTTGCAACCTGCGACGACACCCATTGAAAACATTCCAGTAGCTCAGCAGCTTCAATAGAAATAGAAACCGCAAGGTCTTTCTCCGAATGAAACTGACGCCAATTCCTTTCGTCCCGAAATTGATTTAGCGTTTCTACGATTGCCTCAAACGAGTCTTTTTCGTTCATATCATTCCTGTACAGAAGTTTGTGTAGCCATGTGGAGAGCTTTACGCAGGTCGTCATCTATGGCATAGATATAAAGACCATTGACTCCCCGAGTCAATAAAACGTTTAACTCGTTTCTCAATAATTCCTCAGCAACCGATCGTTTAGATCTATCGCTCATTGTCCTGCGCTTTTTGGCATTTGTATTACAGCTAGCTTCCACATCAAAAACAATATGCCCATCGCGATATTTCACTGATTCTCCGAGGATTACTCCTGCATAATTTAAATCAAAACCTTGAATTGTAAATATTGATCCAACTTCATCAATAGTTTGTTCTTGTTCTGCCCAAGCAAGACCTTTATTACGTTTACTAAGTTCTCTACCTTCAGCCGCTTTCGTGGTTCGCTTAATTTCACGATTCCAAGGCATTGACCAATCGCCAATCTTTACATTCCATGTGCTGATATCTTCTGGACATTTGCCAGCGTTGTACTCCCAATCATATGTGGCAAGTAGACGAGACAAGCCGTGTTCAACACTAGTTGCTTTCTCTGCTATCGCGTCATGCAGTTGCTGAGGTGAATCGAAAATTTTAATCTCATACTTTCCAGTGTTAGCCGGACAAGATTTGACAATGCCATCGTCAATTATGCTTCGAATCCAATTCACAACTTCTAGAGGCGCATCCATGCGCATTTGGTTTTCCAAATGAATTCTTTTCGAGCTAACTCTGTTGAGCCATTCTCCATATATTGAATCTGCATATTGGTTGGAGGCTAGAATTTGTTTGTCGTCATATACAGCAATAACTACGCGCGCACGTTCTAGTAAATCGGCAAGCTGGTTCTTTCCTCGATAACTCTGCTTCCCTTGCGTCCATAACAGATGGGCTTCGTCTACAAGAATTACATCGACTTTATCGTTTGCCGTCCGATTATTAATGAATCTCGTTGGTTTCGAAACCGTAGAGCCCAAGCCCAGTTTTTGAGCAATCTGCTGATACACCACCAGTTGCTCATCGTGATTTATAAGCATAAAAACTTCTGCTGCTGCGCCTACATCGGACAGACCAAGTTCGGTTTCATCATCATGTAACCGTAGCTGAGAAAGTTCGTAAAATAGATTGCTCAGCAGAACAGTTTTACCTGATCCTGCCTCACCAGAGACAAGTATTAGTTGTCCTGTCTTATCACTATCGAGAGCGTCTAGAACCGATTCGTATATTTCACGCTTAGCGTTAACCTGTTCATCTGTCAGTTTGTGGAAAGGCGAAGCCTTGAAAAGAGCCGAATCTCGAATAACACTTTCAACTGGAAAGAGATCACTATTTTCTTTACGTAGTTCCCGCCAGATTTGATGAAATACTTCATCAAATTGTTCTTGAGTATAGTAATTTCGTTGCGGGTTAGATCGACCATTGTACAGCTTGCTAATATGCGGAGTTCCAAGCAACCATGACATCAGCCTGTTCTCAACATCGAGCGTTAAAGATTTATTAAAAAGAGTATTTCCAATTACATGCAGTTTTGCATCTGTTTCTCGTATTTTTAAATGCCAATTGTCAGCTGTGTATTGGGTGGTATCAAGATGTTGTTTCGTCCGGCTGCGAATATCGTTCGTTTCACCGATATAAACGCTAAACTTTCCCGATTTTCCATGCTCAATCACATAAACTGCAGGGTAATCAAATATATATTTCTCTAGCTCACCACTATGTGAGCTACTACTAATTTGGGTTTCCAGTTCTTCAATTGAAGTATCCACAAAGGGTACGGTCTGGATGTAAGTCTGTGCTTTCATGTTTCCCCAATGATGGTCAATGCGACGTTGCAAAAACGTTGTGCCTAAACAGCTCAAATATACCTTGTTATCGGAGACTTATCGTTTTATTGGCTTCCAGTACTCGTATTCTTGCATAGCAAAACTGGGCTAGTCCCTAGTATTATCACACTGCA
The DNA here is from genome assembly GCF_018913465.1 of Arcanobacterium phocae. Lineage (GTDB taxonomy): Bacteria > Actinomycetota > Actinomycetes > Actinomycetales > Actinomycetaceae > Arcanobacterium > Arcanobacterium phocae_A. The sequence goes on along the minus strand of NZ_JABAPM010000007.1, from coordinate 58,045 downwards.
AAGTACCCCGCTCCACCAGTTTGATCCAGATTAGTTGCCATCAGACTAGTTACTGCACATACGGACGACCTAGAGATGGATGATCCGTCACTTCAGTCAATCAAAGATCCAAGTTCGTAACGCCGCGCACTCAATTCACGTTGTGCTCCCCGCAGGATCGACCCTTCAAATGGAAGCTGAGACAAGTCAACAGTTTCCGCCACACTAAGAGCAAGGCGTTGTGCTGACCGTGCCGCCCGCAATGGAATACCTACATTCTGGGCAAATTCGTCCCAGTGCCTAGCGCGTATTTTTTTCGTACGCCCACCCATAGGTAATGCCATGTCAAAGTCACGATAGAGCGCAGTGCACGGCAGATCATACATAGGAGCCACCGCCCATACGCCCTTCGGATTACGCAGTATCGACACGTTTTTTGCATGCAAATCACCATTGCCAGTTAACCATGCAAATAGAAATTGAAGGTAAAGATTACGAGTTGCAATAACGGGTGCTTGCGTTCGGCTTGCTAGCGCAGTCACAACATCCTCAGAATCAACCGCATATTTACGCGCCGGTGAAATTTGTAGAATCTGCGATGCATCTTCTTGGGCTAGCCGCAACAACGTACCATCCTCATTCGTTACACGATCGAATCGGCGAACAAGCAGTCCTTCTACCCCTCGCCTATCTGTAACAATTTCGGCCTGAGCTACTGGTATTTTCAACCCGTTTGCACAACATAAATGAAGATACTCGTTTTGGACCAAGTGCGGAAAATTCGCAGGATCTATCTTCAGAATCGCATGATCTGTTCCAGTAGCGATCGGAGCACTCATCATTGAAGACGAGGCTTTGTTTTGCACCCCTGGCACTGCGTGCCGATCTACAGTATCGATTACGGTAGCAAAGTCCCAGTCTGCTACATCACCAATAAGCGGTGGTTGCTCAGCAGGAGTCACCCCGGCAGGAAAGACTCGGACATCTCCCGGTGTATCAGCACCGACCGCAAGGAGCATGGTCAATTCATCGTCCATTGAGGTTTTGGTGTATTGCTTTAATACTGTTAGCCGGTGGCCCTCTGGTAGCAGCCCGGCAAAGAATGCCGGAAGAGCTCCCCCCGGGCGCACAGTCTTTGCACCTAACGGCAACGAAAATGAAACCGGTTCGCCACTATAATCGGGAAGGTAGGAAAACTCGACATCTCCGTTAGGTAGCCGAGTTAGTGTTCCTGCATGCAGATCTCCTTTATATACATCTGCGTTTTCAACGAACCGTAAGTCAGCAAGTTCCATAGCCTGTGTTTGTTTCATGGTAGTACCACCTGAACCTCTAAACCAAGGGTTGCTGCAACAGCCAAAAGAGCTTTCAGACTCGGGCTTGTCTCGCCTTGTTCGAGCTTACGAACAGTCCGATCTGACACGCCCGCAAGATCGGCTACCTGTTGCTGAGTAAGTCCATATTCTTTACGAGTCGTTTTCAGTTTCTGGGCGATCGACGTCGGAGCACCAGCAGCACTGACAGCGGAAGCTTTTTTCGGAAGGATATTTCCGGTTAAGGTATTCATGACCATAAGAATACCCTAGGTTCACTACTTTCGGAACAATTTTTCCGAATTCCTATTTTTTATCAACATCGTGGACATACAGACAGTTTTTCGGAAGGATATTTCCGAAGTGGATCCACCCGGATGAGTAACGCTAGCCCAGCAACCGTGCGTAAGGAAAACTTGGCAATAGCGCAAACCTAGCTCATATACGCCTTGATTTGCGCTATTGCCCAGATTCGCGGACGCGGGTCACGAACCGATCGGCTTAGTAGCGATAACACCAACGGCACACAAGTTATCGGCATACTCGGTAAAGATTGCCCGCATCGCAAGCATACGTTTACGACCTGCCGGATTAGTGATCATGTTTTTAACGATCCGAAGCGCCCCTACTACCCCTTCGTCAGCAAGCAGGCGTTTGGGTTCCAGCAAGCTCATGGAGTTACTGTAGGTGAATTCGACGGCGAGCCCGGCTTCGGTCAGAAGTTGCTGCCATTCTGGCATTGTGAGCGGTCTAGCTCCAACCTTGATCGTACGTGAAATCTCTTTTTGTAGTTGCCCGGCTACTTCGGGAGCAATATCGTCCGGAGTCAGTCCCATTTCATGAATGACATATTTGCCACCCGGTTTCAGCAATCGCGCAGCCTCACGCATTGTCGCCATCTTGTCAACAGGCGACATCATGGTAAGCATTGCTTCACCCATCACCATATCTGCCACGCCGTCCTCAAGACCAGTATCCTTCGCATCGGCGGCCACTAAGCGACTAGCAACGTACGGATAGTTCTTGAGAACTCGGCTAACCTCCGAGGTACCTTCCGTGTGCGGATCTACTCCGATGTAACTGCTCGGCGGTGTTTGAAGCAACAAACTAGCAGTTTTCCCCACACCTGGCCCAAACTCTACAACTGTTTGCGTGGGTTGCAGATTGGCGTGCTTTAGCAAAGTGGTGGTCATCTCTAGCCCGCCAGGGCGTAGCACCCGCTTCCCCATTTTGGCTAGTAGCCAGTGGCCCTGTAGTCGATTTTCCTCTGGTCCACTGCGAGCACCTTTTATATCACCGCTCATGAAGTCTTCTCCGAGGTTGGTTGAACCACTAAAGTCAACGACATATAGGACGGTTCTACTGCTTCAACCGCATGGCGTTCATTCGGCGCAAGATAAATAACATCTCCACTGCTAACGGTTTGAGCCTCACCGGAAACTGTAAACAGCATTTTCCCAGAGAGAATATTGACGATCACTGCCCGCGAAGAGGAGTGCTCGGTTAACACTTGACCGGCATCCATCGAAAACATCACGTGACGCAGCAATTCGTTATTGACCACCACTCGCGACGTCGTCGAATTCTTTACTACTGGTAAATCGGCCAAAGTATCAGCTACCACAACTGATTCTGATAACGGGGTTGGCGGCATCTCACCCTCCTCAATATTTAGGTAAGGCTTACCTTAGCACATTCTCCTTGGATAGGGCTGAGAAATATGAGCAACTTCAGAGAACATCACCCTACACAATCACCTACCAACTACTGACACATGAGCCGAACCACCGCACTCGCTTCACCCCTCTTAGTCACTCAAGAAAAGGATCTAACCCCACTCCACTTCTGTTCTATCACTACCCATCGACACACAAAGAGGAATCACACACATCTGCCACTCCAGCAATTTCGTCGAACAAGAGGACTACACACGCAAAGCACACATTAAGCACAGTCACCACTCGACTCATCGGTCAACAATCGAACGTATAGAAAAACAATAGCTTTAACCATACCCATAAAATCAATAAAGACAAGACGTAGAGCCGGTTATATTTGTATACACCCCTGTTAACATCTATCATTATTCTGGGCAAACTACTAATAAGGGGCTTAAGACTAATGAATTGCGAAAATATACCTAGTTCGATCAAAAAGATGGACGACTACAAGAAATTTTTCTTAACATACCCTTCCACTACCGAAGGTAACGGAACAACTACAATGACTTCAACCGAGTCTTCGACAGAACAACAAAAACGCTTAGAAACTCTTTTACGCATAGCGCATGAAACACGAAATTTCGAGATAGGACTCTATTGGAAGCGAGCAAGCTACTATTGGGTTTTTGTTAGCGTTATCTTTATAGGCTACTATACAACTCTGTCTGGAGCCTCCACTAATAGTAGTATGCAAGCACCTAATAGTAGTATGCAAGCACTCTTCTCAATCCTATTTCCGGCACTAGGATTAATTTTTACACTAGGATGGTGCCTGGCCAACAAAGGTAGTAAATATTGGCAAGAAAACTGGGAAGAACATGTCAATATCCTCGAAATAATTGCTGGGATCCCGATTCATTCCGTCACAAAGACATCGGCAAAGCCTTGCCCTTTCTCTTTAAAGCCGTTCCCCTATTCTGTGTCTAAGATCAACCAACTTCTGAGTTTAGTGATACTTGCCTTCTGGGGCATCATTTACTTATATTCATTATGCGTAGTATTCCCACGTTATCCAAACCTGTCGAAACAGCAGTTTATGATCATAATGATCGTGGTTTTGTCTATGGTTTTCGCATATTTGTTACTTTCCACAACAAATTCTAGTGTAGCCAAAGAAAATACGGAGCATGATAACTCTGATCCGTTCAACTTTAATATCGGAAACTTAGCACAGAACTACTTAGCCACTTTCACTCAAGAAGATAAGAACAAGAGTCAAAACATGCAGCCTAATAGTCCTAGGTCTATCTTCAGCCTAATTTCCATAAATATTCATAGATGATTTCCAGCGACTTACCTCTAGACTCCGCGCGTCAAACCTCTACGCTTATCATTTTTGACGGCGGTAGCCTCCAGTGCCTAACACGACTCGTCTATATCTATCGATAGTGGGTTGGTTTTATAGACAAGGCCTTGTCTAGAAAACCAACCCACTATCAGCAGTTCTCAATTATTTGCCAGTAATCGTTCAACGTTTACGATGATACTTTCGATACCCAACAAAACCACCACCAGTAACAAGTAACATTCCTACTGCCCAGCCTAGTTGTTCAATACCAACCCCAGTATGAGCTAAGTCCAGCGTTGTCACATGAGGTTTTGTACTTGCAGTTTGCTCGCTTTGAGTGTCATTCTTAGGCTGTTCTTTCCCAATATTAACCGAATTATCAGTCCTTGGTTTATCCGTATCTGGCTTGCTAGGAGCATCCGGCTTATCTGGCACAACATGCCCGAGTGAACGTACCGCCGGCAACATAGCTAAGACGATGGAACCGCGTCCGGTTGGATTACCGGCCCGATCAGCGCCAGCAACCATAAGTGCACCACTATATTCATTGAAATCCTTAACAACACCAATTGCGCGTCCCAACCGGTCGTTGTTTCCTTGGAGTTCTACTTTGGAATCTGGACTGATCTTCGCGATGTCTACGATGCCACCTAACACTGGTTGAGCACGCGAATTATCCATGATCCCGGTTAGAACTGAGGTATCAAAAGCAACAGCCCGGGCAGCTTGCGACGATCCTAAAATAATCGTCCCAGTATTGCCATTGCGGGCAGGTACTGCAGACATCCCGTATCCCAAATATCCAGCTGGACGCGAATCCACGATCCACCAACCACGACTACCCTTTTTATCGGTTACTGGAAGCTGAGCCTCAGGATCAATGGTGACCATATTGTGTTCTGCGGCCCCTAGTACCACAGCAACCGAGCCATTTCCTTTAGTTGGATTGGCGCCGACCATTACGTCTGCATAACCGTCATTATTAATATCACCAAGTGGTGCAACGGCAATGCCTAACCGGTCACCACCGCGAAGTGGCCCTTGAATTGCGAAACCATCTAAGTCTTCAGACACATTTATCGTGCCACGTGATTTTCCAGAGATAACCCATGCCATTCCAGTCTTTGGACTCTGCGCTTGCGGAGCTGTTGCGTAGTAACCGCCAACAAGAAAATCGCTCACACCGTCACCGTCAACATCTCCCGCCTGAGTAAAATTAAAGACTGGCATGTCTGTATTTCCAACTATGCGAGCCAGTATCCGTTCGGAGTCTTGTAGCGTAACTGGTGAACTCGTGGCGGAACCTGCAATAATCGTAACTTCACCACGCTTGTCTTTTCCGCCGGCTTGAGAGACGACGGCGATATCGGCAAGCTTGTCGTCATTCAGGTCACCTGCACCGGTGACAATCCATCCAGCACCGATTTTTGAAGTTCGAGAAGAGATTTCGATTCCCTTGTCGCCTAGTTTATTAAGATGTATAGGCTCAATTTTATCGGTTCCAAAAACAACGTAGCCACGGTCAGCTTTATGGCTGGACACACCAATGTCAGCTTTTCCATCACCATTGACATCACCGACGCATGAGACATTAAACCCGGTGAGAGATGCAACCTGAGGACCGTATATTTTAATTGCACCAGTTGCCGGATCATCCAGATCACCTGGTTTAGCACCATTAGGAACGACGTATGCGACGCCAACCATTCCGGTTGTTTCTTCCTGATGAGCCCACGCGCCGACGACGATATCTTTCTTCCCGTCACCAGTAAAATCACACGATTGCTGTGCAATAGCAGATCCTGTTGCTGCACCAGGTGCTCCATACCATTGCACGACTGCTCCTTCTGGACTTTCAGGAACTGGAACCGGAGCTGGTTTATTTTGAATGTTGATTAATCCGTGTGCTTCGTTCGGATCGACCTTGGGATCCTTTGGATCGAATTTTAAGGAGTCTAGTACAGACGCATTCGCGATCGGGTTGTATGAAACATCTACCCGATATGGATGGACCAAATGTGCCAATGGGGAAATATCGGTAATCTTGTTTTCGCGCACCGAAATAGTGCGTAACTGCGTCGGCTCCCGCAATTCCTCGATCGAGTTGATTTTATTGGCGCCCAACTCAAGGTTTGTGAGTTTATTAAGGTTCTTAAGCCCTGCAATATCGTTAATATTATTATGATGAGCTCGGAGATCTTCAAGTTTTGTTATCTGGCTGACAGGTTTCAGCGAGGTGATCTGATTTTGCGCTACATTGACGAATGTTAATTCGGGGTACTTCTTGAGAACGTCGATCGTTGAAATCTTATTCTTCATCAACGAAATGTGGGTAAGCCGCGGGAAATTTCCAAGGCCATCGATAGATCGCAAATCATTGTTATAAAGGTACAGTTCCTTGAGATTTGGTAGCTCTTTGAGCGCAGAAAGATCTTTTACTTCAGCTTGATCTAATCGCAAGACTTCCAGTTTAGAAAGATTATTGAGCGGACTGAGATCCGACAAATGGTTTTGTGTAAGATCCAAGACACGCAGGTTTTTAGCGTGCTGTAAGCCTTCCAAGCTAGATATATTGCGACCGACACAACGCAATTCTGTAAGTTGCTCGACATGTCCCTTCGTTACTTCACCATGCCCACCAATGCGATGCTCTGGCACTAAGCGGATACACGACCGAAGCATCGGATCGGTAACTGGAGATTTACTATTATCTGGCTCAGTTTCTGGGGGCGACGAGATGGGCGATGGAGTCATCGAATCATCGTCGGCAGGTTTATCTCCCCTTGGCAAAACGTGTATAGTCATATTCCCATTGAACGTCTGATCAGCCCAGTAACGAGCTTTATACTCCATGCCCGTTTCAAATATCTGAGTAGCTTTTTGCGATTCTTCTTTTGGCGCAATAACCTTTCCAGTCCGATCTTTAACAACTGGCACTAGATCCCCTACGTACCGGGTCAACATCGGGCGTTGTAATTTTGCATCAATCTGTGCAGTGAGATCTTTCAACGGTGAAAGGTCAAATAAATAATTCTTTCTCAACTCTAGCTTTTGAAGTTTTGTCAGCTTTGCAAGTGGAGCGACATCTTCAATTTTATTTTCATTCAAAGAGAGGCTAGTTAGGTTTGTTAAGTTTTCAAGACGAGAAATATCATTAATATCCGCTTGATAGAGCGCCAACGATGTCAAGCTCGTTAATTTTTCTAGTCCCTCTAACGACTGAATTTTAACTCGTTGGAGATCGACAGACTCTAGTCTAGAGTACTGCTGCAATTTACTTAGATCGCTAAACTCTCCACCAGTAAAACGGCAACTCAACCTTGTAATGCTGTCTTCTGGAACATTTTCTTCTTTTGCCTGTGCGGTGACACAGCTCGCTAGCTGGGCTTCGGCTGTAATTTGAGCGCTCGCCGCGGGGGCAACACCAAGAGACAGTACCCCCAGTGTCGACACCAAAGTGATCACACGACGTCGTCGTAGATGATTACTCATTTTTCTCCCTGTATTATTGTCAATGACCATGCGGTCAGTTCTTTTACTACGGACCTCAGGTGTATTTCTGCACACCGCTGCTGGTCACCGTGGGAGCCTAGGTGCTAGCTAGGCTCCCACATTCATATCAGCGACACTAAAAGCAGACCTCGTCCCTAAAGTCTATTAGGTAAGGCTTACCTAATTTCTGTAATAAATACAGTATTCCAATTGATTTATTTTGAAAAGCGTTACGTTATTAAAAAACGCTCTTCGTGACTAGCACCACTACTTCTACTTCTATGCACACTTCTTTCCCTCCCCAAGCTCGCAATCCCCGCCTCAATCACCATTATGAATTGCCGTAAATACTCCCCGGCAAAGTCTAATGAACGAGTTCCTACCAGTTGTTCTCTCCACAACATACGAATAACGGGCACACTATGAACATCGAGAACCACTCATAGATGAACTCAGCCACCAACAAATCAGGCTGGCCAAACCTACGGTTTGCCCAGCCTGATCGTTTCAGTATTAGCAACAATTACGTGTGCTTCATCCCGGCACCAATCCCGCCAGCCTCGCGCGCCGCGGCCTTAGCCTCATGCTCCAGCGCGCCCAACTCCCCGGCAGTTCCGTCCGGATGGGTAGCCATGAGCCCCACGCCGAACGCGAGCCCGCCGCCAACAATTCCTAGATAAACGATCATCATTACTACGGCTGAAGCACTCATGCCCGGCCCCCTTCTGTTAGCTCTTCACTACTTTCACCACGAACGTCAACAGCAACCGGATGCGGCTGGTCGGCCGGCCGATCAACGTCAAAGTCGTACTCAACCGGAGCCTGCAACTCAGTTTTCTTAGCCCACGGCAATCGGCTCATCACAAAACCAATTACCCAAATCAACAGGGCTAATCCCCAGCCGAACACCAGCAGCTGCCCGGTGGCATAGCCACCATACGGGTTCGTCAACAGTTCACGAGTATCGCCAACCAAGGTCACCGCCAATACGAACGGGGTAAGCACGCCAACTGCAGCAACCCACCAGCCGCGCGTACGAATCGTTGAGATAGCATCCAAATGCCGGGAAAGCACTGGGAACATCTTCATGCCCCATCCCACGACCAGCAAGGTCACCAGAGCGATCATTACGATGCCGAATACGTTGATGAACTTATCCATGATGTCCAAGGTCGCAAGGCCCGTCGTCGTCGGCAATAACACTACGGAGATCGCGCCAGCCAAACCGCCAACAACCAGCACAGCCTTACGGCGTGCCCAACCGAACTTGTCCATCGCAGCCGAGATCGGAACCTCGATGATCGAAAACATTGATGTGAACCCGGCTAAGAACAGCGAACCAAAGAACAATGCGCCGAACAACGGACCGCCTGGCATCAGGGAAATGATCTTCGGGAAAGCGATGAACGCCAGCCCGATTCCAGACGAAACTACGTCACCAACTTCTTGACCCGACGTCGTTGCCATATATCCCAACACCGAGAACACGCCGATGCCAGCCAGCACCTCGAAGGAAGAATTCGCGAAGGCAACTGTCCAGGCCGTCGTCGTCACGTCAGTACGACGCTTCAAGTACGACGCCTGCGTCAACATGATGCCAAAACCAACCGCGAGCGAATAGAAGATCTGACCGTAACCAGCCATCCATACCGATGGCTTCAACAACGCCGACCAGTCCGGGGTAAACAGCGTATCCAAGCCAGCAGCCGCACCTGGCAAGAACAGCGCACGCACAGTAATCGCCAAAAACAGCACGATTAACAACGGCACAGCGACCTTCGAGACCTTGCCTACGCCGCGCTCCACACCATGGGACATGACATAGAGCAACGCCAGCCAGATCAGCGCCAAGCCGATGGTCAGACTCGGCAGATATCCGGCGCTGAAAACCCGCGAACCATCAACCTGCAAGAATTCCTTGACGAAGAACGCTTCGGGATCATCGCCCCACGCCAACGTCAGCGAATAGTAAGCATAGAAAGCCGACCACGCCAAAATTGCCATGTAGTAGACCGCGATAAAAAACGTCACCAAGGTTTGCACCCAGCCAAACATCTCGGCCCGGCGCGAAATCCGGCGGAACGCCAACGGCGGCGCACCGCGAAACCGGTGCCCGATCGCGTAGTCGAAGAACAGCATCGATACACCGCCCGTCACCAGCGCGATCACGTACGGAACAAGGAAAGACCCACCACCGTTCTCATAGGCGATATAGGGGAACCGCCAAATGTTCCCTAACCCAATCGCCGAGCCAATCGCGGCAGCAAGAAACACTGTCCGAGACGACCAGACTTCTCTACCTGTTGTTGTAGACATAAAAAGACACCTTTGCTGGAAATGGATTGACAATCAAAACGTGCGAATCACGATATAAAAAATCCCCGAACCTAGAAGGTTTCGGGGTGGGGTGCGCAGGACTGCGGATGGCGGCTTCTCTAGCCTGCACACCCGCTAATAATCTCTAAACTCTTACGCAACATGGTGTTTACAGTATCATTACTATTTCTATAACGTCAAGCTGAGTGTCCTACGCCACGTAGACACTCAGCTTGACGCTTCGATTGTCGGCCATCACGGCTGTGCTGCGCCGGCATAGCCGCGCGACAGCCGCCGTTAAGACAACACGCGATTAAGACAGCACGCGATCATTCTCCATAATCACTGGCTGGCCATAGTCTTGATCTGGCCCGTCATCGTACATCGAGCGCAGATATGTCACCAGTTGGTCGCGCGATTCAAACCAGCTCGCCCGATACGGCTGATCGAACGCCAGCTTCTCCACGAACAACAACTTGCCCGGCTCGTTTTCCACCAGCACACCCACGTGCCCAACAAACATCGCCGCGCGCTCTGGATCGATATTGTCGTGCATAAACACCGACACCATCGACGCCTTACCCGGCGTAAACGTAATCTGGTGATCGGCAAAATACGCCGCAATATCCTTCGCATGCTGCGTCGAATCCTTCGCCGCCGCGGTCGGCACGCGCCCATATAGCGCCATGAACGCATCGCGCTCACCAGCATTAAACATTGCCGGCGGAGTATCGATAGACTCCGCGTCGAAGAACAGTTGCGAATCGTCCGCGCCGTCAGTCTTACCAACAGTCACCAGTTCCCGCCCCAGCGTAAACGTGGTGATTCGGCAATTCGTTAACGGGGCAGCTTTGTCTTGCGCAGCCTGAATAATCGCCAACTTATCGATCTTTTCCGCCGAATTCAGCGGCACGAAACCTTCTGAAATCAACGACGACGTCGGCACGTTCCCGTTGAACCGTTCCACCTGACCCGCAAACTCATCCAGCGCCGCCTGACTAATGCCAGCTTGACGCAGTTGGGCAAAAACTTCCTCGCGAGTCGCCGCATCGACCAAATTGCTGGTACGAACCGACGCAAGATCCGGGTTACTATCCGGCTGGCTCGCCTCGCTCTGGCTCTGCTCTGCTGGAGCAGAATCCGGGACAGACTCAACCGCTGGCGAACAGCCAGTAAGAACAATACTCACGGCCGCAACTACCGGCCACAGACGCATAAAACTTTTCATCTCTTAAGTTTACCCAATCGCGGCCGACCGTAGCGTTTGACAAGAATCACAAGGGCGATCACCCCAAACACACATTGCGGAATTAGCGATACCGCAGCAACAGCCACGTTGGACGTTGCGTCGTCGTCGACATTAATAACGACGACGGGCGCAATGTTCACTGTCCAATGCAACCCAGCCGCAAGCAAACCCCGCTGCCACCACGAACCAGCAACCATCATCTCCAAGACCAACGAGAGCGCCACACACGTCAACGCAAAAATTACAAACCCCGCCGGATCTAGCAACTGGTCGCCGTGCCATGCCGCCCAGATGATGCCAACCAGGCTCGCACCCCAGATCGCGCCGAAACGCTTCACAAACAACGGCTGCAAAAATCCACGCCAGCCGATCTCTTCAACCAACGCGCCCAAAAACTGCACCGTCAAGAAGCCGACCAAATGCCAATCCGTAAACATGGCACGATATGAACCCACCTGCAGTAACTCCGCGAGCGCCCAGGTAGCAAGAACATATCCGAGACACACCACAATAACTATGCGCGAACGTCTACCAAACTCCCCCACACCCGTTGGTGCCACCGGCAAGAACGGTGTCAGCCAACTACGATACAACAACCAGGTAGTGGCCAGACCCAACGTGGGACTCAGCTGCGGAAAAGCGATGTAGTCAAGACTCACGCCCAGCCATAACTGCAGAGCAATCAACCACAGCGAATGAAACAGCGTCGCGGCAAAGAACGTGACGATCGGGCGCCACGGCAATATCGGGCCCGATGACGTTTGCACCAAACTCACATCATTCATCGCCAACTCCTTTAGCCACTGCGTTTCATAAACATCTACACGGCAAACTTTACTCGGAAAAGCGGGCGAGGATTCTTCAATCAGGCAATCCAATATCTGCGCGTAGTCACTCCCGAATTTGATACCGTATTTTCCAGCACTCCGCCGCATGACTCGATCGTTTTTTGGGAGCCGATATTGGTTTGGGCGCACGTCACAAGCACCGGATCGATGCCTAGATTGTTCGCATACCTAACAGCCTGGCGCAAAATCTCAGTCGCATATCCACGGCGCCGATACTCTGGGCGCACCCCATAGCCAATATGTCCGCCATACTGGAGCAAATAGTCATTAAGCGCATGACGAATACTCACGCGCCCAACAAGGGTTTCCTCTACAAAAGCACCGAAAAATGTTGCGGGAACCCGCCCTTGGGGAAGATTCACTCCGGCACGCTCATCTGCAATCCGAGCCAAATAGTGCGACCACGTCTCATCATCGTACTTCAGTAAGAAATCGAAACCGCTGCCAGCGAACTCTGCGTTTGCTTCTAGCGCCTGAACTTCATCATCAGGACCAAGCGGTCGTAAAAATAAGGCTGACATCGGGCGCTTCCTTTCTGGGGTGTCGGCAAAACCGGGCAATAGCGCAAACTAAGGCCATATACGCCTCGGTTTGCGCTATTGCCGGGATTCTAGACCGCTACAAGTAGTAACAACAATCCCGCAACAACCACCCAACTACCGGCGAGCCAATCGTACGCTGGGTATATCACTTCTCACCGCGAGCTTGAGGATTGTCTCAACTCCTTCTAGACATATAAATCAAAACATCGCCCCTCTGGCCACGGGTCATCGACCAGTCTGACCATCGAACGTGCGTTGGTTACCAACGCAAACAATATTCAAAGCCCTTTCCATTGATTATTCGTCATAAGAAGTATCTTCTGAGTCTCCAAACCAAATGTTCTTCGTTGCTTTGATTTTCGACGTTGTCGAGGACATGAAGTCCTTCATAATGCTAGAGACATCATTACCTGTAGCAGACTCTTGTGGAGCTTTTTCTTGTTCCGCTATGATTTGGCGGAATTCCAGGGCATCCATAGTTGGAGCTGGCAATTCTCGAAGAGTCTCATGCAATCGGCGGGACTGGGTACTTAGCGACGCGAACGTCATCGAACCCGAGATCACACCACTAACAATCGGCACCACTTTAGTCACGGTACGAGCAAAAGAATCTTTCGTGACTTTAATACCAACGATGCGTAGAACCTGTTTCATTGGCCCGTACCAGACAGTTTTCGTGAGAGCCTTGTTCCTAATGTGCTTGCTAATAGCTGGCCGGGCGATATCTTTGGCAAAAACTGAAAGAGCACTAGCTGCGCCCTGGGCTCCAAACATAACGCCAAGGAACAACGCAAACTTACTCAAAGTCTCATCGTCAACCGCATCAAGATCACCAATGAAATCTTTCCAGCCATATACGTAGGCGAGCTTTTGCATGATGCGGAAGGCGTATACGAAATATTGCACAATATCGCCGGGGACGGTTGCCACCATCGCAAAGCCACCCGGTAGACCGCTAGCAAACGACAATGCCGTAGATTTATTGGTTTCGAATCGCATTACTCGTTGCGCGATCGCGTCCAAATCTTCAACTGTTACCCCTGCCTCCAGCGGCGTGGAGGCCAACGCATTTTCGATTATTTCATCCGAGTAACCGGAACGTCGGAGTTCCTGGCATAGAAAATCATCGCGAGTAATTTGGACACCACGAAGTCGAATTACCTTGAGGATAAAATCAATTGCAAATTGCTGAAGTTGGGCGTCTTGCTGATCAGCAGATGTTGCTAAAGCAGAAACATCAGACTCTTGCTCGCTAATGTCGGTAGCCGTGTCTTCTACTATTTCAACGGGGAGGTCTTTGTTTTCAATTTGCTCATCATTTTCGTTCATCGGACAAGGCCCTTACCTCTGAATATATTCAATATTTACGAAACACTTTAAGCATAAAATGTTCGTGGTGTCTCTACATAATTAAAACAAACTTTCGGTTTGAACGGCCGCCGAAATACAAGACGCGCCAGAATAGCTCGAGTTTTTGTGTATTTTCTGTATTTTAACTGCCTCCACAGACGATTTTGCTAAGCGTTTTCGTAACACAGCGTTTTACGAATGGACGCTGATTGTTTATACAGAGCTCGCAAATATTTATGTAGAGCTCGCAAACACAAGATCCTTCCGATCACAACACGTTATAAATCGGAATCTTGGCTCGTCTTGTAGTTGGGGTGTCGTCAAAACCCGGAAATAGCGCAAACCTAGCTCATATACGCCTAGGTTTGCGCTATTGCCGAGTTTTCCTACCGGCTAACTTCTTATAGATCCAATGGTTACTAATTATGTGGCTTGTTTCGATATAAAAACTGCGGGAGCCATAGGCTCCCGCAGTTTGTTTACGATCTAGAACAGCATCACACGTTAAACATGAACTCCACGACGTCACCATCGTTCATCACGTAGTCTTTGCCTTCCATCCGAACCTTGCCGTGAGCCTTGGCTTCTTGCATCGAGCCGTATTCCACGAGGTCCTCGAATGAAACAACCTGGGCCTTAATGAATCCGCGTTCGAAATCGGTGTGAATCACGCCGGCTGCCTGTGGTGCGGTCCACCCCTTGCGGATCGTCCATGCGCGGGCTTCTTTTGGTCCGGCGGTCAGGTAGGTCTGCAGACCGAGGGTGTCGAAACCAACGCGCGCAAGCTTGTCTAACCCAGCTTCGTCTTGTCCTGTTGATTCAAGCATTTCACGGGCTTCGTCTTCATCCAACTCGATAAGTTCGGCCTCAAACTTGGCGTCGAGAAAGATCGCTTCGGCAGGTGCCACGAGTTCACGGAGCTTGTCTTGCATCTCGGTGTTTGCCAGGCCTTCTTCGTCTGTGTTGAACACGTAGATGAATGGCTTGTTCGTCATGAGATGGAAGGTTTTGAGAATATCCGGGTCTAAATCACCACCGGCCGCGTACAGGGTTTTGCCTTCTTCTAGGATAGCGAGCGCGGCTTGCGCGGTTTCCACGGTTTCCTTTGATACCTTGCGGTTTGTCAGCTCTTTTTGTAGGCGTGGTAGTTGCTTTTCGAGAGTCTGAATATCGGCAAGGACAAGTTCGGTGGTGATGGTGTCAATGTCAGATGCAGGATCGACGCGGCCATCGACGTGGGTGACGTCTGGGTCTGCGAATGCACGGGTGACTTGGCAGATCGCGTCAGCTTCACGAATGTTTGCGAGGAACTGGTTGCCTAGGCCTTCGCCTTCGGACGCACCACGCACGATTCCTGCGATGTCCACGAATGAGACGGTTGCAGGGAGAATCTTTTGGGATTCGAAAATTTCTGCGAGCGTGTTGAGCCGCGGGTCTGGAAGCGGCACGATACCGACGTTCGGTTCGATCGTTGCGAACGGGTAGTTTGCCGCGAGTACGTTTGCGCGGGTGAGTGCGTTGAATAAGGTTGACTTACCGACGTTGGGCAGTCCTGCAATTCCGATTGTTAAAGCCACGGGTTTTATTTTAGTCCACGTCTTGCCGTGCGTCACTTTAGTTTGTTGTGGGGTTTGTTGCGGCGACGACGGCGATCTCACCTGGGTGTTACCCAAAGTATGTGGGAGGTAGCTTTTAGACTGTAAACATGACTATTGATCTGGGTGTATTTTTGATTTGCATCGTCGTCGCGTTGGCTAGTGGCGGAGCTATTGGCTGGTTCGCGGCGCTTAGTCGGGAGCGTGGGCGGGCTCAAGCTGTTCGTGATGAGCTCAGTCAGGCGCGTGCGGATGTACTTTTTGTGCGTGGTCAGGCAGAACAGCTTGAACGTGAAAATTCGTATCTTCACGAGCAAATACATGGTAAGAACTCTACGGCTCAAGCCCTTGCTCCGATTTCTCAGCAGCTAGGGACAGTGGATTCGTTTGTTCGTGCGTTGGAATCAAAAACGGCTCAGCAGTTTTCTGCGTTGACTAATCAATTGCAGGCAGAGGCGCGGGTGTCGGCGCAGCTTTCGCGCACTACAGAATCATTGAATGCTGCGCTGCGAAATTCGGCTGTTCGCGGTTCGTGGGGTGAAGTTCAGCTTCGGCGAATCATCGAAGTTGCAGGAATGTTAGAGCGCGTTGATTTTGATGAACAGCGTGCAAACTCGCAGTTCTCTGATTCGGGTCAAGGCAAGGGTCGTCCTGATGTCACTGTTCATCTTCCTAATGGCGCACATATCGCAATTGATGCCAAGGTTCCGATGGCATCTTATCTTGCCGCTCATGACATATCGGAAACAGATCTGGAAGCTGCCAGCGAGCGTGCGGAGTTACTTCGTGCGCATGCAAAAGCTGTAAAGAATCATGTCGCTGCGTTGAAGAAACGAAACTATCCGGCTGATTTTCCGCATTCCCCGCAACTAACGATTATGTTTTTGCCATCTGAAGCGTTGTTGTCTGAAGCTTTGGAAGCTGATTCCCAGCTCTTAGAGTATGCGCTAGCAGATGGAATTATTTTGGCTTCGCCTGTTTCTTTGCTAGCTCTCCTGCGTTCAGTTGCCGCGGTTTGGCGTTCTGCCCAAGCTAGTGAGCAGGCCCAAGAGATCGTGATAGTTGGCAAACAACTTGTTGATCGCCTCTCAGTGTTCGTTGGGCATCTGAGCAAGCTTGGAAGCAGTCTGTCTTCCAGCGTCACGTCCTACAATAAGGCAATGTCGTCGCTTGAATCTCGCGTTCTTGTCACCTATCGCAAATTCGATTCGCTGGGAGATAAGGCCACAGAGCTGACTGCCGCTACAGCCGTGCTCTCTTCCGATCAGACAGCGATTCGTGAACTGACCGCTACCGAATTCGATGATGTCTTGGACGACAACACTGAGTTGGATGGCGGCAAGCAGCCTTAGTCCGACGAACCCTGCACCAGCTATTCGCCGGCAAGTCTACCCGTGCTACGTGCCGTTGATCGTCGCCGGGCCGTACCGGTGCCACGTGCCTTATGTGGCCGATCAACGTCAACGCCGGTTGCTTTCAACTCGCCACGCAGATTCTTAGGTAGCGAGAAATGTACGTCCTCTTGCACGGTAGACACCGGCTCAACAGACGTGAAACCCCATGTTTTTAGTTGCTCCACAACATCGCGCACCAAAATTTCTGGGACTGACGCGCCAGAGGTAACACCAATGGTTTGCGCATCTTTCAGCCATGCCTGATCGAGTTCAGCTGCCTTATCAACCCGATAAGCCGAACCAGCCCCGGCTTCCAAAGCAACCTCAACCAGACGAACCGAGTTAGACGAATTAGCCGAGCCCACCACAATAACAACATCGCATTCGGGAGCCATCTTCTTCACTGATCCCTGGCGATTCTGCGTGGCATAGCAAATGTCATCACTTGGCGGATTAATCAAATTCGGGAACCGCTTGCGCAGCAAATCCACCGTCTTCATCGTTTCATCAACAGACAACGTCGTCTGCGAAATCCACACCACCCGGTCTGGATCACGAACGTCAACATTCGCAACGTCCTCTGGGCCATTAACAACCTGGATGTGACTAGGAGCCTCGCCTTGAGTTCCTTCAACCTCTTCATGGCCAGAATGGCCAATCAACAAAATGTCATAATCCTGATCCGCAAAACGTACCGCCTGCTTATGTACCTTCGTCACTAGCGGACACGTCGCATCGATGGTCTGCAACATGCGTTGCTCAGCCGCCTCATGAACAGCCGGCGCCACCCCATGAGCCGAAAAAACAACCCGAGCACCAACCGGAACATCATCCGTATCATGCACAAAAATAGCGCCACGCTTCGTCAACGTCTCAACCACAAACTTGTTGTGCACAATCTCTTTACGCACATAGACCGGCGGACCATACAACTCAAGCGCTTTTTCTACCGTATCTACAGCCCGGTCAACCCCCGCACAATACCCGCGCGGAGTCGCAATCAAAATACGTTTACCGTCCGAATTAGGAGCAGAAGAAATCTCCGTTGGAAAAGCCGAAGCACCCGCCAACGACACAGCATCAGTCTCTACAGAATTATCAACGTTCGTCACGCCTCAAGACTAACAGCTCCCCCGAATCATTGCTCATCACCTCTGCACATCCGACCACAACCCGCTGGGACTTTCGCCCAAAATTTCAAAGCGGCACTGCACGTAAGATAAATTACAGTGAAAATTTGCTAGAAAACCACAGTAAAACCGGAGAATAGGGCTAAATATGGCAGCACATGAACCCGTTGCCGTGCCGGCTACCTTGCCGCAGATGGCACGTGAAACCTCTCCGGAATCACCATGGCCATTGCGTTTGCTTAACGCGAAAATAGCTGAATATATCGCCAGAATGTCACGGCTATGGGTCGAGGGCGAAATTATTACGCTCACGCGCCGCCCCGGTGCCAAAGTTCAATTCTTCACCCTTGCTGACCTAGAAGAAAAATCGTCTATCACCTGCAAAATTTTCAGCCATGCCCTACCCGAAGGAATCCAGTCCGGATCCCGCGTAATCGTGTGCGCAAAGCCAGATTTTTGGGCCGGCAACGGTAGCCTGTCACTTCATGTTGATGAAGTGCGCGCGGTTGGACTAGGAGATATTCTTGCTCGGATCGAAGCACTGAAAAACAAGCTCGCCGCCGAAGGTCTCTTCGCAAGTAGCCGAAAGAAACCGCTTCCTTTTCTTCCCAGATCTATCGGCTTGATCGTTGGCCGAAACACCAAGGCGCGTCACGACGTCGAAGTCAATGCCCGCGCCCGCTGGGCAAGCGCCCAATTCGACGTCCGCGAAGTCGTTGTTCAAGGGCCAACCGCCGTATCAGAGATGATTCCAGCGCTCGAAGAACTCGACGCAATCGCCGACGTCGATGTGATCGTTATTGCTCGCGGTGGTGGGTCAGTAGAGGATCTCCTCCCTTTCTCAGACGAACGCCTACTTCGGGCGGTAGCCGCCGCAAAGACTCCAGTTGTTTCCGCTATCGGCCACGAGACCGACAATCCGTTGCTAGACTACGTAGCCGACTTTCGTGCCTCAACCCCCACCGATGCCGCCCGGTCCATCGTCCCAGACGTCACTGAAGAATACACCAACTTAGTGCACGCACTGCGCCGAGGCCGAATCGCCGTCGAAGCACTGCTGTCCCGAGCTCGCACGGATCTAGATACTCAACGATCCCGGCCCGCACTGGCTCATCCCGAAACACTCATCGAAAGCCGCGAACTCGATTTAGAACAACTTCAGCAGTGGCTTCACAACAACCTCGATCGGCAACTTACCCGTCACACTGCCACCATCGACGCCACACTGGCTCGCTTGCGCGCACTCTCTCCTTTAGCCACGCTCAAACGCGGGTATGCTGTACTACGCAACGACTCCGGCGTCGTCACTTCTGTCAACAATGTCGCCACCGGGCAACCGCTCACCGCCCAACTCTCCGATGGAATCCTGAGTGCAACCATCACTGCGTCAGAAAGGACTGACTCATGAACCCACAAACCGCCGAGGAACTCGACGCCGCCGTAGCCGCTTACTCCTATGAAGAAGCTCGCTCACAACTGGTCGATATCGTTGCGCGCCTCGAACAAGGAAATATTCCCCTGGAAGAGGCACTCGAATTGTGGGAACGCGGTGAAGCCCTAGCCCGCCGCTGCGAAACCTGGCTGACAACCGCCCGCGAGCGCCTCGCGCAAGCACAGCAACGCACTGATGACGCACTCGCAACAAACCAAGGTGAGAACTGACATGTCCTTTATGGTTATCGGAGAATCGCTCCTCGACGACGTCCAACGGGACCACACCCACACCACTCATCCCGGTGGTTCGCCGCTGAACGTGGCCTTGGGGTTAGCTCGTCTGGAACGTAACGTCACCCTTGTGACTAGGATTGGGAACGACGACGCCGGCACGGACATCGTACATTTCCTTACTGCGGCAGGTGTAAAACTCTATCCTGGGTCAGTTGATAATCGGCCAACGTCAGTTGCACACGCACAGCTAGATGAATTCGGGAACGCCTCATATACGTTCGATCTGCTTTCGGACTATCCGATGCCACGATGCGATGCTGACGTGACAAAACCGCGGCTCGTACATATCGGGTCGATTGGTGCACATCAAGAACCGGGCGCAACCACGTTACGGAAGTGGTTGGAGTGCTTAGACGGCCACTCTACGGTTTCTTATGATCCGAACGTGCGTATGGCACTGATGGGGCCACGCGAAAAGCTGGTGGCAGAAGTCGATGAGCTTATGCCGTATATCGACGTCGTCAAGGCTTCTATCGAGGATATGAAAGAAATACTCGGGCCTACTACTCCAGAACAGAGTGCTGAATTCTTCTTAGAGCGCGGAGCTCAACTAGTTGTTATTACTCGTGGCGCAGAAGGGCTCAACCTTGCCACCCCCGAAGCCGATATTCATGTGCCAGCAGTTAATGTGGGCGTTGTTGATACGGTTGGTGCTGGCGATGCGCTAATGGCGGCACTTATTGACGGTCTTGCGCGTATGAGCGTTCTCGGCGACGAAGACGGCGAAGCGTTGCGCTCAATCTCGCGGCAAGGCTTGGCCTCGTTGGGTGCTTATGCGGCGGCAGCAGCAGGAATTACTGTTGGACAGCCTGGTTCACACCTGCCAAGCCGAGAAGAATTAGCAAAATCGACGGAGCTTTACTCGCCAGATAACGGCTTCTAAGGCTGACTATTTTCCTTTGCGACGCTCTCGAACCGAGAAATCGCGCAACGCACGCAAGAAGTCGATGCGCCGGAAGTCTGGCCAGTAGGTTTCACAGAAATAAAGTTCAGTGTGAACGGTCTGCCAGAGCATGAAGCCGCTCATACGCTGTTCACCAGAGGTACGGATGATGAGGTCAGGATCAGGCTGGCCTTTGGTGTAGATATGATTCGTGATCGCGTCAACGCTAATTGACTGTGCGACGTCTTCAAGGGAAGCGCCCGAAGCAGCTTGTTCGCGCAAATAATCTTGCACGGCGCGCGTGATTTCTTGACGGCCGCCATAACCAATCGCTACATTGACGACCATTCCGGTATGGCCTTCAGTTTTGCTTGCTGCAGTGCGTAACGCATGGGCAGCATCTTCTGGAAGAAGTTCCAGATCTCCAAGAATACGAATCTGCCACGATGGGTTCTTAGCTAGGTGTTCTACTGCTCCAACAATGATTGCGAGTAGTTCGCGAATTTCTTTCGCGGAACGTTGGAGATTCTCGGTACTGAGCATCCATAAAGTCACAATAGAAACGCCGGCCTCTTGTACCCAACCAAGGACTTCGGAGATATGGTCTGCGCCCCGCCGGTGACCATGAGCGGCAGATGTGCCTAACGCTTTCGCCCATCTGCGGTTTCCATCGAGGATGATACCAACATGATGCGGAATCTGATGCGGGTTGATTTCACGAAGCAATCGTCGTTCATAAATACGGTAAAGAAAATCGCTCGCGAACATGAGACCGCCACCTCCTTGAAAACTATGTTGATATGTTCTGGTCTCCATAGTAACCCGGTCACATAGTGTGTGCACCGTTAATCTGCATGGCGCGTGGAATAGGAATGTTGATAGGGAAGGTATAGCCTGAAGGTAAGAACTAGGAGAAATTAATCCATGCATAACGAAAAAGAATCGTCTACTCCCATCCCCCTCGAACCTTTGAAACCACGACTTCGGGGTTGGCTTCATGCTGTTACGGCGCCACTAGCGTTGGCAAACGGCATCGTATTGGCGGTTTTCGCTCCGGATGCGGGCGCCACTGTCGCCTGTTTAGTTTTCATGGCCGCTTCTTTTTTCTTGTTCGCCAATTCTGGCGTTTATCATATCGGCTCGTGGAGTCCTCGTGCGGACGCTGTTTTGCGGCGTATCGATCACTCTAATATTTTCTTCCTGATAGCTGGCACATATACGCCGCTGTCAGTCATGCTGTTGCGCCCGATGGAGCAATTAACAGTGCTCCTTATCGTCTGGGGCGGAGCTTTTATTGGCTCGCTATCACGAATTTTCTGGCTCGATGCACCACGTTTCCTCTATGTTTCGCTCTATATCGCACTGGGCTGGGTAGCAGTCTGGTATCTACCCCAGTTCTGGACGAATGGCAGCCCTGCCATCGTGTGGCTAGTGTTAGCCGGCGGTATTTCCTACACCGTAGGCGCAGTGTTTTATGCGTTCTCATGGCCCAATCCATGGCCACGAATGTGGGGATTCCACGAATTTTTCCATCTTGGTACGTTAGGTGGGTTTATATGCCACGTGGTTGCTGTTTGGCTGGCTATCTTCGCCTGACACACCTATCCGCTAGAGGCGAATCTAGGCCGTATTTATTGTCCTAGTGATCGTAAAGTGATACTGTCACATAAATATAGGGTCATGTCCACAGGCTGTGGACATGTCTTTTTTATCCAAGCTTCACAACATACAACCCACTTTGAAAAAATAAGGAGAATGCACATGGCTGAAAAAACATGGCTCTCACAAGAAACCTACGATCGTTTGAGCACCGAGCTGGAGTACTTGAAAACTACTGGCCGCACTGAAATTGCGACGAAGATCGAGGAAGCCCGTTCCGAGGGCGACCTTCGCGAAAACGGCGGTTACCATGCTGCACGCGAAGAGCAGTCCAAGATGGAAGGACGCATCCAAGAGCTTCAATATCTACTTGAGCATGCCGAAGTTGGCGATGCTCCGCAACAAGTTACGGAAGTTGCTCCGGGCCTAGTTATTACCGCTGAGGTCAATGGTCGGCAGAAGAAGTTCCTCCTCGGTTCGCGCGAAGCTGCTGATTTCGTTGACATTGATGTCTACCCAGAAACAGCTCCGCTTGGTTCTGCGATTATGGGCAAGAAGATTGGTGAGGAGACGTCCTACACTGCACCAAACGGTAAAGAATTTACTGTGAAAGTTCTCGGTATCGAAGCATTCCAAGGCTAGTTAATGATAACGAAAGATCAAGCATTACCAGATAACCCGAATCCGGTCCTTCCATCCCCAAAGCCACACACTGTGCTAGGTACGGACATCTTGGCCGAGCCATCAGCTGGCCAACAAGTTATTTACCTTGCTGGCGGTTGCTATTGGGGTGTGGAAGAGATCATGTGGCAACTGCCAGGCGTTGTCAGCACGGCAGTTGGCTTTATGGGTGGTTTTACTGCTAATCCCACATATCGTCAAACATGCACTGGGCTTACTGGTCATACCGAAACTGTGCGAGTAGTGTGCGAAGATGCCGCTCTCGGACAGGTCATTAAGACATTTTGGGAAATGCATGATCCGACGTCGTTGAACCGTCAGGGGAACGACGTCGGGACGCAGTATCGGTCCGCGATTTTTGTGACGACGGCGCAGCAGCAGGCCCTCGTGGAAGAATCGATTGCGCAATACAGTCGGGTGCTACACGATGCTGGAAAAGGCGAGATTGTTACCGAAGTACGAACAGCGCTGGATGCCGGACCGTTCTATCCTGCGGAGGATGAGCATCAGCAGTATTTGGATAAGAATCCGTTCGGGTACCGGTGTCATGCGGCCACGGGGATGCCCTGTCCTATGCCGGGTAGCGGTCCGTTAGCTACACCGTCAGCAACCGATTCTCCGTCTTTCATTAAACTTGATTAGAATACGTGTGTATTACTTAGACGAAAGGTGCAATGATGACAGTTGAACTTCCAGTCGTCTCCGGTTCTTTTGGAGACACACCAACTATCACGTATCCGACTCCCGAACCACCTCGCGGCTTGAAAGTTGTTCTTCTAGAAGAAGGAAACGGCAAGGTCGTACAGGCTGGCGACGAAGTCGAGGTGAACTACCACGGCCAAATCTGGAACGGAGAACTCTTCGACTCCTCGTATTTCCGTAGCGAACCTACCCGTTTCCCAATCGGCGTCGGCATGGTTATCAAGGGCTGGGATCAGGCTCTAGTCGGCAAGCAAGTTGGTTCTCGTGTCATGATCATAGTGCCACCAGAGAAGGGCTACGGACCTGCCGGTAATCCACGTGCAGGCATTAAGGGTGATGACGTTCTGGTGTTCGTCGTCGATATTCTCGGAGTAACGCAAACAGCTTTCTCCACGCATTTCACGCGCTGAACCAATAATCACGCGTTGAGCCAGTAGAATGTGGGGCCCGCATCATTGCAGATGCGGGCCCCACACTATGTCTGAGGTTAGCGGTTATCAGCTAAAATAGCGAGAATCCGAAGGACCTCAACGTAGATCCACAAGATCGTCATCACGATTGCTAGTGCGGTGGTCCAGGCAAAGTTAGCTGGGGCACCATTCTTGATTGCTTCGTTTACCTGCTCAAAATCAGCGATAAGCATGTATGCAGCAACAACAATCATCACTGCTCCAATGACCAACCCGAGGGTTCCAGAACGCAATCCAAAACCGTCGAGGAAACCAGTCCATACGAGAATCATATTGACGAAGGTGAAAACCAAGTAACCGATTGCTACGACGAACACCATCTTGCGTCCACGCGGAGTTGTGCGGACTGCACCAGAGTAGTGAAGACCTAACGTGACGGCAACAATCACTGCGGTAGCAAGGATTGCTTGGAATGCGATTCCAGGATAGAAAATATTAAATGCGGCAGTGATCGAACCGAGGGCCGCACCTTCGAGCGCTGCATAACCAATAGCCAATGCGGGCGAAACCATTGGCTTGAATGCGGCTACCATGCCGACGCCAAAAGCTGCCAGGCTAGAGATCAGTGCAACTGCCGGCATCGATGGAAGTGGGACGATGAATGCGGCAAGGATTCCAGCAACAACTGTTACACCGAGGAGTAACGCTGTTTTGTTCATGGCATCCGTGTATGTCATACGACCATCAGCCGGACGCGCATCGAATGCTGATACCGGCTGCGTAGGAACCTGCTGCTGAGCAAAACCAGCCTGATCGAACTGGTTCGGTCGCTGCGCCTGCCCGGTAAAATAAGGATTACGAGACATTACTGGGTTGCTCATAATTAGAACCTCCAAGTTTAGTGCGACGTGCGATCTGCACGTATAACTGACCTCAGTCTAACGGATGGCAATACTGATTCATCACGTGATTTCTCTCGCGGGCGAAAACTCACCATTTTTTCAGGCAATATCTAGCCCTGGGCGATATTTATCCACAGGCGTGATGGTGACCATCGTATCTCCGGTAGACTGGCACTAGATAGTCACACAATGAAAGGTTGTGATTGAGTGATAAAGGTGGAACATTTATCCAAGAGCTATGGGAAAGTTCAAGCCGTTCGCGACTTGTCCTTCTCTGTTCGCCAGGGCGCAGTGACTGGTTTTCTCGGCCCCAACGGTTCGGGGAAATCAACAACATTGCGATGCATGCTCGGATTGGACAATCCAACAACTGGTGGTGCAACAATTGATGGCCACTCCTACGCGTCTAACCCGGCACCGATAACGAAAGTCGGAGCTCTCCTTGACGGCAAGGCGTTCAATCCAAAAATTTCAGCACGTCGCCACTTAAGCATCGTCGCTGCTACCCACGGCATTCCTAGCAGCCAGGTAGATCATGTTTTGCAGGTTGCTGGTATCGCTTCGGTGGCGAAGAAGAAAATTGGCGGCTTCTCCCTTGGCATGAATCAACGCCTGGGTATCGCTACCGCGCTTCTTGGTGATCCAGAATATTTGATTTTTGACGAACCAGTGAACGGTCTTGATCCAGATGGCGTCAAATGGGTACGAAACCTCATGCGCAATCTGGCAGCCGAAGGACGCACCGTTCTAGTATCGTCGCATCTGATGGCAGAAATGGCGCTGACGGCTGACGACGTCGTCATTATCGGCCGTGGGCAACTCCTAGATTCCGGTCCGATGGAGAAATTCACTCATGCGAGCGCACACACAACGGTCAACATCGCAGGTCCTGACACCGATGCCCTGCATCGTGTCTTAACCAATGCCGGTGTCACGTTTGAGTTTTTACCAGCAACAGACGCGCACCCGTCCGGATTGTTCGTCACATCTGATATGGAGCGAGTCGAGGTTGGTCATCTGCTTCACCAAAACAATATTGAAATACACGAACTATCTGAAACCCACTCCTCCCTTGAGGACGTCTTTATGGAGCTAACTGATAGCACGCTCGATTACCGTATGGGGATCAACCAAGGAGGCGCCCAGTGACCACGCCACATTACACATCTAAATTTGCTACTGGCACCTACACCAATACGTTCCTGCGCGCGCTCAAGAGCGAGTTCCACAAACTTCGCCAGCGCTCTATGCGCCTAACAGTCGGTATTTTTGGGGTACTCATCGTTGCCAGTCTCGTCGTCGTAACTTCTATCCTGCGTTCGCAAGGAATAACGACGACGACGAACCTCAGCGCTGTTGTCCGGCAGGAGCCTTTCTTCACTCTATGTGCGGTGATCATCGGTGCTCTCGCTGTGACAAGCGAGTATTCTTCAAACACTATGCGAACCAGTACTCTTGCCACACCTAAGCGAGGCAAAGCTCTGGTAGCTAAAGTCCTCGCAACCGCCCTATATATGGGAATAGTTGCCGTCGTTATCGAAGCTTTGAGTGCCCTCGGGCTCGTGATTAGCTCTGGCGGCGAGTTGAAGGCTGATGGGCAGGCGGTTAGTACACTAGCATTACTGGTAGCGATCTCCATGATCGTCGCGGTGATGTCCTTAGGCATCGGCTATCTAGTACGCTCAATCGCGGCCACGATGGGGATCATGCTGTCCCTGATTCTTCTCTTGCCATTAGTAGGCCTAATATTTCTTCAGTTTGAGACCTACCGCACCCATATTCCACCGCTCTATCCGTCATCACTGATTTCCAGCGTGTTAGAGACAGACACATCCATAGTGATCGTTCCCGGAACTTCATATTCGCCAACAGCCGCTTTCGCTATTTTGTGCGGATACGCCTTAGCGGCAGTGTTCTTCGGATACCTGCGCTACCGCAAGTCGGACGTCTAGTAGACAACTGTAAAGGCCCGCAATACTTGGTATTGCGGGCCTTTAGTGCCTCCAGTGGGACTCGAACCCACACTGAACAGATTTTAAGTCTGCTGCCTCTGCCGATTGGGCTATGGAGGCACGGTAACGTAAGCTACCGAGACAATCCTAGTGGGTTAGGCACCGATTAAGCAAAATAAAAGACGTTATTCGTGTCATTATATGGTAATTTCCCACACTCTCCTCAAGGCTCCCACGGTAACAGCGTAAAATGATAACCGACTATGAGTAACTGAAGATAAACACAAGCTTCACCCAAAAGAAGAAATGGAGCTGGTAGATGCCACATCGCCAAAACCCAATTGCACGCTATCGCCGTGCCCTACATAACGAAGCGACAGCCGGAATCGTTCTGATCCTCGGCGCCGTCATCGCACTCATCTGGGCAAATTCACCGTTTCGGGAGTCGTACGCAACCCTATCGGAAACTGTTATCGGCCCACACTCACTCCACCTCGATATGCATGTCTCGCATTGGGCATCGGATGGTCTACTAGCGATCTTCTTCTTCGTCGTCGGACTGGAACTCAAACATGAGTTCGTTGCCGGATCACTCCGTGATGTCAAACAAGCTCTCGTACCTATTCTGGCGGCGGTATGCGGTATGGCCGGTCCAGTTTTCGTCTACGTACTTGTCCAAATCGTCACCGGTTCCCCGATCTACGACGGCTGGGCTGTTCCGGTGGCCACCGACATTGCGTTCGCGCTGGCAGTCCTCGGCGTCTTTGGTAAGGGCTTTCCGCCAGCCGTACGTACGTTCCTCATGACGCTCGCCGTCGTCGACGATCTGCTCGGCATCGTTATTATCGCTATTTTCTTCTCCGACGGCGTCGACTTCATTTTCTTAGGAGTCGCACTCCTCGTCGTTGCTCTTTTCGGAGTTCTAGTACAACGTCGAATCGTTCGCTGGTATCTGCTGTGGCCACTCGGCATCCTCGCCTGGTATTTCATGCACCTCTCTGGCGTACACGCAACTATTGCCGGTGTCGCATTGGGCTTAACCGTTCCAGTGTTACTCCAGCGTGGCGAACATGAACCAATGACGCAACGCTTAACCGACAAAATTGAATTCTATTCTGCAGGATTCATTCTCCCTATTTTCGCTTTCTTCGCTGCTGGTGTGAACGTCGTCGATTCCGGTGGCTTCGGTGAAATGCTGATAGATCCAGTTGCGGTAGGTATCTATCTAGGATTGCCTCTTGGTAAGTTCCTTGGCATTTTCGGTGGCGTCTTCCTCATGATCAAGGTTTTGGGGTTGAAACTCGGCCATGGTGTTGACCTTCCCGATATTTTTGCCGTCTCATGGGTTGCCGGAATTGGCTTCACAGTATCATTACTGATTGCAACATTGAGTTTCGACGAAAGCAGTCCGCACGGTCCACATGCGCGCGTTGCGGTTCTGCTCGGATCACTCTTAGCTTTAATAATCGGAGCAGTATTTCTCCGTTGGCGTGCTGCCCAGCATCAGCGTGGTGCGGCACTCAAGCGCCGTCTGGAATCAGAGTCCCGTTCAAAGCATGCAACTCCTAAGCCAAAGAAATCAAAGAAGCGCAAGAAGTAGGGTGCTATTTCTTAACGAGTGTGGGGAGCACGTCCGTTGCGACGTACTCCCCACACTTTTTATGTACCAAAAGCGCGACGTTAGAGGCCAGCCGCCATTAACGCAAGGCCATCTAAAATATCATGCTCGGAAATAGTAATGGACTCGAGCTGGTGTCCGGCTTCAGCGCTGCGCTGAGCAATACGATGAATGACTTCTTGCCACACCAGTGCCCCGGCTCCCATCACATCAGCACGGCGCGGATGTAAGAATGGAACCGCCTGCCGCTGCGCCAGCGTCGAGTCAATAAACCACTGTGTTGTCTCATCGATCTGCGCCACAGACATCTGGAGCCCATGGATCCGGTCCGAGTCATATTCAGTCAGATCCAATGCCAACGCGGCTACCGAGGTAATAGTGCCAGCCAAACCTAGCACAGTGCGCGCCTGGCTCAGATCAACCACACGTTCCGCCTCATCCAGTGCCTGCGCAATATCTTGCCGGGCAGCAGTGATTTCCTCCGCCGTCGCCGGATCGGACACCATCCGACGCTCTCGCATCCGGACCGATCCAACATCCATAGAGAAGGCACTCAGCACGTTTCCATCACTGTCACCAAGTACCAGCTCTGTTGAGCCACCACCAAGATCAACCGCAACTAGTGGACCAGCTGGATTACGCACCGCGCTCATTGCTCCCGCGAACGACGTGCGAGCTTCTTCTTCACCGCTCAACACCCGTGGCCGGACGCCGAGCCGGTCATAAACACCCTCGATAAAAATATCCCTGTTTGAGGCATCGCGGGTGGCAGAGGTCGCTGCAAAAACAACAGCTTCACACTGATGCTGCTTAATAAGCTGCGCATATTCATCAATTGCCGCAAACGTTCGCTCCAAAGCCTGCGGATCAAACCGACCGGTTCGGTCAACACCCTGCCCTAGTCGCACAATATGCATAGTGCGAACCACGTCAGCTAAAACACCATCGGCATCAACATCTGCAATCAGCAACCGGATGGAATTCGTACCACAATCAATTCCAGCAACTCGCACAAGAACCTCCCTCAGTGTTGTATCAGGCAGTGGCTTCGTCGTCGTCACTAGAACAATGGCACACGTTAGGATCCCAGCCCGCTTGTGCCAATGCTTCGTCTCCGGCCGGGCACACTCCAGGCCCAACAGCCAACGCATACCCAGCTAACGCATGCAAGCACTTCACGCGATCTGGCATTCCGCCGGCAGACTTCCCGGCGATCTCCGGCACTTCGTCCAACAAGTCACGACGAGCAACATACGATTCATGTGCCCGCACATGGCCAGCTGCAAACTCTGGATCAGCCGCGAGCCGATCGTTATATGCAACCATCTCCCCCGAACTTTCAATCCGGGAAATCTCACGAACCAGCCACGGATACGACAGATAAAACAACGTTGGAAACGGCGAACCATCCGGGAGCCGCGGGTATGTAATCGTCACGGCCGGAGCGCCGCACGCACATCGCGCGCCAATTCCGACGAGACCGCGTGGATCTCGCCCTAATTGCCGGGTAAGAATCTCCCGATCACCGGGGCGAATCTCCGTCGCGTTTGCAGCGACGCGCTGGAGTACATCAAGGGAAACAGATGTCATTTCTTCGTATCCTTCGTATCGGTGGAATCTTGTGATTCCGGTGGTAAATCATCATTCAAAATCGGGGTGTGCTGCGGGTTCTTGCGTTCTCCCACTTGGCCAGCGATATCGAGAGAATCCCAGCCGGTAACAAAGAACGGTGTTTGTTCACGACGCAACCGCACCACTTCCTCAGCGCGCGCATTCAAGCGTTCGGTTGCATCGCCCTTTTGCGGATCCGTCGTCGTATAAAGAGTTTGCCCAGGCATCACAAAACCGAGACGTTCGCGCGCTTTGGACTGAATATAGGCCGGGTCATTCCACAGCTCTTTTTCTTCTTCGAGCGATTTCACGCGGTCTTTGACCAGCGCTAACTCTGCTTTAGCCTGCCGAATATCTTCCTGTTGCGCCAAATACTGCGTGAGCGGATTCGCAACGATCAGCACAGCTAACAGTACGAATAACACAATCGACGCCAGACGCAACGAAATACGATGCGTTGTGTTTTGACCTTCGATTACTAAGTGATGTTCTTGAGTAAACCGGCTTCGTGCGCCTGGTTCTGTCTTTCGCGACGACGACGCTGTTGGCCGGGTCTTTCTTTTAACGTTATTACGCCCTGCCCCAGGTTTCATCGGCTGCGCCTGTTGTTTAGGCACACGAAAAGATCCGGGCTTGCCGGATGATGAACGATGAGAAGGACGACGAACCATGCTTATAAGTCTAGAGGTCTCGTAGCCGAAACGGGAGACGGCACTGGTGAGCCGCCCCACGCTCCACGTATTCGGTTAGCCTAAGGCCCGAATCGAATCGACAACTAGGTGTGCAAACCGCTCCCAATCTAACGTGGTAGCAACATTCGTACGGAACTGATCGTCGTCGAGAACCGGGAACGGATGAGTCATTGTTGGAATGTTGTTGAAAGCAGTAAACGTCATTCCACGAGTCCATGTTCCAGTTAACTCCACTGAAACAAATGCTTTACTGCATTGAATGATGCGCGGGTCAATCAGCGCTGCTACACACACCGCATCGTGGATTGGTGGCGCTTCAAAGCCGAACTCCTCACGATATCTCTGCCCAACAAAGCCCCAAATATCAAGAACGAACCGTGCCAAGTCAGTATCAATTGCACGCACCCGGTCTTGCAGCTCAGCAGTAGCTAAAGCTTGGTGAGTTAAATCCAAGCCGACCATAGTGACTGGCCATTCTTGTTCGAAAACTATCTGTGCAGCTTCCGGATCAGCATAAATATTGAACTCAGCTGCGGGAGTGGAATTACCGCGAGTATAGGCACCGCCCATCAGCACAACTGATTTCACTCGTTCACCGATCGCTGGTTCTTTGCGCACAGCTAGGGCAATATTCGTCAGCGGGCCAACTGGAACAAGATTGACAGTTTTTGCCGGTTCACGCATCACGGTGTCAATAATGAAATCGACTGCATGGCGTGGATCGAGGTCCGACTGCGGTTCTGGTAAAACTGGGCCGTCTAAACCGCTGGAGCCGTGGATTTCCGGGGCGATCACTTGTTTCTGTACGAGAGGCCCTGCGGCGCCTTTTGCTACTGGAACGGTGATTCCAGCGGCTGCACAAACAGCCAACGCGTTCCGAGTGACTTTTTCCAAAACCTGGTTGCCTGCCACCGTGGTGATTCCAAGAAGATCAATGTTGGGATTTCCGGCAGCCAGCAAAATCGCAATCGCATCATCGTGCCCCGGATCGCAGTCAAGAATTATTTTTTCCACCATTGGTTTTCCTTACAGTCCAGTGTGCTTCAGCTCTAGTTGGGGTGAGTACTTCCAGATATAAGAATACTCGTATTGAGTGACGACGACGATACACGTGTGGGGCTGTACCAGTTTGGTACAGCCCCACACGCTAGGTCTGACTATTCCTTAGCCGTTAAAGCGTGGGAATGCCGAAGCACCTGCGTAAACTGCAGCATCGCCGAGTTCTTCTTCGATACGAAGCAACTGGTTGTACTTGCTGACGCGCTCGCCACGGGCTGGAGCACCAGTCTTGATCTGACCGGAGTTGGTTGCAACTGCGAGATCAGCAATGGTGGTGTCCTCAGTCTCACCGGAACGGTGAGACGTCATTGACTTGTAGCCTGCACGGTGAGCAGCCTCAACTGCTTCGAGTGTTTCGGTGAGGGTACCAATTTGGTTGACCTTCACGAGAAGAGCGTTAGCTGCGCCGAGCTTGATGCCCTTGTTGAGGCGCTCTGGGTTGGTGACGAAGAGATCGTCGCCAACGAGCTGGACGCGATCGCCAACGTGCTCGGTGAGAGCCTTCCATGCATCCCACTCATCTTCAGAGAGCGGATCTTCGATGGAAACGATTGGGTACTTAGCAACGAGCTCATCGTAGTACTTAACCATGTACTCGGTGTCGCGCATTTCGCCTTCGAACTTGTACTTGCCATCCTCGAAGAATTCGGTCGAAGCAACGTCAAGTGCGAGTGCAACGTCCTTGCCTGGCTCCAAGCCGACCTTCTTGATTGCTTCAACAATCAGGTCAAGAGCTTCAGCGTTTGAACCAAGGTTTGGTGCGAAGCCACCTTCGTCACCAAGACCGGTGTTCAAGCCACGATCCTTGAGGACGGACTTGAGAGCGTGGTAAACCTCAGCACCCCAGCGCAGAGCTTCCTTGAAGGTGGAAGCGCCGATTGGAGCAATCATGAACTCCTGAATGTCAACATTGGAATCTGCATGGGATCCACCGTTGAGGATGTTCATCATTGGGACTGGGAGAACGTGAGCGTTCGGGCCACCTAGGTATGCGTAAAGTGGAAGACCAGCAGACTCAGCAGCAGCCTTAGCAACTGCGAGGGAAACGCCGAGAATAGCGTTAGCGCCAATCTTACCCTTGTTGTGGGTGCCATCAAGATCGATCAGAGCTTGATCGAGGTAACGCTGATCGGATGCCGAAAGGCCAACGATCTCTGGCTCAATCACTTCGGACACTGCAGCAACAGCGTCAGCTACACCCTTACCACCGTAACGGGACTTGTCACCGTCGCGACGCTCAACAGCTTCGAACGCACCAGTGGAAGCTCCGGATGGAACTTCAGCGCGAGCGAAAACACCGTTATCTAATAGAACCTCAACTTCGACGGTTGGGTTGCCGCGAGAATCAAGAATTTCACGGGCAGCAATTGCCTCAATAAGTGCCACAAGGACTCCTTTAAATTGTTATTTTTGGTCTTGCAGTCTCGTACCAGGCTAGGCCCAGCACGTACTCTTCTATTGTCCTACGTTTTGAGCCATTTGGGTATCCCGATCGCGATACTGATGAATTTTACTCAATCTTTTTACATCTCTAGCCACATATTTTCCACGGAATCACGGCTAAAAGTCCTATTTATTGAAAATTACGCGGGTGGCATATATTTTGCGATTCGCTCCGCTAGCGCATCACCAAACAGGTGAACTCGGTGCCTGTTCATCGGCACCTTCACGGTGTTATTCATAACCAGTTCACGAAATACCGCTAGTGTCAGTGTTCCTACGAGAATAACTGATCCATTATTGTTGCAACGGCATCAATAATGTCTTCGTTTTCCAACGCTGTCTCACTGCCCAAAACTGCGCGCTGACTGTTTTTGCGTTGGACATCCGCTAACGGAACAAGCACCGTTCGTATCGCTGCTTTGGCAATACCTTTTGGATACAACCGGCGCATTCGAGCTTGGCGGGAATCAGTGAGGACCACTGGCGCAAAGCGAATATTCTTCCCCATCACCGTAATTTCTTCGATACCATATCCGCGAGCGCGTTCCCGGAGAGCGGCCAATGCGAACAACCGATCTACTTCTACTGGAATCGGACCGTAGCGGTCGATTAATTCAACCCTCACATCATTCCGCTGTTGTTGATTAACCGATGCTGCGATCTTGGTATAGATTTCAAGACGCAACCGCTCAGACGATACCCACTTCTCTGGCACATAGGCTTCTACCGGCAGCTCAATACGCATCTCGGCTTGCTGTTCAGCTTCGGTGCGTTTGTCTTGCCCGGTGAGCTGTGCAACTGCTTCAGACACCATTCGCAAATAGAGATCAAACCCTACTCCCGCAATATGCCCGGACTGTTCACCACCTAAAATATTTCCTGCACCGCGAATTTCCAGATCTTTCATAGCAACCTGGATCCCAGCACCCAGCTCGGAATGGGCAGCTATTGTACGCAACCGTTCGATGGCGGTTTCTGTCATTGCCTTATCTTGCGGGTATAGGAAGTAGGCGTATGCTCGTTCGCGGCTTCTGCCAACTCGTCCGCGTAGCTGATGAAGTTGGGAAAGTCCAAGCTTGTGCGCATCTTCCACAATGAGCGTGTTGGCATTCGATATATCAAGTCCCGTTTCGACGATTGTCGTACACACTAGTACGTCAATGTCTTTATCCCAGAATGCTTGAATAACATCTTCGAGCTGGTTCTCCGTCATCTTTCCGTGCGCCACCCCAACTCGCGCTTGCGGAACAAGTTCGGCAAGTTGAGCAGCTACTCGATGAATCGATTGGGTGCGATTGTGGATATAGAACACTTGTCCATCGCGTAGCAGTTCGCGCTTGATGGCTGCCGCTACTTGTTTCGATTCGTGCGGTCCAACATACGTCAAGATTGGGTGCCGTTCTTCTGGCGGAGTTGCCAGGGTAGACATTTGGCGAATACCTGTTACCGCCATTTCCAATGTTCGCGGAATCGGCGTTGCAGACATGGAAAGCACGTCTACTGTTGGGTAGAGCTGTTTCAGCATTTCCTTATGTTCCACACCAAACCGTTGCTCTTCGTCAATAATGACAAGTCCTAGATTCTTAAACCGCACGTCACCAGTGATAAGCCGGTGAGTGCCGATGACGATGTCGATACTTCCATCGCGCACACCTTTGCGAATCTCATCGGCTTCTTTGGCGGTTTGGAACCGAGATAGGCTCGCGACTTTAACGGGGAATCCCGCGTATCTTTCGGTGAATGTTTCCGCGTGTTGTTGAACCAAAATTGTGGTTGGTACGAGCACCGCGACCTGCATATTGTCTTGGACCGCTTTGAAAGCTGCGCGCACTGCAATCTCGGTTTTTCCATATCCGACGTCTCCCGAAATAAGACGATCCATCGGTTCCGGAGATTCCATATCCCGTTTGACTTCTTCGATCGTGGTGAGCTGATCGGGAGTTTCAACATACGAAAATGCATCTTCGAGTTCGCGCTGCCACGGAGTATCTGGTGAAAATGCGTGACCTTTTGTGGCTCGACGTTTAGCGTAAAGCCGGATGAGCTCTTTCGCGATTTGCTTGACGGCTGCGCGTGCTTTCGCCTTTGTTTTGTCCCAATCTGCGCCGCCCATTTTATTTAACGACGGCGAATCCCCACCAGAGTATTTTGATACCTGATCGAGCTGATCTGTTGGAACCCAGAGCTGATCGCGTGGCGCACCGCGTTTCGACGGCGAATACTCCAAAACAACGTATTCGCGCTGGTTGCTGTTGTTGGCTCCTAACGAACGTTTCGCTAGTTTGACGAACTGAGCTACACCGTGGCGCTGATGGACAACATAATCGCCAGGCTTCAGTTGCAGTGGATCTACCGCATTCTTGCGCCGTTTAGGCATGGCTTGCTGATTGGCGAAATTAGCTTTCTTGCGGTGCATAAAATCATTAACACCGTAGACTGCTATCTGGCGTGCCGGATCAACGAAACCAGTAGGCATAGCAGCTGGCGTTACGTAAACAATGCCACTCGTGATATCGGCTGGCAGATCCTCAACGAATCGCGAAGGAAACCCCGCGCTTTCTATTTGTTCGGCTAATCTTCTGCCTAAACCTGCACCTTGCGTGGCAATGACAACTTGCCAATCTTTTTTAGCTAGGCCGCCCAGGTAATCGATCGAGGCATCAACGTTGCCACTGAAATTTTGTGGTTCGTGGATACCGAAGTCGATGGCAGCCGGAGACGGCAAACCACCAATCGTCCACCATTCTTTTCCGCTTTCGATCACTGCAACGCGAATATCTGCCGCCGAAATAAATGATGCTCGGCCAACATTGAGTGGAACTGCACCACCAGAAGCCGCCGCGCTCCATGCTGCTTCTAAGAACTCTTCAGTTGTTTCAATCAACGATTCGGCACGGGCTGTGACCCGTTCTGGTTCAACAACGATAAAACGCGACTGTGTGGGCAGATCATCATGCACCGGATGCATACTTGGCACCAAAATCGGAATCAGTGATTCCATTCCTTCAACCGCGATGCCATTTGCGATTTTTTCGAGCATATCGGTTGCTCCGGGTAGCTGAGCCATGACCTGACTAGCACGCGACCGCACGTCAGCTGTCAAAAGTAATTCGCGACACGGCGGTGCATAAACCTGAGCGCGAGCATGCAATGAACGCTGGTCTCCCACTGCGAAGGAACGAATCTCATCAACTTCATCGCCAAATAATTCCACACGCAACGGATGGGGTTCAGTGGGCGGGAAAATATCGATAATTCCGCCTCTGATTGCAAACTCACCGCGCGACTCAATCATATCTACGCGGGTATACGCCGCCGACACGAGCTGCTCTTGCAACTCGTTCATATCAATTACGTCCCCAACACGAATCCGTACTGGTTTTCGTTCCCCTAAACCTTCAATAACTGGTTGCAATAGTGCACGGATCGGAATAATAACCACGAGCAGTGGTGGAAATTCTTCCGGATGTGCCAGCCTGCGGAAAGTGAGCATTCGGCGCGCAACCGTATCAGAACGCGGTGAAAGCCGTTCATGAGGCAGCGTCTCCCAAGCAGGTAGCACCGCAATAGAATCCGGTGGCAGATACGGTCCAAGCAAGGTTGCCATATCGTCTGCTTCCCGCCCACTTGCAGTAATAACCACATGCGTTTTCTTGATATCGCGTTCGCTGAGGCTTGCCAATAACGGGGCAACAGCACCGCGGGGAACCGAAATATCTGCATTCGTTCCGTTAAGAGCATCGAAAGACGGCGATGCAGTAAATACGTCAAGTAAGGGGTGAAGATCCATAATGGCTTTCTTTGTGTCAGTTAGGAGGCAGTGTGCAATCGCATGGTGGCTTTATCGAGGCCATGATCAATAACATCGAGAACTGCGTCCGCGGCTAGTTCCAGCATAAGATCTAGTTCTTTGCGTTCACTTGCCGAAAACTGCGACAAGACGAAATCAGCCGGATCTTGCCGTCCCGGTGGACGCCCAATACCGCAACGCAACCGGATATAGTTTTTTGAGCCGAGAGATTGGGAAATAGATTTGAGACCATTATGGCCCCCTTCGCCACCGCCACGCTTAAGTTTCAACGTACCAAATGGCAAATCTAATTCATCATGAATAACAATGAGATTCTCGGTATCCCCATGATAGTAGGACATCAGCGAGCTTACTGGCCCACCTGAAGTGTTCATATATCCCATTGATACGCCAAGGATGACCTGTTCACCCGGCACTCCTGGTGCTATTCCGTAACGAACAGATGCCGATTGCGTGTTGCTCTGTTTATGGACACTCAACCGGCTTCCCAGCCGGTCAGCCACAATATCAACCACCATATGCCCAATATTGTGGCGCGTAGTAGCGTATTTGGCTCCTGGATTACCTAATCCAAAAATAGTGTACACAATCAGTTCCCTCCCAAATCAATGAGCTTACTTATCCTTTATAGCGGACAGCTCCACCACAATTATGAAACACACCAACTAAATGAGCGTGAGGCCCGTCCCCACCAGGGCCGGGCCTCACATTCAAGCAAATGAATCACTCAGCGTCAGCAGCTTCGTCTTCGGTGCCTTCTTCTGGAGCTTCCATTGCAGGAACTGCGATCACAACAACAACTGCTTCTGGATCGAGCTCAACCTCAACGCCTTCTGGCAATACAAGATCAGCAACGGTAACGTGCTTGCCATCTTCGAGGCCATCAACGTTAACAACGATCTGCTCTGGAATTGCGGTAGCGTCAGCCTTCGCCATAACCTGAAGCATTTCGAGTGTTGCAGCAGCTTCGCCAGCTGGCTCGCCTTCGATCACGACTGGAATTTCAGCGTCGACCTTTTCGCCCTTCTTCACGCGGAGGAAATCGACGTGTTCGATCAAACGGGAAAGGGCGTTACGCTGAACATCCTTGACAATAGCGAGTTCTTTTTCGCCATCAATTTCGATGCTCAACAAAGCGTTTGCATTGCCACGAACAGCCATGAATGTTGAGTGGTAATCGAGTTCGAGGTGGACTGGGTTTTCACCGTGACCGTAAAGAACGCCTGGAAGCTTTTCTTCACGACGTAGACGACGAGCTGCGCCCTTGCCAAATTCGGAACGAACGGAAGCCTTCAAAACTTCAACCATGATATGTACTCCTTGTTATTTTATGGACAGCCTCGATACCGGAGGCTACATCCCTCAGGAGTGTAGACACCGCGTCGATAACGGAACTCCAAAAAATGATGGGGTTCCCTCGCCGAGGCAACCCCATCATTATATCCGTCTTTATGAACGAGATAAAAGTATATGTGTCAAAATCACATCTGATACTGGACTAGAACGCACCGTCGAACATCGAGGTGACCGAACCGTCGTCGAAAACCTCGCGAATCGCACGTGCCAGCACAGGCGCAATCGACAATACTGTTAGACCATCGAAACGCTTCTCTGGCGCAATTGGCAACGTATCGGTCACGATGATCTCGCATGCGCCCGATTCCATCAACCGTTCCCGTGCCGGGCCGGACATCGGCGCGTGGGTAGCAGCAACGATAACGTCTTTCGCTCCGGCTTCAAGAACAACACGAGCAGCGCCCGCAATAGTACCAGCGGTGTCGATAAGGTCGTCAACAATGATCGCGGTACGGCCAGCAACATCGCCCACCACACGATTAGCGGTAGCTTGATTTGGTCGCGAAATATCGCGCGTCTTGTGAACGAATGCCAACGGCACACCGCCCAATCGGTTACCCCACTGCTCAGCAACCTTGATACGTCCAGCATCCGGAGAAACGATGACAGATTCTTCCGGACTGACCCGGGTACGCACATAATCAACAAGAGTTGGCATAGCCCACAAGTGATCGACTGGACCATCAAAGAAGCCCTGAGTTTGCGCAGCGTGCAAGTCAACCGACATGATGCGCTCAGCACCAGCGGCCTTGAACAGGTCCGCCATCAAACGCGCCGAAATAGGTTCGCGACCCTTGTGCTTCTTATCCTGACGGGCGTATGGGAACGACGGCAAGACCACCGAAATACGCTTGGCCGACGCGCGCTTAGCCGCATCAACCATAATAAGTGCTTCCATAATCCACTTGTTCACTGGAACATCGATGGATTGAATAATGAACACGTCCGAACCACGAACTGATTCATCGAAACGAACATAGATTTCCGAGTTAGCAAATTCGTACGACGTCGTTGGCGACAATTCAATGCCAAGTTCTTTCGCTACCGCTTTTGCCAATTCTGGATGTGCGCGCCCAGTGGCGACAACGAGGTGCTTTTCACCGCTTGTGTGGATGCCTGTCATGCCCGACCATTCTTTGTGTTGTCCAGTTTCAGTAATGGCCAGCTGGCCACCACTCCAGCTTGTTACCCTTCGCGTATCACCGTAAATGGGGAAATACACGTATCGTGTGCTATCGACGTCGACGAAGCAACCGTATGCGGAACTACTGCCCGCTCACCCACGGAAACATCAACAAGTTCCGTGTTGGGCCCGACGACGGCGAATGCGTCAATACGCGTATTGCCGCGAAGAATTGTACCTGGGTGAACAATAGCGTCCGGCGCAAGCTGAACATCTACCTCAATATGGGTAGAAGCCGGATCGATAATTGATACTCCACTGCGCATCCAGTGTTCCAAGAGACGACGGTTCTTTTCTGCCCGCAACGTTGTCAGCTGAACCAAATCGTTCACTCCCTCAGCCTGAACTGAATCTGCTAAGACGTATGATGCCACGCTCTTGCCTTCGTCAACTGCGCGGGCAATAACATCAGTTAAATACATTTCGCCTTGAGCATTGTCAGTGCCGAGCGTGCCAAGCACCGAACGCAGGAAGTCTGCATCGAAAATATATGTTGAAGTGCCGATCTCTTTAATCGTGCGTTGTAAGTCAGTGGCATCTTTCTCTTCAACAATGCCAACAACTGGGCCAGTAGCCTGCGGAGTCTGCGCAACTTCGTCCGAGCCAGGCGCCGCGGCACGCAAAATGCGACCGTATCCGAAAGAATCTTCAAGAACAGTGGAAAGAACTGTGACTGCCGCGCCGGATTCACAGTGAACCCGGTTAAGTTCTGCGAGTGTTTCAGCCTCGAACATTGGTGAATCGCCAGCAATAACAAGCACAGAACCGTGGAGGTCTTCGGGTAGAACATTCATGCCACACCATGCTGCTCGGCCAGTACCTTTAATATCGTCCTGATCCGCAATCAGTACATGTGGCGCAATCTGGCTCAAGTGTTCAACCACACGGTCACGTTCATGCCGTACCACCGCAACAATATTTTCCGCCCCAGCTTCAGTTACTGCGGCAACCGCGTGCCCAACAAGGGAGCGACCACACATAGACAAGAGAACTTTAGGGGTTTGCGATTTAATACGGGTTCCTTTACCAGCAGCAAGAATAATAGCTGCGGCGAGTTTCTGACTCACTGGTGCCTCCTCGGCTAGCCGAACTCAAGAACACAACGCTTCGCATGCATTGTTTCGCTCCGCCACTAGGATTCGAACCTAGACAAGCGGTTCCAAAGACCGCTGTGCTGCCATTACACCATGGCGGATTACTTGTTTTATTGTGCCAGCTTATCCGTTCGGTTTCCACTCACGCGGGCAATTAACCCGATATGGCGTTCCCCACCCCAGAATTTGTGCGCACACATAGCCATTATCTACCACCTCATGGTAGTGAACCAAACGCCGTCGTCGTCATTGGTTTCGCAACTGTAGGTATGCGAGAATAGCGTTATGGCACGTACTGCTAAATCACCTACTGATCCGCCAAAACGCCAACGTATGACGCGCGTTGAGCGGCGCACTCAGCTTATTGGAATTGCGCGTCAGCTGTTCGCTGCACGCGGCTATGATGCGGTGTCTATTGAAGAAATCGCGAACGCTGCCGACGTCTCAAAACCCGTTGTTTATGAACATTTTGGCGGCAAAGAAGGCCTCTACCAGGTTATCGTTGACCGGGAGACAACCGCCGTCAACACGATTCTGGATCAGGCGTTATCGGCAGGGAAGGGACCGCGTGAGTCACTCGAAGCCGTCGTCCTCGGATTGCTGGACTATATCGAAGAGAATCCAGATGGTTTCGGACTGATGGTTCACCAGAGCCCTGGCGTGCTCGCCGGCGGTGAATTCTCTACTATCATTTCCGATATGAGCGACCACCTCAATGAACTACTGGCTACCTACGTTGAAAAACTTCAGTTCCCAGCTGACGCTATTTCGCTCTATGCACACA
The DNA here is from genome assembly GCF_018913465.1 of Arcanobacterium phocae. Lineage (GTDB taxonomy): Bacteria > Actinomycetota > Actinomycetes > Actinomycetales > Actinomycetaceae > Arcanobacterium > Arcanobacterium phocae_A. Next base: position 16,320 of record NZ_JABAPM010000007.1, on the reverse strand, counting down.
TGCTGTCCGGGCTGATGGGAATCGTTGGCCAATCGTGGGCCATTAACCGGCAACTAGACAAGCATGTTATGGCAGCTCATCTTGTTAACCTTATGTGGAACGGTTTGCATCGGCTCGAAGCAGAGCCAAAGCTTGTCACTCCACTGCCCTAACAACCCAGCTTGGCAACAGTTAGATACTTGACTTATATAAGAAAAATCAGAAAGGAGAACTGGTGAATTTACACATCAGTAATCTTCACAAGCGCTTCGGGGATACCGTCGCACTCGATGGCATGGAGTTCACGGTACAACCGGGCGAACTCTACGGCTTTGTTGGTTCGAACGGAGCCGGCAAGACGACGACGATGCGCATTGCGCTCGGCGTATTGTCTGCAGATTCCGGCACAGTGACGCTCGATGGCAAAGAACTTGATTTCGCTACTCGTAAAACCTTCGGCTATATGCCTGCCGAACGCGGACTATATCCGAAGATGAAGGTTGGCGCGCAACTAGTTTATTTGGCTCAGCTCCAGGGCTTATCTAAGAAAGATGCCACTCGCGCCATGTTGTATTGGACCGAACGGCTCAGTATTGATAAGCGCCGTGACGATGAGGTCCAGGCACTGTCCTTAGGTAATCAGCAGCGAGTTCAGCTTGCCGCTGCGCTCATTCACGATCCGGCGGTTCTTGTTCTGGACGAACCGTTCTCCGGCCTGGATCCGGTCGCGGTTGACGTGATGAGTTCAGTGCTGCGCGAAAAGGCCGATGCTGGAGCCACTGTGGTTTTCTCGTCGCATCAGCTTGATCTAGTGGAACGTATGTGTGAACGAGTCGGTATTTGCGCCGAAGGCAAGATCGTTGCTGAAGGCAAGATCGACGATTTACGCGCCAGCGCCGAGAGCAACCTTATTGTGCGCACCGGTGGAGACGTGAATACCCTCGCAGATGCGGTACGTTCACAGGGGTTCTCTGTTATTCACACGTCACACAACATGCTCGAGATCGCGATGCATGCTGGTGACGATTCTCAACGGATTCTGCAAGCTGCGCTAGCTGCTGGCCCGCTCCTGGAGTTCGCCCCGCAGCGCCCGCATCTTCAAGATATTTTCAAAGGTGTGGTTTCGGCCCCGACTATTGATGAGGCAGAAGAAGAGACTCCAGCAAAGAAGCGCGGCTTAGCTGCCCTATTTGGAAAGAAGAAGTGACATGCTAGGACTGATTATTAAGCGGGAAATGACCGCGCTACTCCAGACCCGATCAAATCAGATTTCCTTCGTGGTTATGCTCGTTCTTATTTTCGGCGGCGGCATTATTGCCAACCTTGTGATGAGCGGTGACGACGATTCTGCAGCCCCAGAAACATCGTATGTTGTGGGCGTTGAGAAATCTGCCGCCGATGCTGCCGAATTTATTCAAGCTGCGCTACCTGCTACCAGCACCGAAAGTATTGGTGATGGCGAAGGCGAAGAATGGCTGACTGATGCGGTCGAAGCCCAGGCTGATGACGAAAACACTGATATCACCTACGCTGTTGTTGGCGGAACTCCGGCTGAACCGACCGTGATTTTCCCTAATTCGAGCGCTATCAGTGGCGACTTCGGCGAAGGAGTGAATCGTGGCGTGACATTCTGGATTGCCAGCGAAAACTCCACCCTGACTCCGGATGAAGCCGCTTCAGCGATTACCGGTGCTGACGGCGCAAATGTACGGGTCTTGGATTTAGCATCTGACGATAACCTCATCGCTTCTAACCCGGTTGGCTACTTCACCGCACTCGGTGTTGTGATTCTGCTTGCCACCGTTATCTTGGGAGGTCTAGCAACAATCTCAACTGGAGTTGTCGAAGAAAAGTCCTCGCGCGTCGTCGAAATTATTTTGACCTCCGTCAAACCACGGACGTTACTACTTGGAAAGATCCTCGGAATCGGCACAGTGATTATTGGCCAAGTCGCCTGCTATATTGTAGCCACGTTTATTTCACTGAAAATTGCGGGAGTGACGTTGCCGCTACTGAATCTTTCGTCACTCGCGGTATGGACGATTCTGTGGTCTATCGTCGGCTTCTTCACCTTCTCATTGATTGCAGGGGCACTAGCAGCAACCGTCTCTCGCCAAGAAGATCTTGCTCCGATCACCGGTACGCTCACGATGCTCACCTTCATCCCGATCTATGGCGGATTCTTCCTCATCTCGGCAATGCCTGATGCACTCATCACGAAAGTCTTGTCATATATTCCATTCATGTCATCCTTCATGATGCCAATCCGACAGTCCTTCGGAATCTCTTCACCCACTGAACAAATCATCGCATTTGTGCTGGGCGTAGCAGCTATCCCGCTGTTGGCAGCATTTGCCGGCAAGCTTTACCGCAATTCGGTTTTGCATTCAGGTAAGCGCATGTCTATCAAGCAGGCATGGAAACAGAGCAAGTAACGTTACTCGAACGAATGGAGCAGCCGTCTCATGTAGGCGGCTGCTTCGTCATTTTCAGCCACACTAAACTGTTCTAAAATCTGCGCTTCAGCGTGGAGCAGATCCTCAACTGCGCCGTCGATCAGCGACAGCCCCAACTCAGTAGCTTGCACATAAACAACACGCCCGTCATGTTCGCCCGATTGACGAACCAATAATTCTTTAGCCGCCATTCGATCGAGCCGGTTCGTCACCGTTCCGGAAGACACCAATGTTTCTTTCATCAGTTGCCCAGCAGTCAAGGTGTGGTTTTTGGTTCGCCGCAATGCCGCCAACATTTCAAATTCCCACGTTTCCAGCCCATTGCGCGCGAACACAGTTTTCCGCATCCGCTCAATATGCCGTGTCAGGCGCAATAACCGCGAAAAAATAGCGAAAGGAGCTGTGTCTAACTCTGGGCATTGATCCTGCCATGCAGTAATAATCGCATCAACGTCATCGCGAATTGAATTGTCGGAGGGCATGGGGTCATCAGTCATAGAAGGCTCCGGTTGAGTGTGCAGGATATAGGGTGTGCGTTAAGCGCCGTTGCTTGACGCACACCCTTACCATACCTTGACGTCAAAATATAGTCTACGGACTTTAGGCCGTATCGCTATCTCCATAACACTGCAATAGCAACAGCAATAAGCATAAGCGCTGCTGCTAAGGCGAAAAATAGGAGGTTTTGAACAGTACCATCAGGCAACTCGCCCGAATCCGCTTTCTCACGCATGACTCCACCGGCACCCATGATTACCAGTGCCATTATCGCTTGAATAACAACCTTCGTGATGTTATTCGCCAGCGCAGTGCCAATTCCTACACCATCAAGCAAATCAGGACTCATCACAATAAAAGAATTGACGATAGCCAAAAGCACGCCAGCACTCAAGTATTTCGTTAACCGACTCATGACAGGCTCCTATCTACAAATGTTATTCCATGGCAACCATGTAGAAGCCGCACTACCAGCAGCCCCACAAAGGAAACCCCCAAAGCCAGTAGCAACAGAAACCGGCGCACAAACCAATCCGCCCCACGCCACCGACCATATGAAATTACCCCAACGTGCTCTTGAACATCCTTCTTTAGGCGATACTCGTGGGTACGACGCTCCCCCTCCCCCAATATCTACTGAAGGGATGATTGCATACGGAGAAATATCATGCAATCTTGGGGAATTTGGCAAGATGGGCTGAAATTTATTGGATGGGGTATCACTAAAGGTGTCCAATTCACCATTTGACGCTCCAAAATTATCAGGGTAAATCAAGACTTGACGACCACTATCACCAATTTCTCCACCATTATCAACGGAATTTGACGTCAATTCTAAATCCCCGAACTGAGCACTCAAGACTAGACTAAACGATAAAAAAATGCAGAAATTTTCATCTTTGAAACCTTCCATGTTATTTTTGCTAGCTACATTACTAGCTTACCTAAATCATACCATATCACATCAATACATTTACTATTTCTATAAAAATTCTACTTCTTCGGCAGCCACTATCCATTCATCTTCCAAGGAATCCAGTTCGCCCTGAGCCGCAGCCGCCTCTTTCCCAAGATCTATCAAAACCGCAAAATCACCGCTCGCTGCCGCATCAGCCTGCTTCAACCCAATCTGGTCAATCTGCTGGCGAATCTTATCCATCTTGCGTTCAATACGTGCCATATTTTTACGCACTAACCGCTCTTTGGCCGCATCCTTCGTCTTGGTAGGTGCTGCCACGTGCGGGCCGGCATCGCCGTCGTCGGAACGTTCCTTACGAAGCTGAGCCGCCAACTGCACGTACTCATCCACCCCACCAGGCAAATCGCGCACGTGACCATCAAGCACCGCAACCTGGTGATCGGTAATCCGCTCCAACAGGTAACGATCGTGCGAGACCACAACCAAGGTACCCGGCCACGAATCAAGCATATCCTCAATCGCCGCCAACGTATCGGTATCCAAATCATTGGTAGGCTCATCAAGAAGCAACACATTTGGTTCCCCAACCAGCAACCGCAAAAGTTGCAACCGGCGCCGCTCCCCACCGGAGAGATCCCCCACCTGCGTCCATGCCCGCTCCCGGGTAAAACCAAGTTTCTCCACTAACTGCGCGGCAGTCATTTCCTTCTTGCCTACCATAACGTGGGTAGCAATATCATGAACGGCCTCAACCACTCGCCGAGTCGCAATATCCTCAAGCTCTTTAGTTTCCTGGGTTAGCACCGCCAAGTTCACTGTTTTGCCACGCTTAACCCGGCCCGTAGTCGGCGCTAAAACACCACTAATCAGCCCAAGTAACGAGGACTTTCCAGCACCGTTACCGCCCACGATTCCCAGGCGCTCACCCGGGGCTAACCGCAATGTCACGTCATCGAGGACCGGCTTTTGGGCATCCGCATTACCCGCCGTATCATACGAAAAAGACACGTCAATCAGATCAATAACATCCTTACCTAACCGGCTCGTAGCCATCTTGGCAAGCTCGACCGAATCACGCGGTGGCGGTTCGTTCGCAATCAACTCATTGGCAGCCTCAATACGGAATTTCGGCTTAGAGGTACGTGCCGGTGCACCACGCCGCAACCACGCCAATTCCTTACGCAAAATATTATTGCGCTTTTCCGCAGTTTGTTGCGCAATCCGAGCACGCTCAGCACGCTGCAAAATATATGCGGCATAGCCACCCTCATAGGTTTCCACCCGGCCCGGCTGCGGATTATGCCCACCAGCGCCATCATTACCGGGAACGACTTCCCACAACCGGTCGCATACCGCATCCAAGAACCAGCGGTCGTGGGTGACGACGATAAGTGCGCCCTCGCCCCGGCCAAAACGTTCATTGAGATATTTAGCAAGGAAGGTAACGCCTTCGATATCCAGGTGGTTGGTTGGTTCGTCAAGCACAACCACGTTCGCATCTGCTGCCAAGGTTGCCGCGAGCGCAACCCGGCGTCGTTGCCCACCAGAGAGCTCAGTCACCCGCCGATCAAGCGGAACATCAGGCAACAACCCCTCATGTAAATACCGGATGGCTGAATCCGACGCCCACACGTATTCCTCAGTATTACCGTGGATCGCTTGGATAACCGTCACATCGGGAGCAAACGAAATCGCCTGGGAAAGAACCGAAAACCGGGTTCCATTCATCATGGTAACTTGCCCGCTATCCGGTTCTAAAGCACGGGTCAACAGCTTCAGCAAGGTGGACTTGCCGCCACCGTTAGGGCCAACAATCCCAATCTTGGCACCGTCTTCGATAGAGACGTTAATATTGCCCAAAATTGGGCGCGATCCTAACGCAATCGAAACGTCTTCAACACCCAAAATATGCGCCATCAACCCGGCCTTTCTTTAATGATCACAATGCGTGCACAAAGTTAGGGAATTTGAGCTTTTCTTCGAAAAACTGAGCTGAAATATCCATATATGCAAACTGTATGCACGCACTGGGTTTTATCTTACTAGATAAGTTCCACGAGCTGGCCCGGTGGCAACCACCGCCGTTAAGTCCGGGAACAACTGTTCAAGACGAGCCGCCAACGAATCCATCCGGCTTGGTTCAGCTAGCACAGCGATAGTAGGCCCCGAACCAGACAGAATCACCGCATGTGCCCCCAGAACGCCCGCCGTGATATGGGCGCGTATCGTGTCGATAATATGTGCCACATCCGGCCGTAGTGAGCGAGCCGGCTCTTCTAAATCATTGCCGACAGCACGGCCAAGCAGTCCCCGATGCTCGCTACCGCGGGTTGGCCCGGATATCACGGCGCGCACATCATCAGTAGTTTCCGGCGTTGCGCGCCCTAATCCGAGCTTATCGAATTCACGAAATACCGCCGGAGTGGATAGCCCCTGCTGGTTAAGGAGCATGACCCAGCCGTGGCTTTCTGACGACGGCAGCTGCGTCAATTGCTCTCCACGGCCAATCCCGTGCGCTATTCCCCCCATCAGGGAAAACGGCACATCGGAACCGAGTTCGGCAGCACACTCATAGAGCTGTTCGGGTTCAAGACTCAGTTGCCACAATTCGTTCAGCGCCACCAGTGTTGCCGCAGCGTCGGCGGACCCGCCAGCCATACCACCAGCAACCGGGATACGTTTTGTTACCGCCAGGTGCGCTCCTAAGTCAGCTGGCGCAATATCGAGGCTCGTACGGTGTCCAAACCGATCCCGCAACAACCGTGCCGCCCGAATCACCAGATTAGAATCATCAACCGGCAGATCTTCCCCGATTCCGCTAATACTCATCGTTAGGTCCGGCGCGAGCTGAGCTACGACGTCGTCACGCACATCCAACGCCTCAAACACCGTATCTAACGGGTGAAAACCATCTGGGCGCGGCGTACCTACTCGCAACGCAATATTGACTTTCCCCGGTGCAGACGCATGCACTACCCTATCTATATTCATGCTTCTATTATTCCCTGTTACCAACCGCAAACAACAAATTGGGCGGTCCGGAATCTCTCCGAACCGCCCAATCTAGTCAGTTTTTATCTAGGCAAGCGTGACCGTTGCAGCCACATCTTCGAGCATGGCATCACCTTCATGCACATCCACTGATTTCACTTGAACTTTTTCTGTGAAAACTACTGGAGTAATGAGGTTCTTTCCTGCAACACGCAGAGCTTTTGCATCCAGTCGCATAACTGGAGTACCTGCACTCACATGCGTTCCCGTTTCCACAAGAGCGGTGAAGCCTTCGCCATGAAGTTCAACCGTGTCAAGTCCGATATGAACCAAGAAATCCACGCCGGAATCAACATGCATTGTGAACGCATGCAAGGTTTTAAACATCTTGCCAATTGTGCCATCAATCGGTGCACACACAACGAGTTCATCCGCTTGAGGGTCCGGATTAACTGCGTATCCCGTACCGAGCATACCTTGCGAGAATACCGGGTCGGGCACCTCAGTTACGGGCACTACAGCGCCGGGGAAAACCGGGTGAAATTCGACTTTTTTCTTGCCTAAACCAAACATTAGATCTCCTGCTCGCCGTTCAGTGATACTTCCGAAGCGCGTAATAAATCTGCAACCTCGTCATATACAAACTGTACCTGCGGGCCAACCACAACCTGAACTGATCTTTGCGATGGGCGAATGACTCCCGCCACACCAGCAGACTTGATGGTCTTTTCACTAACCTTGACGTAATCTTTGACGACGGTGCGTAGCCGCGTAGCGCAGTAGTCGATGGACTCGATGTTCTCGATACCGCCCAAGCCTTCAATAACGGTGCCAGCAACGCCGGAGAACTCGGTGTCGCCAGCAAGTTGAACGTTCTGCTCCTCGGCATCGTCAGCACGTCCTGGGGTCTTGAGGTTCAACGCACCAATCAAGAAGTAGAATACGACGAAGTAAATCGCAGCGAATACCAAGCCCTGAACCAGCAACATGTACCACTCGTTTGCCAACGGGTTACGAGCCGACAGAACCATATCGACCAAACCAGCGGAGAAGCCGAAGCCGGCCGTCCAGTGGAACATTGCAGCCAAGAATACCGAAATACCAGTGAGGACTGCGTGGACGAGGTAAAGAACTGGAGCAACGAACATGAATGCGAATTCGAGAGGTTCGGTAACACCGGTAAAGAAGGATGCAAGAGCGCCAGCCATCATGAGCGAGCCGACTGCCTTCTGCGACTTAGTGTTTGCGCGCAGGTACATTGCCAATGCCGCAGCTGGCAAACCGAACATCATTACTGGGAAGAAGCCAGCCTGGTAACGGCCGATTTCACCGATAACAGTACACGTTCCGTTAGCCCATACGCCAACGCCTGGGCAGGAAGCCGCATCGGTTGCTGCTGCAGCAGCTGCGATGGTCTTACCACCGCCGAGGAAGTTACCGATATCGTCAATTCCGATAACATCGAACCAGAAGATCGAGTTCAATGCGTGGTGCAAACCGGTTGGGATGAGCAAACGGTTAGCGAATGCGTAAATACCTGCACCGAGTGCGCCCATGCCCTGGATGGACTGGCCAAAGTGGAACAAAGCCGAGTACACAAATGGCCAAGCAAAATAGAGAACGCCAGCCATGACGATAGCGAGCAACGAAGTGAGGATTGGAACCAGACGTCGGCCGGAGAAGAAGGCCAAGAATGGTGGAAGCTTGGTGCGGGAGAACCGGTTGTAAACCCAAGCCGCAAGAATACCGACGAAGATACCAACAAGGACGTTCTTGTCGCCCATTGCGCCCCATCCCTGGGATGCCCAATCGAGCTTGGCAGCGCCGTCGAGCTTATCTAGGTCAATTCCTTGGAAACCCGCAACTGACTTTTCATTCAAAAGCATTTTGATCGTTGCGAAGCCGATAAAGCCGGACAGCGCAGCAGCACCGTTGTTGTCGCGCGAAAGGCCAAAAGCTAGCGCGATCGCGAACAGCCATCCAAGATTATCCAGAACTGCCGCACCTGACTTGATAAGGACAGCAGCGACTACGCTGTTCGAACCCCAGCCAGTAGGATCGAACCAGTAGCCGATACCCATCAGGATTGCAGCTACTGGCATGACAGCAACTGCGCCCATCAGCGCTTTACCGAGCCGTTGTAGGCTCTCCATAATTTTTCCGTTCACAGTAGTGTGTCCTTCTTATGTATGTTGTGTGCCTGAAACTTGCCGCCACCCGTGCAAAAATACCGCCAAATAGGCGGATTCGTTCGCAATATGGGTAGCGTGAGCATCTGGCCCTGCAATATGTGTAATGATCTGGCGCGCTAGTCCAAATTCCTCCGGCAATAACCGTTCCACCATTGCCGTGGTGGTATTAGAGCGCCATATATCATGCTGAATGCGGGTAATGAACCCGTTAACGGTGAGTAACAATTCTGCCATGTCGCCAGGCTTGTCGTCGCCAATGGAACGATTGACAAGATCTACGATGCTTCCTAGCTGGTTAGCTTCAGATAAGGGCTGTTTGACTGTTGCTCCGGTACGTGCCGCATTGAGATGCAATGCGATGTAGGCTGCTTCGTCAGTGGGAAGTTCGACGTCGAGCTTCTGATTAACGTAGTGAACCATGATTTCGGCTGCGGTAAATTCCGCTGAAAAAGCGACTTTGACTTCTTCTACGAGCTTGTTGCGAATGGTGAGCCCACTGCGGTGCCGTTGCACAGCAAAAGCCATGTGGTCTACCAACACAACATAGACTGACGGATCAAGGTCTTTGATCATGCTTGTTGCGAGTTCGACCGCTTCCGTAACGGTGTCAACTAGTTGCGGATCGAGCGCGTTAGCCGAGGTGAGGAAATCAATTTTGTCCGGGCTAGCTTCAATAAATTGGCGCTGTGCATCGCCGGCTGGGATAAGATCTCCCGGTCGCTTCCCAAAACCAATTCCTCGCCCAGCAAGAACTCTCTCTACTCCATCGATACTGACAAGTACCGCATTGTTATTGAAAATTCTCATCACGCGAGCAGCAGACTGAACCATATCGCTCCTCGTTGAGCGCACCGTATTTCGGCGCCCGTCTGGTCATGCCTGCTTACCAGTAACACCCAGGATTTTTACTCTTTAAATATAAGACACCCTGGAGCGTTTCGCAAGATCTTTCGTAAGCTACGCCACTTTTTTGGCTTGGCAAGCAATTGCGATAAATTGGTCAACCGTAAGTTTTTCTCCGCGAAGCGACGGGTCGACGTCGGCCGCACGCAAAATTTCTTCGGCACGCGCTGGGCTGCCCGCCCAAGTGGAGAGTGCGGCGCGTAAAGTTTTGCGACGCTGCGCAAAAGCGGCATCGACGACGGCGAACACGTCACGTCGATCCACGCCTTCTGGTTCTGGGTGGCGGCGCATATGCACTAATGCCGAATCAACATTGGGTACTGGCCAAAAAACATTGCGGGAGATTTTTGCGCCTCGCCACACATCGGCATACCAGTTCGCTTTCACTGATGGCACTCCGTACGTTTTGGAGCCCGGCTGAGCTGCCAACCGATCAGCTACTTCAAGCTGAACCATTACAGTTACTGTTTCTAATGTGGGCAGCGATTGAAGCAGCGTCAGAAGCACTGGCACAGCCACGTTATACGGCAGATTCGCTACTAAATGCTTAGGCATAAAATCTGTACTTGCGATTACATCTGGTACGGCAAGATCAGCCACAGACAAAATATCCATCGCGTCTCGGTTGGTGACCGCGAAGTTAGCTACCGACTCCGGCTGGACCTCGGCAATGGTAGCCGGCAACGCATTAGCTAAAGGCGGGTCTATCTCGATTGCTGAAAGGATAGCGCCTGTTTCTAAAATGGCCAACGTGAGAGAGCCAAGCCCTGGTCCAACTTCAACAACATGGTCTCCAGCTACTACTCCGGCATCGCGAACTATGCGCCGCACTGTTCCAGCGTCGTGAACAAAGTTCTGCCCCAGAGTTTTCGTTGGACGAATATTTAGTTGCTCAGCAAGTTGGCGAATCTTCACCGGTCCAAGAAGAGGAACGGGGTGGTGGCTCATTTTTTCCTCACTGTACTGGGTTTAATACCAGCCGACAGAATGTGAATGGTTCAGCGCGCCGCACGGTGTTCCGTAACGACCCGAAATATATCCTAGACCCCAAGTGATCTGTGTTGCCGGGTTAGTCTGCCAATCAGCACCTGCAGAAGCCATCTTTGACCCCGGCAGAGCTTGTGGAATACCGTAGGCGCCTGAGGATGGATTGTTTGCCAAGTGGTTCCATCCTGACTCGCGCTGCCATAGTTGATCGAGGCAAGCGAATTCTGCTTCCGACCAGCCACGTGCCGCAACCATGTCAGCCGCGATTGAACGCGCAGTTCCAGGTGCAACTGGCGCTGCATTAACTGGCACTGCGACAGCTGACTTAGCGCTATCTTTAGTACCGACCTTGATGACGGTCGGTTCAGCTGGGGTAGTTATCGCATCAACACTAACTGCACGGCTTGTTTCCTTACCATCATGCTTAGTAATCACAACGGTCCGAGTTCCCTGGCCAGCTTTACCTTCGCTGACTTTCTTCTCTTGTCCCTTTGGCAAAGTTGGATCGTCTTCACGCTGGGTTTCTGGTTCAACATCGTACGTTTCCGATACCGTCTCAGTGGTTACGCGAGTAATGGTAACTTGAGCGCCGGCTTTAATCGGTTTATCTAATGGAGCCGAAACAATATCTGCTTCGTTAATCTCAATGCCTGCAGCAGTTAGCGCGTCTGCCAAGCTGGCACGCGCAGAAGTATTAATCTTTCGAGTCTTACCATCAACGCTCACCATAAAATGCGACGTAACGCCATCGATCACTGGAGTATGCTCCCCCAGCGAAACAGAAGCGACCGCCAGCTCAGCTGCTGACGGACCACTCGCCATCGCCATATGTTTAGGCACATTATCGACGGCGATTCCTAAACCAATTCCAGCAACCAAAGCTACTGCAGAGCTGATCCCCACACCTTGCATCATGGTTGCTTTACGAGATTTACGGACGACGGCGTTATCCTCGTCCACTTGTGCAATAACCAGATCATGGTTCATCTGCTCCGCAAATGGAATCGAAGGAGCTAGTGAAACTGGACGAGTACGTGGCAATGCAAACGTTTGCGGAGCAATCGCTGGAGTCTCCCTAATCGCCGGGATTTCCCCGGTAGTTGCGGTACTACGCTTGGCTGCCTCAGCTGCTGCGGCTGCGGCCGCTGCTGCTCGTTCTGCCGCTCGCCGCGCCCGGCGCGAGCCTGGCTTTGGCGGAGTCATCGCAGACAGTTGAGTTTCATCCATTGGTTTTCTCCACGTCTAACATTGGTTAGTTATCTGATGTATACCCATCGTAATCAAATTGTAACAATTAGTCACGCCAGGGTGCGACGACTAACAAATAAGATCCGACAAATTCTATATCCCATATACATTTCGGGTGTTGTTATCTATTATCGAGCACCAATCCTCGAGGCGCATGCCACGCCGCTGAGCCATAAATCGCACGGTATATCCTACGCCCCAAGCAACGTTCGGATGCCCCCTAAACGGAACTGGTGTCAAATAGGGCGCGTCAGTTTCTACCAAAATTAAGTTATCTGGCATGGCATCAAATGCTTCCTGTAACTCTACGTTCGGGCCATACGTCAACGGCCCAGCAAACGAGGCATACCATCCGTGTTCGGCACATAGCTGAGCCATTTCGCGATCACCCGAGAAACAATGGAATACCGTCCGCTCCGGTGCACCGTCAGCTAATAAAATATCAATCACATCAGCATGCGCATCTCGATCATGAATCTGCAACGGCTTACCGAGCTCTTTCGCTAGCGCAATATGCGCACGGAACGCATCCTGCTGTGCCTGCTTACCATTGTCACCAGTACGGAAATAATCCAAACCAGTCTCACCTATCGCAACCACACACGGATCTGCGCTCAGTTGCGCAACTTTCGCTACGGCGTCGTCCAACGATAATTCATCATGCCACGGATCCACATGCGGTTCTAGACCGTCAGGGGCGACCTCACGCACTCCCGCATGCAACGCAGCGTCGTTAGGATGAATCGCTAACGCCGCCCAAATCTCAGGAACATCACGGGCAAGATCGTGGGTAAACTCCAGCATCGGCACTTCGCAGCCTGAAGAAATCCCCGCCCGTACCCCGGCCTTCGCCATTCCATCACGCAACGTTGCCAGCAAAACAGGCATTCGCAAATTTCCGGCGTCGTCCGTATTCTGAACCGGTGCATCCCCGTCAAGACCCACTGCCGGATCTGGGGAAATATGCGTATGGTTATCAACAATAGGAACCGGCAGCCGGTCCGGAATATCCAGGACCAGCCGCCGACGTTCTTTCTTAGCTTTCGAGCTACTCATCTACCTGCCAATTACTCTGCGATTCCAAGTCGCTCAAGCTCTTCAGCAATGACCGATTCATCAAGCTTGGCAAACACTGGTTTCGGCTTAGCGATCGGGGTGCCCGGAACAACTTCGCGTGGTTCCCACGGACGAACCTGAGAATAGTCACCGGTAATAATCGGATATGGATAATCGGTATCCAAATCAGTCACTTCTTCGACACGTGGCATCGGCGCGATATCACCGGTACCACCTAAGATCTTGTCGATCTGGTTCGAGGAGTGCGGCAAGAATACGCTCATCATAGTGTTCAGGTCAGACACCGCCTGCACTAACGTGTTCAGCACAGTTGCCAGACGTTCGCGCTGCTCGGGAGCCTTCAACTTGAACGGCTCAGTACGAGTGACGTAGGTGTTAGCCTCGCCAACGAGACGCATAATCTCGCTGAGCGCAGCGCGCTGCTGGTGCGAGCCAATGAGCTGACCAACCGTATCAAAACCGGTGCGGATGGTATCGAGCAGAGCATTATCAATCTCTTCACGCTGAGCTGGCGTTGGAACTTCGCCGAAATTCTTCGCGATCATAGCACCGGTGCGGTTCACCAAATTACCCCAGCCAGCAACCAATTCCGAATTATTACGGCGCACAAACTCCGCCCACGTAAAGTCCGAATCCGATGTTTCTGGGCCTGCAATAGAAATGAAGTAACGCAACGCATCTGGCTGATAGCGAGACAATACGTCACGCACATAGATAACCACGTTCTTCGACGACGAGAACTTCTTCCCCTCCATCGTCAAGAACTCCGAAGCAACAACCTGGGTAGGCAAATTGAGCTTTCCGAAATCGCGTGCTTGCCCACCTTTGGAACCAGCACCGTTATAGGCCAACAGCTCCGCCGGCCAAATCTGAGAATGGAAAACAATATTATCTTTGCCCATGAAGTAGTAGGACAACGCCTGTGGGTTCGTCCACCATTCGCGCCAGTCCTCTGGGCTTCCCTGGCCGTTAGCCGCCCGGCGGCGAGCCCACTCAATCGATGCTGAAAGATACCCAACTACCGCATCAAACCACACGTAAAGGCGCTTGTTTGGCTTGTCTTCCCAGCCTGGGACTGGGATACCCCACGAGATATCGCGGCTCATCGCACGCGGGCGAACGTCGTCGAGAAGATGCTTCGAGAACGAAATAACGTTCGGACGCCACGATCCATCGCGTTCCACCTCATCCAGCCACTCCCCGAGTGCTCCAGCAAGCGCTGGCAGATCAAGGAAATAGTGCTCAGTGGACGTAAAGTTTGGTGTTAAACCGGAAACCTTGGAGATCGGATCAATCAAATCCTGCGGATCAAGCTGGTTACCGCAGGTATCACATTGGTCACCGCGAGCCCCGGCAGCGCCACAAATCGGGCACGTTCCCTCAATGAAACGATCCGGCAATGTGTTACCGGTCTTCGGATCGATAGCCACCAGTTGCTCTTGTACAATCATGTAGCCGTTATCGCGACATCCTTCAAACAAATGCTGGACAACATCAACATGGTTCTGGGTTGTGGTACGGGTAAACAGATCGTAGGACAATCCGAGGTTAACAAGATCCTCGGCAATAATGCGGTTATTCTTGTCCGCTAATTGTTGCGGAGTAACACCTTCATTATCCGCAGCAACCAGAATTGGAGTTCCGTGTTCGTCAGTTCCAGACACCATGAGAACATCGTGTCCAGCCATTCGCATGTAACGCGAAAAAACATCAGAAGGGACACCAAAACCAGCAACGTGACCGATATGGCGAGGACCGTTGGCGTATGGCCAAGCTACAGCAGACAAAATCTTCATACCTATAGATTACGCGCCTATTGCTGTGATACGAAACTCCATGTGCCTATCTCACGTTCGCCACGTATGCTTAGAATATAGTCAAAGATGACAAACATTTGGAGGGGTAATGGAAGTTCAACGCGCACTTCTTATCGTCGATGTTCAGCCCACCTTCTGCGAAGGTGGCGCCCTAGGAGTTGAAGGAGGCAACGCGGTTGCAGAACGCATTGCTGATTTCGTCACTGAGCACGCCGATGATTACGAATATATTGTTACCACTCAAGACTGGCACATCACCCCGGGTGAGCATTTTTCTGATACTCCAGATTTTGTTGATTCTTGGCCGCCACATGGTGTTGCCGGGACTGCTGAGGCCGAGTTACATGAAGCCATTGCCGCTTTGCCTTTTGACGATTCAGTTAAAAAAGGCGAACTCACCGCGGCATATTCTGGATTTGAGGGCAAAAATGCAGATGGTGAGCCGCTGGAGGTTCTTTTGCGTGAGCACGAGATTTCCGCAGTTGACATCGTTGGTCTCGCAGAATCTCATTGCGTAAAAGATACAGCGTTAGATGCGGTACGTTCTGGGTTTACGGCGCGAGTTTTTTCGGACCTCACGGTGCCAGTATCAGAAGATCTTGGGCTCGCCGCACGCAAGGAAATGGACGAAGCCGGCGTTGAACAGCTTCCTTCTTCGGAGGCGTTCGGTTTTTATGAAGACGATGACGACGACGTTCCACTCCTCGCTGATGAATGGAAACAGGTTCGCTCACACGACGACGATGAGTGGGCCGGAGATTCATCAACCGATTGGGATGAAGATACGTGGAATGACACGGACGGCGACGGCATCCCCGATGATCTTGAAGACGACGAATATGGCGCTGCTGACTACCGCGATTTCGAACTTCCGGATTCCAGCAATGGCGGCGTGATCCGTGAGGCCCCAGTCTATGACGATTTTGCAGATGAAGACGGGTCTGAATTTAATGAAACGGATCGATTCGATGCTCTCGAGTCGCGGCTATCTACCGACGAAGATATCCCCGATCTCGGATTGGACGACTTCGACATTGATATCGATGACGATATTGATTTCTCGGATGAAGCTGATGAATCTGATTTCGATTTCTCAGATATCGATTACAAGCCTGGGCTATAAAAGCTGAAGCAGCTACAGTGGTGGGGGGGGGGGGGGGGGGGGGCCCCCCCCCCCCGGAGGGGGGGTTGAAAAAAAAAATAAAAAAATATAAGGAAAAATTAATAAAAAAAAACAACACCCACAGACACAA
>NZ_JABAPM010000006.1 GCF_018913465.1 Arcanobacterium phocae | reverse complement strand
TCCCATTCCCCATCCCCCCCCCCCCCCTCCCCCCCCCCCCCCCCCCCCCCCCCCCCACCCCCCCCCCCCACCCCCCCCCCCCCCCCCCCCCCCCCCCCCCGCCCCCCCCCCCCCCCCCCCCCCCCCACCACTGTAGCTAGCGTCTTGTTACCACGCTATTAAGAATTCTTCGCCGGAATTTTACGTAACGTCCACGGCCACCAGACGATCCGTCCGACGTCGTAGATCATGCCAGGAATCAGCAACGATCGAACGATGAAAGTGTCGATGATAATTCCCAGTGAAACGATAATCGCTAGTTGCAACATGAACAGGAGCGGCACGACGCCTAAAGCGGCGAATGTCGATGCTAGGACGATTCCTGCTGAGGTAATAACGCCACCAGTAACGCCGATCGCCCGAATAATTCCGGTACGAGTTCCATCCTTGAGCGACTCTTCCCGGGCGCGCGACATAAGGAAAATCGTGTAGTCAATACCCAGCGCGATGAGGAAGACGAACGCATACAACGGCACAGAGGCATCTGCGCCAGGAAACTCTAAGATTCGGTTGAAGACAATAGCGCAGATACCCAGTGTAGCTCCGAACGAAATCACGTTTGCAACAACAACGAGAAGCGGAGCAACAACGGATCGAAGAAGTATCATGAGCAAAATTGCGATAACACCTAAAACAACCGGAACGATCTTCAAGAAATCGCGGTGCGCAGTTTCTTGGGTATCCAGTGATTGTGCAGCTGGTCCGCCTACAAGTGCGTGAGCTTCCAACGGCTCGAGCTTTTTGCGGATGTCTCGTACAACGCTTTGGGCTGCTTTGTCCTCGGCTGACATTTCAGTAGTCACATTCAGCAATACCCGACCATCAACGACAAGCGGATCATAAACGACGGCAGGCGCACCTGGCCGCTTCTCAGCCGTTCCCACGGGAGGACCTCCTGCTGGCCGGCCTTGGGCACTAGCGTTGTTTTGTTTTTCTTCATCCATCTGGGCAACGACTGCTTTAACGCCAGGGAGATCTTTAATAACCGTGCGCGCCAACCGGGCCCGGTTCTCATCAACGATAACAGTCGTGGGTTGCGCTGAACCGGCAGAAAATTCCTTTTGCAGGATTTTGAAACCAGTTACTGCTTGGGAAGGCTTCGTAAACTGCTCGATGGCTGAGGTTCCAGATGCTCTAAATGAAAATGCAAATCCGGAAAACACTAAAAGAATAGCTAAGGTTGCAACCCAGACAACCCGGTAGCGGCGGGCAACGAATGAACCGATTCGATGCCAGAACCCATGAGTTTGGGCCTCGTCCATACTGGAATAATGCGGTATTTTTGCTGGCCAAAACATGATGCGCGCATATTTACCAGGTATCAACAGAATCCCGGGAAGCAAAGTTAACGCAGCGAGCATCGCGAAAACGATACCGATCGATGCGATTGGGCCAAGGGACGAGGTTGAGGACAAATCTGAAATAAGAAGGGTCAGCAACCCCGCAATCACGGTACCGCCAGAAGCCACAATCGGCTCCCAGGATCCTTTAATTGCGCGAACCAATGCTTCAGTCGGGTGTTCAACTACAGTCAGTTCTTCACGGTAGCGCGCAATAAGAAGCAGACAGTAATCAGTGGTAGCACCAATAACAAGAATTGCGAGGATACCTTGTGTCTGCCCATTAAGATCGAGCCATCCTGCCATCGCTATCTGGAATACGACCAGCACGGCGGCGCAGAGCGCAGCTACCGATGTTAATAAGACTGCAATCGGAATGAGGAACGATCGGTAGACAACGATCAAGATTACAAACACTAAAACAACAGCCACTAGCAGTAGTGTTAAGTCAATCCCTGCAAAGGCTCCACCCAAATCGGCAGATAGCCCAGCCGGCCCAGAAACATAAACGGT
Organism: Arcanobacterium phocae; assembly: GCF_018913465.1. Taxonomy (GTDB): domain Bacteria; phylum Actinomycetota; class Actinomycetes; order Actinomycetales; family Actinomycetaceae; genus Arcanobacterium; species Arcanobacterium phocae_A. Next base: position 71,450 of record NZ_JABAPM010000006.1, on the reverse strand, counting down.
TAAGTCCTCGGACTCAACTCCGCGGTCTGACAAAAGCGACGTCAGATTCTGTTGTATCGAATCAACGGCAACATTGAGAATCTTCTTGTCATCAGCATCTCGCTCATTAACCAGATCCCGATCAAGGTTCAAGGGAAGTAAAACAGCGGTCATATCCTCATTAGGTATGACCGGAATTGGGCCTTGCGCAAGATCACTAACCGTCAGGCCCTCAGTAACCTGGACGTCTGGTAATTCTTTGGCAATTGCGCCGAGAATGCCGATACTAGCTTCTGGAATCTTTTCACCATCGGGATTAGCCACCACGATAAGTGCCGGAATGGTCGAATCATCGCGAAACTTTTCCGCTTCTTGGCCAGCTAAAGTCGATTCAGCTGAGGCCGGCAAAAAGAACGACGGATCTGACTCTGCCACCGTCGAAATCTTTCCCTGTGCCATGCCGCCAAAAGCGAACGCAACCAGCCATAATATAAGCAAACCAATCCGTAATGGCAGTGCCTTTCGCGATCGCAAAAAGTCCGTTGCAGAATCCACACTAATACGCGTCTGGCGTGCTGACGCTTCTGATGTTCCCTGATGCTTCCCCATGTGAATCCTCCATCGCTAGATACCATTCACCTTAGCGCGTTTTTCAATACACCATCACTTGAAATCGTCTCTATGACACTATGTTCACTGACCGATTAATCGGCAGTGAGAGCCACCACAGCTTGATAAACCTTGTTCTTTCGCAACCCGTGGCGTTGCGCAACATAACCAGCCGCATCTTTCAGCCGCACACCCATCTCAACCAGATCACGAACATCATCGATAGCTTGCTGGTCCACGCCCTCATCTTCACTAGCCGGCCGCGAATAGCCTTCTACAACAATAGAAATTTCGCCCTTAACATCACGATCATGTGCCCACCCTGCCAAAGCTGCCAACGATCCACGTTGTACTTCTTCGAACGTCTTGGTCAATTCGCGCGCCACGGCAGCGCGCCTATCGGGACCGAACTCCGCCGCCATATCCGCCAAAGTCTCTGCTAATCGACGCGGCGATTCAAAAAATATCAACGTTCGCTCGTCATACTTCAGCTTGCTAAACAGCTGCCTGCGCTCACCCGATTTACGTGACGGAAAACCTTCAAAAGCAAACCGATCCGACGCTAAACCAGAAATCGCTAATGCTGTAAGAACTGCAGACGGCCCAGGAATAACCGTGAGTCCAACACCTTCTTCAGCAGCCAAAGCCGCTAGCCGATAACCCGGATCAGACACCGACGGCATCCCCGCATCAGAAACCATCACAATCGTCTTACCAGCTTGCGCGGCAGCGATCAGCTCCGGAGCCTTCTGGATTTCATTATGATCATGGTAAGCAATAACCGGAGCATGAATGTCCAGCCCCAATCGCCCAACCAGATTGAGTAGTCGGCGGGTATCTTCAGCCGCGATTATGTCCGCAGTTTCTAATGCATCGCGCAATCGTGGCGACGCATCCCCATCATTCCCCAACGGCGTCCCAGCCAAAATAATCATCCGTTACCCCTCAAGATCACTAATATGCATTAACCACCGCCGGCCTGTACGAACCATCGTTCAAACAGGGAGCACTTTCGTTACAAACCACTAGCCAGCAATGTCAATTACCCAACTACAAAACAATACTACTCGAGTCCTCCCACACTATTTCACAATCACATTCTCTTAACATCGAGACAAATCAGTATCTGGGCAGTAGAGTGATAACAAACACAATGAAGTTGCTCGTGAAGCGCGATTAAGGAGCACCCATGTCCGATATAAAACTCGTCTTCCACGTCAACGAAAACAATCGTTGGCCCTTTACAATCCGATCAGTAGACAACTTCCTTCTTCACTCCGGCATTGAAGAAACGAATGTCACCGTCGTCGCCAACGGCGAAGCTGTTCGATCGTTCTCCCAACTCGACGTCGAACCACACCGCATGTCACGCATCCGCGAACTAGCCGAAAAAGGCGTCCAATTCTTAGTGTGCAACACCGGGCTCGAACAACGCCAAGTTAACAAAGATATGGTTCCCGAATTCTGCACCATTGTGCCTGCTGGAATAGTTGAAATTGCACGCCTACAAGCCGAGGGTTACGGCTACGTCAAAGCCTAAAACCTATATGACATCTGTCATGCTCAGCTACTGACATCCATGACTTCCGCGCCACCCGCACCTCGCGGAACAATAAAAGCATGGAAAAACTCAGCATACAGAACGTGCGGAAAACCTATCGCACACCCACCGGCAGCGTTACCGCCGTCGACGGCGTCACCGCCACCATCCCGGCCGGACAAATCCTCGCCATCCTAGGCCCCAACGGCGCCGGGAAAACCACACTACTGGACATGATTCTCGGCCTGAACGATCCAACCTCCGGGACTATCACCATCGAGGGAATCAGCCCGCACGCCGCAATCCGCGCTGGCAACGTCTCTGCCCTCTTGCAAACCGGCGGTCTACTGGCAACCATGAGCGTCCACGAAACTCTCACCTATATTGCCGCCGCCTACCGTGCCACAAAAAACATCACCCGCGAGCGCATCACCGACGTCGTCGACCAAACACAACTCACCCCGCTGCTGAACCGAAAAATCGGCAAACTTTCTGGCGGCGAACAACAACGAGTCAAATTCGCACTCGCACTTCTGCCTGACCCATCACTCCTCATCCTGGACGAACCCACCACCGGAATGGACGTCAACGCACGGCACGAATTCTGGGATGCCATGCGTACGCAAACCAGCCACGGCAGAACAATCCTCTTCGCCACCCACTATCTACAGGAAGCTGAAAATTTCGCCGACCGCATCATCCTCATGAACCGGGGACGCATCATCGCCGATGGACCCACCAACCAGATCCGCACCATCGCCGGCGTCCGCCACCTCAAAGCCAGCATTGCGAATGTTTCCCCAGCAGAAACGGCACGAATCCAAGCCACATTCAACGCCACCGTGGCAGACAACATCCTGACCTGTGCAACAGCCAACTCCGATAGTCTCGCCCGTGAACTCCTTCATGCCGGAGCTAGCAACCTCGAAATCGTCCCATCCTCCCTTGACGATGCCTTCGCATCCCTTATTGCCGCCGACGCCCAACCGAAAGAAGACTGACATGAACGCAACACTCATTCGCTCCGACGTCCTCCGTTTTCTCCGCGCGCCCGAAGCCCTGTTCTTCACAATCGGCTTGCCAATCCTCATGTACATCATCTTCGGCGGAACTGCCGAATACGGCGAGATGCCCATCGGGCACGGCAATATCAACATGGCCGTCCTCATCAATATGAGCATTTATGCCGTTGCCCAAGCTGCTGTTGGCTACACCGGTACGGCCGCAGTTGACCGGCTCCAAGGCTGGGGCCGACAACTCGCACTCACTCCACTGACGACCGGAAACATTATCGTTAATCGAATATTGTCGGCATTCTTGATCTCAACCATCACGTTCGCTTCGCTCCTCATCGTAGGGATTCCGATGGGAGCCCAGCTTCCGGCGCTTCGACTCCTAGCAGTCTGGGGTATCAGCTATCTGAGTGTCTTGCTCTTTGCGTGTTACGGGCTTGCCGTTGCCTACTCATTTAAGGCCGAAACCGCTGTCAGCATTTCATCTGGCCTGCTGGTGCTCTTTTCGTTTGCTGGAAATCTCTTCGCACCACTGTCTGGCACACTACTGTCGGTTGCTCGTTTCACCCCGATGTGGGGAGTTGGCGAATTAGCACGCTATCCCCTCACAGAAGGGCAGATGTATGACGCCAACGGCGCGCTCTACAGCACACCGATCTGGTATGCCTTGGTAAATATTGTTGCGTGGCTGACTATTTTCAGCGTGTTTGCGGTCTTGGCAGCCCGACGAAACCAAGAACGTTAGACCGATACCAAAACGAGCGTGCCCCAAATCCGGCAATAGCGCAAACCTCGCTCATATACGCCTAGGTTTGCGCTATTGCCGAGATTCCCTGACACCCCACAACGATAGAATACATATATGACTTCTCGCCGCGAATACGCCATGGGCCTGTTTATGGCTCTTATCTGGCTAGTTTTCCTTGTTTTCCCGATCCATTTCATTAGCATCGGCCCATATTCATCTACGGTTCGCATCATCGGCTACGCGCTCACCGCCGTATTCGCCCTCCTCAATTCCGCCACCTGGTTTCTGGCATACGCCCAGCGCATGAAGAACTATCTTCTCCGGCTCTATATCGTTTCATTCACCATTCTTTTTGTCATCACAATAACGATGCTGGCTCTTTTTGCAGTCGCTGGTTTCTCGTTTTTCCCGTATCTAGCATCTCTGACTGGGATGTTTGTTCCGCTAGTCCCCGGTGCAATTATCATGGTTGTCCTCGCCGCAATCATAGAGACTGCCGGATGGCTACTCGGCACCGCTGGTGACGCCCATGCTCTTCTCATGGTGTCACTTGGTGTGTTCGCCATGACTGCTGGCTCAAGGTTTTTCGATAAGGCCTCCCAAGAAAAACAAATCGCGATAGCCCACGAAGCAATATCGGCTGAGCGTAGCCGGGTTGCCCGCGATGTGCATGACGTGGTGGGGCATTCACTCACGATCATTTCGCTTAAGTCACAGCTGGCGTTGCGGTTGCTCGATTCTGATCCGGAGCGGGCGCGCGCAGAGCTCACCGAGATCTCAGATTTGACCCGCGCCGCGATCACCGAGGTGCGCGCAACGGTGTCTGGTCTGCGAATGCAGTTGCTTTCGGACGAGCTGCGCAACGCTATCCGGGTGCTCGAAGATGCCCATATTTCAGTGTCAGTTGTGGGGTCAGCGGAGGATGTTGATCCGCGCTTCCGTTTTGTTTTTTCATGGGTTGTGCGGGAAGCGGCAACAAATATTTTGCGTCATGCTCACGCCAGCCACGTAAGATGTGAGATGACGTCAACCAGCATTTCGATTATCGACGACGGCGTAGGCATCACTCAGCCTGCCGGAAACGGTTTGACGGGATTGAGTGAGAGGATCGTCGAGGCTGGTGGCCGGCTCGATGTGACCGCCGCTGATCCTGGGACACGGATAACAGCAGTCATGGATGTGAGGACAAAACAATGATTCGAGTGTTGATTGCTGACGATCAGGCGCTGGTGCGTGGCGCGCTGAGTGCTCTGCTCAATCTGGAAGACGATATTGAGGTGGTGTGTGAGGTCGGCCGTGGTGATGAGGTTATGACGGCGGTGCGTACTCACCGGCCAGATGTGGCATTGATAGATATTGAGATGCCCGGGCAGGATGGGATTGCGGTTACGCAGGAGCTTAAAGAGTCGCAGCTACCCACGCGGGCGTTGATCGTGACGACGTTCGGCCGGCCAGGTTATGTCCATCGGGCACTATCAGCTGGCGCCTATGGGTTTGTGGTGAAAGATACGCCCGCACAAGAGTTGGCCCAGGCGATTCGCCAAGTTCATGCGGGAAATCGAGTGGTTGACCCGGTACTGGCTACACAGTCGCTGTTTGAAGGAGTCAATCCGCTCACCGAACGCGAGCAAGAGATTTTGCGGGTTGCCGCCAATGGCGCGACTATCGCCGAGATCGCGCGGCAGGTTTATCTCTCCGAAGGCACGGTTCGTAACCATCTATCGGCGGCGATCGGAAAGACTGGGGCCGAGACTCGTGCCCAGGCAGCGGTGATTGCGCGCGAGCGCGGCTGGTTATAGTTTGTGCCCGCGCACGACGGTGAAGCGGCTATCGCGGGCCAGCTGGACGACGTCGGTAAACAGCTGCCCGATGCGGGGCCGGTAGCGCAGGTGCGAGTTGTACACAACGTAGATGGCGCCACCGGGTTTTAGTACGCGGTGGGCCGCGGCCAATAGTTCGTCCACGAGGGTGTCATCTATGGTAAATCCGTCGTGGAATGGCGGGTTCAGGAGGACGGCGTCGACGTCGTTTTCGGCAACACTTCGCGCCGAAGTGTCCCAAGTGACGGTTGTGCGCTCGCGGTATGGGGCGAGCGTGAGCTGGGTTGACGTTACGGCATCGGCCGAAATATCGGTGGCAATAATGGTGGTTGCTGGATTGTGTTGGGCAACTAGATAACTCACGGCCCCGTTTCCGCATCCGAGATCAAGAACCGCGCCGGGCGACGTTGGCCAGTCAGCGATGGCAGTGGTAGCGAGCAATTGTCCACCGTGGTCTGCTTGGCTGCCGGCAAATGTTGCTCCGATGGCATAGAGGTCACCAGTGTGCTGCGGTTGGGGCGCGGGCAGGTTTGGCAGTGGTGTGATAGCACAGAGGGCGCGGAATTTTCCTGATCCGCGGCTGGCATGCTCGGTCGCATAGTAGGTTGCTAGGATCTCGTTTTGGGCTCGAGTCATGTGCTTGGTGTTGTGTGCGCCGATGAATGTTCCGATTCCGGCGCGCGCGATGCAGTGCGCGAGATAGTCAAGATGTGTGCGTGACTTTGGTAGTCGGGTGACGACGACGCCGTGGCTGGCTTCCGGCTCAACGGTGCTTTGCAGGAAAGCGTCGAGTTCTAGCGGCCCATCGATTCCTCGGGCGCGGAGCTTTTGGCGTTGTCCATTGCGGGTAGCGAAGTCAACTGCGTCGTGTACCTGAGAATGTGAATCGCTGAGCACAGTGACTGCGGTGGCATTGTCGAGCAGGTGGGCAAGCAGCGAGCCAGTCGGATCATCACCAACGTATGCCGGCTGGTCTGGTTGCCAGCCAGTTTCATACGCCTGCGCGATGATGAGTTGGTCTAGTCTATTCACGGTTTTACCTTCGGTTAGGCTCAAATACTATCGCTCTATCAATGCTATCCCTATTCGTGTAGTGTCTGAATATGGGAACTAAATATAATATCACGTCCATCATTCTGCTTACTGGCCTTTTGTTGGGGACGTCGCCACCTGCGTTTGCTGCCAACAACGTCGAGGTAGGCTTTACCACCACTCTTGCTGAACTTAAAGCTGCAGTTAGCGATCCAGCCACCCAATCAGTCACGTTTACTGCCGATAACTCATTTAATGGTGGCTTGGTTATTGATCATCCGATGACGTTCACGATCAACGATGGCGTTAACGTAACATTTGATGGCTCTAGTGTTGCCGATAAGACCGGTCTAGATATCACATCGGAATTTACCTTAATTAATAACGGCAATCTGATTATTGAAGACTTTGCTGGCTATGGCATGAAGATTAACCAGAAGGTGCCTGGCCAAGAGGTAACTGTGCGCGGGGATGGCGCTGATGGAAGCTCAATCCATATCGGTCCCACTCGTGGTTATGGCATCAATGGCCAGCTGATTCGTGGACCGTTTACAGTTAGTGATACATCACTGACTGTCTCGCCTGGACCAGATACTGCCGACGGCCCAATCATTTTTGCTCGTAATGGCGGAACAGACACGGAAGCCACAGCGACTTTTGACAATTCGACGGTCACTATTAACCACAGTAGTAAGACGTCCGTGTGGCGAGCAGCTTTTTACTCTGAACGCCCGGTTGTTTTTCGGAACTCTATCGTTCATTCCACGACGGTGCGCAACTACAATATGTCGTTTGTTGCGGGAGCCGCAGTAGATTTCTCTGATTCAACAGTCACACTGGTAACGACTCCCGATGCTATTTCAAGTGGTTTCTTTGCGAAACCACTTGTATCTATCAATACCGCGAACAATTCGGTTGGGATTACGAATAGCACGATTACCAGTGAGATCGCCGCACCAGGCACTCACCAAGCTTTCCAATTTCAGGACGCTGCATACACCATTGATAACAGCACCGTCATCGGCGATTCACTCGGCGTTGATTACAAGCAAAAAGTCGGCTCGTACCTGACCATCGTTGGTGATTCCAGAGTTGATATCCCCGGAACGAGCATGCCAAATAACAAAATCACCACGGTGATTGACGGCGGAACTGTCGATCTTCCAGCCGGTGCAGTTGCCAAAAATTCTCTCGGACAAGACCTGCACGAGTTCATTTCTGGAGCCGATTCGACGTCGGTCACCGTTAATTGCGAAACCCGCCAATATACCTATCCAGTCACTCACACATCAGCCGATCAGCATAAGCACGTATGGGCGCCCGCAGTTAATGTGGACTATTACGCCAGCAAAACAGATCCAAATTATACCGAGCATCGTCTGTTGATCGCCGGTACCTCAACCATAGAACCACTCAACGAAGCTGAATTCTTCACGAGTCCTGAGGTTCCTGCTGGATTAACCGGAAAATTTGTTGCTTTTGATCCTCAGTCAATGCCAGGTACAGAATTCACCTCCGATTCGACGGTGTGCACAGACACTAAGGTGACATTCAACTTAAGCGCGTTGCTGATTACTCCAATCCCGAATGTAGCCACGACCGATCTCACCATCCGTGTTGGTGACACAGTTCCAGCAACTGATGGGCTGGTTGATCTGCCAGCCGGCGCTCAGGTAGAAATTATTACCCCGGCACAAACATCTGCCGCTGGAAAAACGACGCAAACCGTCAAAATCACATTCGACGACGGCTCAACACGTATCAAAGTCATCAATGTAAACGTTATTGATCAACCAACGCCCGCTGACCCCATTGTTATCGAAACACCCATGCTGTCAGATTCCTCATCTGATTTAGCAAAAACCGGATTCTCGTTGGGATTCGCTGGGTTAGTATCAGGAGTTCTGCTCGGCTCAGGAACCGGCATCATGCTCGTTGTCAAACGCCGCAGGAGGGTGTGACCCCAGTTATTATGGCGATGCGTGAACACACATTTTTATCGTAAATAACCATCCAACGAGAAATTGTGCGCTTGGCGTTGTACGGTTGTTCAAGGATCAGATCACACATCGAAGCATAGGAGCTATTGTGACCACCACTAATACCACCCGCGAATGGGAACTGTGGGACGCTGAAGAGTTAGCTGCCCAACTAGACGATTTCACTATTCCAACACCGGAAGAACGCGCGGCCGTACAACCAGGAGACATCGTCAAACTCGTATTCGGTCTAGTCAATCCTGAAGGTGAAGTTGCTGCTGAACGTATGTGGATCATCGTCGACGGCCAAGACGCTGCTGGTTATGTCGGCACGTTGGACACTGATCCAGAATTTATTTCGTCCGTAGAAGCAGGCGACGAGATTCAGTTCACCTCAGACCACATCATTGAGATCTTTGACGAAGAAGCCTACCAAGCTGGTAGCGGCGGCTGCGGCGGAAACTGTAACTGCAGTTGCGGTAAGTAAAACCTGATATTATTTCGTAATTACCCGGCATAGTGCGGCAGCGCATTGTGCCGGGTATTGCGTATCTTCATGGGAAAGCTCAGTAATGTCAGCTGGCTTAACAATCTGAGTCTTGCGCAAAACATCAAGAAATGGCTTTTTCCGCTTTGTAAATCGTTGCCGCATGGATATCTTCCAGCGCGGTTCGATAGCAATAAGCCCTTCAACCCGGTGTGCGTAACGCTCATTAAATACCGCTAGCGCGATTGCACTAGAACCAGAGCTTATGAGAATTATTCGTTCATCAGATACGCTCATCGCGTCACGGTCAATAGCTGAGCAAAGTTCGTCTACGGTGTGACACTGCCGCAGATCTGGAGCAGCTATCGCCCATGCCGGTGGCAAATAGTCAGCAACCTCCCGCCAGTCAAAGGGCGACTGACCAGGCGAATGAAGAAATACCAGGGTTGTCATAGTTACGCCCGACGACGTGACAGCAACGCATCTAGCGTAGAACCGCCGCCGAGAACATCGCGACGCAATTCTTCATTTCCAGTCATCTCTGGGGCATCATGAGCATCTGGCAACGATTCGTCCCCCAGCCGCTCATTGAGCTTAGTTGGACGGAATGGCACGCTAGCGGCCACTTCTGTTTCAGCCTTAAACGGTGCAACAGACTTCAGTGTGTACGACGGCGTAGCTGGCACTGCCAACGCAGCTGTTCGGGCATCAAGTTCTTCCCGTGAAAGCTTCTGAACTGGAGCGCTTAGAGCAGTGGTTTGGGATTCGGCAGTAGTAGAGTTCTCTTGTTCTGCACTCATATTGTCCGAAACCGTTACTTCAACAGCTTTATGCTCTGCCGGCTTAGCAGCCTGTGGCATGCTAACTTGACCACGCAGAACCTTGTTGGCATGAGCGATACGTTTGGCATCGGCGTCGTCGGCTTTCACCATCTCATTGATAACGTAACCGAACAATGCCCCATACGCACCTGTCACTACCGTGGAAACGATAGCAACAACTGAGGGTAAGCTAGTAAGCGCAAAAACACCCCACGCTCCTAACGTCGCAACAACGAGGACTAACCCAATCATCATTCCACGCATCTGATTCGCATGGCGGGTAGCCATCCGAGCGCGGGCGCGTGACCGATCACGAGCCGCGTTACGCAACTGTTCACTCGTCATTGCTGGTGTCATGATTCGCTCCGTTAGAAAAATTTTGCCGTGGGCATCTGAAGACTGACTCGACATGAGGGTACGCCGATCGATCAATCGCAAATCTTCTGCAAAACGTTCATCAATCGGCGCATCTCCAAGTACTTGCCGTTGGCGTAGCACATGAGGTACGAGATAGATGAGCAGAAAGACTGCGACGATCGCTAAACCGAAGCCTCCGAAACCCATGTCTCCACGGTAGTAAAACCCCGCCAGAAAGCGGATATTTACGGGTGGCGTGTTGCCTAATCATGCCGAAAAATCCGACATGAGTCACACCAGCACCGCGGATGTTAGCGATCCAACACCTCACACACCAACTCCTCGCCTACCGAGACGACGCGCTGGGTTTCCGGAACGATCGCCAAGCAGTTTGCCGCTGATAGCGCAGTTAGTAAAGGACGTCGCGGATCGCCAGTTGGCTCCACCTGATATCCTTCCCGCGGATTACCTAAAACGCGGGCGCGAACAAATTCTCGCTGGCCGTCCGGAGACTCCCAGCCACGGATGACCTTGGCCTTTACGGCTTGGCGATGAATCTGGGAATGGCCAGCCATCTTCCGCAGCGACGGACGAATAAAGACCTCAAAATTGGTAATCGCCGCTACCGGATTTCCAGGCAGACAGTAGACAACTGTATTGCCAATACGCCCTACGCCTAGCTGACGTCCGGGCGACATTGCAACATTATCAAACCGCACATCACCTAACTGGTGCATAACGTCTTTGACCGTGTCGCCACCGCCGTATGACAATCCGCCGGTCGTGATAATGATGTCCGCGCGAACCAGTTGGTCTTCGATCATATCGCGCAACTGCCGCGCATCGTCGGGCACCGAACCCACTCGGAAAATATCCCCGCCAGCATCAGTAACTGCTGATGCTAACGCATGGGAGTTAGCATCGAAAACTCGACCACGATGCGCATTCGTTCCCGGTTCTTGGAGTTCATCGCCAACCGACATGATAACTACTCGTGGCCGCGGATGGACCATGACTCGAGAATGACCAGCGGAAGCTAACATCGCAACCTGTCGCGAACCAATACGCACACCAGCTTCGAGAATAATTGCGCCAGCGCTAAGATCCTCTGCCTGCAGTCGCACGTTGGCTCCAGCTTCTACGGTGGCACGAATTTCCACCTCCGCTCGTCCCTGATTAGTCATCTCGATAGGGACAACGGCATCGGCTTCATGTGGCATCGGCGCACCGGACGAAATACGAACACACGCTCCCCCCACAATGCTTTGCCCATCAGTTGCATCTGCACGAATCTCGCTGATAACTGGCAGTGACACTGGGTTTGTTGTGCTTGCTCCAAACACATCAGCCGCGCGGACCGCATATCCATCTCTGCCAGCTAGGTTAGTGGCCGGTAAATCCACAAGTGAACGCACGTTATCTGCCAATATTGTGCCGACGGAATCGTGAAGCGTTACAGTAAACGCCGGCAGCGGCGTGGCAATCGCTAAACAATCGGCAAGATGATCTGCAACAGACTTCATTTTCTTTCCTTCATGTAGGGTCTAGTTCTAGTTTATCCGCTTCTCGCTTAAGGGTGAGTATGAATTGCATTTTTCGTGAAACAATAGAGGTATGAATTCAGCGTTGACATTACCTGACACTGCTGGCATGGATGTTGAGGAAGCTAAACAGGCTATCCGTGCCGCTATTCGGGATAGGCGTAAGGCAAAGGCACATCTTTTTTCCGATGAATGGGTAGAATCTGCATTGGCTTTTACCCATGGTTTTAACACCGTCGCATGCTATGTTTCGTTGGAAACTGAGCCTCCTACTGCTGCAGTTTTGGACGCGTTGGCAGATTCTGGGAAAAAGATTTTGTTGCCAAAACTTGGACCGGGCCTCACTCGTGCTTGGGCTGAGTATCGTGGCCGTGACGACTTGGAGTTGTTGGCTCCTGGCCGACCACCAGAACCGTCTGGCGATGCGTATTCGAACGATATTTTGACCTCTGTTGACGCATTGATCATTCCTGGTTTAGCGCTTTCCCATGCTGGGCAGCGGATGGGTCAAGGCGGCGGGTGGTATGATCGCGCACTGAAGACACCGGGAATAACCCACCGGATTGCGCAAATGATTTTTCCGTGGGAATTTGTGGATCAGTCCTTGCCACAAGATGATTTAGATGTGTTGATTCCATTCGCGTTGCTTCCAGAGGGCTGGGTTGCAACTGAAGCAGCCCCTACTATCTAGGCATTAATTATCCACATTTTTCTTCGTCACCAGTTTTTCCACAGATTTTGTTATTGCTGACGACGACGGAGCTTTACTTGCCACACTAGTTCTATGACTACTGTTGTTAGGCCCCAGCGAGTCCGGGCAAAAATGTGGCAATGGCGTTGGGTTGGATTCTTTGCGCTTTGTGCTGTCATCATCCAACAAATACTGGCACTTGTAGCTGCATCGCAGCCCGCAGAGTACCAGATCGTTGCCGCACGCACCTCGTTGCCCGCTGGCTATGAACTCACCAATGATGACATTGAGCTTATACCCGTACACGCTGTCTTGCCGGGAATGAGCACAGACGCAGAAGAGATCGTAGGCCATCACCTTCTTGTTCCTGTCAATACAGGCGAGGCAATCGGGACGAATCAAGTGCTATCGCCGCACACTATTGAACAAGCAGCACCAGGATTTGTCATTGCCCCGGTTTCGTTAGCTGATACCGGCGGGTTGGCTATGCTCCATACCGGAAACTATGTGGATCTATTTGCTCCAGCGCCTGATTCTTTTTCAGAAAATCCGCAAGATGCTCAATTAGTGGCTCGCCATATTCGAGTTGCCGGGATAGCGCAAAACTCTGGTGAACAGAGTTTCCTTCATAACGTGCCTGACACCATGAATTTCTTCCTCGAAATTCCAGATTCAACTATTAAGGTTGTTCTAGGCACTGGGTCTCGCGCTCCACTTATTGCAGTTCTTTCCGGTGCTTCACAATAAAAACGCCTACATCTATTCACAACCGCAAAGGAATTTCCGTGCTCAAAGGTTTTAAAGAGTTCATTAACAAAGGCAATGTAATCGATCTGGCTGTGGCAGTTATTATCGGTGCCGCCTTTGCTCCAGTCATCTCATCCTTGACTGAAAAAATTATTATGCCACTGATTTCAGCAATTTTTGGTCAACCTAAGTTCGACGATCTTGGCGAATTCCATATCGGAAACACCGCCATCCAGCCTGGTTTCTTTATCACTGCAGTAGTCAACTTCCTGATTGTCTCCGCAGTAATCTACTTCTGTGTTGTCTTACCAATGAACACTTTTAAGAAGCGCAAGAAGCAGGAAGAAGCACCAAAGCCAATTCCAGAAGATGTTGCACTACTAACCGAAATCCGCGATCTGTTAGCACAGCGCTGATCACCGCATAGTAAATGGTGGGGCGAGCTAGTAGCTCGCCCCACCATTTACTATGTATTAGATTTTCCCAAAATGCGGCGGAATGTTGTCAATCAGTTCCCGCTCGTGTGGTGACAGGTTCACTGGTTTTGGAGGTTCGATAGCAGACTTCCGCGATAGCACTGGTCCTGCATCCGAAATATGTAGTGCCTGTTCGGCATATTCAATTTCACCTCGTTCTAAACGTTGCGCATCGACACGCGATAACCGCACAACGCGACGCCCATGTGTCTTACTCATCGCTAGCTACTCCAACACGGCGAACAATATTGGCTAAAACGCGATCAATCTGACTACCGCGCCGTAACGCTAACTCGTTACGAAGTTCAGCAACAAATTCCTCGGTGGTACGTTTAATTTCGTCCGAAGCAATCCACGTCAGTAGCTCTTCAAGCTCATTATCTGTATATCCAGCTAACTGCAATCCTGGAATAACGGCTGGACGCGCAGACCGCTTCTTTGGTTCTATGCGGGGAGCTTCAAGTTCTTCTTCTGCAGCTGGATCTCCCCATTCGTTGACGTCTGGAACTGTTAAATCAATGTCTGGATCATCTTGATTCAGCACCGACCGAACGAGGTCAATAATCTTCTCAGCTTGACCCTGCGGGTCAACGAAAAGTGACGTGGAGAACGTCTGGTAGACTTCCCATCCACAATACTTCAACGCGTCGATACGGTAGCGGTCACGCCGGCGCAGTGATGCTTGGCGTGCATATGCTACATCGTCATAAACAACGGCTACTGCCCATTGACCCGGAATATCTGGATGCCCCACGATGAGTGGAATACTCCAGTCACCTTGGCCGACATTAGCTCGTGTAACAAAGCCCGCATTCTCGATCCGTCGTGCTAAATCTGAAAGTAGCGGCGCTATCTCGCCAACGGAATCCGGAACAGTATTATCTGCAACGTACCCGCCAGCTTCAGCTAAAAGTTGTGCGAGTAGTCGCGGCCCCGGCGTCGAAACCCGCTTCAACGAAATATCTCCCGGCGCAAGGGAGGAAATAATGGTCATCGATCCACGCGCAGCTTCAATGGCGTCGATCATGCCGGTTAGGCCTAACGGAGTTGATAATGCTCCGAAGGAATGTAACACTCGGCCGTGGACCGTCTTTCCATAGCCTACGGACAAAATCACGTGATCACGACGCACACTCGCCGCCGAGAAAATATCAACAACGACAAACGGTTCGCCTTTGTTGCCGGCATACAAAGCTGACAGTTCCTTGGACTCGGTTCCCAAATGACGCAAAGCTTCGCGAATCCGATGGGCGTGCGCCGGCGATACCGTGATGACAGCTAAGGACTCATCTGGTCTACTCATAGCATGAGCCAACACAGCATCAACTACTGCATCAACTTCCACTTTTGGTGCTTCAACCGCACCATCTGCAGACGAACTTGGCACTCCTCGCCCATCAACCACGACTAGTTGCGATTGTTTTACTGATGCAACTGAGGGGATCTGTGGCAGGACGTCGTCGTAGCCATGAGCACGCAGTGCTCGTAGTGATAGTCCATCGAGTCGCGCACGGTTTGTTGGTAACTCTCGTACTGGAAGCACACCAGACAACGCTCGCAACGCACCATTTTCGTGTTCCACAATGTGTGCTCGACGGACATCTCCCAAAACGACCATCTGTCGGCCGCGGGTGACGGTCGAAGCAACCGATGCAACAGTTGCGTTATCTGAAATGTCCATCATAACGACGTCTACCCACGGCATCGGTGGAATAAATTCGGCAGCAATAGTGGCCGGAACAATCCACACTGGACGAGCAACTTGGACTAGCCGCTGATATGTTGCAATCACATCGCGTAACACTGATATTCCGTGGCGTGCCAGAAGTGCATCAAGTTTCAGCGTATCGTTTTTGCGGTCAATCATTAGTGCTCGCGCATTATTCACTACGGCCAGCTTCACTGGACCGGCCAAAGACTCGCAATGCGCCGCATCGAGCTCTTGGAACGAAGCTAATAAATCCGCAAGATCTTGCGGCCCAAGATGAGCAAGCGAAGACGACGTAACGATTAACTGCTCAAAAATAGAGGACCAGTATGCAAGGTCAAACTCAGCATCGATATGCTCGACTAGAACTTCGCGCTCCAGCATATCGTCCACGAAGCGTCCCAACCCGCGCTCACGCAAATCATTCAAAGCCGCGTTGCGCTTGGGGAGAACTTCCATGTGTGGACCATCAGCAACTAATTCAGCAATCCTACGTTGCAACTGGTCAAACGGCATCTCTACAAAGTTCACATTGCCCAGATGCTCGGAGAGGAAAGCCAGATCATCCATCAACTGTGCGCTCGTGGCCTGCATATGCGCCAAGCCCTGTGGTAACTGTGGCCAGCCACCTTCTGCAGTGTAACGTCGCCAAGTTTCCCGACGCTCTTGGACTAAGGAAAGTTCAGCATGTAGATCTTTGACAATGGCTCCCGGGCGAACCAGATCCTGCGCTTGTTTCTTGAACCGACGGCGTTCCCCACCGCGCATAGTATGCCCATTACTATCACGCCATTCACGCGAAGCAGTAGCAATAACCATGTCCATCGGAGAGGTTTCAAAAATCTGTGGAACGAAGATATCCAATGACTGCGCAATGCCGTCGAGTACGTCAATTTGTTCCAGCCACTGGGCAAGATTAGACGCCTGCTGTAAACCTGTTTCACCCGCTGCCCGCGAAGACTGGCTCACGACTGTAGGAACTGTTTCTTCATGTAACCGCTGAGCTGCTTCAAGCGCTTTTTGCCCCATGACTGGATCAGCAATATCAGTCGATGTCCATGCACAATGCGCTACTGATGGGTCAAAGGCGTGATGCTGACCCGCTTGTTCTAGCGCGTGGCGAACAGCCGTTAAACCTTCACCAGCAAAACTGTTTAGTGTTTCGCTGTCAAAGCGGACCCGTGTTAAGGGGGCTTGCGTACCTTCTGTAGACGCCGCTAACTTTTCGAGCAGATCATAAACTGATACGCCCCAGCGTGGGCTTACGTCGTGTAGTTCCCGCATAAAAGTTTCGAGAGTTGAGCGAACTCGCATCAGCTCAGTGCGCTGCGCCAGAGTTTCATCAAGTGGTAGTTCTGGACGCTCAACTCGCATTCCAGTACGGAGCCGCATCGGGATGGCTTCAACGTCTGAAAAATCAGCAATGAGATCGCCTAAACCGTGTTTTTCAAGTTCACTGACGACGTCGGCCGCGCTCGAAGCTCGCGAAGGCACGATGATCAAGGAATGTCCTGAGGCAACCGTATCTGTAGCAATAGCTGCCATCGTCGCAGAACGCTGAGATCCTGGCGGGCAATCAACTAACAACGAACGTCCCGAGGCAACTGCCTCAACAACATCTAATTCAGCAACATCGAGATCACCCACACCACGTTCTTGGTCCGGGTTGCGATCGTGCGCATTGCCTGCTGGCAACGGCTGAGCAGACTCATCACGCGATTCTTGATCGCCAGCCAACGCCAACATAACCGGAGAGGTCCGAATGTAAGGCTCCATTGCTTCCAGATCTGCCAACATCATTCGTTCCGGTTGGAAGAAAGACCCTAAGATGACCCGTGATTCATATGAGAAGCCCGGCAAATAAATACGTCCCAGCTCGTTTAACCGAGTGATCAGGACATCAACGGATCCACCCTCTGTTGCCAGCTGACGCAGTGCTGCCAATTCCTCTGCAGCCGCACCATGATTGCGAAGCGCACGAATGACCACTGGGTTAATCTCAACTGCAGTGACAAGTTGGATCAGTGCTTCTTTTTGTGATGGGAAAAAGAGCCGCACTGGACGGAACAAGGCAACTTCAGTAATTGTTTGTGCTTCTCGAATGTGCGAATCATCTTGGTCAATCGTCTCTGCCACTGACTCTAACAGAGCATCCGGAGAGAGCTTGAGCTCGCCGGTCACATCATAATGCACAATAGGCGAATCACTCTGAGATAACTCCGGCAGTTCCGTCCACGTCATCGAGCCAACAGCTAGACTGGCCGGAGCATGCCCATACGTTTGCGCGGTAATATCAAGATCTTCACGAAGTCGCGCAAGTTGAACCTTCGCCTGTGCAAGTGAGCGTTCTTCTCTGATTAGCGACGACAGCCGAGTAGCTTGGTAACCGTAAAATTGGACCGACGCCGTCGGGTGAATCTGGGTTAAATCAATACGCCCTGGGGCACGCTCAGCTTCTCGCTTGTCCGCCGCGGACGCACGTTGAGTCAGCTCCTGATGCCAGCCGTCAAACGCCACATCCATAATCTGCTCACGTGTAGCAACCATTTCTGGCCGGCGCTGCGGAACATCGGGAGTTGGTTCATCGTCGGCTTTAGTAGGCGCTTCGGTACTGGGTGATTCAACAGCGATCTCAGGCGTTAGCGCATCATCCTTGTGCTCCGGAGTTGTGTCCTTATTACGTTTAAAAAAACTCACGTTTCTCACCTATTCGCTGTTTCAGAGTTGTCATTCACCAGCTCAACGAGCCAATGTTGCCTTATGCGCATCGCAATAGACAGGATGCTCACCGCATGATTCGCAGGTCACCAATCGGGCTCGACATGATGGTTCGTCGCAGTTATGCAACTGCCCAGTCGGCTGACCACATGAATGACAAGAACCAATGACGTCCACTTCGCCACCGGGAAAATCCATCACCTCGCGATTGTCAAAAACCGTTAGCGATCCTTTCCAGCGACCAGTATTTCCGAACTTTTCTCCGTACCGTACAATTCCGCCGTCAAGCTGCATTACTTTGTCGAAACCACGATTCTTCATCAGCGCGGTCAAAACTTCGCACCGGATACCACCAGTGCAGTATGCCAAAATCGGCTTGTCTTTCAGGTCATCATATTCACCTGATTCAAGAATTGAAATAAAATCGTGCGTAGTAGTGGTTGGCGGCACAACTGCTCCATCAAATCGCCCAATTTGCGCTTCGATCGCGTTACGTCCGTCAAAGAAAACAAGATCTGGGTTCTCCGCGATAATCTGCTCGACTTCGTCAGGCTTCACATGGCGTCCACCGCCGACGATGCCGTTTTCATCAACTTTGAGTTCTTCCGGGGCACCAAATGCCACGATTTCTTTGCGGACTTTAACAGATAGCCGAGGAAAATCTGCCGCGTATCCCTCAGCGTCCGTGCCTAACCCCTCCGATATTTTCCATTCAATATCAGCAAATCCGGGGTATTGTTTCATTCGCTTAACATAGGCTTTACATGCATCGATCGTGCCCCCTACAGTAGCGTTGATTCCGTGTTCAGAGATAAGGATACGGCCACGAAGTTTCAACCGTTCACACATGTCCCACTGCCACATCTTCATCGCAATTGGGTCTGTAATCGGCGTGAATTTATAAAAGAGTAAAACTCGAGACAGTGCCACAATATTCTCCTTGTTCTGATTGCTTCCAGATGAAATCTGGCACGAAATTCGCGTGCCCCCGATAGGAATTGAACCTACGACACCGGCTTTAGGAGAGCCGTGCTCTATCCACTGAGCTACGAGGGCATAGTACACCGATAAATGGAGTACTTATCTAGTGTAACTGAAAGTCTCCACACAATGAACCGCACCACTCGGGTGCGGTTCATCTATGAGACTAGAACAACGTTAACTTTATTTAACCTGTGGTCCCTGATCATCACCAGGGCGCACCCGGCGCGGAACTACCATTGTTGGGCACGACGCTGTTGACAGCACGCTTTGCGATGTCGACCCTAAAAGCAAGCCCGCGAAACCGCCACGCCCGCGAGTTCCTAATACAAGTAGATCTACTTCATGCGAAAACTCCGTCAAGATTTGTGCTGGATTTCCTTCAACAGCATGAACTTCGACGTCGATCTCACGGCCTTCGTCTACTTCCGCGAGTTGGGTACGCACCGATTCCGCAACTTCTTCTAGGAAACCGTACCGGAATGTGTCCGCTGGAATCCACGTTGCAGCTGCTGTATTAACGGTTGCCACAATTGACAAGCGAGCGTGCCATCGATCAGCTTCCCACACAGCACGTTGCAGTGCAGTTTTGGCATGATCTGAGCCATCAACGCCAACCACGATATGCTTAATCGGTAGATCATCTTCAGTGTGGTCTGCCGGTACGACAACAGTTGGGCAGTATGCGTTTGACGGCACTGCCGAAGACACCGTGCGTAACAGCCGATCAGCCAGTGAATTAGAGGTTTCCTCGCGGCCACCCACCACAATCAAAGCAACTTTCTTGGACATTCCAACAAGGATTTCGGTAGGATCGCCAAATTCTAGCGACCATGTCACGTCCACGCCTTGATTCGCAACACTTGTAACGATTTCTTTAATCATTTTCTCGGCTGCACTATATAGAAATCCTGAGTCTCCAGTAGGAATCCTCGCACCGCTCGTGGGCATAAATTCTGGCGCATAGCTTGGCAACTCATAGGCACAAACTAGATGCAAGCGAGCACCTCTAGCCTGCGCCTGGGCATGGGCCCATCTCAATGCGCTCCGAGATGCAGGTGACCCATCGATTCCAACAACGACGATGTTTTCGTGTGACATGGCAACCTCCCTTGGTTTCTTCCATTATCGCACGTTTCAACACTATATGGTGGAGGTCACATTAAATTAGAACGACATAGGGAGAAGCCTGAGGGCTTCTCCCTATGTCAAAAGCTTTAAAATCAGCGACCCATGCGGACGAATGTTGGGTTACCGTACAGTGGGGATTCAGAAGTACCCAGCGCTGGTGTGTGAGCTGCAATATGCATGCCGTTACCACTGTAGATACCAACGTGCCCTGGCCAGTAAACAATATCTCCTGGCTGAGCATCAGCGGCCGAGACAATAGTTCCAGCGGCCAACTGAGCACCTGCTGTACGTGGGATAGCAATACCTGCTTGACGGTATACCCATGAAGTAAACCCGGAGCAATCCCAACCAGCTGGAGTAGTACCACCCCAAACGTAAGGAGTACCAGTATATGCCCGAGCAATAGAAACAATGTCTCCAGAAGCAATGGCCGGTGCAGCAGCTCCAGCAGCGACTGCTGGAGCAACGGTCGCCTTTGCTACAGCCTGAGTCTCAGCTACAGGCGCTTCAGTTGCTTCAACAACATCCGCACCAAGGTCAACTTCTGCCGAAACTGCATCGATCGACCACTCGCCAGCTTCTTCTTCGCTCAAAACAACGCTCTGAACCTCGACAGAATCATTAGCCGATGCTGTAGCAACTTGGCCAAGCGATACGGAAGCATTAGCCGCACCCTCAACCGCCTTATTTACATCATTTTGCGGAGCTGCCATAGCTACTGGGATACCAGCACCAGCAATAACGCCCAGTGCTCCAGCTAGAGCCAAACCACGCACTGCGTTCGGGTTTTTCACGTCTACTGGCGTTGCGATCGAATGTCGTCCCATTGCTTATATCTCCATTTATGTCTTGACTCAGGCAACTAGATCAAATCTGGTCCGCCCTTAGGCACAAGAAAGAGATTACAACGTTTATAACAATTAGGCAACAATTTGACACGCATCTATAACAATTCCACACTTCTCGATTGTGTAGAAACTTATTTTCCTTTGAATTATCGCCGAAAAATGCTCATCAGTGATTCACGTTACAGCCCGTTATAGAGTGTTATTTTTCGTTATAAAGCCGAGACATAAACATGTTGCGCGAGGTCATCCGGCACTGCCACCTGCACGTCACCAAGGTCAAAGATTATCGACCCATCAACTGTAACAATTCCTTGAGCACCAGGGACGACGCCCAATTCTTCAAGATCCGCCAATCCTTGTTCATCTACCTGAACAACTTCAGCAATTCGCTGGATCCGCACTCGACGCCCCGCTGCGCTCGGACTATTGAGTGACATAAGCCCGTCATCGCAGCCGCACCGCATTTCCTCCGGCTTCGGCTCATCGCTAGGCATAGGGTTACCGAACGGATCATACTTCGGCTCGCCAAGTAGTTCACTAATATGGTCAGCCGCCCGGTCAGAGATCGCATGTTCCCAGCGGCACGCTTCATTGTGTACCTGAGACCATGGCATCTTAACAACATCCAATAAAAGCACTTCCGCTAAGCGATGCCGACGCAACACCGCAGCAGCTCTCTCATATCCTGCAGGGGTGAACGATATTTCACGTTTGCTATTCATCCGAATTAAGCCGTCACGTTCCAAACGCGCTACAGTTTCGGACACGGTTGGCCCTGACTGGCCCAACCGCTCAACGATACGCGCACGAAGGGGAGGAATCCCCTCTTCAACTAATTCATAGATAGTTTTGAGATACATCTCTGTTGTATCCATCAAATCACTCATAGCGCACCCCTTTCACGTTTCATATTACTGACAAGTTCCCCCAAAGCTGTGATTAAATCTTTTACTATACGAAACCCTTTCCTAAATGATTTTATTCCTTTCTACGCTCCTTATATATAGGACAAGCAGACATCCAACTGATAAGTACCAGTTGGATGCCTGCAGAGCTTTCAGTTGGTCAGTTGCTCTAGTTAATTCCCAATGCGCGGGTAATTGGCTCTAGCGCAAAGTAAATGACAAACACAGCGCTCGTTAGATACATCAGTGGGTGCACCTTCTTAGCATTGCCCAAAACCAGTTCAACAATGACGTGGACGATGAAACCAATGCCAATTCCAACGGTAATTGAGTATGTAAATGGCATGAACACGATCGCCATAAACGCCGGAATCGCAGTGCGAAGATCTGCCCATTCAATCTCAACTACTTGTTGCATAATTAAGAAACCAACAACCACAAGAGCCGGAGCAGCCGCCTCGGTAGGGACAATTGCGAACAGTGGCGATAAGAATGTCGCAAGCAAGAAGGCAATACCAGTGACGATTGAAGCCACACCAGTTCGAGCACCTTCTGCCACACCAGTGGAAGATTCTACGAAGGAGGTATTTGTGGAAACACCACCCATACCACCGGCAACAACACCGAGTGAGTCAATCAGAAGGATATGGCGGGTACGTGGTACTTGACCACGCTCATCGACAAGTCCAGCTTCAGTTCCGACTGCTACCATTGTACCGAGCGTATCGAAGAAGTCGGCGAGCATGATCGAGAAGGTGAGGACGACGACGGCGATGACGCCAACCTTTTGGAATGGTCCAACTATTGAGAACTGGCCGAGAGTGGAAAAATCTGGAACCTGGATCGGACTCCCTGGGAACGCCGGGACGGTAAGGCCCCAACCACCAGGATTTTCAGTGCCAGAGTTTCCTAGATGACCAAAGTTTTCGATGATGATTGCTAATACGGTACCAGTGATTATTCCGAAAAGGAGTGCGCCTTTAATCTTGCGCACCATCATGATGATGATACATAAGAGTGCAATCACGAAAACAACGAGTGGCCAGGTGGAAATGGAGCCATTGACTGCGAACGACACCGGAGTACCAACTCCAGGGCGAACAATTCCCGCGTTCACCAAACCGATAAACGCAATGAAGAGACCAATACCTACCGAGATGGCTGAACGCATGAATTTCGGGACAGCCTTGAAAATAGCTTCGCGCAAACCTGTCAGAACAAGCGCAACGATAACAATTCCTTCAATAACTACGATGCCCATGCCATCCGCCCAGGTCATTCCAGGGAGCTTGACGAAACCAGCGATCATACCGTTGAGCCCTAGGCCTGCTGCGAGCGCGATCGGGAAATTGGCTACCGCACCCATCAGGATGCTCATAATTCCTGCAATCAATGCTGTCGCAGCAGCGATGGCTGGAATGTTAGGCTCTGCGCCACCACCGAGGAATGCTCCAGTCGAATCCGGACCAGACAAGATGATTGGATTGAGAACCAAAATGTAGACCATGGAGAAGAAGGTAACGATACCGCCACGAACTTCTTGCATCAGCGAGGAACCACGCTGCGTGATCTTGAAATAACGCTCAAGAAAGGATGATGACATCTGTTCAGCAGCAGGCTGTTTTACTGGGTCAGCTCCCGTAGTTTTCTTCACTTGCCTAATGCTGACATAGGGTTGTAACACCCAGCCACACAAGTTCATATTTTGATATATAATTTATTCACATTTTGAGATTACGGAGCTTCTACCTGAACAAGCTCGCCAGCACCACGCACACTGATTGCGCCGTCGTCGGCACCTAAAAACATTGATTGCCCAGTATTTATAAAGAAAAACTCGTTCCCTATCCACACCTCTACAGCACCACGCACACACAAAATGATACGTGGACCACAACCCTTAACCTCGACACGCTCATCGGCATGACGCAAGGAAATAATGGATAGCTCAAAGTCATCCACGGGAACATAGAACGTTGATTGCACGGAACTAATCCGTTCTGCCGCAATACGGATCGGTGGCGCCGCAACCGTGTCGGTAATGCGCAACAACTCCTCCACATCAACATGCTTATAGGTCAAACCAGCACGCAACACATTATCGGAGGCAGCCATGACTTCAACACCTAAGCCGGAGATGTAGGCATGAACAATACCCGCTGGTGTATAAAGAGCTTCACCCGGATGCAAAGTCACCGGATTAAGCAACAGCGATGCCACGATTCCCGGATCACCAGGATGGAACCGAGCAATCCGCACCGCCAACGCATCCGCACGAGGCGACGGCGAATCGACAGATCGACGAGCAGCACACTGTGTCACCAGCTCTGCCACTTCCTCCTCCGTCGGTCGCGTTGCTTGCGAAATCAACTGCGAAAATGCTTGACGCACCCCGTGATTATTGGGTTCAGCCGCGATCGTAGTGCGCACCCGCTGGGCTACTGCACAGTCCAACCCACTGAGAACCCCGAGAATTCGGCGCGGACTGCGGAACCCCACTAACGCTTCAAACGTTGTTAGCGAGTAAAGCATTTCTGGCTTATGATTTTGATCCGGATAGCACCGGCGCGGATCCTGCGGTGGAATCCCAGCACGCTCTTCACGCTCAAACCCGAGGTATGCCTGCTCCAATGACGGATGCACTTGTAGCGACAACGGCTGATCTGGTGCGATTAGCTTGAGTAAAAATGGTAACTGCGAACCATATCTGGCAATAATGTCATCACCGAGAACACGATGAGGATCAGCCGCAATCAGCTCTGCAAGTGACAACAGCTCAGCACTGCCACCCTGCGGAGCATAAGACTGCTGTCTAGGATCATCGGAAACAAAGGACGGGGCGTTATTATGCGCACCGAACCATAGCTCCGCTACCGGTTTCTCCGCAGCAGGGCACCCGAACAGTCGGGGGATCGCATTGTGCGATCCCCACGAGTAATGACGAACGCGGCCCTGCAAATATTTCATTACTTACCGCTTAGCTACCTCAACTTCGGCTTCATCAATTACTGGCGTGGTTTGCTTCCATAGATGTTCCCGGTGCGGAACGTCTGTTTCCGAATGAGCACCACACCCGTGATCCAGGGACACAATACGCCCATCAAATGCTGACCACTCGTTAGCACACGCCCCAAAAAGCTGACGGGCAGAACCGCCCAGATGCATCAAATACCCACAGGTTGAACAGGTTGCTTTAGCATCGCGGGTAGCTTGGTTACGCGGGCCAGCGTCGGAGCGGTACCAGCGACGGTAGGCTTGTGTCCGGCCGTGATCAGACATGATTCGGGCACGGCCCAAACCTAACTCCCAGGCCGCTATTACATCCTCGTCAACGCCTACAGTTTCAAATCCCTGATCGAGCCCCGGATCTACATTAGCGACTAGCTGTGGATCTTGCGGGTTATATGGCAAACGATCTGAAGGCGTAACGTCAGATGGCTGTAAGCGATCAGCCCACGGAATCCAGTCCGGAGCCAGCAATGCATCTTCGCCGGGCAGGATCGATAGTTCCGCAACCGAAACATTCTTGGACCGCGGTGCACGAACTAGTGACACGGTCCAGTACCAGCCTCGATATCCAGCCATTAGACATTCAAACGCATGTGTGACAAGACGTTCGGCCTCCTGGACCATCCCCACGTGTTTGCCTACTCGCTCAGGAGTAGTAATATCCGTGAGCGCTTCTCTCGCGAATTCAACAGCTTCGCCAAGAGTCTTATCTTTAACTACTTTTTTGCGTGGAGTTATTCTTTTAGGCATCAAAATCATCTGCTAGTGCACGTAATGCTTGAGCAATCCGCGGTCCGCCGTCGGGATAACGACCCCGGCGAAGCTGCGTGGATGAAACATCAAGAATCTTAATCAGGTCTTCAATGAGCGGAACGAGTTCTTCAGGTGACCGGCGATTGACTTCTAGGAGTGACTTTTCTTTTTTGATCACCGAGACCGAAAGCGCAGCTGGACCGCGGCGAGTTTCGCCAATTCCGTATTCAACTCGGGTTCCTGGGCGCAACTTAACGCCCAGTGGCACTGCGCTCTGAGCAACATAAACTTGGGCACCATCGTCCCCAGTGATAAAACCAAAGCCCTTCTCAGCGTCGAAGAACTTCACTTTTCCAGTAGGCACGGCATTCTCTCTTTCATTTCCGGAGTGCGATAGTTTTGAGTACGCACTCAGATATAGCTAAGCAACATTATGACACTTATATGACTAACTATTCTATCAGGCAAGGCGTGCAGACTTGCGCGCTAAGCGTATCAATATACCCACAACAGACAACTTAATTGATAGATTTGAAGTAATACTCAGCAGAAAGGCGATTATCATGAGAAACATGCGCCGATTATTGACGGCTGTCATAGCAGGTATCTTCGTATTATTACCTGGTGTGGCGTATGCAGTTCCTCCTGTTGATATTTCCCGGAACTATGAAGACTACGCAGACGTATCTGAGCGCGAAGCACAGCTATCAAATCTTATTGTTGAGGTTTCTAGCGGAAATTTGTGGGTTATCACAGTTGATGATTTTGATGGGCTTGCCCCTGATAATTGGGTCCAGAAAACGTTTGACAAATCTGGTTTAACATCGGCTGATGGGATACTCGCTGTCAGTGTTGGGACATCTGAGCTCTATGCCTATTCGCCAGATGGCCAGATCAAAGAGCTTCTCAACCAGGCAACTTCCCAAGATGTCTTGGATAAGTTCCACGACGGCGAATGGGACGCTGGCATTGAGTTGTTTGGCGAGCACGTACGCACTTTGCGTAATGGCGGCCCCGCTCCGGTCGCGCCTGGGCAAGCAGCTGCTCCAAATGTCCTACCTGTTATCGTGTTGATTGCACTTGGCGGCGCAGTAGTGGTTGGATTCTCGATATGGCGAAAGAAAAAGGCTCGCGTTAGTGAGGCTGTGTCTAACACACAATTAGCGAAACAAGCTTCGGCTGAATTATTGGCTGCCGACGACGACGTTCGCGCTGGCGCTAACGAACTTGAGTTTGCTCGCGCTGAATTCGGCGTCGAAGCTACCCGCGAGTTCCGCGATGCCCTAACACAAGCTCAAGAAGCTGTTCACAAAGCATTTAACTTGCGGCGGTTACTTGACGACGACGAACCAGAGACTCCTGCTCAGCAGCACCAGATGAATACTCAGATTCTGCAGTTATCACACGATGCTCGGGAGACGATGCAAGCACAAGCCGAACAGTTTTCTGCACTACGTGATTTAGCGAACCGGGTAGATTCGAAACTGAGTGACTTGCAAGAACGCCATGATGAACTCCAGTCTCAGCTTTCACTGGCAGAGGTTAAGGTTCGTAATCTTGGTTTGTCTTTCCCACAAGAATCATTAGCAACGATTTCTACATACCCGTCTCAGATTCGTACTCTTTTAAGCGCATCATCGACACATATTACCAATGCTCATACTCATGTGAAGCAGGCAGAAAAAGGCGAAGCCGTACAATATGCCCGCCTGGCTGAAGGCGTACTCGACCAAGCGTCCAAACTCATGGATCGCATCGATCAAGCTCCAACATTGTTAGCTCAAGCCCGCGATCACTTGCCACAAGCTATTGAATCATTGTCTGCCGATATTTCTGATGCGAAGCGACTGGGCCAAGGAAACGCCACGATTACCCAACGCCGGCAAGAAGCCGAAGCAGTCATTGCGCGAGCGACTGCGGGCTCCGCCGTCGATCTCCTTCTGGTAGCTGACCAACTAGAGGAGGCCGAACGGCAGCTTGACCTAGCACTAGTTCACGTGCGTACAGCAGCCGAACAAGAAGGCAAACGAAACACTAAGCTCGCTCAATACCGTATCCGGCTAGAGGAAAAACTCGCGCGCTTAGATGAAGATGTGACTCGCTATCGCGAGGTCGTCACTGCCGATACACGCACCCTTCTCAATCGTGCTCACAGTGCATTTACTTCGGCACAATCACAAACTGGCGAACAACAGCTTTCGACATACAGTTCCGCAATGGACTATGCACAACGTGCCGAACGCGCGCTAAATTCTGATATCGAAGATTATCGCGGAAGCGGACGTCAATCGCGTACTGGTTCCGAACTAGGCGGTGAACTGGCTGGAGCGATTCTCACCGGAGTTGCCAGGTCATTGATCTACGGAGCTTTGTCGGGCGGTTCTTCACGTCGGAATGACTGGGGAAATAACAGTTTCGGATCTGGCGGCAGCTCGCATTTCGGTGGCGGTTTCGGATCTGGCGGTGGCGGTTTCGGAAAAACCTTCTAAACACGAGAACTTACGCATAAGATTACAAGAGTAACTACTGACAGTAAGATGTATCTCAACATCGCTGTCCCAAAGAAAGGTTCCACTATGGCTGAAAAGCAATCAATCCTCGGCCGCATGGCCCAGTTAGCTAAAGCAAATATCAACGCGCTACTTGACCGCGCCGAAGATCCGCAGAAGATGCTCGACCAGATGGTTCGCGATTACACTAATTCGATCGCTGAAGCAGAGGACGCAGTAGCGGTCACAGTAGGAAATCTTCGACTTGCCGAAGCAGATTACGACGAAGACATCCGTGCAGCACAAGAGTGGGGTGCCAAAGCCCAGGCTGCCGTCTCCAAGGCACAGGAACTACGCACTGCTGGCAATGAAGATGGCGCACAAAGGATGGAGCATCTTGCCAAAGTCGCTATCGAACGTCAAATTACCGCTGAAAAAGAAGCCCACGATGCAGAGCCGATGATCGCTTCGCAGCGTGAGGTTGTTGCGAAGCTCAAAGACGGCTTGAATATTATGCGGAGCAAGCTCAACGATCTGCGCAGCAAGCGTGACCAGCTCGTTGCCCGCGCAAAGTCGGCTCAGGCACAAAATACTGTCCAAGATGCGATCGGCTCCATTAACGTTCTCGATCCTTCAACAGAGATTGGTCGCTTTGAAGAGTCGGTACGCCGGCAAGAAGCCCTTGCTCAAGGCAAGGCAGAAGTTGCCGCATCATCATTGGATGAACAGTTTGCTCAACTTGAACAGTCCTCGAATTCAACTGAAGTCGAAGCACGGTTAGCGATGCTTCAAGCAAACACTGAACCTCAGTAAATCGAAAACTAACATATCAACTCTTCGGTGGGCAGAAACCGTTACGTCGGTTTCTGCCCACCGCTATATGTTACACATTGCCCTGCTTTTCGTCGCGAAGAGGGCTAAAATACAAGTATGTATATTCTTATTGATGGTGAAAACATTGACGCTACCCTCGGAGTGAACATCCTTAAGCACTCCCCACGTGCTGAAGAACGTCCTCGTTGGGATCGTGTTCTCGAATTTGATCCGTTTGACGGCCCGGCCGCACCAACTTCTGAAAACCGTCGGGAGAAGAACACCAAAGGCTTTTTCTTCCTGAATGTTTCACAGCGCACCGCAGCCCCATTCATCCAAGCTCTCCTAGCAATCGGATGGCAGCCAATCCAGCTGACATCGCAAGATCCAGAGCGGAAAGTTGTTGATGAAGGAATTCAGCGCACTCTCGAAGCCATTCTTAAAGAACGGCCTGGAGCAGACGTCGTCGTCGGAACTCATGACGTCGACTATCTTCCGCAACTAGAAGCATTACTCGACGCTGGACATCGCGTTGCTATTATCTGTTTCCGCGAGTTCCTTGCTGTCCCGTTGGCAGAATTAGAAGATCGTGGACTTGTCATCCACGATCTTGAACTTGATGTTCAGGCATTCAATATTCCACTCAACCGTACTCATCCAGTAGATATCGATGAGTTCGATCCATACCCCTACCTGTGAAACACATTTTCAGGATTCTCTCAGTTTAGTAGCGGAAAATATTGTCCATGACAGAACAAAAATCAACAGCAAAGATATTGGTCGTTGACGACGAACCTTCGATTCGCGAACTTCTCTCCGTCTCGCTTAAGTTCGCTGGTTTTACCGTTGAAACTGCTGACGACGGCCGTAACGCAGTGCGTCTATTTCAGGAATTTGCACCTGATTTAGTCGTACTGGACGTGATGCTACCTGATTTTGATGGATACGAAGTCTTGCGCCGCATCCGCACACAAGACTCCGACACTCCAGTTCTTTTCCTGACGGCAAAGGATGATCTCCAAGATAAGATTCATGGACTAACAGCTGGTGCTGACGATTACGTCACTAAGCCATTCTCCTTGGAAGAGGTCGTTACCCGGATCCAGGTCATTTTGCGACGCACAAATCCCAGTACTGATGAGCCTTCAGTTATCACTTATCATGATCTTGAGCTAAACGAAGACACATACGAGGTTCGTAGAGCTGGTCATCTCGTTGAGCTCTCTCCTACCGAATATAAGTTATTACGGTATCTGATGGTAAACGCGGAACGCGTGGTATCAAAGGTTCAGATCCTTGATCATGTCTGGGATTATGACTGGATTGGTGAAGCTTCGATTGTTGAATCGTATATTTCCTATCTACGCCGGAAAATAGACTCAGCCGAAGCACTCGGCATCACTGATCCAGACCAGGTCGCCGCGCTCGTGCCGCTCATTCACACCAAACGCGGTATCGGATACGTCATGCGCGCTGGCAAGTAAATAGCCTATGGAAAGCTCATCCTCGCAATTACACGTTACCGGGCGTCTATCGTGGCAACTGCTCGTAGTTTTCCTTGTGCTACTCGGATCCGCGCTGATGTTGGTTTCGGCGTTTGCAACTATTTCTTTGCGCACCTTTCTGACGTCGGAAACTGACAAAACACTGTCATCGTCTGGACAGATCGTGGCTTCACAAACTGTCGATGCACTCATTCAAGGAACATCCGAAGCGTTGCTTCCATCTGATTTTTACCTGTATATTTCCGATGATTTCGGCACTGCAGTTGAGGAAGTTCATCCGTCAATCGAACAACGATACGGAAAACCAGAACATGCAGAAACGTTGGCCTCAAATTATTTCGATCAACCCCGTACTGTTGATGGCACATTCGAGGACACCGAATGGCGCATTATTTCAGTGCCACTGACGTCTACTGGTTCAAATCCACATACCGTAGGTAATGTGCTGATTGGGTTGCCGTTAGCCCAAGTGGAACGTACTGTCACAAATCTCAAACAGGTTCTTACACTATTCGTGGTAGCAATTATGTCTATCGGGGCGTTACTCTCGATCGTACTAGTGCGTCGATCATTACGCCCGCTCCGCACGGTCACGCGCGTAACATCAGATGTACGCCAAGGTAATTTTGCAGCCCGGATTCCACCAATGAAGCCCGGAACTGAAGTCAATATCCTTGGCGAATCTGTCAACGCTATGCTCGATGAGATCGAAGACCTTTTCGCAGCCCAAGCAGCCTCAGAGCAGCGCGTTCGACGATTTGTATCCGATGCTTCGCATGAGTTGCGCACACCTCTTGCTACTATTCGCGGATATGCGGAGCTGTATCGTATGGGTGGCGTCCCAGACGAGCAAATCGAACTCGCTTTTGGCCGTATTGAATCTGAATCTGGCCGGATGGCTAACCTGGTCGAAGACCTTTTGAAACTTGCACGACTTGATGAACGTAAAGAAATTCATCCTAAACCAGTAGATCTAGCTGCAGTTGCACTCAACACTGTTTCTGATTTCCTTGCTCGTTCGCCAGAACGAATAGCCAATGTCACTAACCTTAACGGTGACGACGTCGAATCCGTCGTCATCATGGGAGACCAAAATGCTGTGACGCAGCTACTAACGAACCTGCTCAGCAATGTTTCTGCCCATACTGACTCCTCAGTCCCTGTTGATGTTGCTGTTGGGATAGATCTACTCCAACCTAAAAACGCAGTTGTCGAAGTCCGCGATCATGGCCCGGGAATATCTGAAAAAGACCGTGAGCATGTATTCGAGCGCTTCTATAAAGCCAATTCTGCCCGCACTCGTGGTAGCGGCGAAGGCTCAGGACTTGGCCTTGCAATCGTTGCTGCTATTATGAGCGCACACCACGGGCAAGTCAGCGTGCATGAAACACCCGGTGGCGGTCTGACTGTGCGCCTAGTTTTCCCGATGCCTAGTCTGCTTAACTGAGCGAAGGATCCGGATTGGCGGTCTTCTGTTCCAGCATCATCTCGATCTGGTGACGAACCCGTGCAATAAAAACCTCTGGGGTATCATCAGGCTGACCATGCATGGGTTCACCGATGAACAGTTCAACTTCCGGATGATTCAACGGTGGCAATACTCGCCCAACTGGCATTGCTTCGTGTCCGCCCGACATCGCTAACGGAACAATCGGCACCCCGATCTTCAATGCAATCGCGGCTGCACCGGGCTTGAAAATTCCCATCTGGCCGTCCCGCGAGCGCGTACCTTCTGGGAAGATCAAAATTGGAATGCCATCACGTAGCAAGCGACTTGTCATTCCGGCTGCCCGGCCGACGTGCGCGCCAACGGTCTTTCCTTTGCGCTCAATCGGATACGTATTGAAGAATACTGACGTCAGCTTGGCAATGCCCTTCTTGCGATAAAAATAGTCGGCGGCGGCGCCGGTAGCAAGATTTTCTGTCATATGGTCAGGCAGTAATGAAAAGACCATTGGAGCGTCAAGATGCGACGAGTGATTGCCGACAACAATATAGGCTCCTTCGAGCCCTTCAACGTTTTCTTCACCCCACACGGTTGCTTTTAGAACCGTTTTCAACACTGGCCGGGTGAGGATTTTACGAACTGCTTTGCGAACTTTTCGTTTACCGTCTGAATGGTAGTCATCTAATGGGTGTAGCTCACTCATCGCCGGCCCTTATTCAATTTCTTGACGGCCTTGTGGACCACTGATTGTGGCAAGTGACGGGCGAAAAATGCCATCGTCTTGAAACGCTTGGACGGAATAGTGGTTGTTTTACCGCGTTCAACATCGCGAAGGGCTTCGTCGATCACACGCTCTGCGTCGAGCCATAGCCAAGATGGGATCGACGACGTCGAAACACCGGATCGCTGGTGGAACTCGGTTTTTACCCAACCGGGCAAGAAAGCAACAACTTGTACACCGTATCGGCCAACTTCGATAGACAGGGACTCTGACCACATTCGTACGAATGCTTTGACGGCCGCGTAGGCCCCCATCGGGGCAAGCGACGCTACCGATGCAGTAGTAATGATGACACCGGCGTGACGTTGCTTCATTGAGAACGCGGCAGCTCCGCCAAGCTCCATCGGAACTAACGCCATAAGTTCGGCACCGGCACGTAACTGGCTAGCGTCGTCGGTCGCCATCGGTGAGTACATCCCGGACCCGGCGTTATTCACGAATATCGTTACTGGATCGGCTTGTTCAAGAAGCCGAGCTTTAACGGCGTCGACTCCATCGCGCGTACTTAAATCTGCGGGAAGAATCTGAACATCTACCTGGTATTGCTGCGTGAGCATGTTAGCATTTTCCGCTAACCGCTCCTTATTTCGCGCCACCAAAACAATATCGCATCCGCGAGCCGCTAACGCACGAGCGAACGCCGCCCCCATGCCAGATGTACCTCCGGTGATGAGTGCGCGACCAGTAAGGACAGATGTTGAACCTTTTTTCTTCACAATCTCTACGTTAGAACACTTTGCGCGTTTGAGCACTCTTATCGGTCCAGTTCGTGGTACTTCTCTAGTTACTTATACCGCATCATTTGGGTAGTTCATCTGCGGGGTATAGAATCGGGGGGCGCTAATCTTGGAGGATTTATGGTGAAAGCGGACGTACCTGCATGGGTAGTTCAAGCGTTTGTACGAAGCGCGCGCGATGCCGGGGCTACCGCAGAGCGAGATCATGTCGAGCGTGTTGCGTACGAATTGTTGGATATTTGGTCTAGTCCAGACCGATTTTTTCACAATACCCGCCATGTTATCGACATGCTCACCCGGGTAGATACCCTGGCTTCGGAGACTCAAAATCCGTGTCTTGTCCGATTAGCAACATGGGGCCATGGGCTTGTCTTCAATGTCTCCGATGATGCCGTCTATTCGCGCAACGGTGGTGAAGACGAGCGTGCATCAGCAGATGTGGCAGATAAGTTTTTTGCTGAAATCGGTATCCCAGCGGACAATCGCCACCGAATTGCTGAACTCATTTCTCATCTTCATAAGCGTCATGATCTGCCAGGTTCTGCCAAGCGTGCGGATGAAACTGCTCGTTTTGATTCTATCGACGTCGATCGCCTCGCTCTTTATGATGCACATTTTGGCACTCTCGCGAATCCGCCACAGCGTTACAAGACCTATGTCAGCCAGGTTCGCGAAGAGTATCCGCGGGTATCTGACTATAGTTGGCTCATGGCTCGCCGCCAGATTGTTGAGCATCTGCTGGCACGGAAACGTATTTTCCTCACCCCACTTGCCAACGAGTGGGAGCAAGTCGCACGGCAAAACTTGGGCGCAGAGTTAGAACGTATCACTCTTGCCTGCTACAAGCTCGGCGATAATATCCCCGAGCAGGCGTCATCCACGGCACAGACCATGCCTTCCGCAGATCCTGCCGATCTTTTATTCCAGACAGCGCAAGAAGAGCAAGCAGCAGTTTTGGACGGACACACATCTGACGTAGCCGCATCCGATCCAGCCATTATCGACGACGACGTGACCGAACTCTTCCAGCCACATGTTCCAGTTGTGAAACGCTCGTCGTTAGAAGAACTCGACGAGGCTTTTGCGCCGGGGGCTCCACCGCGGATCTTGGATCATTCGCAAGCCGAAGCTGCCCGCCGGGAACAGATAGCGCAAGAAACTTTGGAAACAATTGAGCGTAAGCAA
Organism: Arcanobacterium phocae; assembly: GCF_018913465.1. GTDB lineage: Bacteria > Actinomycetota > Actinomycetes > Actinomycetales > Actinomycetaceae > Arcanobacterium > Arcanobacterium phocae_A. The sequence goes on along the minus strand of NZ_JABAPM010000006.1, from coordinate 36,600 downwards.
AACGAAGCTCGCGAGGAACGCGAGGGGCGTAGCTAAAAACATTGGGAGATTCATGGTTACTAGTCGGCGGATATCGTTTCGGGACGTGTTGTTTGGTTGCGTAGTCTTTAGCGGCCTAGCATCTTTTGCACTCATACATACCCAAGGATTTCAATGGCTAGGCTTTACCTCAACCGCTGGATTCATCGGTGACAGTCTCGGCTTCGCCCAACAACTCCCTTTGCCCGCGCAATGGGGACTGAGTATCACTATCGGGGTTCTCACCGAGATCATCTGCGCCGCCCTTGCCTGGTGGATACTCAACCAAAAACGCTTATCATTCACACGACGTTTCATTATTGCTGTAGGTCTGACAACAGTATTTCGCGGCATATTCTTCGCCCCTTACGCTAACGTCCTTTCGCCCCTTCAATGGGCTGGGGTAGCAATCTTTTCCAGCTACTACTATTGGAACTATCGTCGAGCATGGCCACTAGCATTAAGCCACGCACTATTCAACGCCATCGCTTTTAGACCAAATGATTTCTTAACCGGAACGTTTTTAGGAACACTAAAAACCACCGCCAACGACGTCGTCCTCCCCGTCATCGTATGTTGGGCACTCGCATGGATCATCGTCCGACCCCTCAACCGCACCACAAGCACACCACCAAAAACCGTGCTCCCACTCAAACATAAAATTCTTGTTTTAGTTGTGGTTGGCGTTGTTGCTGCCGCATTCATAGCGGAAATTCCAGCAATATTTTATGGACGGATTTTCCCTATTGCTATACCTGGGGTATACGACGGCATAATAAAATTCTCCCTACCGTGGATCACAAGCATGATTGTGTTCGGGGCGTTGATGATCACCGTTTGGCAGGTGCTATCAAACTTCCCACGCGCAGAAAATTCACGGCGAACAACTCACTCTAACGCTTTTATTGGAATCGTATTCTTTGCGATTTTTACGGCTCAAAATAGCGCCATTGCGCTTTACGGCCCGTGGGGGTACGCGGTGGGGGTGGACTTCCGTCATTCCTTAGGAAACACTGAGGGACTCGACCTCGTCATACCACCCCCATCGATAGGGACTATTTTTAAAATGCTGATTGGAGGGGGCTTCGAAGAACTCGCCTACGCAATAATCTTATTGGCATTAATCTGTATTTTACGTATGCCATCGCGCTTATCGATTGCAGTGGTACTCATCTTCCGGGTGATGCTACACCTGTACTACGGAACGCTTGCCGTAGCATTATGGCAGATTCCAGAAGGCATCTTTGCCGGGATATACGTCATACGCTGTGGCCGCATCCTCCCGTTGATTATTGCTCACGGACTCTATGACGCAATTCTTGCCTTAAATGACTATCTCGTCTGTACCGGCGTTTTCGGTCACCTTCGCTACGATGGCATTGACCGGATATGGACTCCCGTTACTGGATTAGCCGGCATCGTCATCCTCACCCTCGTCTACGTCTGCTACACACACAAGCGGTCCGTGGAAACTACCGAAAGCATAACAGTCAGATATATTTAGCCTATTCAAACGGCCGTAAGACTCATACTGCGTTCAGGTAGGCAAAAAGGAACGAATCTCGGAGTTTTCCGAGATTCGTTCCTTTCCATTGGCCATTATCTGACCGGAAGAACTAAGCAGTTATTCTTAGTACATGCCACCCATGTCTTCAGCACCTGGTGCTGGAGCAGCTGGTGGCTCTGGCTTGTCAGCCACAACTGCTTCGGTGGTGAGGAAGAGGCCAGCGATGGATGCTGCGTTCTGGAGTGCAGAACGGGTAACCTTCACTGGATCGTTCACGCCAGCAGCGAGCAGATCCTCATATTCACCGGTTGCAGCGTTCAGGCCGTGACCAACTGGGAGTGAGCGAACCTTTTCTGCGACGACTCCACCTTCGAGACCAGCGTTAACTGCGATCTGCTTGAGCGGTGCGGCAACGGAAACGCGAACGATGTTTGCGCCGGTTGCTTCATCACCTTCGAGTTCGAGATCAGCAAGTGCCTGGTCCGCTGCGTGGATAAGTGCAACGCCACCACCGGAGACGATGCCTTCTTCAACAGCAGCCTTTGCGTTGCGGACAGCGTCCTCGATGCGGTGCTTGCGTTCCTTGAGTTCAACCTCGGTTGCTGCACCGGACTTGATAACAGCAACGCCACCGGCGAGCTTTGCAAGACGCTCTTGGAGCTTCTCACGATCGTAATCCGAGGTGGAGTTCTCAATCTGGGTCTTGATGGTGGAGACGCGAGCAGCGATGTCTTCAGCAGAGCCTGCACCCTCAACGATTGTTGTGGAATCCTTGGTGAGCACGACCTTGCGGGCGCGACCAAGAAGCTCGATGTCGGCATTCTCAAGCTTGAGGCCAACAGTTTCCGAAATGACCTGACCACCGGTGAGGATAGCCATATCCTGGAGCATTTCCTTACGGCGATCGCCAAAGCCTGGAGCCTTAACAGCAGCAGACTTGAAGGTGCCACGGATCTTGTTAACAACGAGAGTTGCGAGTGCTTCACCTTCGATGTCTTCAGCGATGATCACGAGTGGCTTGCCAGTCTGCATAACCTTTTCGAGGACTGGGAGCATGTCCTTGACGTTGGAAATCTTAGATTCAACCAAGAGAACGTAAGCATCTTCGAGGACTGCTTCTTGACGGTCAACATCAGTGACGAAGTATGGCGAGAGGTAGCCCTTATCGAAGGACATACCTTCGGTCAGCTCGAGTTCGGTGCCGAAAGTGTTGGACTCTTCAACGGTCACAACGCCTTCCTTGCCAACCTTATCCAGAGCTTCAGCAATAAGTGCGCCGATTTCTTTGTCGCCAGCAGAAATAGCTGCAGTAGCGGCGATTTCTTCCTTGGTTTCAACTTCCTTAGCATTGGTTAGAAGTTGCTCTACGATCTTGGCGACAGCCTTGTCAATGCCCTTACGAAGAGCGATTGGGTTTGCGCCAGCAGCGACGTTGCGTAGGCCTTCCTTGACGAGAGCCTGCGCAAGAACGGTAGCGGTGGTGGTACCGTCACCGGCAACGTCATCAGTCTTCTTAGCGACTTCCTTGACTAGTTCAGCACCGATCTTCTCAAATGGATCTTCAAGATCGATTTCTTTAGCAATGGACACACCATCGTTTGTAATCGTGGGAGCTCCCCACTTCTTATCTAGAACAACGTTGCGGCCTTTTGGTCCAAGAGTGACCTTGACGGTGTTCGCAAGCGCATCAAGACCACGCTCCATGCCACGGCGTGCTTCTTCGTTGTAAGCAATGATTTTTACCATCGTATTTTCCTCCCATTAGGGTGGTTCACGACCAGTGCCCGCGACGGACGACATTCTCCAAATACGTTCGGTTTCGTATTCAGAAAACACCTCACTAGTCACAATAACTATCACTCTCTAGCCGAGAGTGCCAGTATTGATTTTGGCACTCTCCAGCTCAGAGTGCAAGATGGCGAACTCGATTAGCCTGACTTTATTCTAGGAGAGAAAAGTTGAGTGAGCCTGACGCAAGTTACGTCAGGCTCACTCATAGCGCTGCTAGTTAGCTTTAGCGCATGACTACAACGATCTGAGCACCGAGTTGGAGCGCAGAGCCGTCTTGCACCTCAGCACCGCCTACTTTAGAGGCAATGTCTTGCGCTTCGGCCTTAAATGTCTCTTCGCTATAAAAAACAGTAGTCACGACTGGTTCACTGCCACCGGAATAGTTTCCACCCGTTGCGTTGGCGTAGCCACCAGCCACAAGATCTTCAGTAATTTTTTTCGCTAGCCCAGCTTCGCCACGTCCATTCAATACTTGTACTGAGACCGCAGTATTAAGGGGTGGCTGTTCCGAAGTGGTCTGCTCCGGGGCCGGTTTTTCTGCCTGTTCCTGCGCAGACTTCTCTTCCGTAGATTGCTCAGCCTCGCCGTATTCAGGTTGTTCCGCCACTGGTTGAGATGTTGCTGAATCATCACGCGACTTGGAATCACTTGCCATCCACATGCCAGCTCCCCAGCCGATAAGTGGCGCAAAGACTAATACTGCAACAAGAGCTATCAACCATGGGTTTAACCGCTTAGACTTCCGATGAGCTCCAAGATTTTGCCGTTCTTGAGCTAAGCGATCAAATTCATCTTCTACGTATTCGTTCACGCTTCTAGCCTACCTAATCTACCGAACTAATAAATAACGCCACTCTCAGGACACAGTACGTTCATTCGTACGCTTATCACGCAGTCTGCGCAGCCGATCCACCAGTTGTGGACGAGCTCGCCAAACACGTTCTTCTTCTAGCATTCGAGATAGAAGAATATAGTACCGCATTGGCGTCATACCGAGTTCTTGTTCGATTGCTCGATCTTTAGTTTGTGCAATCGTCCACCACGATTCTTCTAGTGCTAGTATCTGGCGTTCGATCTCTGTCAGTTTCTCAACCTTATCTTCTTCCCCATCGCTCATAAGACAAGTTTACGCAACGCACTACTTTTTAGCCGTATCATAAAGTCATGAGTGATCTTGATGAAGTCATGCACCCAACGTGGGCACAAGCTATGGAACCAGTTGCTAAAAATATTCACCAGATGGGAGATTTTCTCCGGAACGAACTAGCCCAAGGGCATCGTTACCTTCCAGCTGGAGCAAACGTCTTACGCGCTTTTCAGCAGCCACTACCAGATATTCGTGTACTTATCGTTGGTCAAGATCCCTATCCCACTCCAGGACATCCGGTTGGCTTATCTTTCTCCGTTGACCGCACAGTGAAACCACTTCCCCGATCGCTTGTGAACATTTATCAGGAACTCCACGATGATCTAGGCCTGATACCACCTGCGCACGGCGACCTCTCATCATGGACGCATCAAGGAATAATGCTTCTAAACCGAGTTTTAACAGTAGCGCCCGGCGCTCCTGGCTCGCACGCACAGCGCGGCTGGGAAGTTATCACAGATCATGCGATTAGGGTTCTCGCGGCCCGCAAAGCACCACTCGTAGCAATCCTGTGGGGCAAGCAAGCACAGTCACTAGCCCGGCTAATGCCCGAAACACCCACCGTTATGAGCCCACATCCTTCTCCACTATCCGCACATCGCGGGTTCTTCGGCTCCAAGCCGTTTTCTCGAGCAAATCAGCTACTAGTACAGCAAGGAGCCGAACCTGTGGACTGGACCATCCGCTAATTTAACTATAAAACTTCACGATATCTACGCCGCTCACGCCAAGTCAGCGCTACTCCGCCCGCGATCGTTACCGTAGCTAGAGATACGAGCACATATATCTCGGAGCCAGTTTTCGCTAGCTGCGGCCGATCAGAAGCAACCTCTGAAACCTCGTGCTGTTTAGCTGAATCATTAGATAACTGTGACGATTCTGGTGTTTCATTAGCTGCAGGTACCACTACACACTGCGGAGAATCCTTTGGAAGAATTCTCCCTGATACTGAATCAGTCACTGGAATGCCGTCTACGTCCCGGCATACATCCTGCTCGGAACGCCAACTAATGTGTGCAACATGGCGAATCTGCTTGGTCAGTTCCCGAACCATTATCAAAGTCTGCCCATGGTCCTCAGTAGAAATACCCGGCGTGAGAAGAGAACCATTAAGCTCTGCAGTATTTACAGTCCCCGTCAGATCAATCTTGCCCGCATCGTGTATATTTCGTGTATCCACATATATCTCTTGTTCAGAGGAAATATTTGCCGGATCAATGTGGTCGCCTACTTTCGAGACCAGCGAAAAACCCTCCGGAACCTCGATCGAAACAGTAGGAACATTTGCTTCAACTCGAATTGGCCCCACAAGTTGCCCAGCAAAGCTCTCACCTTCCGGCAGGCTAAAAGCCACCGTAGGTTGTAGAGAATCTTGCGTTAACCCGACATTTATACTGGAAAGCAGATAATGATAGGTAGCTGCAATACCCTGAGCATCCACCCCATCTGTATCTTGCTGACCTAGTGCAGAAAAGTCAGGAGTCACTCCATCTGTCAAATGCCAGATAGCTGACTGCGTGGCAGTCACCGCTTGTTGAATCGACAGCTCAGTAACCCCAACTTCATGGGCAAGATATTCTAAGCTCCGTGCCGGGTATGAATGCTGGACAATCCAGGCCACTTTTTGGCGTACTGAATTATCGGCTCTAAATGCATTGTTACCAACGAATCCATCCCAGTCAGTAACATGTAAAGGTGTTTGCCGGTCTGTGGGGACCGTTATCTCCAGGCAGTATGCATGGTAAACACCTTCACCTACATTCTTGACTGAAAACAGCGCCGGCCGAGCATGCCAAGTTTTTTGGGTATAACCTGCTTGACTACCAGCGTCTACAGCTGGCAGATAACGCATACTAAGACCTACTAATTCGCCGTCTTGAGGCAAGAGTTCCGGCTTTCGCTCATCACCATAAGCCATGCCCATGCCAGAACAAAACAATGCGACGACAAGTAGACCCTGCACGATGCGAACAAGAAATGTCATGATAACTTCCAATCTTCGAAAATTCCTGAACAAAAGTAGACTATCGAAGATCAAAAATCACCAAAAATATCTATCCACAATCAAACGTTATCCACAGCGTCTGACGAACAAGTAGATCACATGGTCATTATTTATGCTGAAACCGCGTCCCGTGCCTGAACGAATGCTGCAACTGCCGCACGTACGTCCTCAGCCGAATGCGCAGCCGAAAGCTGAACACGAATACGTGCCTTACCCAACGGCACCACCGGATATGAGAACGCAGTAACATAAACGCCCAACTCGCCTAACTTAGCAGCAATCTGTCCAGCAAGGCGCGCGCCGTCGTCACCCGGGAACATCACCGCAATAATCGCATGCGAGCCAGGGAGCAATTCAAAACCCGCCTCAGCCATCAATGAGCGGAACAACTGCGCATTATCAGCAATCTTTGCACGCAAATCATCACCTTCACGTGCCACATCCAATGCCTTCAATGATCCCGCAACCAGAGATGGTGTAACGGCATTCGAGAACAAATACGGCCGCGCACGCTGTTTAAGCAACGCAATCAATTCAGCCGGTCCAGCAATATAACCACCCGACGCTCCACCGAGTGCCTTACCCAAAGTACCGCTGAGAATATCCACCCGATCACTGACACCAAATTCAGACGGCGTACCCGCACCGTGCTCACCAACAATGCCAGTAGCGTGCGAATCGTCAACCATTACCATCGCGTCAAACTCATCTGCCAAATCGCAAATCTCTGGCAGTTTCGCATAATAACCATCCATTGAGAACACACCGTCGGTGACGATTAGGATCCGTCCCACGCCCTCTGCACGCGCAGCTACTAACTGTTCACGCAACTGCTCCATATCTGAGTTCTTGTACCGGAACCGGCGAGCCTTGCTTAACCGAACGCCGTCGATAATCGAGGCATGGTTGAGTTCGTCAGAAACAACGGCGTCGTCCTTGCCTAACAAAACCTCAAAAATACCACCGTTTGCATCGAATGCTGACGGGAACAAAATGGCATCTTCCATTCCCACATAATCTGCAATTTTCCGCTCTAGCTTACGGTGAATATCTTGTGTTCCGCAGATAAAACGTACCGAAGCAGTACCATAACCGTACTCATCTAACCCCGCATGCGAAGCAGCAATAATCTCTGGATTATCAGCCAATCCCAGATAGTTATTCGCGCAAAAGTTCAACAACTCGCCCTGTCCAGTACGGATATGTGCGGACTGCGGGGACAGAATTTCCCGCTCATCTTTATAAAGTCCAGCTGCTTTGATCTCGTTCAGCGTCGTCGTTAATTCTTCTCGAATACTAAACATCAGTCATTCCATTCCAAAATAATCTTGCCTGCGTGTCCACCACGCGCAGTCTCAAATGCTTCTTCCCAATTTTCTGGCGCAAACCGGTGCGTAATCACCTTCCGAACCTGCTCCCGGAACTTCTCTGATCCGGTCATAAGATACGTTGCCCGATACCACGTGTCATACATCGCGCGACCATAAACACCTTGAATCGTCAGCATACGCGCTATCAAGGTGTTCCAATTGATAGCGTATGGGCGTGCCGGCAAACCCAACATCGCAATTTTCGCACCATTGGTACACAGGTCTATCATCTGTTCGGTCGCTTTGGGCGAACCGGAGATTTCTAGGCCGATATCAAAGCCCTCTGTCATATTGAGTTCCGCGAACCGATCCCGCACATCCTCACGCAACGTATTAACGCCAACAACGCCTTCAATGGACCGTGCTAGCTCCAGCCGTTCATCGTTAATATCCGTCAGAACCACGTTCCGTGCGCCAGCGTGCCGGGCAATCGCAGCACACATAAATCCAATTGGGCCAGCGCCAGTCACCAAAACGTCTTCTGCAGTCAACGGGAATTGGAATGCGGTATGCACAGCATTGCCGAGCGGATCGAAAATTGCACCAAGTTCGGCGTCGATAACATCGGGCTGTTTCCACACATTCGTTATTGGGACGACGACGTAATCTGCAAAAGCACCATCACGATCCACACCAATCGACACCGTATTCGAACACATATGGCGACGCCCTGCACGGCAATTACGGCAGTGTTCACACACCACGTGCCCTTCTACCGACACCCGCTGCCCCACATGAAATTGACCTTGACCCTCGCCCTCCGGAACCCCATGTCCGAGTTCAACGATCTCACCATAAAATTCATGTCCAATAGTTTGCCCAGCCTTAACATGTGCTGCGGCGAAATCGTCCCACGAAAGTATATGTAAGTCAGTGCCACACAGCCCTGCTCGCATCACCTTAATCTTGACTTCGCCTTGCCCTGGTGTTGGTTCAGGAACCTCACGTAATTCAAGGCCTGGGCCAGCAGTTGGTTTCACGAGTGCGCGCATATTCATTCCTTGGAGTAAACCGTAGCGGGTTCTTTCACTCACTACGATAGCCTGTTATGTTGTCTTGAGACATCTTCAGCTCTAGAATCACTTAGGTGAATCGTCTCCGAAAGATGCGACCCACCTATATTCTCATTTTCGCATTCTTGCTGACAATAATAGTGGGCACCTTCTTGCTGATGCTCCCGATCTCTGTTACCGGGCAGCCTCCATGGCCATATCCATTATCTACTCCGCCACATGAATACGGCCCGCAATTTAATGGCGGAGCCCCATTTTCAGTCGCCTTTTTTACCGCCACATCAGCCACTGCTGTGACCGGACTTGCAGTTGTTGACACCGCGACTTACTACTCCCCTTTTGGTCAGACCATCATTGGCATATTGATCCAATTAGGCGGTATGGGCACGATGACGGTAGTTACGCTTGTGGCAATGGTGCTAGCACGGCGTCTAGACATGAGAACCCGCGAAGTGGCATCAGCGACGGTGAGTGGCACCGGGCTAGGAAATATCCGCCGAGTTATCTTTGGTGTAGTCCTCTTAACCGCCGTCGTCGAAACTTCCATAGCAGCTATGCTCCTCGGACGGTTTTTATATCTCGGTCATGCTTTCCAACGAGCACTGGGCGAAGCGTGGTTCCACTCCATTTCAGCATTCAACAATGCCGGCTTTTCACTATATACCGACTCTTTAGTCGGGTTCGCCACCGATCCATGGATTATTTTGCCTATATCGGCGGCTATCATCATAGGCGGATTGGGATACCCTGCACTTCTAGCCTTCTATAGTTCTGGGATTCACTGGTGGCGTTGGCCAATGACTACACGGTTAGTCGTTGTAGGAACGATCAGTTTGCTCCTCACTGGCTGGGTTTTCTTTGCACTCGCCGAGTGGACGAATCCTAATACACTCGGAAATCAGAGCTCGTCCGGGAAAGTTTTGATGGCATTTTTCGCTTCGGTTACTCCACGAACCGCCGGCTTTAATTCGATCGACGTCGGTTCCATGACAGATATTTCTCGCGTATTAACCGATATGTTTATGTTTATTGGTGGTGGACCAGGTGGAACTGCAGGCGGCGTAAAGATAACGACGGCGTTCGTGATCGGTTTCGTTGTCTGGTCTGAGATGCGTGGCGGTCGCGCAGTTAATGTTCTTGGGTTGCGATTACCACGCTCGGCGCAACGTCAAGCATTGACGGTTATGTCGTTGTCTTCAATGGCCGTTATGGCTGGAACAACACTACTGATGATTCAAACCACGGCGAATCTGGATCAGGCATTATTTGAAGTAGTTTCCGCGTTCTCCACCGTTGGCCTATCTACTGGCATTACGGCGACGTTACCCGAATCTAGCCAACTTGTTCTCATTACTTTAATGATCATTGGGCGTTTGGGACCGCTCACCATTGCTACTGCGTTAGCATTGCGGACAACACCGCTCACCTATGAGCTTCCTAAAGATCGGCCGTTAATCGGCTAAGAAAGGATGTGTGGTATGCGTTTGCGCCACTCTGTTCAAAAACATGATGTTGCTGTGTTCGGGCTAGGCCGATTTGGATCTGCGTTAGCTCTGGAGCTGGTGTACGCCGGTTATAGTGTGCTTGGAATCGACAAGTCACCTGCGGTTGTGCAAAGTTTGGCAAATAAGCTTCCCCATGTTGTAGCAACTGATCCGACTAATCCCGATACGCTGGAAGAACTGGGTATCCAGGATTTCTCGCGAGTTGTGGTGGCGATTGGAAACGATCTAGCCTCGTCGATTTTGGTGACGTCTGCGTTGTTGAAGATGAATGGCCCAGAGGTATGGGCAAAAGCATCAACGCCGCAACAGGGGCAAATCCTTGAGCAGATGGGCGTTAACCACATCTTCTACCCAGAAACCGATATGGGACGACGAGCCGCCCACATCGTCGCTCAGTCGTTCAATGACTACGTGGAACTGGGCTATGGCTACGCTCTTGTTTCGACGACAGTGAACGACGCAATGACTGGTGTGGAATTAGCAGAACTAGGCTTGCGCCGGTCAAAAGGCATTTCGATTATTGCGGTCAAAGGACCGGACGATCACTGGGTTAATGCGTATGCTGAAACCATTCTTAAACCAGGAGACGAAATCTTGGCGGTTGGCCCTACAAAGACGATCGGCTTTATCGTCGCTGATTGATTTTTATTGGTAATACAAAGGTTGGCAGGTATTAACCTGCCAACCTTTGTATTACCACCGCGTTCAGTGTTCTTGGCCAGCAGTTTCTTTGGTCCAAATCGTATCTGGGATTTCACCCGGCAGATACTGGTTCTCGACCGCTACAAATGCGCCTTCGCCGTCGGTAGACTCGAAGTCACGTAAGACACCGAATGCCCATTTGCCTAGCAGAATAATTGCAACAAGGTTGATGACCGCCATAAAGAACATCGAGGTATCGGCTAGTGTCCAGACCAAACCAAGTTTAGCGATCGCACCGATGAAGGTGGCAGCAACCACGATGACTCGAAGAACGACGTCGGCCGATTTTTTACCTGGGAAAAGATAATCCATGTTCACTTCAGCATAAGCATAATTTCCAATGAGGCTGGAGAAACAGAAAACAAAGACCAATATGATCATCACTGGCTCCAACCATCCACCGAGAGCGGAAACAGCTGCGCTTGTTGTTAAGGTGGCTCCTTCGACGTCTTGTCCAGGCACATAGATTCCAGAGGTCAGGATGATGAATGCAGTTGCTGAACATACGAGCATAGTGTCAACAAAAACGCCCATTGACTGGATGAGAGCTTGACGTGCTGGGTGAATCGTAGTTGCCGTTGAGGCTGCGTTAGGAGCAGATCCCATTCCAGCCTCGTTCGAGTAAAGTCCTCGCTTGACGCCGTTCATTAATGCCGCAGTGAATCCACCAGCAGTTCCAGCAAACGCTTCATTTACCCCGAATGCTGATTCAAAGATCTCAGTAAATACCGGAATAATATGGTCAAGATGGGTAGCAATGACTGCGAGCGAAATTGCAATATAGACGAGTGCCATTGCTGGAGCAACAATTTCAGTCACACGTGCAACAGATTTGAGTCCACCCAAGATAACAAGACCAGTCAAAACTGTAACAACCAGACCGGTTGCCCATGTTGGAAAGTTGTAAGCGTCGTAAAGAGTGTTTGAGATCGTATTGGACTGGACTAGTTCAAAAGCGATGCCGTAGGTAAACAGGAGAGCTACTGCGAAGGCTGCACCCCAACCCCAGGATCCGAGTCCTTTCCAAATGTAGTAGGCCGGCCCACCACGGAATGTCCCGTCACGCCACGGCACTTTGAAAAGCTGCGCTAGAGCGGCTTCAATGAACGCCGTCGCCATTCCTAGGATAGCAACAACCCACATCCAGAATACTGCGCCAGCTCCACCTAAGGTAATGGCTACCGCAACTCCGGCAATATTGCCGGTTCCCACACGCGCAGCTAGACCAATGGCGAAAGCTTGAAACGATGAGATCTGTCCCTTTTCCTTTTCCCGGCTTCGCCCAATAACTTTGAACATCTTCCGAAATAAACGGAACTGTAAGCCTTTAGAGCGCACGGTAAAATATAGCCCAGCTCCGATCAAGAGCGGGATAAGAATCCACGTATAAATGACATCGTTAAACCACGAAAAGTTCGCATTTAAGCTGTCCCATATATTGTTCATGGAGAATCCTCCTTCACTGGCAACAGAAAAAGCTACCGAAGCAATTATGCTAGCTTGCTCAGGGTGCTGTGCCAACGGTATCCATATTTTGAGAACTAAGTTCATTGGAATAAAGTGGCGTTAATTCAAAGAAAGATAAAGATCTGCCCCAAATCTTTACCTAAAAATTAACTAAAATATCACAAAAATGGTCACATTTAGATAACGAGAATTGCTGGGACTATCTATACTATTTGCGACAAGGCATGAAAAGAGCCCCCTGTCAGACTCGAACTGACGACCTACGCTTTACAAGAGCGTCGCTCTACCAACTGAGCTAAGGAGGCGTGCGCATCAGCAACAACCGGTGCGCATAACAATAATGACAGAGAAAACCCGGTAATGCCAATCGCACTACCGGGTAATCTTCGACACGTTTCGAAAAAAGTGTTACTTTCCAGCTGCTTTATTCAGAATTTGCGGAACAACCTCGTCTGGATTTCCCTTAGTCCATGAATCATCAGCCTTGCCGTTCACGGTCAATGTTGGGGTACCCGTAAATTCATTTGCCCGGAACTTTTCAACTGTTTTAGCTACAAGACCTTGCCACTTTTCATCAACGATCGACGCTGGCAGATCGTTGACAACGTCATCTGGAACCCCGACACTCTTGGCAATATCAGCAATGTCACTTGCTGACGGGTTAGGTCCGACGCTCTGGGCGTGAATCTTCATACCGTAATCCATTAGACCTTTATTGAACGCCCATAATTTTTCCGGAGCGTACTGGGCGACATAATAAAAGGCTGTTGCACCTTTAGTTGAAAAGTCTGTACCCAGCGTATTAACTCGATAAAACTTGAACTGCAGATCTCCCGCAGCAGAATGATCTGCCATTAGCTTTCCGTAGTTTCCTTCGAAATGCTCACAACCAGGGCACATGTAATCTGACCACAGACCGATTACTGGCTTGCCAGACTCAGTTGCAGTAGCGCTTCCACTCTGGTCAAACAGTACCCCGCCGTCGTCACTGACATTGTCCGTCTTTACTTCCCGCACAGATCCAGAATACGAGCCGAGCTCTTTAGCCTGACCTGAATCCTTGGACACAATTTGCCAAATCGCGAAGACCACAAGCACCAACGCTAAAACGGCAATCACAATAGTGACGATTTTATTTCGCTTAGCGCGTTTAGCTTCCATTTCCTGCAATAAACGAGCTTTTTCCCGCGCGACCTGCCGGCGTTCTTCCTTTGTTAGTCGGTCATTCGACATTCCAGGAGTATTTTTCGATGCCATATGTTTGCCTTTGTACGAAGTTAGTCGGTCTGAGTCGATAATAGAACGTCTATATCAAAAATTAAACTTAATAGATTGGGGATCAACCATATAAAAGTTAAAAAGATCCAACTGATAGCTCGAGATTGGCACTGACGTAGCCATAAATACTGCAGCAATCACAGCCACAAGACCTATCGCACACCAAAAGACGTAGTAAGCACGACTAGGCGTCAGCTCACGAATACTGGCGTTCCAGCCAACCCGCGCATTACGCCCCCAATCGATTCGCCACAGCAGAACTTGAGTTACCAGCATCGACAGCGTAAACAATACATGCGGCCCAGCAATCTGGGAATCATCAAGCAAACGAGATAGAACCCACGTAGTTCCAAAGCCAGCCAGACCGCCTACTGCTCCACCCACGATAAGTAGGAGTCCAGCACGCAACGCCACAAAAGGGAATCTAATAACTAACGGAAGCCATCCAGTTTTCCCTCGCTGTGCACGGTATTGAGCTCGTTCCCATAGATTGCCAATAATTGAAAAAACGAAAAAGAGTGAAGCACTCGCTCCGCCAGCAATAGCAACATTCCAACTAGCAAGGATCGCTACCGAAAATACCATGAGTATCCACAACAACCGGTAGTGTGGCAACCGCGCAAAAGGATCCCGCGGTATTTCCTCGGCTTCCGGCACCACCTCACTTTTCAGCGTGAGCTCCGGATCAGGAAGGTATGAATCCACCATCGTGGGCGGAACAGAATCCTCGGTAACTCTAGACTCGTCCGCTGTCTCAGCCACGACGTCGTCGCTGACGTGTACTGGCACAATACGAGTTGCGTCGTCGTCACGAAATCGCACAGGATCCACGAGCGCATCGATCAGGTCATCAAAGTTCATCCGAAACTCAAGATCTGGCTCGAGCGCGGCCGCAATAATATATGCCACGTGCGGGTCAATCCCACTCAGGTCCGGCTGACCATGTAGCACTTGATTCATTATTGCCATCGGAGTTCCATGAAAAACGCTGTGCCCGGTAGCCGCAAATCCGATCACTGCAGCAAGTGCCCACCAGTCGGCTGCTTCATCCGGTTCAGATCCGGCAATGATTCGTGGATCGACATATCCAGGCGTATGGGCTATCGAACCCGCCTGAGTTAGCCGAGTAGCGCCAACCGCCTGTGAGATACCAAAATCAATAAGAACTACGCCAGATTCACCAATCATTACATTGGATGGCTTAATATCCCGATGCAGAACTCCGGCCGCGTGAACTGCATGCAACGCTTGGCTCAATTCGGTAGCTAAATCAATCAAGTCCTGCCCTGCGAAGCACCCATTATCAGCAACTTCTTCTTCGAGGGTCGGTCCATCAATCAGCTCCGTGACGATAAAAACATCGTCGTCAAACTCAACGTCAAGGATCTGGGAAACATGCGGACTAGACACTCGTTGCATCATGGCAACTTCACGTTGCAGCCGTAGTCGTGCTTGTGGATCTCCTACTAAGCCCGGGCTCATGCGTTTAAGCGCGACCCGCTCACCGGCGGGATCGATAGCTTCGTAGACGGTAGACATTCCGCCTGCACCTATCCGTTTCACTAAAGTATAGCCGGACAGTTCACTCCGCTCCCGCATGGCACCTCCTTTTGCTTTCTTTTATTAAGCCTAGCCCAAGAATTTCCGACGACGGTTTGCACACGTCACTACTCAAATCAGTCAGATTCTGCTCTAGCAAATACACCCAAGTTGTGCAAGAATAGTACCAGCTTCGCACCGACGCGAAGTTTGTGTCAGAGTCGACACTCAGACACCTTTCACTACGGATCGTCCGGCACGTACCTGCCGGTGAAGGGATAAGGTAATGGCTACCGTTACTTTCCAAAACGCTACCCGCGTATATCCAGGCGCTGATAAGCCTGCAGTAGATAAACTCAACCTTGAAATCGCCGACGGCGAGTTCCTTGTTCTCGTTGGGCCATCTGGTTGTGGTAAGTCCACGTCGTTGCGTATGCTTGCTGGCCTTGAAGATGTCAATGCCGGCCGCATTTTTATTGGTGACCGTGACGTCACTGATGTTTCACCAAAAGACCGCGATATCGCAATGGTCTTCCAGAACTATGCTCTCTACCCACACATGACTGTGGCCGACAATATGGGATTCGCACTCAAGATTGCTGGCGTAGATAAGGCAGAAATTCGTCGTCGTGTTGAAGAAGCTGCAAAAATTCTTGACTTAACAGAGTACCTCGAACGTAAACCAAAGGCACTCTCCGGTGGTCAACGTCAGCGTGTTGCTATGGGACGTGCGATCGTCCGTAAGCCTCGAGTGTTCTTGATGGACGAACCGCTGTCTAACTTGGACGCGAAGCTCCGTGTTCAGACTCGTACTCAGATCGCGTCCTTGCAACGTGAACTCGGCGTTACCACAGTTTACGTTACCCACGACCAGACTGAGGCGCTCACAATGGGCGATCGTATTGCAGTCCTCAAGGATGGTCTCCTGCAACAAGTTGCTTCGCCGGTAGAAATGTTCGCACGCCCAGCTAATGCATTCGTTGCTGGCTTTATTGGTTCCCCTGCCATGAACTTGGGCAACTGGCGGATCGAAGGTAACCAGGCAGTATTTGGCGATGCTCGTCTTGATCTGCCACAGCAGGTTTTGGCTGCGGTTACCCCAGAGGACAACAACGAAATCACGATCGGTATGCGCCCTGAAGCCTTCGATGTGATTCCGCAAGCTGATTCTCATTCGATTCCACTCAAGGTTACTTTCGTTGAAGGCCTTGGTTCGGATGCTTACGTTTACGGCACTATTGTTGGCGCGAAGAGCGAATCCCAGCGGTTTGGATCCGGCGACAATTCCGACACGATGGTTGTTCGTATTCCACCAGAGAATGTTCCAAACCCGAACGATGTTGTCTACTTGCGTCCACGCGCAGATCACATTCACTACTTTGCTGCTGCTAGCGGCAACCGTATTGGTGACTGATAAGCTCAGCGTATAGCCATGAGGGGGTGCGGATTTACGCACCCCCTCATACACTTGCTATAGTGACGGTTTTAAACCCTATTGAGGATATAAGTTCATGCCTAAGACTCTTCAAATAACATCAGCCACGGTCAGCCCTGCTCTGCTTGACCTTCCGTGGAACATTCCCCTTGAAGAATGGCCAGAAGATATTGTCACGAAGCTACCTCGCGGTATTTCTCGTCATATCGTGCGGTTCGTGCGCCTGGAGAATCAGATCATCGCTGTTAAAGAAATTGGCGAAACCGTCGCTTACAAAGAGTACGAAACGCTTCGCAATTTGGAACGTCTCGACGCTCCGTGCGTTGAACCATTTGCGGTGATTTCCGGCAGAACTGCCGATGATGGTGAGCCGCTTAATGCCGTGCTAGTAACAAAGCACCTTCCTTTTTCTCTCCCTTATCGAGCTCTCTTCGGACAACAAGCAATGCGCTCGGAGACTGTTGCACGGCTCATTGATGCCTTAACGGTTTTGATGGTTCGTTTACATCTGCTCGGTTTCTTTTGGGGCGATGTTTCATTGTCTAATACTCTGTTCCGCCGCGATGCCGGCGAATTTGCTGCCTATTTGGTTGATGCCGAAACCGGAGAAATTGAGGACAATCTTTCGGATCGTAAACGCGCTTATGATATTGACGTGGCGCGTACTAATATCATTGGCGAGCTTATGGATCTCCAAGCTGGTGGCGTTTTAGACGAAGATTTTAATACCATCGCCGTTGGAGACCGGTTCGAACGTCGATACCGTGAGTTATGGAATGAGTTGACCAGCGCTGAGTCGTTTGCTCTTGCTGATCGGTGGCGAGTAGATGCGAGAATCCGCCGGCTTAACGAACTTGGATTCGAGGTTGGCGAGATCGAAATGAGCACCGATATCGACGGCACGAGACTGTCAATCCAGCCAAAAGTTGTTGATGCTGGACATTATTCGCGCAAAATCATGCGTCTTACTGGTATGGATGTTGAAGAAGCTCAAGCTCGCCGTATGATGAACGATATCGATGGTTATCGTGCAGTCAAAGGGTTGTGGGATGTGCCAGATTCTATTGTTGCCCACGAATGGCTAGATAACGTTTATGAGCCAGCAGTGAATGCGATCCCATGCGAGCTACGCGGTCGGCTCCAACCAGCACAGCTGTTCCACGAAATCCTTGAGCATCGTTGGTATGTTGCGGAACAAGCAGGGCACGATATTACCCTAGCTGACGCGGTTCAATCGTATATTCACAATGTTTTACCGCTGCACCGAGAAGAAGCAACGATGCTAGAGCGCGAAGCGCCTCATACCATGGATGATTACTACAACTAAATCCTGCTGGCGCCTAATACTAGACAGATCACTGTGCTGGAGTATGGATTCGTTGGCGTCCTTCGAGCGCGCGTGAAATTGTCACTTCATCGGCGTATTCCAGATCGCCACCTACTGGTAGTCCAGAAGCAAGCCGTGAAACGATGACGCCCATATGGGCGAGGTTGATGGACAGGTATGTTGCAGTGGCTTCGCCTTCCACATTGGGGTCCATCGCCAAAATGACTTCTTTTACGGTGCCGTCTTGGAGGCGAGCATAGAGTTCACGAATACGTAGATCGTCTGGTCCGACGCCACCGATCGGATCGATTGCTCCACCGAGCACATGATACTTACCGCGATATTCACGCGAACGTTCGATCGCAACAATATCTTTGGCCTCTTCGACAACGCAGATGACGCTGTCGAGCCGGCGCAGATCGGCGCAGATTCGACACAATTCGCCTTCAGCTATATTTCCGCACACATGGCAGAACTGCACTTTAGCTTTCACAGCTTGCAAAGCAGTAATCAACTGTGAAACATCTTCATCTGAAGCTTCAAGCAGGTGAAAAGCTATGCGTTGCGCACTTTTCGGCCCCACGCCTGGCAATCGACCTAATTCGTCGATAAGTGCCTGCACTGCGCCATCATAAACGCCCGCCATCAATTACCACCATTTCCATCTGGAATTTCTTCAATTATTCGCCCATCAAACGTTCCGAGAAGCACCTTGAGCCCAACAAGGGAGGATTCGCTAATATCTGGATCATCCTCAGACACTTCCTCCCATTCTGGTGGTGGTTCTTCCTGCGATTTTACTGGTGGATGAACCTCCCACACTGGTCGCGATTCTCCTGGGCGAACAGATTTTGCTGGGACTGGCGCTATCGAACTGACAGCTGGTTTGTTATCTCGTATTTCGCTACTGTGCCAGGATTTTTCATCATTCGCCCGAGCTCCTTCAGTTGCCGTACCCGGATAGGTCACCGGAGGGATCTCTGGCATAGGCTGGGCAAAGAACGGCACCTCAGGCGGCACAAGATCGCTCTTAGCTAATGAGCCACTAGCATCTTGATGTTCTTCAGGAACAACTATTGGATCAAGATCCGGAGAGTGCGGCGACTGGACATGGTCCTCACCTTTGAATTGTGCTTGTCCGTCGACAAGTGCACCAAGGACCCCCGCTGGATCTGTACTAGTGACATCAGTAGTCACGTGGATTTCGGTAAGATTCTCTTCTTCTACCCAAGAATCATCAAAATCTGGTTCTACGGTTGCAGAATCATTGGTTGGAACATTAACGTCTGTGTCACTACGAGGGGCCGCAGGTTCCGGAGAAACTGACGCGAAGTCTTCCCGGGCGGCCTCAACTTTTGGGGCCGTTGTACCATCATCAGGAATTGCTTCAACACTAACTTCTATTTGAAGAAGGTCCCTAATAACGTCGGTAACATGATCGCCAGATCGACGTTGATTAAAACGCAACGCCACCGCAGGCATAGCGAAACCGATATGCAACGTATTGTCAACAACATCAACGGGTCGCGCACCCGACTTAAGTTGGTTACGTACTAAACCGCCTAGTTTAGGATGTGCCAGAATATCTCCCCATGCGCTGACAATTTTATTCAGCATAGTATGGGCAGGATCAGCAGTTGCAACACGCGCTTGCACGGCCGCTGAATCAGGCAGCTGCGTCAAATGAGCAGGCGGCACCGGCGGTGCCTGAACATGCGGTGGCTGCACAGGAGCCGGAACACGCGGAGCATGCACCGGTTCTGGTTGATGTTCTGGCACAGTTGGCTGAGCCGGTTGTGTTACAGGTTTTGGGCTTTCAGTTTGGACAGATGCAACCGCTGGCGTATGCGTAGGAGGCAGTTCAGAATCTGACTTCTGTTCCGTTGGTATCGTAGCAACTGCCGATTGCTGAGGCTGGGGTTCAGGGACTGCTTCCATCGTCCGACGCGATGCCACAGCTTCTTTGACACTAGGCTTCTTCCATTTACTGAGCACCTGCGGCGGAGTAGAAACCTGGGCCCCTTCAGTGGCAACTTTCATTTGTGTTGGAGCAGAGTCTGTTCTGCCTTCCGCCTGAGCTACCACTAGCCGGGCACATAAAAGTTCGAGCTGTAATCGCGGCGCAGTCGCACCAACCATCATGTTTAGCGCTTCATTAGTAATATCAGCACATCGCGAAGCACGGGCAGCACCCAGTTGTTCAGCTTGTTCCGTCATACGCTCAAACTGATCATCAGGAACGCTCACAAAGACGTCTCGAGCGGCCTCACCCGTGAGCGCGATAATCACAACATCACGCAAACGTTGCAACAAATCTTCGACAAACCGGCGCGGATCATGGCCCGATTTAACCACTGAATCAACAACGTTAAATAGTTTTCCGCCGTCGCGTTCTGCAACTGCGCTGACTGCGTCATCGAGCAAATGGGCCGAGGTATACCCCAGCAGAGCCACTGCGCGGTCATAGTCTAACGAGTGAGAATCGGACCCACCGATAATCTGGTCCAATACAGAAAGTGTGTCACGCACAGATCCAGTTCCGGCCCGAATGACAAGAGACAACACGTCCTTTGATGCACTGACGCCTTCTTGAGCGCAGATTCGCGCAAGATACTTCTCCAGTTCGAGCGGTGGAACCAACCTGAATGGGTAATGGTGAGTACGGGAACGAATCGTCCCAATAACCTTTTCCGGTTCCGTAGTGGCGAAAATAAACTTCACATGCTCTGGCGGTTCTTCAACCAACTTCAACAATGCGTTGAAACCTTGATTGGAGACCATGTGCGCTTCATCAATAATAAAAATCTTAAAGCGATCGCGAACAGGCGCGAACCCGGCTTGCTCACGTAGCTCACGCGCATCATCCACACCACCATGTGAAGCGGCGTCAAGTTCAACCACGTCGAGAGAACCAGCACCGTCCCGCGCCAGATCCCGGCATGAATCACACACGCCACACGGCGTATCGGTTGGATAGTTCACACAATTCAAGCATCGAGCAAGGATGCGAGCCGACGTCGTCTTTCCACACCCGCGCGGACCAGAAAATAAATACGCATGGGTTGTGCGCCCCGCAGCCAACGCTGCTCTTAGCGGCGCGACAACGTGGTCTTGTCCAATAACTTCTTGAAAAGACTGAGGCCGATAACGGCGATACATGGCTACACTCACGAAGACCATCTTACTCGACCCCTCCCACACCTGACTTGTCATGGATACATCCTGTGGAAAACAATCAGTATCCACGCCCAGCACTAAAGCTAAAAATTTACAATAAAAGCAGGCATAAAAGGACTCCCCACGCACCCGTCAGAGCCCGGCCTCCTTGCTGCATTCCTGCCCTGGGGAATTAACCGAAGATGACGCCACGTGAGGAGTCGACTTTCAGTGTACGCGAATTTTCCGTTCGATGCGAATCTATTGCCTAGGTAACACGCCACCGATTCGCGCACAGCCATAGTTTTCATATACCATTAACAGGTACATCAGTAGCGATGATACTCAGGAGGATTCGCCTAGTGGCCTATGGCGCACGCTTGGAAAGCGTGTTGGGTGCAAGCCCTCGGGGGTTCGAATCCCCCATCCTCCGCCAGTTGCCCCGGACTATTTCACGAGTCCGGGGCAATGTTTATATTGGCTTTCCCTATTTATATTGGCGTATCTCGCCGTCGGAAACTAACGCAAGCCCTCGTCAGTCGGACCAAACTTATTATTCAAGTAGCGTTCGCGCGGGCCATGAATATCGACGAACGGCCAGTGACGGCGCGAATGCAACTGCACGTCCCACGACATCTTCGCCCATACGAAAATAATTAATGCCACCACAATCGAACCGATACCGCCAATTGCAATCGACCAGCGTGGTCCCCACACTTCGCCGATCCAGCCTACAACTGGCGAACCAATCGGGGTAATACCTAGATTAACCGCGAAATAAATCGCCAACACCCGACCACGCAATGCTGGCGGGGTGCTGATCTGAACCAGCGTATTAACTGCGATTAAGAATGTCAGCATTGTAAATCCGGTAGGAATCATCAGCAACGCAAAAATTGTGTAGGTGGGAGCTAGCGAAGCAATAATCGCAATTACGCCAAACGCCACCGCATACAGTAATAACTTTGAAAATCTAGGCGCTTTACGCCGAGCAGATAACAACGCGCCGCTTAACGATCCAATCGCAAGCATAGACCCCAAGAAACCATAGGATCCTGCTCCCATGTGATACACATCGGTAGCCATCAGTGCCTGGGTGACCTGAAAATTCAGCCCCAGCCCAGAAACCACTGCGATCATGACCAGTATCGCTAAAATATCGGAACGCGTACGCACATAGGCAAACCCCTCGCGTAGCATACCTTTGCGCCGAGGCACCGGAGTATGCTCGAAGAAATGCTCCGCCTTCATTATCGCCAGGGAAAGAACCGGTACCGAGAAAAGCGCAAAATTGAGGATGAAAACCCAACCTGGCCCCACCAGTTCAATGAGCGCACCAGCCAACGCCGGACCAAAAAGGCGCGCGATATTGAACGACGTCGAATTCAAACTAATCGCGTTTGGCAACGACGATGTCGGAACCAGCTCAGACAAAAACGTGTTACGCACCGCTGACGAAAGCGCGTCCGCAGCACCCGATAACACTGCCGCAATATAGACATGGTAAAGATGAGCCGAACCAGTGACGAGTAAAATCCCCAAAATCAAGCCGATAACTGCGACTACTATTTGGGTAATTTGAATAAGCCGACGACGATTCGCCCAATCGGCTAGTACACCACCAAATGGGCCAAGCAGCATTTGAGGAAGAAACTGAAAGGCCGTCACCAATCCAACCGCAATAGCAGAGTTATCAGTGAGAACGGTGAGGACTACCCAGATTTGACAGACACGTTGCATCCACACCGCAGTAGCAGAGACAAGGTTAGAAATGAACCATAACCGATAGTTGGGATACGACAATGAATGGAAAGTTTTAGACATAAATCAACCTCATAGCTATTCTACCTGAAACAACCGTCTATATTTAGCTCGCTCAGACCCCCTAACGTGCGCTACATTATATAAGGTGAGTACTCAAGAAAATCCACGTGTAGAATATCGCAAGCGTATCCAGCAGCGTCAGACCGTCATTTTTGGATCAATCTCTGCTGTTATGGCATTCTTGCTCATTTTTGGAACTCTTATTTGGGTTGGTGTTATTCCAGCACCTATCAATCCATCTTTTTCGAAGAAGGCGGAGCCGGTGTTCGTTGTACCGTGTCCTTCCGAGAAAATCCAAGCACGTGACTTATCTACTCTCACCGCTCGCGTCTACAACTCCACATCGGTCAGCGGCCAAGCCGGAGAAGTCGGTCAAGACCTTGCAACCCTGGGCGTTACGATCACTGAAACGTCGAATTGGGGAGGCAAGGCACTATCAGAGCCCACCCGAATCATTGCCGGAAAAAATGGTGTCGACGCCGCCTACACTCTGCGTGCGTATTTTCCTGGCGCCAAAATTCATTTCGATGAAACCAATAACTCCGAGATTCTCGACGTTGTTATTGGCAAGGCATTTAAAGGTACAAATATCGACCCCAGCGATGAAGAAAAAACTTCCGCACTGGAGCCGATAGAAGGTTGTAAACCAGTTAAGTAGCTAGTTACGGTTCACGGATCAGCGCACCGTCTTCTAGTTCCGCACCGGCTGGTGCTGATGCTGGTGTTGCTGGTTCAATAGTGGTACCACGCCACTTCGAGAGCGCTCGCATAACGTGATAGATAATGATTGCCCCGAAGGAACCCAAGGCGATCCCGGAGAACTCTAGCTCACCCACATACAATGTGTAATTAGCAATGGCCATAACCATAGCAACCGCAGCCGTATTCAGATTTACTGGGTCTGAAAAATCTACCTTGTTCTGTACCCAGATACGGATTCCCAACATTCCGATCATGCCATAGAGGACTGTCGCAGCTCCGCCCAAAACCCCAGGCGGAATCGACGCGATGGCTGCACCGAATTTCGGCAGCATCGATAGACACAAAGCAAAACCAGCAGCCACCAGATAAGCCACGGTTGAATAGATACGAGTTGCGGCCATGACACCAATATTTTCCGCATACGTCGTCGTCGCTGAACCGCCACCAGATCCCGCAACCATCGTTGCCACACCGTCAGCGAATAATGCACGCCCGGTGTACTTATCAAGGTTTTCTCCGGTCATCGCCGAAACCGACTTCACGTGGCCAACGTTTTCCGCAACGAGCACCAAAACCACCGGGATAAACAGCGCGAAGAGGGAAATATCAAAAGAAGGAGCACGGAAATGTGGGAAGCCCACAATATCTGCCGCAGCCACGGTATCGAAATTGACCTCGCCGCGAACAATGGCGGTCACATAGCCAACAATAACGCCGATGAGGATTGACAGTCGGCCCATAATCCCCTTCAACAAAACCGTGGAGAGCAAAATAGCAAGAATAGTGACAACAGCTGTCACCGGCGCCGCCTGCACGTTGTTCCAAGCTGCAGGGGCAAGATTAAAACCAATCAACGAAACAATTGCGCCAGTAACAACTGGTGGCATAAGCACATCAATCCAGCGCGTCCCGGCGAAGTGTGCAGAAATACCGATCAATGCAAGTAAGCCACCGGTCATAATAATGCCTCCTTGAGCTAAGGAGGCTAAATCGTCGTTGAGTGGTTGTCCGCCGTTGGCAACATATCCGGTCACAGCACCGATAGGAGCCAAGAACGCAAATGACGATCCCAAATACGAGGGGATCCGACCGGCTGTGATCAGGATAAAAAGAATGGTTCCAACTCCGGTGAAGAACAATGTCGTTGCCGGGTCGAAACCAGTGATGAGTGGAACTAGGAACGTTGCCCCAAACATGGCCACCATATGTTGGGCGCCAACACCAAACGTAATAGGCCACGAAAGACGCTCGTTCGGTGGGACAATCTCACCGGGGGCAATTTTTGTGCCATCACCATGAAGCTTCCATGTAAATAATTGCGCCATATCATTCTCCTCGTTAAAAGTTACTCAAACGACCAGAACTATACGGAGCACAGCGTAGCTATAGCAAGTTCCTCGGCTGTGATCTAACGGATACTTACTGGGCAATGTCAGTATCTACCCGATACATCACATCAAAATACTCCACGATGACAGATGCTTTTTCGTTGAATTCTAGCCCTGAATCGTGGGCATCAGTAGTAAAAATACGAGTGTGATCCGCGATCCATTGTGTTAGCGGACCTTCTCCTTCTGCCTGCGCAATATCAGTATCGATCTCATTAAATGGAACGATCTCTACTTTGCAATTCCGCAGTAAAGCTATTGGGTGCGCATCACCATCTAATAAAATTGCTAGATCGCCAACGCGTGGATATGGCTCATCATTGACATCATAAACCGGCGCATAACTGGAGGTAGCAGTTTTAACGCCAGAGACAACAAGGTGAGCAAGCTGGCTTGCAAGCTCACGTGTCCCGTCGCCAAATGCGAATGCCGGCGGCTCTACCGCTACCACGTCCGTCATCCCCATAACACCAGGCATTTCGGCCAATTTTGATCGGGTTTTTGCACGAGTCCAAAAGGCTGTTAGTTCTGCTGCCTGTGGTTCTGGAACGAACATGATTCTCCTAATTTTTCAGCTCTGCCAATTGCGCATATTGCGCCACGTTTCGATCTCAGTCTGTTTGCGATCAACAATGCTACGCATATAAGTTGTTGTACCGATTCGCGAAAAAGCACTAAGTAGTACTCCTGAGCCAATCGCCGTGAGCGTTTTTGCTCCGATTCCACGGTTATGTCGGTGGTAAGCGGTAGCCAACAATGCTCCGCCCAGAGCCGCCTGCATTGCTGACCCGACAGCCACCAGCCATGGCCGATCAATATAAACCTTGTTAACCGCCCGCATGAGTGATGGTTCAATGAGCCCTTCGCCAGCAAACTCCCATGCCAGTACATCTTCAAATGACCATTCTTGGGGCGACACCACTTGTGCTGATGGAATTGCAGAAAGAGTACTTTTTTCGGCAAGTACGTCAGCAATTTCGGATGGCAACCCGAGAACTCGCACTAATGATCGCACGGCAGCTCGTGGTTCCACCAATAAAGCCTGACGCATTTGGCTGAATTTCACGTTCACCAGATCAGCAATTGCTAACCGGGCAATCGCACCGGCTCCTAGCTCATCGCTCACAAATTCGTGTTCTATTGTACCTTCGTTGATCCAGTCAAACATCGGCATTTCACCGCTCCAGTCCCACACCAAGCGGATGTTGTCACGGCGCACCATCAGGACGGGGCCAGATTGACTCTGGGTACTAGTAGCTAACGCCATAACATAGTTCGGACGCGGGAATACCTTGCGGTAACTGAGCAGTGAGCCTTCCGAAACTAAAACCCGCATTGACCCAAGTTTCGATATTGCGATCGGCGACTGGGACGTACTAGCCATGCCGGGGACTTCTGCCATCGTCATATCCGTCATGAGCATCATGGGGCCACTATCAAAATCGGGGAGCTTAGCCCCGTAAATACCAGCGTCAAGCTCATCTTCAGATCGAGAAGTGGCGTTGTCAAGGTCAATGTCATCAATGTCGATATCGTCGTCGATATCGACTGCTCCGATGTCCAACGGGCCGTGAACCACTTCGCCGTCGAGTTCCACTGCAACTTTGCGAAGCTTGTCTTGCATTTCTACAAGAAGATCGCTTACTGCCAAACCGCGGATAACTGTCCCGGCATCATCGAGCATTGCAACACGGCGACGCCGTCCACTGATTGCCACTTCAAAATCATAGCCATCACTCACCTGCTGACCTCGACCCAAAATCTGTTGAGCAGCAAAGAATTCTGCCACCAGTTCCGGAGTGGTCAAATACGGGTCAAGAATGTCGATATGCCCGCGAACGGATCTCCATGATGTCATGATTAGGCCTTCTTTTGGTGGAATTTTCTGCGGTTGACGTCTAGTTGGTATAGCGCAATTCCCGTAGCTACCGCTGCGTTGAGGGACTCCATTTCCGAAGCGATAGGAATAGATGCGATCACATCACACGTGTCACGAACAAGGCGGGATAGACCTTTTCCTTCTGATCCCGTAACAACGACGACGGGCACATCTGCCATGTCAAGAGCATCAATCTGCGCATCGCCTTCACCGGCCAGGCCGACGACGAAATAACCGTGTTCTTTCAGGTACTCTAACGCTCGCACAAGGTTAGTTTCACGTGCTACTGGTACACGTGCTGCCGCTCCGGCAGAAACCTTCCAAACCGTCGCATTGACTCCAGCACTGCGCCGCTCAGGAATAAGAACACCGTCTGCCCGGAAAGCTGACGCCGATCGCATAGCTGCACCTAGGTTATGCGGATCAGTTACCGAGTCCAAGGCTACGATTAGCCCCGGTTCGAGATGATCTGCACCCAACGCTACCAATTCGTCAATATCAACATATTCGTATGGCGGAATCTCAATCGCGATGCCCTGATGAACCTGTCCATCAGTCATTTTGTCGAGTTCTTGGCGAGTTACTTCAATAAGATCAGCACCCGACTCGGTTGCCTTCTGTAAAACCGTAGCAACGCGATCATCATTAGCTAACGAGCCAACAACAAAAACTCGACTAAATGGAATTCCAGAGGTGACTATCTCTACCACCGGATTACGGCCAGATACCAGCTCGAACCCCTCTGGTGTATGCAAATGACCGCGTAATTTTGGTCCTGCAGCTTTAACAATCGCAGCTTCACGCGCGACTTTCTTCTTGTGCGCTGGATGGTATGTGCGATCCTCTGCTTTCGGCGTTGGGCCCTTGCCTTCTAGGCCCCGCCGACGCTGACCACCAGAGCCAACCTTGCCGCCTTTTTTAACGCCTTTACGTACCGCACCCGGACGCCCGAAATGACCTGCCATCATTTATCTCCGATCTTCCAGCGAGCTCCTGCTGCCGAATCTTCCACATGAATCCCCGCTGCTTGTAGCGAATCACGCAAGGAGTCCGCCCGTGCCCAATCTTTTGCCGCACGAGCTGCTGCGCGATCAGCCAAGATAGTGTGTACGAGTGCATCAAGTGCTTCGTAATACTGTGCCCCGGTGGAATTCTTCTCCCGCCACGGCGATGCACACGGATCTAGGCCAAGAACATCGAGCATAGCACGAACGAGCAACTGTTCCCGGCGAGCTTCTGTGTCTTCACCCGCAGCTAACGCATTATTGCCGGACGTAACATGCTCATGAATTACCGCGAGCGCAGCCGATACGTTGAGATCATCGTCCATAGCATCGACAAATTGTTCCGGCAGATCAGCCAATCCAACCCCAGCAACATCCTCAGCAGACACTTCGCCAACTTCATCGATCGAACGTTGCACGAAACCAGCAAGACGATCCCAAACCGCACCAGCTTCCGTTAATGTACGCTCCGAGTATGCGACAGTAGACCGGTAATGCACAGTTCCCAATGCCAACCGCACAATAACCGCCGGATACTGTTGCAGAATATTCGACACAATAAGCGAGTTACCCAGTGACTTGCTCATTTTTTCGCCATCGATAGTAACCCAAGCGTTGTGCATCCAATACTGCGCGAAACCATAACCAGCGGCATGGGACTGAGCTTGCTCATTTTCATGATGTGGGAAACGCAGATCTATTCCACCGGCGTGAATGTCAAAGGATTCACCCAGATATTTTCCAGCCATCGCGGAGCATTCCAGATGCCATCCTGGCCGGCCGCGCCCCCATGGGGTCTCCCACGATGCAGTTTCAGGTTCCCCTGGCTTCGCCGCCTTCCACAGTGCAAAATCACGCGGATTACGCTTGTCCGGCTCGACGTCGTCGTCGGCAAAATCATCCAACGTTTGTCGCGTTAACGAACCATAATCAGGCAATGACGCAACATCGAAATACACATTTCCCGGATCACCCGCATAAGCATGCCCACGCTCAATCAATCGCGCAATAAAAGCCACCATCTCTGGAATATGACCAGTTGCACGGGGCTCATAGGTAGGCCGCAGAACACCCAATGCATCGTAGGCTTGGGTGAACTCATTCTCGTACTTGTAGGCGTGCGCCCAGTATTCGCGACCCTCTTGGGCAGACTTGGCCAAGATTTTATCGTCAATATCAGTGACGTTACGTACCATCATCGTTTCATAGCCTGAACGACGAAGCCACCGAACCAGCACATCGAAAGCTAAGGCCGACCGCATATGTCCAATATGCGGAGAACCCTGCACTGTAGCACCACACAGATAAATGCTCGCCTTGCCAGGAGTCAACGAAGTAAATTCACGCATTGAGCGGGTTGCAGAGTCATATATATGTAGTGCCATGGTGATAATTTTACACGGAAACAGCGCACTTCGTGACTCCTAATCACACCCGTGGAAAACTATAAAAATCCACAGATTTTAACCACCAAGTAATGTCCTATTGTCCTGACAAATGTTAAGTTTCACAAAAATACATTCCCGTTATAACCCCGTTCACCAGCAAATAACGATAGATTACAGATATGAAACTAGAAACAACGTCGCTTCCAAGCAACGATGCTTTCCCTTTTCCACCGGAAAGTCCGTCGCCTGAAAAAGCGTCAAAAAATACAAACCTGTTCACTAAAAAAGTTATTTATTGGGGTTTGTGGGACTGGGGATCAGCCGCTTTCAATGCGATTGTCACCACGTTTATTTTTGCTTTCTACATTTCCAATCCGAAACTCTTTGGAGATCACGCAAACACATATCTCGGATGGGCCCTGGGTATCGCTGGTATCATTATTGCGCTCATCGCCCCTGCCCTCGGCCAAGCCGTAGACCGGTCTGGAAAACGAGCCACCGTACTATCAGTAACCACATTAGGCACCGCTGCGATTATCGCATTGCTCTTCTTCGTCAAACCTGGTGAAGATTACCTAATGCTCGGTTTAGTCCTTATCGGAATCGGAAACATTCTCTTCGAAACTGGATCAGTGGTTTACAACTCGCTCCTATCTGACCTGGCAGACAAGGAACAGTACGGCAGAATTTCCGGTTTTGGCTGGGGTCTGGGATACCTTGGCGGTATCGTACTTTTACTCATTTTATTCGTTGGCTTTATCAATCCGGAAGTCGGCTGGTTCGGCGTTACCAGCTATCAAGGTTTAAATGTTCGCGTATCAATGCTCGTGGCCGCGGCATGGCTAGCAGGATTTTCACTCCCGCTCATTTTCACCTTAAAAAATAAGCCGCGTGCTGAGGAATCACCAGTAGATGGCTTCTTTAATGCCTACCGGGAATTGTTCCGCTCTATTGCTGAATTATGGCGCAACGATCGTATCGTTCTTTGGTTCCTTATTTCTTCGGCCATTTACCGTGACGGACTCGCTGGGGTGTTCTCCTTTGGAGCCATCATTGCGGGCGTCGCTTTCGGATTCTCCAACTCGGAAGTCATTTTGTTCGGCATTGCAGCAAACGTCGTGGCTGGTTTCTTCACCATCGGCTTTGGGTGGCTCGACGACCGCATTGGCGCAGCAAAAGTTGTCATCCTTTCCGTCTCATCAATGGTCGTTTTGGGGCTGTGCGTCTTCTTCTTCCATGACGGTTTGTTTGGCTTCACCGGTCATGAAATTTACTGGGCTTTCGGGTTGGCGCTCTGCGTCTTCGTCGGACCAACCCAGTCCGCATCCCGCACATACTTAGCACGATTGGCCCCAGAGGGTGAAGAAGCTGAGATCTTCGGGCTGTATGCTACAACCGGCCGCGCCGCATCACCACTAGCTCCGTTGCTATATGCTAGCGCGATTTCTGCCGGCGCTTGGCTCCTTGACATCACTCAAAAAGAAGCAGCATATTTCGGAATCCTCGGCATTGTATTGATTCTATTTTGCGGTTTAGCTTGCTTCATTCCAGTTGCCCGGCACGCAAAGAAGCTACGGAAACTGAATAAAAAGAACTAGTAACGACCTTTACATCTGGAGGGCGGCTCACCTTGCGAGTCGCCCTCCTTCTACGTTCTGCGATAGTCAGTTGCGTGTTACAAGAGCAGTCGCAATCGCTGCCAGCCCTTCTTTTCGTCCAACAAATCCAAGATGATCTGAGGTAGAAGCAGAAACAGATACCGGTGAACCAACGACGGCGGACATCGCCTGTTCTGCTTCCTTCTTGCGCGGTGCAAACCGCGGCTTTTGCCCCAATAATTGCACACTCACGTTCATTATTTCCCAGCCAGCTTCGCGTACCAGACGAACTGACTCGGCTAGCAGTGAACTTCCCGATGCACCCGCCCACTCGGGCCGGTCAACGCCAAAAACTGTTCCCAGTTCGCCAATCCCAGAAGCTATTAGTAGTGCATCGGCTGCAGCGTGAGCTACCACATCGGCATCGGAATGCCCATCGAGTCCTTGCTCTCCAGGCCAATACATACATGCCAAGAATAGTGGCCGTTCTAGTTGCGCAGAAAAGGCATGGATGTCAACAGCCGTTCCAACTCGCATTTCGTGAGACATAATCAGTTACCTTTCTACGTTGCGCGTCTGTTGGTAGATAAGCTCGGCAACAGCTAAGTCGAATGGAGTCGTTATTTTGAGGGCATCGGCAGACCCATCGACGACGACGACGTCGTTCCCCATCAGCTCAACTAACGCCGCATCATCTGGTGCAGCACTGCTTTCTGCTGCGCTGAGTTGTTCACCGAATTTATGCGCTTGACGTAAAAGATCAGCATCAAACCCTTGCGGAGTTTGAACTGCACGTAACTGTGAACGATCGAGAGTTTTCAGAACTTTATTCTTACTAACACGCTTGATCGTATCAACAACGGGAAGAACCGGGATTGCTGCCGTTGCGCCCTGTTCTACCGCATGAATGACTCGGGCAATCATGGGCGCAGGGGTGAGTGCTCGCGCCGCGTCGTGTACCAGAACCGATTGATTTTGTACCTGTGCTAGACCACGAGCCACAGATTCTTGCCGGGTTGCCCCACCGACGACGACGCGGACCGCTATCTGCGCTTCGTCAAAAACCCGTCCGAATTCGTTTTCATACCCATGCGGAACAGTAACTATGCAATCTGTTATTCCAGTTTCGACAACAGTTCGCACCGCATGGACGACCAGTGGTGTTCCGCCTATTTCCACTAGAGCTTTGGGACGGTGAGCTCCCAGCCGGGTCCCAGAACCAGCGGCGGTGATAATTGCACTCCAACTCATAATGACTCTCTACACTATACAAATAAGGGCCGTACCATAATGATACGACCCTTATCTTAACGTTTATTATTCAGCTGATTGTGCCGATTCCGGAGTTTCAGCAGTATCGCTGCTTTCTGGAGAAATAACAAACTCACCCAGAATTTCATTGAGAAGTTCAGCGGCCTCATCGTCACTGATTCCACGACCCAAGGCTATCTCTGATCCAAGGATTGCGTGTGCCTGTGCAAGCATCCGCTTCTCACCAGCCGAAAGGCCGCGGTCACTATTGCGGCGAGTCAAATCTCGCACAACTTCCGCAACTTTATTGACGTCACCAGACGTTAGTTTTTCACCGTTTGCTTTGTAGCGTCGTGACCAATTCGATGGTTCTTCAACATTTTCTTCGCGCAGAACAGCAAACACTTCTTCTAGCTGAGCATCATTCGATACATCTCGGAGCCCAACTTGTTCAATAGAATCTGCTGGAACCTGAATGACCATGTCACCTTGAATAATACGAAGCGTCAAATAAAGACGCTTTTCACCGCGCATG
This sequence comes from Arcanobacterium phocae, assembly GCF_018913465.1. Lineage (GTDB taxonomy): Bacteria > Actinomycetota > Actinomycetes > Actinomycetales > Actinomycetaceae > Arcanobacterium > Arcanobacterium phocae_A. The sequence goes on along the minus strand of NZ_JABAPM010000006.1, from coordinate 3,771 downwards.
ATCTTTTCTGATATATCTTCAATGTACGCAGCCCCATGATGAGGGTAAACGACCGTTTCTCCGACTTTGAAGCTCATGTGGTAGTCTCTCTATCTCCGCGAACAAGAATAATACTATTCTACCAAAGTTCCAGCCCTGCACGTGGGGCCTACGCTAATGGCGTGAATAATGTGCAATATATGCATAGCACTGCACGTATCTCACTAACGAGTATGGGGCACGCAAAACGCATGCCCCATACTCACAAAAGACCTAAGCTAGATTACTTGCCCTGGTTGGCAACTGCCTCGATAGCAGCCTTGGCTGCTTCTGGATCAAGGTAGGTTCCACCCTTGGTAATTGGCTTGAGGGTTTCTTCGTCCAATTCGTAGAACAACGGGATAGCCGTTGGAATGTTCAGCCCAGAAATCTCTTCATCCGAGATACCGTCAAGATGCTTGACGATTGCACGCAACGAGTTACCATGAGCTGCAATCATAACGGTCTTGCCAGACTTAAGTTCTGGAACAATCTCGCCTTCCCAGTATGGAAGGAGACGCTCAAGGACGTCCTTCAAGCATTCAGTAGCTGGAATTGGCTCACCTGCATAGCGTGGATCGGAGTCCTGCGAGAATTCTGATCCAGCTTCGATTGCCGGCGGCGGAACATCGTACGAACGGCGCCACTGCATGAACAGTTCTTCACCGTATTCATCACGAATTTCTTTCTTATTCTTGCCTTGCAAAGCGCCGTAGTGACGCTCGTTGAGACGCCAGTTTCGCTTAACTGGAATCCAGTGACGGTCAGCGGCGTCAAGTGAAAGATTAGCCGTCATAATTGCACGGCGAAGAAGCGAGGTGAAGAGCAAATCTGGCAGAACGTTTGCATCCTTAAGCAACTTTCCTGCGCGCTTCGCTTCTTCAGTTCCCTTCTCGGAGAGCGGAACATCCACCCAGCCAGTGAAGAGGTTCTTCGCATTCCATTCACTTTCGCCGTGACGGACGAGAACGAGTTTGTATGTCATGTGTGTTCAACTTCCATGGTCGGTAACACTATATCTGATGCGCCTAAGCACACTACCTACAGTTTACGTCTTTTTAAAGTTTTTAGGCTAGGTCAGAAGCCTTATGTCACCGCTGCATCCCAAACTATGTGGGAGCCACCCCTTAAGCTGTTCTTATGGCTCGTCTTCGGCGGAATCGAAATGTTTTTCATATACCGCATAGCTTGCACTATCGGACTTATTTTCATTGTCACTATTCCGATGAGCTTAGCCATCTTTCGCATTGCTGGCTATCTACTCTGGCCTTTTGGTCGAACAATTGTGCAAAAGCCAAATAGTGGGATAGCACACTGATGAACATAATCTGGTTCATTACCGCCGGGCTCTGGCTCGCGATCGGCCATCTATCGTCTGCCGCGGTTCTCACCACGCAACATGAACCACATAGATTGAACTCATTCATCTTGCAGTAAATATACCCCCGGGGGTATATTTACTGATGTTCTTAGTCTTCCAAAACATCCACCTAAGGACACCTACTTAAATAAAACAAGGAGAACAACATGTGCTACCCCGTCACCTGCAAAAACTGCGGTAAAACAACCTGGAGCGGATGCGGTCAACATATCGCTTCTGTCAAGGCTCAAGTACCAGCGAGCCAATGGTGCACATGCACTGAAGAAGAAAAGAAACAAGCTAAGAGTGGCGGATTCTTCCGGTCACTATTCAGCTAAAACAACCGGATAACAATCAACCACTTCAAGGAGAACAATATGACTACCACCGTTATTGTTGGCGGAGTTGCCGGGGGAATGTCCACCGCCACTCGACTGCGGCGCAACGATGAAAACATGGACATCATCGTCTTAGAATCATCTGGATATGTTTCGTTTGCTAACTGCGGTTTACCATATTTCATCGGTGGTGAGATTACTGAGCGCTCAAACTTACTCCTACAGACGCCACAATCTCTCAAGTCTCGCTTCAACCTAGATGTGCGTATCAATTCCACCGCTACCAGCATTGACCGCGCAGCAAAGACAGTTACCGTCAGTGGCCCAGAAGGAACATACACTCAAAAGTATGACTACCTTGTTTTATCTCCCGGCGCCCAACCGCTAATGCCTCCGATCCCGGGTATTGAAACAGCTTTGACACTTCGAAACGTCGAAGATACAGATCGCATCGTTGAATACGTTCAAGCCACTTCTGCTCGCAAAGCAGCCATTATCGGTGGCGGGTTTATCGGATTGGAACTTGCTGAAAACCTCACTAAGAGATCGATTGCTACAACAGTTATCGAGCAAGCTCCTCATATTATGGGGCCATTTGACGAAGAAATGGCAGCCATGGTCACTGAACACATGTCTAATCACGGCGTGACCATTCGTGCCAACTCACAAGTTACTGCTATTGGAGAAGGCTACGTAGCTATCGGCGACGAAAAAGTTGACGCTGATATAGTCATTGCCGCTCTAGGAGTACGTCCTGCGTCTGATTTGGCACGAAACGCTGGACTCGAGGTCAACCAGCGCGGCGGAATTACAGTCGATTCGCAACAGCGAACGAATGATCCAGCAATTTTCGCGCTTGGCGATGCAGCCGAAAAAACTGATCTTATTTCTGGCGCAGGAGTCATGATTCCACTCGCTCAAACGGCCAACCGCCATGGGCGTTTGGTAGCTGATGTCATCACTGGTCGTGAAACGCACAGCCTACCTGTATTAGGTACTGCAATCATTGGTCTTTTTGGCCTCGCAGCAGCCTCAACTGGTTGGAATGAACGCCGCGCCCGTTCCGAGGGTAAAAATATTCGCGTCATTCACTCGCATCCAGTTCATCACGCTGGCTATTATCCAGGTGCATCAAGCCTTCACCTTAAACTGATCGTGGACGCTGATAACGATTCTATTCTTGGTGCCCAAGCTGTTGGAACTCAGGGTGTTGACAAGCGTATTGATGTCATTGCTACTGCTATGCGAGCTGGCTTGAAAGCTTCAGATCTCGCCGATCTTGAATTAGCTTATGCGCCACAATTCGGTTCTGCTAAAGATCCAATCAACATGCTCGGTTTCATCGCAGATAACGGCCGTACAGGTGAACAAACACGTCAATGGCACGAGCTTGACGATGCTCTTGCCGATGGCTGGCAACTCATTGATGTGAGAACTGAGGCAGAATACAACCGCGGAACAATCCCTGGAGCAATCAATATCCCAGTCGACGAATTGCGAGACCACGTAGAAGAACTTCGCGGAAAGAAAGTTCTGGTTCACTGCCAAGTTGGGTTACGCGGGCACATTGCCTGCACTATACTTGCTAACTCTGGGCTTGAATGCGCTAACCTCGATGGCGGATATATAACATGGTCTTACGGCCAGCGCGCACGCACTGCGTAATCGACCATACCCAAGGAGATAATACGTGAAACTTCCAGCACAGGATGTCAAACCTGCAGTTACCCGTCTCAAACGAGCACGCGGACAACTCGATGCAGTAATAGCAGCCTTAGAAAGTGAACAAGACTGCCATGACATCATTCCACAGCTTGCTGCTGTAGCTAAAGCAGTGGATAGAGCAGGTTACCTGGTCATTGCCACTGGCATGAAAACCTGCTATTCGACTGGCCAAGATGTCGAAGAGGAACATCTCGAAAAAATGTTCCTTTCCTTCGCATAGACTCGTGGGGGGGGGGGGGGGGCGCCCCCCCCCCAACAAAAAAAAAAATAAATGTGTTTTTTTTTTTTTTATTTTTTTTTTGGGAATTCAAAAAAACAAAAGGAAAAAAA
>NZ_JABAPM010000005.1 GCF_018913465.1 Arcanobacterium phocae | reverse complement strand
CTTAAAAAATGGTTGTTGGCAGGCAAAATTTTTCAAAAAAAAAAACAACCACCTATTAAAAAAATTTTTTGTGGGGGGGGCACCCCCCCCGTGGCAACCCCCCCCAACACTCTTAGGTTGCTTGGGCTAAGCTAGTATTTTTACTCAGCTAAAACGGCAGCGAGCCATGCTTTACGAGCTTCGAGAGCTACATTGAGTTCCTTGAGCTTCTTATCATTTCCAGCTGCAGTAGCTTTCTCAATGTCCGACTCAAGCTCAGCGATGAGTGCTTCTAGCTGAGCCGCCATTCCGTTGCTACGTTCCTTCTTGTCCGGATCAGACTTACGCCACTGCTCAGATTCAGCATCGCGGATTGCACGCTCGATGTCGCGTAGGCGACCTTCGGTACGGGCAACATCTGCTCGAGGTACTCGACCGATAGCGTCCCAACGTTCGCCAATTGAACGGATTTGTTCCTTAGCGTGATCGATATCTCGGACTGGGACGAGCTTCTCAGCTTCCTCAAGTAACGCAAGTTTTGCCGTGAGATTAGCACCGAATTCTTCGTCTAGCGCCGAGTTGTGAGCCGATCGAGCGTCAAAGAAGGTCTGTTGCGCTAACCGGAAACGCTCCCAAAGGCGGTCATCTTCCTTTTTGATCGAGCGTCCAGCTGCTTTCCACTCATCCATGAGATCACGGAATCGGCCAGCAGTTGCACCCCAATCGGTGGAGGTTGCGAGAGTTTCAGCTTCGGCGATCAGTTCTTCTTTCCGGGCTACGATAACCTTCAAAGTGGCATCGCGCTCGGAGAAATATTGACGACGATGGCGATCAAACTGTGTACGTGCAGATGAGAAACGCTTCCACAAGCTTTCTTCGGTAGGCCGGTCAATCCGAGCACCGGTACGTTGCGAAGTTTTCCAAGCCTCGAGCAAATCGGTGAGCTCTTGGCGCGAGTTCTTCCAGTGCGTCCGAGCAGGGTCTTGGTTAGCGAGGGCTTCTGCTTTTTCAACGATTGCAGTGCGCTCTGCTAAGGCCTGCTCTTTCGCAGCGGCTCGTTCAGCGGCAACTTCTTGCTTGCGTTCTTCGGCAAGCTCATCGAGCTTAGCTGCTCGAGCAACTAACGAAGCCACATCGCCAACAACAGCAGGCTCAACTAATTGCTCATGTAGGGTCTTGAGTGACTGCCGGGCTTCTTCAGGGGAGATGTGTGAAATGCGCGTCTCAAGGAGGGCGACTTGGGCTTGGAGATCAAGGAAACGCCGGACATAAAGTTCCAACGCATCTTTTTCCGAGCCACCAGCAGCATATTGGCCAACAATTCGCTCGCTACCATCTGCTTCTTTAAGCCAGACGTTTCCTTCGTCATCAATACGACCGAAGGTAGCAGCATGGATCGCTTGTGCTTCATCTACTGGTGGAACAGGCGCGGTCGCTGGTTTCGGGTGAGCGATTGCGCGCGGTGTTGGGGTGGGATTCTTATCAGTCATGAGACCCTCCTTTAGACGGGGTAGACCGTTCTCGTTGTCATACGTAACTTTAGTTTACGCCTAGTCGGGGTCTTTTTGCTTGTGTTCCGGTACGGTTAAGATATGTTATTTTTGCGATACGACCAAACCTTCTTACAAGAGAACACTTACGTTTTAGCTGACGACGACGCACGGGTGGCGATCGTTGTCGATCCGGGTACAGGTAGCCATGTCTGGGTCAACGAGATGTTGACTGAACATGACCTCACACTTGGTGCTGTCCTCCTTACGCACGGGCATCCAGATCATGTCTGGGATAGCGCGAAAATTGCTGGTGACAAGCCGGTGTACATCGCGCAACCTGACTTGTACCGGATGGATAAACCAGATGCGCACCTGCCTGCCGATGCCGGCCGTAGTCTTGCCTTGGAACGTATGGGAGGACATTGGACGAAGCCGAAGAATATGCAGTTGTTGCCGGCAGAGATTTTCTCCCAGTCCGTTGAGCTTGTCCCCGGAATTCCGTTTCGAGCTGTTCCGGCACCGGGGCATACAGAAGGCTCTACGGTATTTCTGTGCGAAGGTCAAGTTACCAATGTGCCGTATTCAGTCATGATGCCAACGGGCCGTAACGAATCTTTCATGCTTGCTGGAGACGTGATTTTTAATGGCGGGATCGGCCGGACTGATATGCCGGGTGGGGACGAATATCTGATGGCGTCCACTCTGCGCTTCTTGGTACAGGTTATCCGCCCGGAGACATATATTTTCCCAGGTCATGGCCCACATACGATGATGTTCCATGAAACTCGGCATTCGCCGTTCTTGCACGCCGCGATGAGCTGAGAACATTTATCACAAACTCACTGTTAAATTCCATTTTCGTTATCATTTCGTGGGAGAATAATAGGTATGGCTAAAATTGCACCGTTATCTGGATTTCCGGAATGGCTCCCGGCTGGTCGGCTGGTCGAGCAAGAAGTATTAGACACCCTGCGTCGCACCTTCGAACTGCATGCATTTTCATCTATCGAAACTCGCGCAGTGGAGCCAGTAGAGCGTCTACTTTCTAAAGGGGAAACCTCGAAAGAGATTTATTTGTTACGTCGTCTCCAAGCCGGTGAAGGAAACGATAAGGATGAACTCGGCTTACACTTCGATTTAACTGTGCCACTTGCCCGGTACGTGCTAGAAAATGCCGGGCATCTGGACTTCCCATTCCGGCGTTACCAGATCCAAAAAGTGTGGCGTGGTGAACGTCCACAAGACGGTCGATTTAGAGAATTTATCCAGGCGGATGTCGACGTCGTCGGTCAAGATACGTTGGCCTTCCACCACGAAATCGAATTGCCACTAGTCATGGTTGATGCATTATCGAAGCTCCCTATTCCGCGGGTGCGTATCCACGCTTCGAATCGCAAAGTTGCGCAAGGATTCTATGAAGCGATCGGTATTGAAGACGTTGAGCAAACACTACGAATCGTTGACAAGCTAGACAAAGTTGGACCGGAGATCGTATCTGAGCTTTTGGCTCGGGACGTCAATGCCACTCCGGATCAGGCACGCTTGACCCTAGAACTAGCACAAATTCAAAGTGCCGACGCATCATTCGCAGATAAAATTGCGTCATTCGGACTTTCATCTGATTTGCTCGATGAAGGTCTGAACGAACTTGTCGCTCTAGTCGAAGGCGCTAATGCCTTGATCCCAGGTTCGGTTGTTGCAGATCTGAAGATCGCACGCGGCTTAGATTACTACACTGGATCAGTCTACGAATCAGTGATGGAAGGACATGAAGATCTAGGTTCGGTTTGTTCTGGTGGGCGTTACGATTCGCTCGTTTCGGACGGCAAGCGCACATTCCCGGGCGTTGGTCTATCTATTGGTGTTTCACGTATTTTGGCGCGAATTATTGGCAAAAACGTGGTCACTCCAAGTCGAAAAGTCCCTACTGCTGTGCTAGTTGCAGTCAATGATGAAACAGAGCGGTCGCATGCAGAGAAAACCGCATTTGAATTGCGGGCTCGGGGGATCGCTACCGAAGTTTCGCCGTCGTCGGCAAAATTCGGGAAGCAGATTCGGTATGCTGATCGTCGCGGTATTCCATTCGTATGGTTCTCAACTGAAGACGGTGAACAAGTAAAGGACATCCGTTCTGGGGAACAAGCTTCTGCAGATACCTCAACGTGGGAGCCACCAGCACAGGATCTTCGGCCGATTCTTAGAGCAGAGGAAAACTGACGATGGTAGATTCCACCGATCATTTCGAGGTCTCAGATAGTCTCAAAGCCGTGAGGGATGTATTGGAGACGGTAAAATTCCCGTTACCAACCACCCATGCTGAAGCGGGAAACGATCTATTAATAGATGCAATCCACCAGCTTGATGACTATCTGATTCCGCGGTATCGCAATATGGATGCACCCATATTGGCAGTGATCGGTGGTTCTACTGGTTCTGGTAAATCGACACTCATTAATTCCCTGGTTCGCGAACATGTTGCACCAGCGTCGGCTGTGCGTCCAACTACTCGCCAACCAATGCTGATGTTTAACCCCGCAGACGAACGCTGGTTTGACGATGACCGGATTCTGCCAGAGTTACAACGAGTGCATGGCACCACCGTTCACGAACAGGCCCAAAAACATATTTCGCTCCATGCTACGGAAACATTAGCTTCGGGGCTAGCCTTAATTGATTCGCCGGACATTGATTCTGTCGCGAAGGAAAATCGGGAGCTAGCGGCGCAACTCTTAGCCGCTGCCGATCTGTGGGTTTTTGTTACCACGGCAGCGCGTTATGCAGATGCTATTCCGTGGGCACTTTTGGACGAAGCAGCAGAGCGGAATATCGTTGTTGCGATTGTCCTTAACCGGGTGCCACGTGGCCAAGGTGCAGAAGTTAGGCCGGATTTGGTTCGTCGGCTGAACTCCCGTGGGCTGGGGAGCGCACCGCTTTTTGTCATATCGGAACAAGAGTTTGATGAGCTCGGTTTTATTCGCGACGACGACGTTGCCTCGTTACGTGATTGGCTCACTGCCCTTACTCGCGATTCAGCAGCGCGTTCCGCAGTAGTTCGTCAAACGTTATCGGGCGCGGTAGCTAACCTTACGCAATCGTTGTCAACTATCCATGATTCTTACCAAGAACAAATCGAAGCGCAAGATTCTTTGCAGTGGGATATTGACCATGCGTGCGAGGAGGCACTAAGCGGAATTGACCGGGCACTGCGGGACGGATTGTTGTTACGCGGTGAAGTTCTTGCACGCTGGCAGGATATTGTCGGTACTGGGACATGGACGCGGGTCCTAGAAGACGGCGTCAGTAGATTCCGGGATCGAGTAACAAACTGGTTCACGGGCCGTTCCAATGATAAAGAGGCTGTCGCGGCTATAGAAGAAGGTGTACAAACACTTCTCATTTCACAAAGTGAAGCCGCGATTTTGCGGATATCGACAGCTTGGCAACGTGTTGGATTGATAGATACACCGCAGATCAGCTATACAAGCGAACAACGTCAGGAAGAAGCAGCAACGATTGTGCGGCAGTGGCAAGAAGAACTGTATGATCTTATTTCTGCCGAAAGTAGCAGTAAAAAGACAACCGCTCGCTTCTTGGCGTTAGGGGTCAATGCCGTAGGCGTTGCACTCATGATCACAGTTTTCTCCGCAACTGCAGGACTAGCTGGGGGAGAAGTCGCGATTGCTGGAGGTACTGCTGTGGTGGCGCAGCGAGTACTGGAAGCAGTTTTTGGTGACGACGCTGTTCGTCGGATGACAAAGCAAGCAACTGCCTCCTTACACGAACGTGCTGCGTCATTTATTGAGGCAAATATAGAAGATTATCAGCGTGCCTTGCATGAGCTATCTCTGGATCCGACAATTGAGCGTTCCCTTGCTCAAGTAACTACTGAACTTCGCCATGTCCATAACAAAGAGAGGACATCATGAGTCTGTCAGTTAAATCTGGTGTAGAACTTCTAGCCGATATCGTTGATACGGTAGATCCGTATCTATCGCCAGATACCAGCGCATTGGCTCACGAGAACCTTGTGCGTATCAATGAGAGGCGTAATCTTTCTTCCGAGGTGACAGTTATCGCTTTCGCCGGACCTACTGGCGCCGGTAAATCTTCGATTGTCAATGCATTGATTAACGAAAAATTGTTGCCAGTAGCAGCGACTCGCCCAACAACCTCCCAGGCAACAGCTATCTCGGCTATGTCTGAGCATTCAGATGACGGACTCATTCAGTGGGTAGGGGCGACAAATCGTTATGAGCGGCCGCAGCTGCATGATGTTTTCAGCGCAAATGCTCCGTTCGTCCTTGTTGACTTACCTGATATTGATTCCACATCTGCCGAAAATCGGACCCTTGCTACTTCGATTATTAAGCGTGCAGATGTTGTGGTGTGGGTTGTTGATCCGCAAAAGTATGCTGACAGTGTTGTTCACGATGACTATTTAGCACAGCGAAGCGAACACTCCGGCACGATGCTCGTTGTACTGAACCAGGCAGACAAACTGGTGGCCAGCGAAAAGAGCGAGATCCTAAGCTCGCTAAAACAGATTCTAGATGCGCATAATGTGGTACCTGACGTTACGGTCGCTTCCGCACAAACTGGTATTGGCATAGCGGAGCTACGCGACAAGCTGTCACAGCTAGTAATGTCTAAGAAGACTTTTATTGATAAGTTAGCTGCTGATTTACGTGTGACCGGACAGTCCATTACGCAAGATTTTGAATCTCAAGGGGGACAACTTGACGATGTCCCACAACCTGACACAACTCCATTTGTTGATGCGGCGCTTCGAGCAGCAGGTGCACCGGTAGTTGCTCGCTTAGCTGGGGAGTCATATACTTTCCGTGCTAAAAAGGCTACTCGCTGGCCGGTTACCCGGTGGATTTCAATGCTGAACATGGATCCGCTTCAGCGATTCCGGCTTGGATCTGGAAAAGATGCGCAAAATCTTGCCCCAGTTACTGGCATCTCAAGATCGGACGTTGCTTTGCAACAAGCTGACAACGAGTATCACCGATACCTCGCTGCGGCTACTGCGCATATGCCACGACGGTGGGCCAATGACATCATGACCAGCTCGGTCAATCCGGTAACTGATATTGTCCGGCGTGCCGACTATGTCAGTTCACATACCGAACTTGAAAACAATCGTCGCCCTGCATGGTGGAGAATCGTCAATATCATCCAATGGTTACTGATGATTGGCGTCTTGACTGGGGTGGTATGGCTTATTGCTCGGGCTATTGCCGTGAATATGGGAATCTGGCTCGACCGGCCCCCGATGATAGGGATTCTTCCGTTACCGTTGGTTATGGTAGTGAGTGGTATTGCTTTAGGCTGGGTGCTTTCCCTGATGTCCAAAGTATTCATTCGCCGTGGCCAAGCTAAAACCGAACGCCGTATCCAATCTCGTCTATCCGCTGCTTTCCAGCAAGATCTTACCGAAGGACTATTGGAGCCGTTAGCTCAAGATATTGAGCAATATCGTAAAGTCGTACACGATTGCAAAGAACTCATGACTGTAAAGTCATGAAGGCATAGGAGAGGGGCCAAGCTGGTAGCTTGGCCCCTCTCCTTACAGTTTTTACTTCTTAGTAAGCATCATGGAATGACCGACGATCACTCTTCCAGCCACCCTTACGATGTTGCTTCTTGAATGAACCACGGCGATCCGGTTGGGACTGACGGCGTGATGAGCGTTCTTCACCGAACTTCCGATCAGCGCGGTATTTCCGCAAGCCAGCTTCGTCGTTGTCATCGAAAGACCGATGTCCACCACGAGGGCCAGAATCTACAGTGATATCCAAAGTACGGCCAGAAACACGTGCCTTAGCAATACGACCCATAGTTGCGCTATCAAGTTTATCGCTGACGTGGACTAGAGAGAACGAAGGGAAGATATCGATCTTGCCGAGTTGCGAGCCTCGCAGACCACCTTCGTTTGTCATCGCACCAACAATGGCACCTGGAGCCACTCCGTCACGGCGTCCCACTTCAACTCGATAGGTAGTACCAGGTTCGTCGAAGCCACCGTGATCTCGACGATCGCTACGTCGGCCACGATCGTCACGACGACCTCGATCATCGCGTCGTCCTCGACGGTCCCGACTATCGTCGTCGCCGGAGAAACCGACGGTTAGCTTATCAGGTTCGTCGCTGGATTGCGGACCTGGATCGCGAACACCAAGTGCCAGTAGCGAAGCTACTAAATCAGCTAGGCTGAGCAATTCCATGCCGTCACTTTGAGCGTCTTCTTGAGCTGCAATAAACTCAGCAATAATTTCATCGTAAACATGCAAACGTCCAACAGCATGGCGTTCAACCGCTGATGCCAACAACTTACGTGCACGCAAACCAGAAACCTCAGCAGGAGTCGGTAGCTCGACTTCCTTCATCCGGGTGTGAGTGACTTTTTCGATTCGACGCAGACGTTGCTTTTCCTTTGGTGTAACGAACGACAACGCAGTTCCTTCACGGCCAGCACGGCCAGTACGTCCAATCCGGTGTACATAGGTTTCGACTTCGCGCGGAATATCAAAATTAACCACAAGGCCAATACGTTCGACGTCGAGACCACGCGCAGCAACGTCAGTTGCAACGAGAACGTCAATAGAACCATGTCGTAAGCGGTCTACCAATTTTTCACGGTCTTTTTGTGCCACATCACCTGATAGCGCAGCTGCTTGAACACCACGCGTGGTTAGTTCAATCGCAAGGTCTTCAGCTGTTGCGCGTGTGCGCACAAAGACCAACGCTGCATCGGCTTCAGTTGTTGCTAAAACGCGTGCTAAGGCGCCGACTTTATGGCGTGACGGAACAACTGCGTAGGTTTGGGTAATCGTGTCAACTGTTGAGCTTGGAGATGATACCTGAACCTCAGCCGGGTTATTCAAATGCTTTTCTGCAACAAAGCGGATTTGCTTTGGCATAGTTGCAGAGAACAATGCGGAAATACGTTCTGCGGGTAAGTCAGAGGCAATCTTTTCAACGTCTTCGGCGAAACCCATGCGTAACATTTCATCCGCTTCATCCAAAACGAAATAACGAATTGTTGACAGGTCAAGCGCGCCGCGGTCAATCATGTCCATAACGCGTCCAGGGGTGCCGACAACAACTTGAGCGCCATCACGTAGAGCTCCTAGTTGCGGGCCGTAAGCTGAACCGCCGTAGACGGCGACGACGTCGAGACCGCCGGTTTGCGCAGCGAACGTCTCAATCGCATCTGCGCCTTGGAGTGCTAGTTCGCGAGTCGGAGCTAGTACGAGTGCTTGAACGTGGCGGTTATTTGCATCAACATGCGCAAGCATTGGAAGTGCAAAAGCAGCTGTTTTACCAGTGCCGGTTTGTGCGACACCAAGAACGTCACGGCCTTCGAGAAGAAGCGGAATGGCTTGCTCTTGAATAGCAGTAGGAGTGGTATACCCAAGATCGGTTACAGCCGAGAGTAAGTCTTCAGGTAGATTGAGATCAGCAAAAGTAGTGGCATTAGCCATGTAGAAATTCCAAACGTAGATCGGTTAAGCCCGCGGAAAATCCCCATGCAAACACTAGCGGGCCAGGCGCAAGACTTGCGCACCATCTACTCTAATGGTTCCGAGCTTGCCGTGGGCTAATGTCCGCGGTGATATCCCTTACCGTGTGTTATCCCACGTTGTCAGCGGGCTGGATGCGATTGGTAAGAGCAACAGCGCCAAAAAGTATGATGATGATCAGTAAGATCGGGATACCGTAGCTGAAGGTACCTAAGCCAGCGGACAGAGCATACGCAATACCAGCTAATCCGATCAAGAATGCGGCTCCTAGGGTGTCAGCAATTTGCAGTGCAGCGGAGACTTCTCCATGGCGTTGGAGCGGAGTCAGTGCAAGAGCATGAACGGTAAGTGCTGGGTAGAGGTAACCAAGCCCGAAACCGGCGATGAACCATCCGATAAGCACGACAATTCCCGTGACTGAAGGTAAAACAGCAGGGAAGACAATTAGCGTGCCGATGAGCTGCATAGCAACACCGATGTATGGAATACGATTACGTCGTCGTTCATCCGTGATTCGGCCTTGTAACTGTGAGGCGAGAGCCCACGAGACTGCTGACATCGTTAGAACAAAACCAGCGCGAGTTGCAGACCAGCCGTGAATCTCTTTCAAAATCAGTGGAAGATAGATCTCCACTGCCATTAAACAGCCGTTTGCAGTGCCGCGTAAGAGAACAGTTGACGGAACTCCGCGGCGGGCTCGGAATGTTCCTTCCGGCAGTAGCAGTGGAGCGAAAACTGTTACTAGGATGATTCCAATTGCCAAAAGAGCCAATGTTTTGAGATCTGGTTGTCCTTTGTTGGAAGAAGCCACCAAGAGCGCTGCAATACCGACACTGGCTCCCGAAGCAAGGTAGAAAACATTTAGTGCACGGATAGGTTGGCGATTTTTGTGCGCCGGCAACTCTTTAAACTTGGTCCAAGCCAGCGGCATGATAAAGAAGAAAACAATTGGGGTAAAACCAAACACCCAACGCCATGAGAGATATTCAACTAACAAGCCAGCTAGGAAAGGTCCAACAAGAGCCGGAATGACCCACGCGGTAGCGAAGGCCGCGAAGTAGCGAGGCTGTCGTTCTTTAGAGATAAAATTACCGACTAATACATATAGCGGAACAACTAACAGTCCAGAGCCAAAGCCTTGTAGTGCTCTGCCTACAACGATCATTTCAATATTCGGGGCTAGGGCGGCTATGGTGAGTCCGACCAGCGCTAGAGTAGCACCAGTAAAGAAAGACGGTTTAGGGCCGCGGGCATCAACCCAAGGCCCAGCAAGCGCTGTTGTCATTAGTTGAGCGGCAAACACAATGCCAGCCGCTAAAGCGTACAGATGTTTTCCTCCTAGAATCTCCACAATATATGGCATCGCAGTCGTAGCTGCCATTGTCTGGAAAGCTGCCAGCGAAATAAACACAATCGCAAGAATCAGGATCCATCGCTCGAGATTGCGAGAAACAGGCACTTCATTATTTTCCATCGGTACACTCGTCATAGCTTTCATCTTGGCACACCTTCATCGCAGATAGGTGGAGCACTGGCTAAGTTAAACGTGATTTATGCCAAGTCGTAGCTTGTAAAATCGTGATATAAACCCCGTAGATTGTCCAACTAATGGATAGGTAATCAGGAGTAAAGTAGAAACCGTGCGCATCGCCCGTCTCGTGATGCGCTGTAGTCCGCTCGTCTCGCGGATGAAAGTTATTGAATAGAGAAATGAGGATTGCGTGTTACGCACTCGTATGGCAGGTTCCCTGCGAAAAGAAGATATCGGATCGACAGTTACGCTAACCGGTTGGGTTGATCGTCGTCGTGACCACGGTGGTATCGCATTTATCGATTTGCGCGATGCTTCGGGTATTGCTCAGGTGACGATCCGTGCGGAGGTCGCGCACGAATTGCGCTCCGAGTACGTCTTGAAAGTTACTGGTACGGTCATTGCTCGTCCGGAGGGGAATGCTAATGCAGCTATCCCGACAGGCGATATTGAAGTCGAAGCAACTGAGGTAGAGGTGCTTAATCCGTCAGCTCCGCTACCATTCCAAGTATCTGATGCGGCAGAAGACGCTGGCTCAGTTAATGAAGAAACTCGACTCAAGTATCGTTATTTGGACCTTCGTCGTTCTTATGAGCAGCACGCAATCCGGTTGCGCGCTAAGGTATCGCAGGCGGCACGCCGAGTGCTTGACGAGCATGACTTCGTTGAGATTGAAACCCCGACTCTGATCCGTTCCACGCCAGAAGGCGCTCGTGACTTTATTGTACCCGCACGGTTGGCACCTGGCTCATGGTATGCACTACCACAGTCGCCTCAGCTATTTAAACAGCTTCTTATGGTTGCAGGTATGGAGCGTTACTACCAGATTGCTCGTTGCTACCGAGATGAAGATTTCCGTGCTGATCGCCAACCAGAGTTCACTCAGCTCGACGTCGAAATGAGCTTTGTTGAGCAAGAAGATGTTATGGCTGTGGCAGAAGATGTTCTTCGCGAGATTTGGGGTCTGATTGGCTACAAGCTGGAAACCCCGATCCCACACATGACATACAAAGATGCCATGGAGAACTACGGTTCGGACAAGCCAGATTTGCGGTTCGGTCAAAAGCTGATCGATCTAACGGACTACTTTAAGGACACGCCATTCCGTGTTTTCCAGAACGAGTATGTTGGGGCTGTTGTAATGCCTGGTGGGGCTTCTCAACCACGACGTACTTTTGACAAGTGGCAAGAGTGGGCGAAAGCTCGCGGTGCTAAAGGTCTTGCGTACGTCACAATTGCCGACGACGGTACTGTCGGCGGTCCGGTTGCTAAAAATATTTCCGATGCAGAACGTGCGGGATTGCTGGAAGCTACCGGCGCTGGTAACGGAGATTGTATTTTCTTTGCCGCGGGAGAACCGGGCGCATCACGTGAGTTGCTAGGCGCAGCACGTTTGGAAATTGGTAAGCGTTGTGGTCTTATTAACGATGACGATTGGGCTTTTGTCTGGGTTGTCGACGCGCCTTTGTTCAAGAGTACAAAGGCGGCTGAAGCAGAAGGCGATGTCGCCGTAGCCGACGGCGCATGGACTGCTGTCCACCATGCCTTCACTTCTCCAAAACCTGAGTGGCTGGATAAGTTCGACGAAGATCCGGGTCACGCTCTTGCGTACGCCTATGACATTGTCTGCAACGGCAACGAAATTGGTGGCGGTTCAATCCGTATCCATCGTCGGGATGTCCAAGAGCGTGTGTTTAAGGTGATGGGCCTGAACGCAGAGCAAGCACAAGAGAAATTCGGATTCTTGCTTGATGCATTCAAGTTCGGTGCGCCACCGCATGGTGGAATTGCTTTTGGGTGGGACCGTATCGTTTCTTTGCTAACTAAAGCACCTTCGATTCGTGACGTCATAGCCTTCCCGAAGATTGGCAACGGTTGGGACCCGATGACTGATGCTCCAGCTCCAATTACGATGCAACAACGTAAAGAGGCCGGTGTGGACGCTAAGCCAAAGAAGAAGGAAGAGACAGAGAAATCTACTCCGATGGCGAAAGCTGAAACAAAGTAGTAGCATTTTCAATTACTAGTGTGTGGTGTATCGGAAATGATGCACCACACACTAGAGTCAAGTTGATGTCGAGGTAAATGATGACGAAAAAACGGTTGGCTCTCTTCGGAACTTTAGGTCTAAGTGGCGTTATTTTGATAGCCATAGTTACCTATGTAAGCTATTTTGCAATATCAGGCAGAGCGCTACCTCAAACACACATCGGCGATCTTAACGTCGGCGGTATGAGCAAATCGGAAATCGAGTCCAAGCTAACATCTAATGTACGCACTATTTCTGCAAAAATTGGCGGTCAGGGTGTTAACGATGTAACTGCGAATTTAGCTACCCTGGGCGCGTCGTTGGACGTTTCAAAAACTACCTCTGCTGCATTAACTAAGCATCGTTCTGTCGGGGATTATTTGACATCGGTATTTACGAAGCCGTCTGTGGACCCTGTACTAGCGTTCGTAGATGTTGAGAAAATTGAAAAGTTTGCTCGCTCTTTAACCGAAGGTCAAGAATCAATTACTCCTCCAACGGATCCGCATGTTGAACTTAAAGATGATACCTTCGTCGTCGTTCCTGGAACAGATGGACAGGGAGTTCCAGCAAAAGAAGTCAAGCGTGTTGCCAATGTACTTGCGCATGCCCAGAAAACTATCTCAGTTAAAGTTAAGACCGTAGATCTTCCAGCTAAAGATCCGAGTGAAGAACTTAAACAAATTGCAAAAACAGCTAACGATATTGTCGCAACTGAAGTAACACTCGTAGTAGGGAATGAGACTTTAGTGGCAGACGCCGTTACCAAGGCATCGTGGATTAAAGTCGTCGACGGCGAGCCTGAGATTGACCGAGAGACAGTATCAAAATGGGTCACCGAATCGTCTAAACCGCTAGAAGCTGAGGCTGTAGTCGGTATGCGCTATAAGAGTGCATCAGGTGAAATCCTTAAAGTAAAAACGGAGCCTCACGGCAAAAAGACTGTTACAAATATCGACGATATAGTCCAGCAAATTGCCACCAATTTTATCGCAAGTCAGCCAACAGCTGCAGTCACTGAAGTGACTGAGGGTGAGAAAACTTGGGAAGAAAAAGTTGTCGCTGCGGGAGCTGAGAATCTTCCATATCTTGCTGCTGAAGGCGAAAAATGGATTGATGTCAACTTATCAAACTTCAGTGCAATAGGATACGAAGGTGCTACGCAAGTACGTGGCCCAGCACTTTTTGTTCCAGGATCAACTAATACTCCTACAGTCACTGGTGAATTCAAAGTTTGGCATAAGGTTGCACAACAAAATATGACTGGTCGGAACCTTGACGGAAGTACTTACCATGTCCCTAATGTCCCATGGGTTATGTATTTCCATGGTGACTATGCGATCCATGGGGCGCCCTGGTTTAGTAGTTTTGGTTATCATGCTGGAGACCATGGTTCCCACGGATGTCTGAATATGTCAGTTGATGATGCGCACACACTCTTCGATTGGGCTCCCATAGGGACGGTCGTCCTCTCGCATTACTAATACGCATTTGCGACGATGATGTTTCGAGGTAGTGGCGTCAACACTCCTATGTGGCAATTGTGTGTTCGCCACGAGTGGGGCGATGAAAAGCCATTATATACATATGAAGATGAAAGATGCGCTGTCCTATACGGGCCGAATCGTGGAAAACTGAGTTTAGCCATTTATGGCGAGATTGATCAATCGATCAAACAGCTAGAAATAGTTCGTAGCTCATTCCCTCGGCCGGAGTGGACGTTGATGTCGACGAGCCTTTATGTTGCTTTAACTGACGACATGAAGGACTATTTTGGGCCGTCTTTTGGCTGGGGCTGGGATTTTTATTATGCAGAATCAGAGCTTTTTCCGGTGCCGGGTGCCCAACGAGTAGAGCATCTTCCTCACGGCTCGTTAGAACTAGCAGCGATGTCTTCTCAGATTCGAGCTGTGTTATACGAGTCGAATCCGTTGAGCGAAGCGCACAGTTTCTTTGAATCGTTATCATGGTTCATTCTGCGAGAAAATGACACCATTGTGGCTGTTGTTGGCTATGATACTTTTGCGAAGCACGCCTATCTACACGGTCTAGGGACGAAACCTGCGTATCGTGGTAAAGGCTATGCTGCTGCGATAATGGTGGGAGCAATCAATCAGCTTTTATCCAGCTTAGAAACAGTGCAATTTACCATGTGGGCGTGGAATAACCCCGCACGTAAGCTATATGAACGCATTGGAATGACTCACGGCGCCTCATTGATTCATGGACGCCGTGAACCTTTTGTAGAATTAGGTTAGTGCTTTATTCCAAACCGCTTGTGTAGTTTTCTTAGCGGGCGCGGCGCCCACCAGTTCCATTTACCGAGGATTGTCATCGTTGCTGGAACCAATAGTAAACGCACGATCGTTGCGTCAACTATCACGATAATTGCCAGAACCACTCCGATTTGTTTTACCGCAATTAGGTCTCCGAAAACGAATCCGATAAAGACTGCAACAATAATTGCTGCTGCGGAGGTAATTATTCGGCCTGAACGCTGCAATCCATGTTCAACAGCTAAGTCGTTGGATTCGCCGTCGTCCCAAAATTCTTTGATTCTCGCCAGTAGAAAGACCTCATAATCCATAGCTAAACCAAAACCAAATGCGATCGCGGATGCTACTACAAAAGTTTCAAGTCCGTTGGTTTGGGGGAGGCCCAAGTATCCATTATTAAATAGGAAGGCTCCGCCTCCTAGCCCCGCGAGAAGCGATAGGCCATTGATAATTAGTGCTGTGAATGGTGCTACAACAGATCCAGTCATAAAGAAGAGCAAGACGATTACTGCCAAAGCGACGATGCCCAATGCCAACGGGGCATCAACTCTATTAGATGCGTTGAAGTCCATTTGGAGCGCGGCCGCACCACCAACGTAGTGCGGGTAACTGGTATCGAGGTCACGTATTTGTTGTACTACCTTGGTAACTGCTGGTCCTACAGGATCGGCTGAATCGACATTGAAATTGATAAGTACTCCGTCGTCGATAACTTGAGGGGAATGTACCTGGGTAACTCCGGGAATTGTTTCGATCTGTTTCACGAATGGTAGTGCTGATTTTTCGTCTGTTTCTGCAAGAATGGTGCCAGACGGGGTAGCAAAGTCGGGGAAGTCGCGTTCAATAACTGCTGAGACCTCTTTTTCACGTGAGTCACTTGGAAGATACTCGATGAAATTCGACCGCAATGAAACAGTGAAAATTGGTGCGGCTACCACTGCCAGAATCACCAGTGTTGTGACCATTACTGGCCACGGATAACGATGAACCCATCGGGCAAGCGCCGAAAAAGCGCCACGATCGGACGCTGAATCTCCAACGAGTTTAAAAAGTGACCGCATGACCGGTACCTGTGAAAGTTTTGCCGGTAGAGCAAGTTTTTTACCCGACACCACAATCAATGCAGGGACGAGCGTTACTGCGGTTGTAACTGCGAGTATCGTAACTATTACTCCGCCGATAGCGATCATACGCAGCATAGGGGCATTCATAACCATAAGTCCGCTTATGGCAAATGCGATGGTAAGTGCAGAAAAAGCTACAGTACGTCCTGCCGAGGCAATTGTTGTTTGAACTGCTTCAATAACGTGCTCTTGCAACAAGGGATCTTCTGAACTGGTAACTCTTTTGGCGATCTCTTCTCGGTAGCGGGACACGATTAGCAGACCATAATCAATAGAGAGAGCGAGTCCAATAAGGGAAACTATGTTGAGAATAAAATTGTCAACATTCGTTATAAAGGTTAGACCCCAGACCATGCCCAAACCAATGGCTATGGACACTAGTGCAGAACCAAGCGGAAGACCAGCAGCAATAATACCGCCAAAAACTATGATTAGTAGGATAAGCGCGATTGGCAGACCAACTATTTCTCCAGTGACGAGATCTTCTGCAGTTTGTTCCAAGATGACATCTTTGGCTAAAGTCATCGAAAGCGCTCCGGCTTTTGCATCAGGGTGATGTGTACGAAGCCCGGTTTGCAAATCAGTTACTGATTTATCGACGTCGGCTACAGTGTCTGGATAGTGTCCGGGAGCTAGCTGAACAACCGCAACGAAGTTCTGTCCATTTTTGAAGGAATCGGATGGATTTTGCAATGCTGCCATCCGTTGTTTGGCTTCGGTAGTAACTTTCTCAGAGATTTTTGTCCGTGCTTGATCTGTAGCTTGGGAAATAATAGCTTCTCGAGCTTGGCGTTCAGCCTGTTCACCACCGAACGCACGCGCCTGAGATAGCACATCGCGTGACGATTCAAGTGCTGCCGCTACGGCTGCATCGATCAATGTTTGGTTATTTGCAATGCTTTCTTCCACTGCAGACTTGAGCTGTTTGTCGAGCTCAGCAACAAATTGATTATTAACGTTGATAGGGTCGTTAACACTGGTGACATGGGGGAGATCTAGAACGCCAGCGCGAAAATCTGCTAGTTCGGACTCTGCTTCCTCAGCTGAAACGTTCTCTACGAGGACAACGATATTCTCGCCTTGTCCCGCTGCGCCAGCAACTTCGAGTACTTTGTCTGATTCAGAGCCTGGGATCATGGATTCTGATGAATTCATTCGGGCTAACAGGTTACCTTGTCCGAATCCTAACAACGCTCCAAATGCCCCAACTAATGCGAGAATGACCCACAGTGCGATAACTGTTTTTGGCCTATAAGAAACTTTTTGACCCAACCACGTAAACATACTTTTATTGTGGCACAAATTACGTTTAGCTGGTGGTTTCTTCCTAGCTTTATGCTAATGACGAATTGTTTATTTAGGTTCGGTAAGGTTAGAGACGTGGATCTTTTTGAATCGTCATCAGTAGCGGACCAACAAAGCGTGCATTCCCCGCTTGCAGTGCGTATGCGTCCAAGAAGCATAGCGGAAGTCGTGGGGCAGGAGCACTTACTCGGCGAAGGGCAACCCCTCCGTCGCTTGATTGAGCCTGGCACAACAGGTATGCCGAGTTCGGTTATCCTGTGGGGGCCACCCGGAATTGGAAAAACCACACTGGCCTATCTGGTCGCTCAGTCAAGTAATCGGCATTTTGTAGAAATTTCGGCAGTGTCTGCTGGGGTTTCCCAGGTACGGGCCAATATTGAACAGGCCCGGAATTTGCTGGCAGTGCATGGTGAAGAGACGGTGCTTTTTATCGACGAAGTTCATCGGTTTTCCAAGTCCCAGCAAGATGCATTGCTTCCGGCTGTTGAAAACGGTTGGGTTATTCTAGTTGCTGCGACCACAGAAAATCCTAGTTTTTCGGTCATTGCGCCGCTGTTGTCTCGCTCGCTCCTACTTACTCTACGTCCATTAAGCTCAGACAATATTGCGACTCTATTGGATCGCGCTGTTTGTGATGAGCGTGGATATGGCGGGCATATACTCCTCGATGAAGATGCACGTGATCATATAGTTCGGTTGGCAGGTGCAGATGGTCGCCGTGCATTGACCATATTGGAGGCTGCTGGTTCTGCTGGTAATCGGCATATTACCTTGTCTGATGTGGAACACGCGATTGACGTACACGCAGTGAGATACGGCAAAAATGGAGATCAACACTATGACGTTATCTCCGCATTTATAAAATCCATCCGTGGCTCAGACGTAGACGCCGCAATCCACTATTTAGCGCGAATGCTTGAAGCTGGGGAAGACCCTAGGTTCATCGCGCGCAGAATAATGATTAGCGCGGCTGAGGATATAGGCATGGCAGACCCATCAGCATTACAAACAGCAACTGCAGCAGCGCAGGCGGTAGCTTTGGTCGGCATGCCGGAAGCACGCATTATTCTTGCAGGAGCAGTTGTTCATTTGGCAACTGCTCCTAAATCTAATCGGGCCTATCTCGCAATTAACCAAGCAATCGCTGATGTTCGTGCCGGAAATATTGGACAGGTGCCAGCGCATTTACGCGATCAGAGTGTGACTGCATCTAGAGTGGCTGCAAAGAGCGTCAGCCAGAATACTAATTACATTTATCCCCACGATGATCCAGCTGGTGTGGTCAAGCAAGATTATCTACCAGATGAGCTGGAAGAAAAACAATATTACGTTCCCTCAGGACGCGGTTTCGAGGCTCAAATCACCTCTCGGCTAGCGCGTATTAACAAGATTTTGAGGAGTTGAACGTGCTATCCTTGTCAGGTTGCGTTTCTCGCAACGCCTGGGGTCTTAGCCGTTGCGGTGGCCCCGCTCAGATTAGTCTGAGTGCTAATTTATCGACAGGAGAAAATAATGGCAACTAATCGTGCCCGTAAACTCGTGCGCAAGTCGCGCGCACTAGGTCTCGCTCTTACCCCAAAGGCAGAGCGTTACATGCAGCGTCGTCCCTACCGTCCAGGTGAGCATGGACGTGGCCGAGTTAAGGAATCTGACTACTCGGTTCGTTTGAAGGAAAAGCAGCGCCTGCGTGCACAGTACGGTATTCGTGAGGCACAACTTCGCAAGGTTTGGGACGAAGCTCGTCGTATTGAGGGTATGTCTGGTGAGAACCTAGTTGAGCTACTCGAAATGCGTCTTGATGCGCTTGTTCTACGTGCTGGTTTTGCACGTACCATTGCACAGGCTCGTCAGGTTGTAGTTCACCGTCACATTCTCGTTGACGGCAAGTTGGTTGACCGCCCGTCGTTCCGGGTAAAGCCAGGACAGGTCGTTCAGGTTAAGCCACGTTCGCAGGCATCTGCTCAATTCCTTGCTGCAGCTCAGGGTCAGCATGCTTCAGTGCTCCCAGCTGTTCCAGAGTACATGAAGGTTGAACTTGAAAAGCTTCGCTTTGAATTGATCCGCCGTCCAAAGCGTGCGGAAGTTCCGATCACCTGTGATGTTCAGATGGTCGTCGAATTCTACTCGCGCTGATCGTAAGCATTTTAAAACGCGCCATGGTTCATGCCGTGGCGCGTTTTTATTCCGTGTATACCACCACATCTTAAGATCTGTAACACTAGCCGGATGACCGGTAAACTACTAGCTAGTATCGCCGTAAACCGCGGCATCGTAATTATAAGGAATTGTCATTATGCGCACTGCTGAGATTCGTCAACGTTGGTTGGATTACTTTGCTAAGCATGGCCACCATATCGCTGAGTCAGTTTCACTCATATCTCCAGATCCTTCTATTCTGTTTACTATTGCTGGAATGGTGCCGTTTACTCCTTATATTATCGGTACCGAAAAGTCTCCATATCCTCGTATAGCTTCGGTACAAAAATGTATTCGTACAAACGACATAGATAACGTCGGTCGAACTACTCGTCACGGTACGTTCTTTCAGATGTGTGGCAATTTCTCTTTTGGAGACTACTTCAAAGAGGGTGCGTTGGATCTTGCATTCGGCTTGCTGACGTCGTCGGTTGAAGAAGGCGGGTATGGACTCGACAAAGACCGTCTGTGGGTAACGATTTGGGAAGAAGACGAAGTCTCGTTCGAACATATGACGAAAGTGATCGGCCTCGATCCAGGTCATATTGTCAAACTGACTCGAGAGGAAATTTTCTGGTCTACTGGACAGCCCGGGCCTGCTGGTTCGTGTGCGGAGATCCATTACGATCGTGGTCCGGAGTTCGGTCCTGAAGCCGTCGGCGGAAATGTTGATCCCGGTGGTGATCGTTATCTCGAAATCTGGAACCTTGTTTTCGACCAGTACTTACGAGGTGAGGGCGAAGGAAAGAACTTCCCAATTCTTGGTGAACTAGATCAAACTGCTATTGATACCGGTGCTGGTCTAGAACGTATTGCTTACCTATTGCAAGGTAAAAACAATATGTATGAAACAGATGAAGTTTACCCTGTAATTCAAGCAGTTGAGAGAATTACCGGTAAGACCTATGGGCAGAATGAAGACGATGATATTCTCATGCGTGTGGTCGCTGATCACGTTCGTTCTTCGATGATGCTCATTGCCGATGGCGTGCGTCCTGGTAATGATGGTAGGGGATACGTCCTCCGACGCTTGATTCGACGTGCGGTTCGCTCAGTGCGTCTACTCGGATACAGCGATGTCGCCTACCCTCAGCTACTTCCGGTAACCAAGGATGCGATGAAAGATTCGTATCCGGTGCTGGAAGAAAATTTTGCACAGATCTCGCAGATTGCATATGGAGAAGAACAGGCGTTCCGTCGTACATTGACTGCAGGCACCCAGATTTTTGAGCAGGCTGCTGCGAAAGCTAAAGAGGATGGAGCTCAGCTTCCTGGAGATGCTGCGTTCACTTTGCACGATACCTACGGATTCCCGATTGATCTGACCTTGGAAATGGCTTCAGAAAAAGGAATATCAGTTGACGAAAAGGGCTTCCGCCGTCTAATGCAAGAGCAGAAAGACCGTGCCCGTGCGGATGCACAAGCGAAGAAAACCGGTCATGTGGATGCCACTGTCTATCACGAGATTCAAGCCAATGGTGGGGATACTCGTTTCCTCGGATATACCGATTATTTAGCAGATGGCAAAGTTGTTGGATTGCTACAGGACGGTGTATCCGTTGGAGCAGTCGAGGCTCCAGCTCAGGTTGATATTATTTTGGATCAGACCCCATTTTGGGCTGAGCAAGGTGGCCAATTGGCAGACCACGGTCGTATTACGGTCGCTGGCGGGGGAATAGTTGATGTTACAGATGTTCAGATGCCTATTAAGGGACTCTTCGTTCACCGTGGCACGCTAAGCGAAGGATCCATCGCTCTGGATGACGCAGTATATTCAGCCATTGATGTAGTGCGCAGAGAACAGATTGCGC
This sequence comes from Arcanobacterium phocae, assembly GCF_018913465.1. Lineage (GTDB taxonomy): Bacteria > Actinomycetota > Actinomycetes > Actinomycetales > Actinomycetaceae > Arcanobacterium > Arcanobacterium phocae_A. Next base: position 117,225 of record NZ_JABAPM010000005.1, on the reverse strand, counting down.
GTGCACATACTGCTACCCATATGGTGCATAAGGCTTTACACGAATATCTTGGCGAAGACGCTACTCAGGCTGGCTCGGAGAACTCGCCTTCGCGCTTACGTTTTGACTTCCGCCATGGGCAACAGGTTCCGGCTACGATTCTTAGTGACATTGAGTCGCGTGTCAATGAGCGGCTGCAAGAGAATCTTGCAGTCACTGACGAGGTCATGAGTCTCGATGCTGCTCGTGCTTCTGGTGCTATGGCACTCTTTGGTGAAAAATACGGGACTGAAGTTCGTGTTGTCTCTATCGGCGGAGATTGGTCTCGTGAACTGTGTGCAGGCACCCATGTTAAGGCTTCCGGCGCTCTCGGCTTGGTAAGCGTATTGGGTGAATCGTCCATTGGCTCTGGAGTCCGGCGAATTGAAGCTTTGGTAGGGCAGGGGGCTTATGCTGCAGAAGCTCGCGAGCGTGCACTTGTTTCTCAGCTGTCGACCTTGACTCATGTCCGTCCTGAAGAGTTGCCAGAGCATATTGATGCTCTTCTTGGGCGTCTCAAGTCTGCGGATAAGGAGCTCGCGGAGCTGCGTAAAGAGAAGATGCTTTCGCAACTGGCATCTGTTATAGACAAGCGCAAAGAAATCGCTGGAGTGACGGTTATTACCCATAATCTAGGAGACGTTGCTTCTGCTGATGATGTTCGTGTTGCAGTGATGAATCTCCGTGATCGTTTAGGGCAGGTTCCATCTGTGGTCGCACTAACCGGTGTGGCCAAGGGAAGGCCGACAATTGTTATCGCGACAAGTGATGAAGCACGTTCCTTGGGAATTAAGGCAGGTGTTCTTGTTTCTACAGCTGCAAAGATTCTTGGCGGTGGCGGCGGCGGCAAGCCTGATATGGCTCAAGGCGGCGGTACCGATGCTAGCAAGATTGATGCAGCATTCGATGCTATCGTATCTGCGATCCAACAACGCTAGGATGACGAAAGTTTCATCATGCGAGTAGGTGCACGTATTGCAGTCGATGTTGGTGAGGTGCGGGTTGGTGTCGCACGTAGCGACACCTCCGGCATCCTTGCCACACCTGTTGCCACCTATCGGCGCTACAAGGATGATTTCACGTCGGTTATTGCCCTAGTGGCGGAACTTGACGCACTTGAAGTTATAGTCGGTTTACCTTTGAACATGGATGGTTCGGAGGGGAAATCAGCGCGAAATGCACGGCGTTGGGCAAAACAACTAGCTCGCAGGATTGCGCCTGTTCAGGTGTGTTTAGTTGATGAACGGTTGAGTACAGTGACTGCTCATAATCTTCTGCATGAGGCTGGGCGTAAAGAGATTACTCATCGAAGTGTTGTGGATCAGGTCGCAGCGGTTATTATTTTAGAGAGTGCGCTGGCGCAGGAACGCGCAACTGGATTTCCTCCAGGGGAACGTATTGAGATGCAGGAGAGATGAGTGTCTGAAGTTTTCACGACGTTAGATACCGACCGTAAGAAACCGACAAAGACTCGACGTGCTTATCGGCGAAAGAAGCGGATTCGATCGGCGATTGTTCTGTTTGTTACGTGCGTCTTGGTGGTCGCTGCAACCGTTGTAGCTGTTCCCTATGTGAAGAGCTTGATCAATAGTCAGTCTGTGACGGACTATGCCGGGCCCGGTAGTGGCGAAGTTGTTTTAGAAATACCTGAAGGTGCTTCTGGCTCTGTGATGGCAAAAATTTTGCTTGACGCAGATGTTGTAGCTTCGCAGCGGGCATTTGTTGATGCGTTCAACTCAGATCCGCGCTCTGCATCAATCCAGCCTGGTGCGTACAAGCTTAAGATGAAGATGTCTGGACAAGGTGCAGTTTCTGCTTTGCTCGATCCAGCCAGTCGGGCTGAACTAAAAATCACGATCCCGGAAGGCTTTGCTAAGAAACAAGTTATTGAGCGGATCGCCAACACAATGGACAAGCCTATAGAAGATGTTGAAAAGATCGTTGATGATCCTAAGGCTATTGGGCTACCTGATGAAGCTCAAGGGAACGCAGAAGGTTGGTTAGCTCCAGCTACCTACACTGTTCGAACCAATGCTACTGTGCAAGAAGTTGTTTCAGATATGGTTGCTAACCGTATCCATGGTTTAGAGAAGATTGATCTTCCACGAGACCAATGGCAACGTACAATTATTGTGGCATCGATTGTGGAGCGTGAAGTTAATTGGCCAGACTATTACGGCCAAGTCGCGAGAGTTATCGAGAATCGTTTAGTGGATGACAGCCAAGTCAATGGCAAGCTCCAAATGGATTCGACTACGTTGTATGGAGTTGGCAGATTTGGTGGCATTCCTACCGAAGATGAGCTAAAAAATGACAATCCTTATAACACCTACTTGAATGCTGGTTTACCGCCAACACCCATTTCGAATCCGAGCTTGAAGGTTATCGAAGCAACTGCAAATCCGCCAGCGGGTGACTGGTTATTCTTTGTTACGACTAATTTAGACACTGGCGAAACTCTATTTGCCAACAACATTGACGATCATTCGAAGAACGTTGAAGTGTTGCGTAAATGGTATTCGGAGCATCCGCATAGCTAATGACACATGGATTTATTGGCCCGTCCTGGCTATACGATATTTTTAGTAGCCTTGTTTCTGGTAGTCGGCATGTTGATTTTAGTGAGCTTAATGCATGCGCAATAGATCCGAATATTCAGTCTATTTGGGCTCCTACAAGAGTGCTAGGCAATGATAAAGCTGATCTTTTAGACGGTATGGCGAAACTTACGGGTGCTTGTGATCTGTTGGTCCGCCAGCCCACTGGTAGCAGCTCAATGCTTATTGGCTTCTCCGTCGTTTCGCGGGCAGTGTCTTCAGCACTCCGTGGCTTAGCTATTGCTGATGCGGACCGTATTTTAATCCTCGGTGGTGGTTACAATGCAGGGGCAACAATAGCAAGCGCCGTTGAACTAAGCTATGACGAAATTGTTATCGTTAGCGACCCATGTGGTGGGCCTGGCTCTGCTGTTGCGGCTGCACACAATATGGGCGTCGACGTTCAATTTCGGCGTCCAGAACAGGTTCAAATCCGCGATACCGATACTATTGTCGACACAGATTGTGCCGTTGCTGAACGCATCCCTATGCTTCCGGCGTCCGCATCTGTTCTCCGGTTGTACCGACATTCTTTAACTGCACACAACAGCTTGCTATTTCCCCAGTTTTTAGTGGGATATTTGCGAGAAGTGATTCTACTTTCTTCGGGAATCGACCTTCCTTTCCACATAATCCAAGAGACTGTGGATAACAAAATAGGGTGATTTTTCTTTCGTCTTAATATGTGTCCTGTGGACAAGAAGATGATCCAGTTTTCGAATTATGCTGGAATGTTTAGCGCTTGTGTGAGTATTGGTCTCGCTATTCTCAGCGATGGTTACTCAATATCTGCACTAGCAATTGGCGTGTTTTACGGTTTGCTTTTCGCAAATGCCGTCGTCGATGCGTATACCCATACCCTTATTGTTTGGGTTACCAACGCCGCGCTAGTAGCTGCGATAGCTTATGGGCTATGTATTTATGGTCTCGACTGGTCATGGTGGCAACAGGTTGCACAATCTTTGATACTAGTATGCGTTCCGCTAGGGCTTGCATCCGTGATTTCAGGTGGACGATATGTGGGGAGAGGCGATGTGCGGCTTTTGGTTGCTATGTGCTTCTTTCACGGACGTGAGGCGGTAGCGTGTTTCGTTGTAGCTACTATATGTGCCGGGGCTATCAGCCTGGTTGGACTGGTGTTTCGTAGACTGCATTTTGACTCATCAGTGCCCTTCGGACCGTTTCTTGTAGGTGCTTCATGGAGCGTCTGGGCAAGCATGAGTTCATTATCTTTGGCACAATCGGTTATATGATGCGTTGGAGTACAGCAGGTGAGTCACATGGTTGCCGCCTCGTCGCAATTATAGAAGGCATGCCCGCGGGGATTGAGATTTCTACCGTTGGGCTAGCAGCGGAGTTGCGACGACGGCGGACTGGATATGGTCGAGGTGCGCGACAAAAATTTGAGCAAGATTCCTGCCGAATAATTTCGGGAGTTCGGCATGGGAAAACTCTCGGGAGTCCGATTGCTATTGAAATAGATAATAGTGAGTGGCCGCGTTGGGAAACTGTTATGAGTCCCGACGTCGTAGACCCGGCCGAGTTGCGAAAGTATTCTGGTAGTGGAGACTCTCACGAACTAGCAAGGAATAAAAAGCTAACTCGTCCGCGGCCCGGTCACGCTGATTATGCTGGGGCAATAAAGTTCCGCTTTGACGATTTACGAAATGTGTTAGAACGCGCGTCCGCTCGTGAAACTGCTGCCCGGGTTGCACTCGGCTATGTTGCGAAAGAATTTCTGCGACAAGTAGCTGGTATTGTGATTGCTGGGCGTGTGGTGGCTTTAGGGACTGCTACCGCGGTAAACAAGACGATTACTCTAGCTGACATCCAGACTATCGAGGCTTCGCCAGTGCGAGCTTCGGATCCGCATTCCGAGCGGCTTTTTATGGAACAGATAGACTACGCTCGAAAAACAGGGGACACTATTGGTGGCATAGCCGAAGCAATTGCTTGGAACGTGCCGCCAGCTCTTGGCACATACACTGTGTGGAGTGAACGGCTTGACGGCCAAATAGCACAAGCGATGATGTCTATACCTGCAGTTAAAGGTGTTGAAATAGGGGATGGATTTGCCAATGCTATAAGGGGAGGTTCTATCGCTCATGACGAACTCGCACTAGAACATGGGATGATTACTCGTGAATCGAACCATGCCGGGGGAATAGAAGGCGGGATGACTAACGGGGAACCAGTTGTTGTTCGTATTGCTGTTAAACCTATCCCGACCGTCCCACACGCCCTAAAAACCGTTGACCTTGCAACGGGAGAGCCAGTAGCGGCTAACCACCAGCGCTCCGACACTAGCGCAGTTGTACCTGCAACAGTTATCGCAGAGTCTATGTTGGCATTAACACTGGCATCGGCAGTGTTAGAGCGAGCGTCAGGTAACCATCTACAAGACATCCAGATACATCTGGAAAATTTGGCTGACCAGCATGGGGCTTTTTTTGAAAACGAGTTGGGGTTATGAGTCTGCGCGCTGTTATCGTGGGCATGCCAGGTGCCGGAAAGACTACCGTTGGTCGAATTGTTGCCAACCGTTTGCACGAAGAGTTCACCGATTCCGACCGTTTGATAAGTCAACGCGCAGGCATGTCGATTTCTGATATTTTTGCAACTTTTGGAGCAGACCATTTTCGTCAGCTTGAGCACGAGGTTATTAAAGAGGCTTGTGAGCTACGCACTGGAATCCTGTCTATCGGCGGTGGCGCTCTGCTGAATTCTCAGACGCGACGGATATTAACTCGGGAGCGTGTTTTTTATATCGATGTAGCGGACGAAGTCCTTGTTTCGCGACTGCGTCGTTCCCGCACAGTCCGGCCAGTTCTCGGTGATGATATCGCAGCCTCAGTTGCACGCCTGCGTCAAGAACGTAGTGAATTTTACTATGAGGTTGCGTCAGATATCGTGATGTCAGATGAACGTGGGCTGAATGTTGTGGTAGGAAACGTATTAGATAAACTCGGACAATCACAAACACAGATAACAGTTGATGGACCAAACCCTTACGATGTCGTTGTTGGGACTGACCTAGTGCCACGGATAGTCCGCGCGTTGCGTCCAGCAAGTAAAGTCATGCTCATCCATAGTCCTCATCTGACTAGCTATGTTGGCCGGATTGATGAACAGATCACGTTAGCTGGTTTGCATTCTGTCGCCGTTGAAGTCCCTGATGGTGAAAAAGCAAAATCATCGGACACAATCGAACAATTATGGGATATCGCAGGCCAAGCACATCTTGGCAGAGATGCCGTGGTGCTGGCAGTTGGCGGTGGGGCAACAACCGACGTTGCTGGTTTTTTCGCTTCCACCTGGATGCGCGGTATTCGGTTGGTTTCCGTACCGACGACGATTTTGGGAATGGTAGATGCTGCGGTCGGGGGAAAGACAGCTATCAATACGGCTCAAGGAAAGAATCTCGTTGGTACATTCTGGCCGCCGTCGTATGTATTCTGCGATCTCGATGTACTTGGAACATTGCCGGAAGAACAACGTCAGAGTGGGTTAGCTGAAGTCGCCAAGTGTGGTTTTATTGCCGACCAGAATATCTCTACAATGCTGGCCCAGCCTAGCTATGATCTTCACGAACTCATTGCGCGAGCTATTCGAGTGAAGGCCGATGTGGTAAGTCAGGATTTACGTGAATCAAGTTTGCGTCAGGTACTCAATTATGGGCATACTTTGGGGCACGCGATTGAGCTGGTAGAAAACTATTCTTGGAAACATGGTCAAGCCGTAGCGGTAGGTTGTATTTTCGCGGCTTCGCTGGCCGTTAGTGCTGGTTACGCAACGCCAGATTTCGTGACAGAGCACAGGTGCATCTTAGAGCAGTTAGGATTGCCGACGACGTACCCCGCTGATAAGCGAGAACAGATCGAGCGCGCAATGCGCAGTGACAAAAAAGTTAGAGACGGACAGTTGCGCTTCGTCGTCGTCGATACGGAACGAAATATGCATATTATTCGTGAGCCTTCCCAAGAAATGCTAGATTCTGCATGGGAGAGTATCCGACCATGACCGCTATTGTGATTATTGGCCCTGACGGTGCCGGGAAAACGACACTCTTAGCTGGTCTGGAAACCCATGGTTACACAGTGGCTGATGCTGATACGATTGTGGCTGAGCAACTTGGCGTGTCAAACGAAGATCTTTTTACTGAGATTCCGTGCTCACAGAGACACGTTCTCGTTGGCGACCTTGTACGGGACTTATTCACCGATATTGCAGCAGAACCAGAAACAGACTTTGCGGTAGCCCTCCCGGCTGATTTTTTCGAGCATGAATATTTATCATCGATGGTGTTTGATGTTAAACGTGAAGAACGTGTTTTTGTTTTGAGTTTAGAGTGTTCTGTTGCAGAACTGGTCAAACGATTAGGACTATTCGGGCCACGAGCAACGAACATCGTGTTACCTCGGAAAGAACTGAGAATGTGGCTCAATGAGCGAATGCCGCAGTACCAGAAATACGCCGATTGGACGCTAGACACTACAGGTTATACTCTTGCAGAGATGGTAGATGCGGTGCCTAAACACGTAATTATGCTCATAAATAGCGCATCTTCACCAAGTTAGCCAAGAAAAACAGTTAAAATCCAAAAGGAATCATTGACGCTACAGATTGGAAAAACGTGGCAACCACAAACGATCTCAAAAATGGTATGGTGCTTAAAATCGACAACCAGCTTTGGCAAGTTGTTGAGTTTCAGCATGTGAAGCCGGGTAAGGGCCCAGCATTCGTTCGTACGAAGCTGAAGAATGTGCTTTCCGGTAAGAATGTTGATAAGACATTCAACGCTGGCGTGAAAGTCGAGACAGCTACCGTAGACCGTCGCGATATGCAGTACCTATACAACGATGGTAGCGACTTCATTTTTATGGATCTCGATACCTACGAGCAACTCCCCGTAAGCGCTGAAGTCGTTGGTGACGCGAAGAACTACATGCTCGAGAACTCCAACGCCATCGTTGCTATGCACGAAGGTGCTGTACTGTTCATCGAATTGCCAGCTTCCGTTGTTCTAGAGGTAACTTACACGGAGCCAGGTTTGCAGGGCGACCGTTCTAATTCCGGCACCAAGCCAGCAACAGTAGAAACCGGTTACGAACTACAGGTTCCTCTCTTCCTAGAGCAGGGAACCAAAATCAAGGTTGACACCCGTACCGGCGAGTACATTAATCGCGCCTGATGACTGCTGAAGAACGTTCTCATGACCGGCGGAATAAACGTCGGAAAGGTCGCTCATTGCAGCGGCAACGTGCGCTTGATGTTCTTTATGAAGCTGATGTGCGGGACGCTGGTGAAGATTTAGCTACTTTGTTAGCTGAGCGTAGCCAGATTTCTGCTTCGCAACAACCGATTCAAGAATATGGGCAACTCATTGTGTCCACCTATGTTGAGTGGGCAGATGATGTCGATTCAATGATTGAGGCTGCTTCGCCGCAATGGTCGCTTTCTCGTATGAGCATCGTAGATCGTAATCTTTTACGAATTGGTGCGACTGAGATAATGTACCTGGATGTGCCAGTAGCAATCGTTGTTAAGGAAATTACGTCACTTGTGCGCGATTTCTCCACAGATAAAGCAGTAGGTTTCACGATGGGAGTACTTAACCGAATCGCAGAGATTCGTGCTGAGGAAACATCGGGGCGGTAAACGTCTTTTGTACGTAAAGTGAGCCAAGAACAAATCTGTTCTTGGCTCACTTTTCATTGCGGCTAGTCGATAGGTAACCAATCACACCACTTAGCCACGCATTGGTGTCGTAATCAGATTCTGGCACGATAATAGCTATGACTGATTTTCACGGTAAAGCATTTGTCGTTTGTGGGCCTACTGCGGTGGGTAAAGGTACTGTCCTTAAAGAAGTTTTGGCAAAAGATCCTAGCCTTTGGTATTCCGTATCTGCTACAACACGGGCTCCTCGTCCCGGCGAAATCGATGGAACTCACTATTATTTCGTGACGCCAGAAGAGTTTGATGAGTTGGTAGCTAATGACGGCATGCTGGAGTGGGCCATAGTGCATAAAGTTCACCGGTATGGAACTCCCAGAAAGCCGGTAGAAGAAGCAATGGCCAGAGGGCAACATGTCATTCTCGAACTCGATTTGGATGGCGCTCGGCAAGTGCGCAAAGCGATGCCAGAAGCTCAGCAAATATTTATCGCACCACCATCATGGGAAGAACTTGAACAACGCCTTAAAGGGCGTGGCACGGAAGGCGAGGAAGAACAGGAACGACGCCTGGCTACTGCTCGTACTGAGTTAGCCGCCCAAGATGAATTCGACTACGTTATTATTAACGATACAGTGGCTAATGCCACCGAAGCGCTACTGCAAATTTTGTTGCAATCCGCGGTAAAATAAGAACCTGTATAAGAACCCGGCTGATCCAACCATAGAAGAGGTATATATGTCTGGAACCACCGCCAACCCAGAGGGCATCACGTCCCCGGCAATCGACAACTTGTTAGAAAAGGTTGATTCGAAGTACACGTTGGCTGTTTTTGGAGCCGCTCGGGCACGCCAAATCAACTCCTACCGTCAAGAACTCAAGTCTGGTGATGGCAACATCACGAGCATTGGTCCGCTTGTCTCTGCTTCACCCGAAGACAAGCCGTTATCGGTGGCGCTCCAAGAAGTTGCTGACGATAAGCTTAAGTTCACCCGAGAGTAATGATGGGCGGTAACGTCAATCTACGAGCCTCCCAATTGGGAGGCTTGTCTCATACGCCTCGAATATTATTTGGCGTTACGGGAGGCATCGCTGCTTACAAAGCAGTAACTGCTGTTCGTAGGTTGCGGCAGTGGGGTGCGGACGTCGTCGTCGTTCCTACTCCCGCTGCACTGGAGATGGTCGGTATAACAACTTGGGAAGCAATCTCCGGAAATCCCGTACATGTGCACGTATCGGAAGATGCTCATGCAGTGGTACATGTTAATACTGGTGCACGTGCTGACCTTTTCGTGGTGGCTCCAGCAACGGCAAACACAATTGCTAAATTCGCCCACGGTATTGCCGATAACTTGTTAACGGCTTCAGCACTTGTCGCAACATGCCCGCGATTAATTGCGCCAGCAATGCATACCCAAATGTGGGAACATCCAGCAACACAAGCAAACGTTGAACTCTTGCGTCAGCAAGGATGGGAATTGATTGGTCCAGAAGCCGGACAGCTCACCGGTAAAGATACTGGTGTCGGGCGTATGAGCGAGCCGGAAACAATTGCGGAACGCGCGATCGCGCTATTGCAAGACCGTAGTTTCGACGCAGAACGGGGCAATACAGATGCCGATGGGACATGGGTTATTTCTGCTGGCGGGACCCGGGAAGCTATAGATCCAGTGCGCTATATTGCGAACAATTCTTCGGGGATTATGGGGGTCGAACTCGCTAATGCGGCTTATCGCAATGGACACCGCGTCATCCTCGTGGGCGCCAATTTAGCTACCGATGTCCGTGCACGGTGTCAACCAGGAATTGAGATTGTCTCCGCGGTAAGTGCACATGACGTTCAAGTTGAAATGCAACGGTTATCTCCAACAGCCGATGTCATGATCATGGCCGCTGCGATTGGCGATTTTCATGTCGTGCAGTCCCAAACGAAGATCAAGCGTAGTGAAAATTTCCAGCTCGAATTAAAAGCTAATCCTGATATTTTGCGTGAGCTTGCGGCACATCGCCAGAAATCTGGGCAATACATTGTTGGTTTCGCTGCTGAGACAGGTGACGAAAATCAGACATATATCGAGTACGGTATTGCCAAAGCCCGCAGAAAGGGTGCCGATTTACTCGTCATCAATCAAGTCGGTGAAGACATCGGTTTTGGTGATGTACATACACGGGTTTCAGTCGTAACCGGCCAAGGAAAACTGGTAGACACTCATCAGGGGAATAAACCAACGGTTGCTCAAGCCATTGTGTCTACGATAGAAAACCAGATAACGAAATAGCTTGTTGACATCGCAACCGGACGGTTTGCGCAATACTATAAGGAAGAAAGAACACTCGAATGACGCTACAGCCTTTTACTTCGGAATCGGTGACCGAAGGTCATCCAGACAAAGTATGCGACAAAATCGCTGATTCAATCCTTGACGCCCTGTTGGCTCAGGACCCTCAATCGCGAGTAGCTGTTGAGACTATGGTGACGACGGGACTTGTTCACGTGGCAGGTGAAGTGACCACTGAAGGCTATGTTGAAATTCTGGATATTGCGCGCGCCGCGATTAAAGATATCGGCTACACTTCGTCGCAAATTGGTTTTGACGGTGCCTCGTGCGGTATTTCTGTCTCAATTGATCAGCAGTCGCCGGACATCGCTGGATCAGTGGATACCTCACTCGAAGTTCGTTCCGGCGAGGAAACCGACGAACTTGATCGGCAGGGTGCGGGAGACCAAGGCCTCATGTTTGGTTACGCATCCAATGAGACGGCGACCTTAATGCCACTACCAATTTTCTTGGCGCATCGGTTATCTGAGCGACTCACTTTTGTTCGTAAACAAGGCATCGTCGCTGGGTTACGCCCGGATGGTAAAACTCAGGTCACTGTTAATTATGATGGTGTAGTCCCAGTAAGTATCGATACGATTGTTGTGTCGACTCAGCATGACCCGGATATTACGTTGCGTGACATCCAAGAGGCGGTCATTGAACATGTTATTCGTCCAGTTTTGGCTGAGCATGCTGGACATGTATCCTACGAGAATGTTCAGTTCTTGGTCAATCCTTCGGGCCGGTTTGAAATTGGTGGTCCGATGGGAGACGCTGGTGTTACCGGGCGCAAGATTATCGTCGATACATATGGTGGTATGGCGCGGCACGGTGGCGGTGCTTTCTCTGGTAAAGACCCATCGAAAGTTGATCGATCTGCATCGTATGCTGCCCGTTGGGTAGCGAAGAATGTTGTTGCTGCGGGTCTTGCTGACCGGTGTGAGGTTCAGGTTGCCTATGCGATCGGAAAAGCTCGCCCAGTCTCTATTCGGGTAGAAACATTTGGAACAAATAAGGTCGCTGAGAACGTTATCTCTGCTGCAGTAAAGAGCGTGTTCGATCTGCGCCCAGCTGCCATTATCAAAGACCTTGACCTCCTGCGTCCGATATATGCGCTCACCTCAAACTATGGCCATTTTGGTCGCGAATTGCCCGAGTTTACGTGGGAAAAGACTGATCGCGTTGAGCAGTTACGGGCGGCTGCTGGACTGCTGTAATGAGATGTTTTGTTGATGCACCTAGCCTTCGCTAGGTGCATCAATCTGTTTACATCATGATGGTGGAGGCATATGATTGACTATTAATTATGAGCGACTTGTTTTCTTTACCTGAGTATTCACAGCAAAATGAATTGTTGCACCTAGAACGTCATTCGGTAACGATTACTTCTGGCGTTCCGAAACCTGTTGCGCGCGTTGTTGTGGATTCACCGCATGTTCATGGTGACTCGTTGTTCGATTATGAGATTCCGGAAAAGTTTGCTGATGTCGCGGTTGGTAGTCGAGTCATGGTTGATTTTGGATCTGGCCGGGTACAAGGATTTATTGTTGATCGTACAGATAGTACAGAATATGTTTCGACTCTCCGGCCGTTGCGTCGGGTGGTTTCTCCGCATCCAGTGCTTGACCCAATGGTCTATAAGTTGGCGCAGTTAGTGTCTCGGCGTCAAGCATCGTCAGTGTCAAGCTGTTTACGGCTCGCTATTCCACAGCGCCATGCACGAGCCGAGAAGAATTTTTTAGAAACTGAGTATGTCCAGTCAACAGCTGTAAACAACGAGCAGACCTATCCGTGGGACGCCTATACCGGTGGCCTAGATTTTTTGGAAAATTTGCGCTCTGCACACTCGTCTCAAGCTGTTATTTATATGCGAAGTATTGATCGCGTACTTGATACTATTGAGCAACCCTTGCGGACGGTGCTTAGCCAGGGACAAGGAGCAATTTTTGTTGTTCCGACTGCTCAACAAGCAAAAACGTATGCATCAGCGCTAGCGCGTTCACTAGGTATTCGTGTCGCGACCGTACTTTCGGAGCAGAATCCTGAAGAACGTTATCGCCAGTTTTTAGAGATCAAATCTGGTGTGACGAAGCTCGTCATTGGGACCCGTAGCGCGGCCTGGATGCCAGTTCAAAATCTTGGTTTGGTTGCTCTTTTAGATGATCATCATCGTGCACATATCGAGCCCCATAGCCCGTATATTCATACTCGCGATTTACTCGCGTTACGTAGCTCAGTAGCAGATTGTAGTTTCCTCGCTTTGAATTATGGGCCATCAGTTGAATTAGCGTATATGACGACGACGCACATGCAGGCGATTGTTCCGCAGGCGAGGCGTGACCGCAGTGCGGGACCTCAGGTACTGCCTGCATCTTCGTTAGCCTATGAAGGTGAGCACTGGTCGCGGATGCCGTCGTCGGTTTTCACTGTTGCACGTGCTGGGCTGGAACGCGGAGATGTAGCTATTATTGTTCCGCGCACTGGCTATATTCCCATCATCGCATGTGCGCGATGTCGGGAACTCGCTACGTGTCATGTCTGTGACGGAACGTTGACGATTTCTGGTCCAGATCAGCCACCGCGCTGTTCTCGCTGCGGTACTCTTATTGCTGATTTCACTTGCCGCCACTGTCACAGTCATCGTCTTAAGCCAGCTCGTATTGGTTCGCATCGCACGGCGCACGAAATTGGTCGCGCTTTTCGTGATACTCCAATTCATGTCGCTGGTGTAGGCGAGTCATTTTCGCCGTCCAGCGCGGAACACCGAATCGTCATTTCGACCCCAGGACAGATTCCGAAACCAGAACATGGATATGCGGCTGGAATTGTATTAGATGCGGGATTCATGTTGCGCTCTGAAAGCTTGGATGCTGAGGTCCATTTCCTGCGCAAACTTGCACATATTTCGACGACGATTCAGCCGTCCGTTGCTGGTGGCCAGTTGCTCGTCGTTGGCGATGTTCCTGCTTCACTGCTACTTACGGTAAAGAATTGGGATATGCATGGGTGGGGAACACGTGCCTTGCGGGAACGCGAAGAATTATCGTTACCGCCGGCATATGTCTGGGCTCAGGTGACGGGATCAATTGATGCATTGCGTCATTTTTTGGCGATTGTACAGGCGTTAGCTGGGGACGCTGGATTAGCCAGCCAACAACAGTCGCTTGCCGTATTATTAGGAACAGGTGCTGAGGAGCTTATCCCTGGAATGCGAATTGTTGGGCCTTATCCAGGCGAACAAGATGGAGATAGGCAGTTGTATCTGTCATTTCCCGAGCATGATAGATCAGTTATTACAGAGATACTGTCTCGCGCTTATCGAAACGTATCACTGAATAAACTCGGCCGAATCATTATCAAGATGGACACATCAGTGTGAACCATTGAGGTTACTTACTAAAGAAAGATAAAATAGCGACGTGCGTATTATTTTTGCTGGAACTCCTGCTACTGCCTTACCGTCTTTGCATCGGCTTATGGAAGATCATGAGGTTGTTGCTGTGCTCACTCGGGCCCCGGCTCCAGTGGGGCGGAAGAAAATTTTAACCCAATCACCAGTCCATCAGGTTGCCGAGCAACTCGGCATTCCGGTTTTGACACCGAGATCGTTACGCGGTGACGATATTGAAGAACAACTCACGGCACTTGCTCCGGAAGCGATCGCCGTCGTTGCCTACGGATTGTTGATTCCGCAAAATCTGCTTCAACTGCCAACCCATGGCTGGATAAATTTGCATTATTCTTTATTGCCACGTTGGCGTGGGGCAGCACCGGTTCAGTATGCGATAGCAGCGGGCGATACCGTTACTGGCACATCAGTATTCCAGATTGAGGCTGGTCTTGATACTGGTCCAATTTATGACGTTGAAGAACACGAAATCGGTAATCATACCGCCGGCGAACTGTTGGATATTCTTTCGGATTCCGGTGCTCATCAGCTTGCGCGGGTATTCCAATCCTTAGAGTCTGGCACAGCACAATCGCACGTGCAGCAAGGCGATGTTACCTTAGCGCCACAGTTATCGACGAAACATTCGCGGGTCGACTTCACCATGCCGGCCCACGTGATTGATTCTCGTATTCGTGGCTATACTCCTGAGCCTGGTCCGTGGACTCGCTATAACGGTCAACGAATTAAGCTTGGTCAGGTTCGAATAACGTCAGTGGACGGAATAGAACCTGGCAAGATCGTCATTGGCAAGCAGATACTTGTTGGAACATCAACAACTGCGATCGAGCTCACCACAGTTACTCCAGCAGGGAAGAAGACCATGCTGGCAACAGCCTGGGCTCGTGGCTTAAATGATGACGATCCAGCTTTTGAAACGGGAGATGATCACGAGTGAACTCGCACCGCCCAACAAATTGGAAACCCGGACGTGGTAAATCTGATCGTGCCCGGCTCGTCGTTTTTGATGTGCTCATGGCAGTTGAAGAAGAAGAGGCATACGCTAATCTAGTTTTGCCTCGTGAAATTCGTCGTGCTCATCTGAACAAGCAGGATGCAGCTTATGCGACTAATCTCTGCTACGGCACTTTGCGTCTGCAAGGACGATGGGATGCCATACTTTCCCATTGCATTAGTGATCGTTCGATTGCGGATCTTGATAGTGCAGTTCGTGTGTTGCTTCGCATGGGGGCCCACCAGTTGCTGGATTTTAGTACCCCGGCGCATGCCGCAATTAACGAAACAGTTGTGATTGCTCGCAATGAGTTGTCGCAGGGCGTTGCTGGTTTTGTTAACGCTGTTCTACGACGAGTAAGCGAACGCTCGCTAGCTCAGTGGAAAGAGCAGCTCAAGGCGGATGCTGGAGGCAAAGTTAATACAGTTGCTTTCTTGTCTACATGGTATTCGCATCCGCAGTGGATCGTGCGTGCTCTCGATAAAGCCTTGCGCCATCACGGTAGAGCGCATAAGGACATTCTGCGGGTTCTCGAAGCTGATAACACCCCAGCGGCTGTGACCCTTGCTGCTCGCGGTATCAGCGTAGAAGACCTGCGTGAAGACATTTCTCGTGGCCACATGGGGTCTGCTGAAGGCCAGTTGGTCGACTCCTCTGTCGTTTTGCATGGCGGCGATCCTTACCGGGTATTTGCGGTTAAGGATCGACTTGCGGGGGTGCAAGATGAAGGCTCGCAGCTTGTTGCTCGTGCGCTAGCTGGTGCCCCTATTGAGACAGAAGACGATATCTGGCTTGATATGTGTGCTGGTCCAGGCGGTAAAACTGCGACGTTAGCTGCGTTGGCAGTGGACCGCGGTAGCCAGATCCATGCCAATGAGCTTCATCCGCATCGGCTAGTGCTTGTGCTTGATTCGATTCAGCCATGGGACGATATTGTCTCTGTTCGCCAGGGAGATGGGCGAGATTTCGGTTCGCCGGAACACACGGATCTAGTGCCGACCAACGGTTATGCTCGTATCCTGATCGATGTGCCGTGTACCGGTATTGGTGCGTTACGACGTCGTCCTGAAGCTCGTTGGCGTAAACAAGCCGGAGATGCTCTGGATCTGGCAGTCATTCAAGCTGAACTACTGGAAGCTGGATGGAAAGCATTACGGTCTGGCGGAGTACTCGGCTACTCAACCTGCTCGCCGTATTTGACTGAAACATCAGCAATAGTTGAGGAATTTATGGCAAACCATCCGGACGCGGTCAAACTAGATACACCAGCGATCGCATCTGGGGAGTCGCTGGTTGAACTATCTGGCAGTAACGGGGAACTTCAACTCTGGCCGGATATTCATAACTCGGATGCAATGTTCCTTAGCCTTATTGCAAAACAACCCTATTCGTCATAATCCGCTTAGACCTGCTCACCGAATAATGGAGATATTATGGGAATCCGAATCAGCCCGTCAATCTTGAACTGTGACTTCTCGCAGTTAACAGCTGAACTAGACAAAATCTCGAATGCCGATTGGGCGCATGTTGACGTGATGGACAACCACTTTGTGCCAAATCTGACCATGGGCGCACCAATTGTGGAAGCTATTTCTCGCGTATCTCCGATTCCGATTGATACTCATTTGATGATTGAAGATCCCGACCGCTGGGCGCCTACATTCGTTGAAGCTGGTGCACAATCGGTGACGTTCCATGCGGAGGCTGCTCAGGCACCGTTACGTCTAGCTCGCGAGTTGCGGGCAATGGGAGCTAGGGCAGGACTCGCAGTAAAACCAGCAACTGCAATCGAGCCGTATCTGGAAATTTTAGATGAGTTCGACATGATTCTGATCATGACCGTAGAACCAGGATTTGGCGGGCAATCTTTCATTAAGTCGATGATGCCTAAGGTGGAACGGACTCGTGAAGCAGTGCGCAAATCTGGTTTAGACGTATGGATTCAGGTTGATGGCGGAGTATCACGTTCTACCATCGAGCACGCTGCTAAAGCTGGAGCAGATACATTTGTTGCTGGTTCAGCGGTGTATCGATCACCAGATACGCATGCGGAGATTGATGCATTACGTTCCCTTGCTTCAGCGCACGTTCACTGAGCATAGCTATTGGCTCTTAAACGAGAAACGTGGAATAATAGTAGTTACGTGCTCCGGGGTCAGTGTAAGTCTGAACCGGCGGTTATAGTCCGCGACCCACGAAAGTGGTTGATTGGGTGGAATTCCCAAACCGACGGTTAAAGTCCGGATGGTAGGAGCAACGTGGATGCCTCAATGAGGTGTATTTGCGTTATCCCCGGTGCCTACTGGGGAAGGAAGATATGCGAGGCAATAGAGTTATTGCGCCGCTAGCGGTTGCGATACTACTTCTTGTGCTGTGGCTATGCGTTTCCTATTTTGAACTCGTTAGTACGTTTGCGTTGCCCGATCCGAGCGATGTCTTTGTCCGTCTTATCCACGGGCTAAATGACGGATACTTGTTATCGTCAGCTTGGCAAACGCTACATGTCGCAGTTATTGGATCTCTTATAGCTGCGCTTATCGGCATTCCCGTAGGCTTTGGCATTACCCATTTTGCGCCATTCAGCGCTGCTTTAGAGCCATATCTGGCTGCGTCACAAGCAATTCCTGCAGTTGCTTTTGCGCCGTTACTAGTTTTGTGGGTCGGATACGGAACGACGCCGATTGTGATCTTATGTATTTTGATGGTTATTTTCCCCATCATTATCAATACCGCAGTAGGTGTTCGCGACGTAGACACAGACATTATTGATGCCGCTAGGTTAGACGGTGCGCATGGTATTCGGCTAATGAAGGATATTGAGTTTCCACTTGCATTGCCCGGAATTCTCGCTGGTGTCCGTACCGGTTTTACGCTGTCAGTAACCGGGGCAGTCGTTGGCGAATTTGTCATCGGTGGGCAACGGGGACTCGGTATCGAATTATCCACTGCGCAACACCTAACTGATGCGCCAGGAATGTTTGCCACAATCACATTATTGGCTCTGCTAGCTGTTGGCATATATCTCGCATTACGGGCTGTTGAAACCCGTGTGCTTGCCATAGTTTCATAAAAGGAAGCACCATGAAAAAATTATTAGCCCTCATCAGCGCAGTCACTGCTGCGTTAATTATGACTGGCTGCAGTCAAGCACCTGCTGAGCAAGCTCAACCAAAAAACACTGAGCCCGATAAAGTGACCATCGGACTGACATACATTCCCGATGTACAGTTTGGACCGCTCTACGTGGCACTGGATAAAGGATATTTTGCAGACGAAGGCCTGGATGTAACCTTGCGGCATCACGGTGCACAAGAAGCCCTCTTCGGAGCGCTTGAGGCTGGAGAAGAAGACGTTGTTTTTGCTGGGGCTACCGAAATGATGCAAGCCAGGACTCAAGGTCTTGATGTTGTTAACTGGGCGACGCTCTATCAGAAATATCCGGTGACGCTGATTACGACAGCCGATTCAGGGATTAAAACGCCAGCTGATTTGGTTGGCAAAAAAGTTGGGCTTCCTGGTCCGTATGGCGAAAACTATTACAGCCTGCTGGCAATGGAAGAAAGCTACGGCCTGAAAGACAAGATGACCGTGGAATACATCGGTTACACGCAAGCAGCTGCAATGGCTGGTCACCAAGTTGACGCTATCATCGGCTTTAATAACAATGATTCAATTGCGATAGAAAACGCTGGTCTCGACGTCGTCGAAATTCCGATGGTTAAAGGCGGCCAGATGCCACTAGTAGGAGTGGGCTTAGGATCGTTGAAGTCGAATCTTAATCCACAAGTCTATGCTCGTGTGCTGTCTGCGATCGAACGTGGTGTCAACGAATCAATAAAGGATCCTGATGCTGCAATGGATATTATTGCTAAGCATGTTCCACCTCTAACAGACCCAGATCAACGTGCGTTGGGCCGTAAAGTTTTTGATGCCACCCTCAAGTTGTATACCAGCGACAGCGAATTTGGTCACCAAGATTCTCAGCTATGGGAAAAGATGAGCACTTTCTTAGCTGAATCTGGGATTGTTGACAAAGCAGTACCACCACTAAGCACATTCACCGCTGAGGTTGTTAAACTCAGCTCTGCAAACAAGTAGTCATCAATCTGGCTGGATCATACCAGTAGCATAACGACCAGCGGCCGCTGCTGCGATGAAGGATGAAACGTCCTCATCCAGTGTGCGGCCCATTGTGCGCAAACCAACTGGCGAATGTGTCAGAGCCTCGTATAAACCGTCACAGTTTACGCTAGCGAGTGTGACATGCCGATATGATTCCAGTTCGCGGGTTTGAGCATCGACGACGTCAAACCAGGATCGCGGAATCAGATCCTTAGGCAAAGTGGTGGACTGGGGAAGTGGCACATAGCAATTGACCTTTACGACATCACGCAGGACTCGCAGCGTATGGTGTGAAACTCCGTAGTGTCGTCCGCGTTGATCGGCATTCGACATCCGTACGCACGCAATTGGAATTCCGCCTAAAGTTTCGACAGCGTTCAGGGCATCGCCGCAGGCGACTCCAGAGAATCCCCAACGCGTTCCAGTTCCAAGGTTTCCGGGTCCCTGTGCCACGATGGCTATGTCTGCTTGCCAGACGTGCCGGGCAGCTAAGAGTGCACTGTGTACATTGACTGCTTCTAAGTCACCGCCAAAAGCTTGACCGCACGTGATCGTGCCTACGATATGTCCTTCTTGGCGTAAACCAGCGGCTGCCATAGAGAACCATGCTGGTAGTGCACCACCGTCGGTCATAATGTAGGCGATTCGGGCTTCTGGCTTACGTGAGCGAATACCGATAGTAATTGCAGGTAGCGCAGAATGTAGGTCAGCTACGACGACGGGCATACTGTCAATCGAATCGGCGTTTTCCAGTAGATCATGGTGCGGAGATTCTTGTTCATCAACCCCTTGTACCATGAACTGTTGCGGCAGATAGCGAGCTTTAACGATGTGACCCGGCTGCGGCGGGGGATCTGCAGGCAAGTGTTCAGGGGCTAGGACGATCATCATATATCCACCGGTGCCCAACCCACGTTCATAGGCGGAGGCAGATAAAATAACCCGATCGCCGGCTGATAACTCACCGACGATTGGTACATAACCTAATGCTTTGACTTCGCGTCCGTCATCTAGTTGTACGAGATATTCGGCCGCCGCACTCCAGCTGCGACGAAGTGTGAGAATAACGCCTTGTCTGTAGATCATCATGTCTTAACCATAGTGCACTAGAGTAGGAGTATGCCTACGTCTGCTGAAGAACGTCGTTTTACTCTTCTCACTTTGTTGTCTCGCTCGGCAGTTTCGGCTGCCCGCATTGCTGAGCTTCCGGCATATCGTGAGCACTCAGGAATTGCCTTACAACGCATGATTGAGCGCGATATTCAGATACTCCGACAATCTGGAAACGTGATTGTGGTGGATTCTCAGTATCGCTACCAGCTCGATAAGTCCGGGACTATCCCTATTGATTTGTCTGGAGTTGATGTAGGCGCGTTGCGGAGAGTCCTAGGCACCAAACGGCGGAATAACGTTGAGGCATTCGCTCAGTTCGGCGCAACAAAAGCACTGGGGAATGGGCTAGTTTCTGGTGCTATTAATCCATATCGGATCAAGGTCCCCGTGGGGGACAGCGTTGTTGATGTGGCTCAAGCTATTGTGACGCGGCGTCAGATTCGATTCAATTATTCTCGGCAAGGCTCACCAGCCCGTTATGTGATTGAGCCGTGGCGCATTGAAGTACATTTTGGTGCCTTTTACGTCTCTGGGGCAGTTGTTCAACGAAATAAGTCTAAAGCGGATGGCGACGTACGAACGTTTAGACTTACCCGCGTTATCGGTTCAGTTCGAGTTCTCGAATCTGGCTTTCTCTATGACCAGCAACCAACTATTGATTCTGACCTCAATACGATTGATGTCCGGCTTTTTGTTTCCGATCCGGCGATGCCGTTAGCTCGCCGTGGCCGTATTGTTGGCCGTCGTAACGGTGGTGTTATCGTGGAGTTCTTAGCGGTTGATCGTTGGGATATGATCGACGACATCGTTTTCCACGGCTCGGCGGTTGACGTTCTAGAACCGGAATGGCTACGCGACGATATCGCTGATCGGTTAGCCCATGCGCAGGAGGTTCTCGATGAGCTTCGGTGATCTATCATTAGCCCGCAAGCGTGCTCTTGCGGATTTTTTGCTACGCGAGCCTAACGTTACAGTGGGCGAATTAGCAGACCGGTTCGGGATATCGTGGCAGGATATGGCGCAAGAAATTGCGCAACTATCGACGGTGGAGCTGGTTGCCGGTTCATTTTTTGAAACGCCTTTCGACGTCTGGATCGACGACGAAGACGTATCTGTCGACTCGTTGGTACGGGTTTCTCAAATTGACAGTGAGCCGTTGTCCGGGCTGTCTTTACCAGAGGTAGTGGCATTACTGGGAGCGACGGACGTGGCTATGTCCTCGTCCTCGCGATATGAGGCGGAGGCACTTGCTGCCGTCCGCGAGCGCATTGCTGAGGCTGTTGAGGCGCACGGCTATGGTTCTGTCTTATGGCCTGCTCCGCAGTTACAAGCTCCACCAGTAGTTCTCGATGCCGTGCACGAGGCGTTGGCCACGCAGCACAAGATCGCTATAGATTATTGGAAGCGTGGAAAAGATCAGCCATATATGTCGACTGTTATTGTTTCGCCTGTTGATATTTCCTATGTTCCGTACCCTTTACTTATCGCGGCAAATGAGGCAGGCGAGGTCCGGCGGTATCGGTTTGACCGGATATCAGATGCGCAACTGTGTGATGACCGTATTTCGGCTCGCTTTGCGCGCCGAATGAAATCTACAGCTGAAAAAGATACTGAGGTCGAGGGCTATCATATTCAGCTATGGTGTCACTCTGGGGCACGCTGGGTAGCAGAAGAAGTACCGGGGGCAACTCTTCGCCAGGAGGATGACTACGACGTTATTGAATTACCGGTACGCTCAGAACAGTGGCTGTTATCGTTGCTTGTTCGGCTCGGGCCAACTGTAGAACGTATTGAGAAAGTTTAGGGTTAATCTGTGTTAGATCTTGTTGTTAAACATATCGTCGATCAATATGCTGATCGGGGGATTTTCCTTGATGACTTTCAGCTTCAGGCGCTAAACGCTCTCGCTCGGGGAAAAGACGTTTTTGTTAGTGCGCCTACGGGGGCCGGTAAAACTGTTGTTGCCGAATGTGCTGTTGAGTGCGCATTAGCGACCTCCTCGCGGTGTATCTACACAGCTCCGATTAAGGCGTTATCGAACCAGAAGTTTAAGGATTTACAGCAGCGCTATGGCGAAGAATATGTCGGTCTGATTACCGGTGACGTGGTGATCAATCGGGATGCGCAAATCCTCGTGGTTACCACCGAGGTCGTTCGCAATATGCTGCTCACCCGCGATTCCGACGTCGATGATATCGGTTACGTGGTGTTGGACGAAGTCCATTTCCTTGGTGATCCATTTCGTGGTCCGGTATGGGAAGAAGTCATTCTGCAGTTGCCGCGTTCGGTTCGGCTCGTATCGCTTTCGGCAACCGTAGCGAATATTGACGAGTTTGCAAGCTGGCTTCGCTCTATTCGTGGAACTACTGAAATCGTAACAAGTACGGTACGTCCAGTGCCGTTAGAACAGTTTGTTGCGACCAACCGATCGCTAGTCCCGTTGTTCGAATCTGATGGCACGGTTGCGTACGTTTCGAATAATCGCCAGCCATCTGATCCGCGACGACGTCGTGGCAATGCTGCTGGACGACGTCGGAAGGTATTACGCACATTAAGCGAACGCGATATGCTTCCTGTGATCCATTTTGTGTTTTCGCGTAAAGGATGTGATACCGCAGTCTCCGATTTGCTGGATGCTGATGTAGTTCTAACATCCAAAGCTGAGGCGGCTGAGATCCGGCGTCGTACCGATATACTTCGGAAAAATCTGAGTAGTACTGACGCTCGAACAATTCGGTTAGGATTTTGGGCGAAGGCGATGAGCCGCGGATACACAGCTCACCATGCCGGTATGTTTCCTGCGTTAAAGGAACTCGCAGAACAACTCATGGATGCGGGCCTCCTGAAACTGGTGTATGCCACGGGGACGCTTGCTCTAGGGATCGATATGCCGGTACGGACCGTTGTTATTGAAGATCTCATCAAATGGAACGGCGAAGATTTCGTTCCGCTCTCAGCCACGGAATATACCCAATTGATTGGCCGAGCTGGGCGACGCGGTAAGGATACGCACGGTAACGCCGTCGTCGTGGCAACTCCAGAACTAGATGTGGACTATCTAGCGCATATCGGTTCGGGACATGTAGATCCGCTGGTTTCGAAGTTCTTCCCCTCATATAACACCGTGGTCAATCTGCTGAGCTACCACAGCATCGATGAAGCCCGTGCCATTATGGGACGTTCTTTTGCGCAGTATCAGAAAAATGCGGATTTAGGTGAGATTGAAGCAAAACTGGCGCGGGTTGAAGCTCGACTAGCGACCGAGGAACACGAGCTGGACGGGATATGCGAGCACGGCTCAGTGACAGACTATGTGACAGTGTTGAAAGCTGCCGGGCGGGCGTCTAAGGCGCAACGTCGGCGCGCCAAAGAAGCGTACAAACGTGATATCCAAGACTCGTGGAATAACGTGGTGACGGGAATGCTTTATGCATTTGCGGTTGATGGCGACGTGAATTATGGAATTGCGCTATCTGTATCCGGTCGACGAATCCGGATTATTGATGTCTACGGTGATCTTTTCTGGTTGCGGCAAGATGATTTGTCCTCGCAAATGCGCGAGATTGGGTTTATCGATGTACCGTTCGGACGTTCGATTCGAGACTGGCGAGTACGTGAAGATTTTGCGGTGGCGATTAACGCTGCAGTTGAAGAACGAGTAGATCTAGGGCTTGACGAAGATCTGCAAAAGTCCTGGGACAAATACGCAGTGAACGCCACTCCTATAGTAGAGGCACACCCGGTTCATTCATGTCCGGATCGCGCTGTACATCAGCGACAAGCTGCGCAGTATGTTACCTTGATGGATCGACGCCGTGAGCTGATGGAGTTACGCGACTCGTATGACGGGTCCGTAGCACGAGAATTCGATGCTACGCTCAGCGTGCTCACTAAATTAGGTTATCTCCACGTCAAAGAGGGGCAAGTGCGGCTTGGACCTGGGGGAGCACTGCTCCGTGGTATTCACAGCGAAGCAGATGCGTTGACGGTCATGTGTATGTCTGAGCCTATTTTCGAGCAACTATCGCCCGCTCAATTTGCCGGAATATGCTCTGCATTGTTGTGCGATCGTCGCTTTTCTTCCCGGGCGCCCGGCAATCCTCAGCTGAGAGCTGCATGGCGACGCATCGAGGCTAACATGGAAGATTTGGTTAGCCGCGAATCGGCAGCTGGGATCGTTCGCACGGGGATACCAACGTCAGGCGGAATCGATGCCTTTACCTTGTTGGCAAGCGGAGCTGATTTGGAAACCGCTGTCAGTCTTTCTAAGGTAGCTGTGGGCGATTTGATCAATGCTAATCGACGGTTAATTGATATTTTGGGACAGCTGGTTGAGATCGGCAAAGATATCTGGTTAGGGGAGAAGGCATATCAAGCACGAGAACTATTGCGCCGCTGGGACTGGAACTAAGTTATGTGTGAAATATGGCACAGTATTGGGAATTAGGGCGAAACTGATAACAGTAAAATTTGACAACTTGTTGAAGTTGGATGTCAGTAATCTTGTCAATTAGGCTGATGCTTATACACTTCAGATGTAAGCAAGGCTCTCATTTGCGTTCGATAGAAAACGACTCTAACGGTCGGTCCGAGGTTCGCGGATGGGAGCCTTTGCCTATACTCAGAGTGTGGAGAATCGGATGTCTTTTCTAATACGTGCTGTGCTTGCCAGTGGTAGTGGATTGCTCATGTGGCTAGCACAAGCTCCAGTATCGTGGTGGCCACTAGTTTTTCTGTCCCTTGGAACGCTATGGATCAGCGTTTATCGAACGACTATTCCGCGTTCAATAATCTTCGGATTTCTATGGGGCTTGTGCTTTTTTATACCGCACCTAGATTGGGCAGCAACATCAGCTAATTCCACGTTGGCTTTGATAGCTCTCGCAGTGAGCCAATCTCTGTTCCTAGTTGTTCTTTCGGTGGTTTGGAGTCAAATCTCTTATTTACCCCATATTTATGCGTGGATTAGTGGTGCCGTAGCGTGGGCTAGTATCGAACATCTTCGCGGGATAATGCCATTTGGCGGCATGCCATGGGGGAAGATTGCCTTCGCAATGAACGACAGTCCATTTATTCGTTTAGCACCCATCGGATCCACGTTATTAGTTGCATTAGCAGTGAGCGCAGTATCAATTTTGATAGCAAGTTCCATTTGCACGCTTAGAAAGAATCCGTATCGAGCGGCTTCTTCGCTTGCTTTGGCATGCCTGCTTTTTTGCGCACCGTTGTTTTCGCCGATCGGCGGTAAACCAGAAGCAACCGTTAACGTTGGTATTGTTCAAGGAAACTCGCCTACAAAAACTGAGATTCCGGATGGATGGCTCAGAGCACTACAAGTGACACGTAATCACGCTCAGATGGCAAGAACTCTCAATAAAGCAGATCTCGTCGTCTTCCCAGAGTCGACGTCCGATAGAGACATTAGAACAGACCCAGAAGCCCAAGAACTCATCAACGAGATGTCCCACCAGTTGGGCGTACCAATCGTTTTAGGAACGCAACAGTATCTGGATAATGGCAGATACAATGATTATCTCGTTGTTGAGCCAAGCGGTTCCATTACCGCGCGATATTCAAAACAGCATCCAGTACCATTTGGCGAGTATATTCCGCTACGATCATTCTTATCCGACCTCTCAAACACTACCGCAGAGCTGATCGAACAAGTTCACATTGACATGCTGCCAGGGGAGAGCTTGGCGCAGTTGGCTGTTACCACGGCTACTGGCGAGTTGCGTATGGCTACTCCAATTTGCTTTGAGGTTGCTTATGATGACATCGTTGCTGCTGGTGTGATGGGAAATTCTGCACCGGCAGATATTATCGTTGTTCCAACGAATAATGCATCATTTGGGGATTCTGGAGAGCCGTACCAGCAGTTTGAGATGACACGCTTTCGAGCGGTCGAGCATGGCAGGAGCGCCATCCAAGTGTCAACTACTGGTGTTAGTGGTTTAATAGATCCGAATGGAGTGGTCAGATATACAACGAAATTGGCTGAACAACATGCAGTCACGCTGCCAGTAATGCTTCGGCACGAGCTAACTTTTGCAACGCGCACAGCAACATATCGCTACTACTGTGGTCATATACTGGCAGTTCTCACGTTTGTATTAGCGGGTTTTTCACGCCGGCGCAATAATCGCTAGGATGCTGCGCCGGCGTAATGAATTACGAATGCCGACGAGAATAAAGACGACCAGTGCGTAGTAACTCAAGCCGTTCGTTTAACAAGACTTGTAGTTCTTCTTCAGAGCGTCGTTCCAAGAGCATATCCCAGTGAGTACGAGCTGGTTTAACAACTTTTTCTTCACCATCTTCGCCGTGGTCACCAACTAGTTTCGCTTCAGCGCCGCATCTGCATTCCCAGGTGGCTGGGACTTCGGCATCCTGTGCAAGGGTCACTGTGAAGCGATGTCCACGTTCACACAAGTATGTTTCGTCATGGCGTTCGACTAGCGCTACGCCGATATCTGATTCGAGTGAGTTAGCGCCGATTTTCATTCCGCGTAACGAACGTTCTACCATTATTAGCCTTTCAGAGATTGTTGAATATAGTTTATCAGGCGGTACAAGAGGGGTATTTAATGCTTGATAGGGCGCGATATCAGTTGTAGCGATGATCCGATAATGTACATTATGTCAAATTAAATGGGTGGGAATATTGATAGTTGTTTCCCACTCCTCTTACACTTGTTTATTGCTTTACCTGTTGACACGTGTGCCAACAAAAAGAAATACCCCAGCACTCCGTGTGCTGAGGTATTTCTGAACGCCATTAGTTTGCGGAAGCGAGCCGTGCTTTGCGCCGAGCAGCAAGTTCGTCAACAACTTCATCGTGTGCGCGCATCGTTGGAATTTCACTCAGCGAACCTTCAACTTCGCGCCATACCTTGCCTAGCGCAATACCGAATACTCCCTGGCCGCCATTGATCAGATCAATGACTTCATCGTTTGATGTGCACAAGTAAACCGATGCGCCGTCGGACATTAATGTCACTGATGAAAGATCATCAACACCATATTCAGCAAGCTGTGTTATTGCTACGCGAATCTGTTGCAACGAAACGCCGGTATCTAGCAACCGCTTAACGATCTTGAGAACAAGCACGTCACGGAACGAATACAAACGCTGTGACCCAGAGCCAAGTGCATTTTGGATTGACGGTTCAACTACCCCAGTACGTGCCCAATGGTCTAACTGTCGATAAGTAATGCCGATAGCTCGGCATACCGCCGGACCTCGGTAACCTGTTTCAGTGTCAAGATCTGGCAATGTGTCCCCGAACAGCATTTGTTGTGCACGCTGTGGGTGTGTGCTGTGTGCAGTTCCGTCAGTCACGGACCCTCCTCATGGAATGTTACTTCTTATAGACTATTCCTCTGCGAGGCATTTGCCAACGACATCCTTGAAGTTTTTTCGGCGTGTCGCTGTGCCGTGTCTCAAGTTCTCCTTGAACTTTTGGTTATCGGAGCTCGACGTCTATACTTTCCAGCAATAATGCTCGATAGAAGTTTGTAATTAATGTTGCAAATTCACCAGATTCTGCAATAACTCGCTCTTTCGCCAGTGGAGTGTTCTTCGCCCGCTCGGTAGCAAGCATTGAAACCACGTGAGCTGCGTGAGAATGAGCGGAATGACGAACAGCACGCAATTGACGAATATCCATCCCCTTCTCTTCTAATAACAGGACATATCGAACAATATCCACTGCCTGCGCTGTCAGCCTGCCGCGTGAATCAGGTGTTAGAACCTTCGCATCAATCAAACGCTCAATATCTGAATACGAAGCACCAACTAATGCTGCAAGTTCATGGATATGCAAACGTGTTCCGGGACTCGGCTTAGAAACTTCGTTCTCACCTACTGCTCGCATTCTGCCAGGATGATCTGCACTCCCCTCGCCCATATCAAGTTGACGTAGCATCTCTTTGATCTGCGGCAACGCTACATAGCGATCGCGCTGTTCAATAAGAATGAAACGTAAGCGTTCGACGTCGGCCAGCGAAAACAACCTCTGATTAGAGGCAGTGCGCTGCGGCTCAATCAAGTTCTGGGACTCAAAATAGCGAATTTTTGATGCAGCCAGAAACGGGAACTCGCGAGAAAGTAAATCAATAACCTCCCCAATTTTTAAGGTTCCCTCATGCGAAACATCCTGCGGCCACGATAATGTTGTAGCCGGCGAAAGTTCAGAATGCTGTGCTCTATCAGCGCTCATTGAGCCGCCTTTGGTGAGCTATAGAAAGTAAGCTGGTATTTGCCAATACGAACTTCATCCCCATCGCACAGAGCCGCTTCATCAACCTGCTTCATGTTGACGTACGTGCCGTTAAGCGAGTTTTGATCACGCACTACGAAACCTTCTGGTGTACGGGCGAAGAGAGCGTGTTTACGCGAAACAGTAACGTCATCAAGGAAGATATCAGCCTTAATGTGACGACCGACAAGAACGTTATCAGCGTTGAGCAAAAAACGTGCGCCAACATTTGGTCCGTTCAATGCGATAAGAATAGCAGACGACTCCGGTAATGCATTGATGGTTGCAATGTCTTCGGCGTCTAGGCCACGGCCAGCAAGTGGAGCATCAGGATGCTGCGAGATAGCACTGAATCGTGACGTCGCAGTTGGATCTTGCCACTGATCTCGGGTGTTGAACTCGTTATCCATCATCTTCTCCTTGTGTCACATTTATATAACATATCTTAGCTTAGGTTTGTTCCTAGAGTCATTCCCAGATGAATAATCTCAGTGTGCTTGATTGCGTAACGAACGGATATGGAAGTCACGTTTATCTAGGATGATTTTACGAAGTGCGGCAGGGGCTTGCGAAGCTTTGTCTAGCCATTCTGTAGCAACCTGAATATCTGCATTATTTTCTGGGAGTGTTCCTGGCTCTAGATCGGAGTGCGGATATAAACCGTAGATAAGCCGTTCAGCCAATTCTTGGGACTGTGTGCGCCAGATATCCTCGATCCGATCGAAATAATCAGGCAAAGCAGTGCGTGCTTCATCAGCATGGAGATACTGCGTAAACCCATCAATCAGAGCAGACAGATGATCATTGGAGAGCTTAGTATTGAGGAGTTTGTCGAGCGTCTCCTGACGTGTTCCTGGGCGTGAAGCCAGTGCGCGTAGATGCGCGACGACGTCGGACGCTGTGCCGGTACGTTCAAGTTCAGCATCCAGTTCTGCCGCATCAATTGCACCTGATGCAGCCCGCGCCGTCAGAAGCATCCATCGCAGATCGGTATCGCTCGTTTCCTTCAACGTCTTGACAATATCAGCATCGCGGTGTGGCAACATCGCGCCAATGGTGGCAAGGGTGCGAGTCCAGATTGTGAATGGATCCGAGCCCTCTGCTGCTTGCGCGCGTGCTGCTAGCGCAATATCGAAGAATTCATTAAGTGACTCATCGCGTTTGCGTCCGGCAAGGAAATAACGCATTGCCTGCATGACGGACATAGTGCGTTGCGATAACAACGAAGCTGAGGATAATAGCGGCTCGCGGGCAACAAAGGCCGCGTAGCTTCCGGGCTGTAGTAAGCCGTCGTACACCATTTGCCACAGCTGTCCCGAGACCACGGAACGTGACAGTGGTTCACCGATCTTGTTATGCAACGCTGAGTCGAGTGAACGCGCATCGAATGCTACTTTCAGATAGGACAGGGCATCATCGTTCGGCAAAATAAGATCGACGTCTTCTCCCCCGATCTCATTCCAGGAGACGACGACGGAGTCGCGCAGATCGACGTCGTACGAAGAAACCCGTTGTAAGATGCCATCGGTGAGCGCAAAACCAGATACGCGGATCCGGTGAGGGCGACGAATCGGCTGTCCAGATACGCTGTCGGTTCCGATCTGGGACAATCGTGCACCTTCCGTAGTGCGCTCAACCATCACGGTGGAAACGCCGGTGGTGTGCAACCATTCATCAGCCCACTCATGTAGATCGCGCCCTGATGAGGATTCGAGAGCCGTAAGAAGATCGTCCAAAGTCGCGTTAGCAAAAGAATGCTGAGCAAAGTACTCACGTAGCCCGGCAAAGAACTTATCTTCGCCCACGAACGTCACGAGCTGGCGCAACACAGCGGCACCCTTGGCGTAGGTAATACCGTCAAATGCTTGGTCAGCCGCTTCTAGGTCTGGGATGTCGGCCACGATCGGATGGGTTGTTGGGAGCTGGTCGGTGCGCAACGCCCAATTGAGCCGAGCCCCAGCGAAATCAACCCAGGCTTCGGTGTACTGAGTTGCTTTAGCACTCGCCCACGCACCCATAAATTCGGCAAACGATTCCTTGAGCCACAGATCGTCCCACCATACTGGTGTGGTGTAGTCGCCAAACCACATGTGCGACATTTCGTGCAGGATTGTGTTTGCGCGGGTTGCGCGTTGAGCACGGGTTGCTAGGCCCTGGAAAATGTAGTGATCTTCGGAGAAAGTAACGCAGCCTGGATTTTCCATGGCGCCTAAGTTGTACTCTGGTACGAATACCGAATCATATTTGCCCCATGGATATTCGCACCCGAATGCGGCCGGGAAGGTGTTGAGACCCTGCTTCGTTACAGTGGAGATATCTTCTAAGTCAAAATGCTCCGCTAAGGTTGCCCGGCAATAGAAACCGAGATCAATTGTTCCTTGAGCAGTGTCAGCGGTGTCGCGGAAAGCGGTGTATGGTCCGGCGATGAAAGCTGTTAAATATGTAGATTGCCGTTGCGTTGGTACGAAAGTGACTTCAACGCATTCAGTTCCGAGCGAGTTTGCGCCGATGGCCTGGCGATGATTTTCTACGCTGTTGGATAATATAGTCCATTCAGCCGGGGCCGCGATAGAAATATGGAAGTGAGTTTTCAAATCTGGCTGCTCGAAGTTAGGGAATACTCGACGTGCGTCTGCCGGCTCGAATTGCGTGTAGAGGTAGGTCTGGCCATCTTGCGGGTCGCGGAAACGGTGTAAACCTTCCCCGGTGGTTGAGTACTGTCCCACGCCGTCAATAGTGAGTCGGTGAGTGCCTGGTTGTAGCTTGGGCAGGTAAACGCGCGCGCCGTCGAATCGTGGATCAACTGCTTCCCCATCGATGCTTAGACGCGCTTGAGTACCGATAAAGTCAACGAATGTTTCGATCGGCTTGCGCACAGTGATATCGATGCGCGACGTAACTGTAAACGTATCTGTTTGTGCCGGCGCCTCCGTTACGTTGAGGTCAATAATATGTTTAGTGACCTCAAGGGCTTCAGAGCGCGCACGAGCTTCGGAACGAGAGAGATTTTCGGTATTCATACATCCCATTCTGCCACTGCCATGGCTGGGAACCTAATTATTGACGACGACGATATCGTGGTTTTCTCAGGCGTGTCATTGGCGTAGAACCGGTCTGTGTTGTAATCTTGAAACGTTGCATTTAAGCGACCGGGCTATAGCGCAGTTTGGTAGCGCACTTGACTGGGGGTCAAGGGGTCGTGGGTTCAAATCCCGCTAGCCCGACATAGAGAAAACGGCTCCACCACAACGAAAACTGGTGGAGCCGGTTTTACTATATTTCTTGGCAGAATCCCTAGTAAGGAAGTGATATAGGATGCCAACCCAACAACCAGCTGGGAGCGCGCCGGTGTCTCCTAGCAGTCAAAGTAGCCCTAATACTATACGAAATTTGTTGTTGGCAATCCTGGCGGTATTGGTTGCTTGTTCAGCTCTAGCTGTCTGGCTAAACTCAGTTTCTTCTCGAGATGGTGACAAGGAAAGTAACTCATTACAAAGAGAACCAGTAAAGGTCGAGAATGATGGCCAACCAACCGATCCAGAAGCTCGTGTCTTTGACTCTGAAGCATTAGCAAAGGGAGACTTTTCATCTGCCCAGGGACGGTGGATTGGAAAACAAGGACGCGAAATTGTAATTAGCGGTAATATCCTGCGTTGGTATGAGGATCATACGCTCTATCTGGAACTTGACGGATTAACCGTAACAACGCAGTCGTCTCAATTGCCGCCCGAAGTCAATGACGACAACCGTACCGCCTTTGTACATCACGATAGCAATAGCGTCTCATTACAATGGCCTCCAGCAGAGTCCGGTGCGGTGCACGGTACTGCTCTCATTTTGATCCCTAAGAATACTCAACCAGACAATCCTTTGGTTAATAGTTCCATCGGTTTAGACCCCGATAATGATCGTATTGTGATGCTTGCGGGCATTGGAGTTGGTCGATTAACGCCGGTGGATGTCACTCCATATGTTGCAGTGCGAGAAAATGCCGTCAGTTCCGGCTCATCACAGGCGGAAGCACGCAATAATCCGCCATCGGAACATTCTTCTGTGTTAGCAGGCGGACCGCGTCCAGCTAATGCGCAGCCAGCTGAGTCAGTAATTGAGTCTCCATATGGAGGGATGAAGACTGCGTCCTTTGTTACCCCGAGTAAAAATATTGGATGCGACATTATTGTTACTGATAATGAACCCGACCTTATGAATTGCAATGTTTCTTCATGGAAAGATAATCCTCCAGTCCAGCCAATAAATATAGATCCGGTGCATGGTGGTTCCCCGATTATTTCTTTTGGCTACGGCGATATGATTCCTGAATATGGTGGAGCTAAACATGATGGTTTTTGCTATATGGAAGGATATTGCGAGCCCGGGAGTAAACCACAAATTCTTAACTATGGTCAAGTATTATATTTTGGAAACTTTGTTTGTGCATCGGAAGAAAGCGGACTTAGCTGTTGGAATGAGGAAACTGGTCACGGAGCATTCATGAGCCGAGAACACTTCGAAGCGTACTGATTTCCATGAGTTTTCGTCGGAACTATCAAGAATCACCGTGTTTGCAGAGCACATAGTTCAATGTAGCGAAATTGTGCGTCACTTAGATTCGTTCAAGTTAGTTGTCGTAGTGGGTGGGGGCGGTTAGCGAGTTCAAATACGCGAGGGCTTGCGGGTTATTGGCATAAAACTCTTGATGCGAAGTATGCTGGGCTTTTCCGTTAGGTGGACGAGGAAGTTTGGGCTATGTTTACGAAATATGATAAAGAGACAACGGATCGGATTATCGCAGAGGGACTCTCAATGAATGTTACGTGCTAGAATGTGGCTCTGAAACTACTGGTCTCGCTATGCTCGGCTTCCCAGTGAGCTCGAGAACCAGACAGGCAAGTCGGAATTCTGGAACTAAAGAAGATCTGATTGTATTGCATTCAAGGCTACAGTGAGAAAACTAGGAGTTGCACGATACAAACAAGTTCTCGAAGACAACTTCGACCTTTTCACATCGGAACTGGAACTTAACTGTTGAAAATGATCCAGTTGGTTGATTAGTGTAGGTATCGTTTTTCTATTGAGTTCATGCGTGTGATGTTAACTGCCCAAAGTAAGTGAGGATTCGGCACTTTCCTGGGCATAGGGATTGAAAAATGATATACGCTTGTCCTAGCTGAGTTCAAGATTACAGGGGACAGACATTCAGACTCGCGTGCTGAGTGGAACAATCGGGTAAGAGCTAAAGCCCGGGTTGCTGATCGCGCCTTGTCAAGGAGAGCTGAAATAGACCGGTCTGAGCCCTATTTGTTGGGAGTTTCGCGCCAGTAGATCATGCCGGTTGTGGGTTTGCAGATATAACCTAGATGGACGCCTTTCAAAGCCATGTATCTGCTACTTTCGTTACTGACGTAGTCTTACGCAAGATTATGGAAAGGTCGGTGTGGATTTCATGAGCACTGAAGTCTTGGTACGCAGCAGTTCACAAAGCGATCGTCAGGACGAGTGAAACAAGAAGGCTAGTACACTATTCCGATGATGATCGCTAGTACGTGTTAACTCGTTTATAATGAGTGGGTATCGGATGTGATTATTGCACCATCGAGAAGAATAGTTTGGGATTGTTACTGTAGTGCGTTGGCTAAGATAGTCGATGGCTCATAGGGGAACGCGCTAATCCGCACTCGCAAGTGGTGCGATGTACTTGATATTGAGATCTTGACTTTTTTGAGTGGACTGCCTGTGACGGAACCCAGTCGTCTCAACCATTGTTTCCCGCTCGAGACAGAAAATGACGCTGACACTTCCAAAGCTAATAGGAGCTGGAGTAAACGACTAGGAAGCAAACCTAGGGCATCTCAATTATGTGTTACGTATTGTAGATTTTGGAATTCGCTTAAAGAGTTGCAACAGGCGATCTTCGAGCTTTTCATCGCATCTAGTGGCAAGTAAATGTTTAAAAGGTCTTAGTATTCGTTAGAGCGCAACCTCAGCACTATTATTACGGGCCGGATTAACTATCGTACCAATCAATTTAGCATACATTAACGAAAGTGG
Source organism: Arcanobacterium phocae (assembly GCF_018913465.1). Classification (GTDB taxonomy): domain Bacteria; phylum Actinomycetota; class Actinomycetes; order Actinomycetales; family Actinomycetaceae; genus Arcanobacterium; species Arcanobacterium phocae_A. The sequence goes on along the minus strand of NZ_JABAPM010000005.1, from coordinate 82,666 downwards.
ACATTATTCCCACTTCCTAATTAACTATAGCAAAATTCTATAGTCGCACAGAAGTGCTGCTTGGTTAGTGACTTGACGGTTCTATTTGCCCTTAGTTTACTCAATTGGCCGACTTAACGGTATAGTTCACGTTATAGCTCCTTAGGTGATCTTCTCTTTTAAAATATAATAGTTGTAATCTCTATTACGAGGAAATAGCGCATTTTGTAGTGTATAGTTTAATTGTTTCTATTATTCTGCTAAACAAGGATGTAAATATGGAAAATGCATGGGTGGTTAGAGCTGGCGGTGCGGGCGAAAACGAAGAGAATTCTCTTAATTCGGGTAGGATTTACGTTAACTGGCCCGGAGTTGGTGATATTTCACAGGCTCGAAGTTTTGACGAGGTAAGGGATATTGTCAGAAATTCCTTCCCGGAGGAAAGCAATCATTTAATCGGCAACTGGGCGGGGCAGTTGAATAAATTTAAAAACGAAATGCAGATTGGTGACCTAATAGTCCTGCCACTCAAGAATTTAGACAAGTACGCAATAGGGATAGTCTCAGGGGAATATATATATGACGAAAGTGATGATATAAGTGGTTTTCGACACTCCAGAAAAGTTGAATGGAAGGATAAAGGAGTTGATAAAAATAGAATTAAACCAGACTTAAGGCAATCGCTCGGGACTTTGCTTACAGTGGCTCGTATCGGTAGGGTTAACGCGTATAAACGATTACTAGCCGTGTCTCTCGGGGGGATGGATGCTGGTCGCGGTGGGGACGATCAGTATACTATTAAATCCTTAAAAGAAAGTGTGCCAGTTGAAATTCCTATTCGGAGTCTTTTGGAAATATTTAATTTAGAGCGACGTAGTCCAAGTGCTATTGCTGATATAGAGTCTGTCCTCACAGATAATGATTTAACTACAGTATCGCCGATAGCAGAAGGCACTCTAGATTCTCTTATTGGAATCAAAACGTTAAATTCTCATGCAGCAGAGAGCCTTAAGGAGGATCAGCATGAAGAATCCAAATCTTCGCAGTTTACGAAATTTACATTTTCTGTTATTCCAAGCGCAACGACTAATGTAATATCGGTCTCACAAGAAACCTTGCTCAAGGAAGCGATGTTCTTGATGATGAGATATAACTTCTCACAGCTACCCGTTCTTGATGAAGGCGCACTACGCGGTACCATTTCATGGAGATCAATTTGTAATAGCCTGTCTAATAGTGACCCAAAGCTTGTAAAAGATGTGATGGAAGCGGATACTCCACTCGTATATCTGCATAATGATTTACAGAGTAAGGTAGAAGAAATCTCTGATCGTGGATTTGTACTTGTTCTAGGTGATAATAATGATCTTTCTGGCATTGTAACTGCTAGTGATTTAACGGATTTCTTCGGAAAAGAAAGAGAACCACTTTCGCAGATAGAGGAAATAGAATTACGAATTAGAAGACAGTATAAACAGAAAGTCCTGTCCGAGTTGGAGACAGGGCAATCGTCACGTAGTAATCCGTCTCTTGGATATTATGTAAATAATCTAAAAAATCAGCAACAATGGGAACTTTTCGGTTGGAATAGTGTGCCACAAGACATGTTTACAGACATGCTTGATAGAATACGCGAGATACGGAATGAACTAGCTCACTGGTCCCAAGATCCAATTGAGGAATCGAAGCGTGAAGAAATTCGGCAAATGTTGCGAGTGGTCAGAGCTTTAGATGGCGCTGACGATGATGACGACGAGTGACTTCTGCGTTTGCCTTAGGTGTGAGGGGCTGAAAATTTGCCCCTCACACTAGCATACCTTACTTCTTTCGTGCTCGCTTTTGGCGTGGGCGCACCGATATTTCTACCGGCGAGCCAATGAATCCGAACTCGCGACGTAACCGGTTTTCGATAAAACGACGGTAGCCGTGATCGAAGAATCCGGAAGTAAACAGCACGAAGCGTGGCGGACGATTAGCGACCTGGGTCGCAAACAAGATGCGCGGCTGCTTGCCCGAACGCACCGGATGCGGATTCGCTGCCTGTAGTTCTCCTAAAAATGCGTTGAGCTTTCCAGTTGGGATGCGCTTATCCCATGATTCGAGTGCAGTGTTCATCGCTCTAGTCAGTCGGTTAGTATGCCAACCAGTTTTTGCTGACAGGTTGATTCGCTCCGCCCACTGAATCTGGACAAGTTCGCGTTCGAACTCACGATCAAGCTCTACGCGTCGTTCCTCTTCAACTAGGTCCCACTTGTTCATGACGACGACGACGGCGCGTCCAGTATCAATCACTTGTTGCAACACGCGAATATCTTGTTCCGCAATAGGTTCAGAAGCATCCATGAGTACGAGGCCAAGTTCGGCTTTTTCAATTGCAGACTGGGTGCGCAAGGTTGCGTAATAGTCGGCACCTTTAGTGAGATGAACGCGACGACGAACGCCTGCAGTATCGACGAAAGTCCACGGTTGACCATCTAGCTCGATAACTTCGTCGACTGGGTCGCGCGTTGTGCCAGCTAACTCATTAACAACAACGCGGTCAGCACCAGCGAGCTTATTCAGGAGCGATGATTTTCCAACATTTGGTCGTCCAACGAGTGCTATCCTGCGCGGGCCTTGATCCGGGCGAGCAAGCGCCACTTCAGAGACTTCAGGAAGCATCTTGACAGCAGCATGGAGTAAATCTCCGGTACCGCGTCCATGCAACGCAGAAATCGGGTATGGCTCGCCTAAACCTAGATTCCATAATGCCGCCGCGTCAGCCTCACCTTGCGGAGAATCCACCTTATTCGCTGCTAAAATGACTGGCTTACCACTGCGGCGAAGTAACCGAACCATGCGTTCATCAGTATCAGTGGCACCCACTGTTGCATCGACGACGAGCATGACGACGTCGGCTTCATTGATCGCCATTTCTGAAGATTCAGAAACTGACTTATCGATACCCTCAACAGCGGCTTCCCAACCACCAGTATCCATAATTGTAAAATCAACACCTGCCCACTCAGCGTCGTACTTGACGCGATCGCGGGTGACACCTGGAGTGTCTTGAACAACTGCTACCCGCTTGCCGACGATACGGTTCACTAATGTTGACTTACCAACATTGGGTCGTCCAAGAATAGCTAAGACCGGCTTGCCCCATTGCTCGGTAACTGGAGCAAGCTCAACCTCGCCATCTAGGAGGGCACGGTCTTCGTCGTCGAGCTCAAAATCGTCCAAGAACGAGCGCATCACATCGGCTTGGTTCGCTTCCTCGACGTCGTCCTCAGTAACCTCGGTGAATTCTGCGTTAATATCAAAGGAATCGTCAAAAACGTACTCGTCGCTCATGAACGTGCCTCCGCAACCAGCTGCAACACTGCAGAGACAACGTCATCGATCCCTAAGTTTGAAGAATCGATCGTTGTAACGCCGTCTTGTGCCGTCATAAATTCTGAAACTGTGGAATCATCTCGATCGCGGCGAATTACTTCATCGCGTGTTTGTGCAAGTGCGGTCGCGTCAGCACTACCCCGCACTTCTAATGCACGCCGCGCCAACCGTGCTTCCTCAGATGCGGTTAGTAGAACACGCACCTGTGCATCCGGCGCAACAACCGTTGTAATATCGCGACCTTCAGCAACAATGCCTCGTCCAGCTGAATACGAATCTGCGGAATCCTGAGACTCAATAATTGCGCGCTGGCGACGTAGCATTTCCTTGCGCACTGGAATATTCACCGCAACTTTAGATACGACCTTAGAAAGGTCAGATGTTCTAATAGCAGAAGTAATATCCTCTCCACCGCACACAAAACGTTGGGCTTGTGGGTCAAGCACAATCTCTAACGGCATGGACTGAGTTGCGGCAAGTACCGCGTCAGGGTCATCCAGATTAACGTTCTCGTGCAGTGCCCACCAGGTAGCGGCCCGGTACATAGCACCCGTGTCTAAATAGCCTAACCCAAGTTCTTGAGCGACTTTGCGAGCGACCGTTGATTTACCAGAACCAGACGGTCCATCAATTGCAATACGTAAAGCTGTCATCACATACCTACCATCGACATCAACGCACCAAGTTCCGATCCAGCAATCTGGCGAACCTGGCCTGGCTTCAAATGTCCAGCAACAATGTTGCCGAACTGCATACGTACGAGTTCCATCACCGGGTGCCCAACTTCTTCCATCATCCGGCGCACAACCCGGTTGCGTCCCGAATGCAGAGTGATTTCCACGATCGAATTCTTTCGAGCTACCTCGCGGATGATAAAACGATCTGCATGAACTGGCCCGTCTTCCAAGGTGATTCCTTTTTCCATCACCTTTTGCAAACCGCGAGTAACAGAACCTTCAACTCGGGCAATATACGTCTTGGGCACCTCGTAGGATGGGTGAGTCAATCGATGAACGAGTTCGCCGTCGTTTGATAAGAGAATAAGACCCTCAGTGTCAATATCGAGTCGTCCTACATGAACTAAGCGTTGCGGATAATCCTCAACATAATCTGCCAATGTCTTACGCCCTTGGTCATCCGACATCGTCGAAACAACCCCCGGTGGTTTGTACAAGGCAACAGTAATTAAATCTTGATCCAACTGAACGCGATCACCATCAACGTGGATAACGGCGGACTTTGGATCAACTCGAATACCGAGCTGGCGCACAATCACGCCGTCAACGCTGACGCGGCCAGCTTGGATCATATCCTCAGCTGCGCGGCGGGAAGCCACACCTGCGTGGGCCAACACCTTTTGTAGACGTTCGCCGGTTGGATCGTGAAGATCTTGGGTTTTTCGGCTCATGCCATCTCCTTTACTACATCGTCAAACTCTTCATCATCAGGCAAATAAGGTGCCAATGGGGCAAGTTCTTCGAGGGAATTCATTCCCATTTTTTCTAAAAATAATTCTGTTGTTTCATACAAAACTGCGCTGGAATCTGGGGCTGTCCCGGCTGGACGAACAAGGCCGCGGGTTTGCAACGTACGAACCACAGAATCGACATCGACGCCTCGGATAGCAGCGATTTGCGCGCGAGTCACTGGTTGGCGGTAGGCAATAACGGCCAATGTTTCTAAAGCTTGCACCGACAGTTTGGCTGAGTGACCAGAAGTGACAAACTTACTAACAACGTCAGCGTATCGTGGGTCTGAATAAAAACGCCATCCGCCGCCAACTTTCCGTAACTGAAAACCTCTAGGCGGCTCATCATGCGAATACTCAGTAGCCATTGAGGCGAGCATTGATTCAATATCTGCTGGGCTCGCATCTAATACTGATGCCAGTTGTACGGCGGTAACTGGTTCGGAAACAACCATTAAAATCGCTTCAAGAGCGCCACGATAGTATGTATCGTCATTCATTAAGTACTCCGTTCTGCATCACTGCGATCGATAGATTCCCAGCCTACCGCATTATCCAGTGCAACGCGAACGATAAATAGGGGCTGCAAAGGACCTTCTTGGTCTATCTCCACTTCCCCATTACGTAGCATCTCTAAAACCGCCAAGAAGCGTGAAACCACCGTCGGCACATTTCGGGCATCCGCGCATAGCTGTGAAAATGAAACGCGTTCGCCATGAGCAAGACGTTCCCGAATCACCGTAATTTGAGAAGCCACGGGAACAAGTGGATCGTGAATATGATCAATCATGACCTCATCGGGCCGGCGGAACAGCGCTCCTGCAGCCAAAATAGCCAGATCCACTGTCCCCAGACGCAGATCAACCTCTGGCAAAATACTACGGAAAGACTCCTCAAGCGGTACATCACGCGGAAAACTCAACGATTGTACACTCATCTTCTGAGCCAATTCCGCGGCGACCTTTTTGAACGCGCGGTACTGCAATAATTTCGCGAATAATAGGTCGCGAGCTTCAAATATAGCCTCGAGTTCGTCGTCGTCATCGTTGGTACGAGGAAGTAACCGAGCAGCTTTAATATCAAGGAGCGTTGCAGCAACGACGACGAATTCACTCATGTGTTCCAAAACTGCACTGTCTTGGCGCTGAATAAACGCGATAAATTCATCTGTAACCTGAGACAACGCAACATCTGTCACATCGAGTTTATGCTTACCAATCAACGACAAGAGTACGTCAAACGGGCCAGAGAACACGTCTAAATTGACCGCGAAGCTCGACCCGTTTGAAAAAAGATCCTCGTGTGCAGACATCAGCGTTTAATCAGGCGCTACCGCCACGAGAAATCAGTTCACGTGCCAGCCGCAAGTACGCTTTCGCGCCAGCATGACCAGGAGCAAACGTCGTGATTGGTTCGGCAGCGATCGTCGCATCCGGGAACTTCACTGTACGGCCGATCATGGTATCGAACACTTGGTCTCCAAAGCGCTCCTTGATAAGCGAAATGACTTCGCGCGCATGCAAAGTTCGGGTATCGACCATAGTGAGGAGGACGCCGTCGATATGCAATCGAGGATTCAAGCGGTCTTGAACCCGTTCAATTTGCTCAACTAGCAAAGCCACTCCACGCATCGCAAAATACTCGGCTTCCAACGGAATAATAACGCCATGAGCTGCAGTCAATGCGTTAACGGTCAACAAACCAAGAGACGGTTGGCAGTCCACAATGATGACATCATAAACATCCATCACAGGACGCAACACTCGCATCAAAGACTGTTCGCGTGCTACCTCGTTAATGAGCTGAATTTCCGCAGCTGACAATTCGATATTTGCCGGTGCCACATCAAGATTAGGCGTTGAAGTATGGTGAATAATTTGGGTGATATCCGGCTTCGTAGCGACCATTTCATCGTAGATCGTGCGATCTAACGCCATCGCATTCACGCCCAAACCAGCCGATGCTGCACCTTGCGGGTCAAAATCAACTATCAGCACTTTACGGCCGTATTCTGCTAGGGCCGCGGCAAGATTGATTGATGTTGTTGTCTTGCCGACTCCGCCTTTTTGGTTGCACATAGCAATAATCCGTGCCGGGCCGTGGGCATGCAATTCCTGCGGAAGAGGGAAATCCCGTTCCGATCCGATATTAATCAATGATGGTTGTTCTGCAGTCACAGTACTAATCTACCGGAAAATCACTCGTGCCATGCACGTGGATGGGCTGTTGCATAGATTTCTTTCAGTGTCTCCCGCGTCACCATTGTATAAATTTGCGTTGTCGTCACCGAAGAATGCCCGAGCATCTCTTGAACAACACGCACATCTGCCCCGCCCTGCAACAGATGAGTGGCGAAAGAATGCCGGAACGTGTGCGGAGTGATATGCGGTAACTGGGCTTCCTCGGCAACCTGTTGAATAATTCCCCATGCGCTTTGCCGGGACAACGGCTTACCTCGTTTATTGAGGAATAACGACGACGAACCGATGGAACTACGGGCGGCCAGCGACGGCCGACCTCGCACAAGATAGCTCTCAATCGCATCTATTGCGTATTTGCCCAATGGCAAAATTCGTTCCTTGCGTCCTTTGCCAAAAAGTCGAATAGATGCGTTATCCAGATCGATATCGTCCGCAGCTAGGCCTACAGCCTCTGAGATTCGTGCACCTGTGCCGTACAAAATCTCTAGGAGCGCGTGGTCTCGAAGACCAATCGGATCGGTCGCGGAAGCCACAACGTCAAGTAAATGTTGCATGTCCGAAACGCTGATTGCTTTGGGTAACCGCATTCCAATTTTGGGTGGATGAAGGTCAATAGTCGGGTCCGTCGTCGTTATGCCTTCGGAAACCAGAAAAGCATGAAAACGACGGATAGAGGTCACCATTCGGGCAACCGACGTTGTTGCCATGGCTTTGCCCGCACTACCATCGCGCAAAAACTCAACAAAAGAGGCGGAATCCTCAGGACAAATATGGCCAATTGACGTTACCTGACGCGATTCCAAATGCTGCTGGTAGAGTCCTAAATCTCGGCGATACGCGGCAACAGTATTGCTGGAGAGCGCGCGCTCGACGCTCAAGTGAGCAAGATAATTGTCTACCGCCCGCGTGAACTCATCAGTAAAGGTCACATTCGCCTCCAAAAATAGGTACCAACCATAAGCCCCTGGCACGCTAAAAACATATATCCTATATATGAATAGTAATTCACAGGAGAAAGATGAGTCAGATGACATCACTCAAATGGACAGACTTAGATGAGCAAGCCGTGCGATATGGGCGTGTTCTTGCCGCTGATGCTGTACAGAAAGCCGGTAACGGTCACCCCGGAACTGCGATTTCGCTTGCCCCGTTGGCGTACATGTTATTCCAGAAAGTTATGCGCCACGATCCGCAAGATCCACATTGGCTTGGTCGCGATCGGTTTGTGTTATCGATCGGACACTCATCATTAACTCTTTATACTCAACTTTTCTATTCGGGTTATGGTCTAGAAATGACAGACCTAGAAGCCTTGCGAACCTATGAATCTAAGACTCCCGGGCATCCGGAATATGGGTGGACGCCAGGCGTCGAAATGACTACTGGTCCACTCGGGCAAGGGGTTGCATCAGCTGTCGGTATGGCAATAGCTGCACGACGCGAACGCGGTTTATTGGACCCGGATACAGCGCAAGGTGAAAGCCCCTTTGACCACTATGTTTACGCAGTGTGTGGAGAAGGCGACCTCGAAGAGGGTATTACATCAGAAGCCTCCTCGCTTGCTGGCACCCAGAAACTAGGGAATCTGATTCTTTTCTTTGACGATAATCAGATTTCGATCGAAGATAATACAGTCATTGCTTTAAGTGAAGACGTATTGGCACGTTACGAAGCATACGGCTGGCACACCCAGCACGTGGCATGGCGGCAATCGGGCAGAGACTATAAGGAAGATCTTGATGCGCTTTACGAAGCTATCGTACAAGCCCAAAATGTAACGGACCGTCCTTCCATTATTAAGCTATCAACGATTATTGCGTGGCCGAGCCCCACCAAGCAAAATACTGGAGCTTCACATGGCTCTGCTTTGGGCGAAGCTGAGATCCGTGGGTTGAAAGAAAATCTTGGTTTAGATCCGGACGAAAACTTCCAGATGCCTGCTGAGGTCCTAGAATACGTACGATCCAACGCGGCGCAGCGAGCTGCAACTGCACACGAAAGATGGGACCACGATTTCGCACAGTGGCAGGAATCAAATCCGGAAAACGCAAGACTACTTGAGCGGATGCTTAAGCGCCAATTGCCATCGGGGTGGGAGACTAAGCTACCGTCATTCGAAGCGGGTGCGTCGATGGCGACACGTGCTGCCTCCGGCAAGGTCTTGACAGCAATTAAAGACGTGTTACCTGAGCTGTGGGGTGGTTCAGCTGACCTTGCTGGTTCTAATAACACAACTATGGTTGGCGAACCGTCATTCCTGCCTGCTGGTCGCTCATCCAGTTTGTTTGCCGGCAACGAGTATGGCCGTACCCTACATTTCGGTATTCGTGAGCACGCGATGGGAGCTATCCTTAATGGTATTTCTCTACACGGCTTAACCCGACCATACGGCGGAACCTTCTTCGTGTTTTCTGACTATATGCGTCCCGCTGTCCGCCTTGCAGCACTCATGCATGTGCCATCGATTTTTGTTTGGACACACGACTCTGTTGGAGTTGGCGAGGACGGTCCAACGCATCAGCCAATTGAGCACTTGTGGTCCTATCGTGCAATTCCTGGTCTAGACATTGTTCGACCCGCAGATGCGAATGAAACAGCATACGCATGGCGCGGAATTCTGGAGCGAGACAGCAACCCAGCGGGTATTGTGCTATCGCGCCAAAACCTTCCGGTTCTTGATCGCGACGAAGTCGCTTCTGCAGAAGGCGTTTTGCGTGGTGGATATGTATTGGCTGATAGCGAAAAAGTAGATGTCATCTTGATCGCAACCGGTTCTGAAGTGGCAGTTGCCCTTGAAGCTCGTTCGCTATTAGCTACTGAAGGCATTGGAGCTCGTGTTGTATCTATGCCATGTATCGAATGGTTTGAGGCTGAAGGGTCTGAATATCGCGAGTCGGTTCTCCCCCACAGCGTAAAAGCTCGTGTCTCGGTTGAAGCTGGCTCGACATTCGGCTGGCGTTCACTCATTGGAGATGCTGGCGTGGCAGTCGGTATTGATCATTACGGTGCATCTGCCAACGGCAATTTCTTGCTGAAAGAATACGGGATGACTCCAGAAAATATCGCGGCTGCCGCAAAGAAGTCATTGTCGCAAGTAGGCTAAAAGTTTAGTGCGGTGCTGATTTGATTACGTTTCAGCACCGCACACAGAACGCGAGTAATAGTTGGGGCTAGGTCAGTTATGACCTAGCCCCAACTATTAAAACAAATACGGGTTTAGAAATTTACTTTGGTAATCAAGCCAAGCAAGATTACGCAGGTAATCCACACCAATGCCACAATAACCGTGATTCGGTTAAGATTTTTCTCGGCGACTCCAGATGAACGCATTGCGGTTGAAATACCACCGCCAAACATATCTGAGATACCGCCGCCGCGTCCTTTATGCAAAAGGATCGAGCCGATAAGCAATAGACTGGAGATAACCAGCAAAACGGTGATGATAATTTCGAGAATCGCCACGATATGAACTCTTTCTAACGAATAAGGTACCTGTTACAGCATACAAGAATGCGCGGGTAAGAAGAAAGTTCTTACCCGCGCGATTCGTCACGAAAACGACTACTTAACTGTATAAGCCGAAATCATGCCTGCTTGTAGGTGACAATCTTGGCAAATTCTTCTGCCTTGAGAGAAGCACCGCCGACAAGTGCGCCGTCAACATCTGGCTGTGCCATGATCTCAACAACATTCGAAGACTTGACCGAGCCACCGTACTGGATACGAACAGCTTCAGCTGTTGGGGCATCAAACATCTCAGCGATCTTACCGCGAATTGCACCGCACACTTCTTGCGCGTCAGCTGGCGTTGCAACTTCACCGGTGCCGATAGCCCAGATTGGCTCGTAAGCAACAACAAGCTTTGCTACTTCTTCTGCAGTGAGCTTTGCAAACATGGCTTCAATCTGACCGAGGACGTAGGCAACGTGCGTGCCTTCTTTACGAACTTCGAGGGCTTCACCACAGCACACGATTGGGGTCATGCCAGCGTCGAGAACCTTCTTAGCCTTCTGGCCGATCAATTCGTTTGTTTCACCGTGGTACTCGCGTCGCTCAGAGTGACCAACGACGACGTATGTGACGCCTAGCTTGTTCAGCATACCGGTTGAGATTTCGCCGGTGAAAGCGCCTTCGTCGTTGATGGAAACGTCCTGTGCACCGTAGGTGATCTTGAAGTTTTCTGCCTCAACGAGAGTCTGGACGGAGCGGATATCGGTAAATGGTGGAACAACAACACACTCAACTGACGAAAAATCGTGCTTGAGATCGTTGAGAGTCCAGCCAAGCTTCTGAACCAGAGCGGTTGCCTCGAGGTGATCGAGGTTCATCTTCCAGTTGCCCGCCATAATTGGGGTACGTGTCATAATTATCAGTCCTCCAGAACTGCAATACCAGGTAGCTCTTTACCCTCGAGGTATTCGAGAGATGCGCCACCGCCGGTGGAAATGTGGTTAAACTTTGTCTCATCGAAACCGAGGAGACGAACAGCAGCAGCAGAATCGCCGCCACCAACGATTGTGAAGCCAGCTGCTGACTCGAGTGCAGCAGCAACAGCCTTAGTGCCTTGTGCGAACGCTTCGAACTCAAAAACGCCCATTGGGCCGTTCCAAGCTACCGTCTTCGATGATGCGATGGCATTCGCAAAGAGTTCCGCAGTCTTCGGACCGATATCTAGACCCATCTTGTCTGCCGGGATAGCGTCAGCTGCAACGACAGTTGCAGGAGCATCTGCCTTGAATTCTGGAGCAACGATTGTATCAATCGGCAACAGGAACTCGATACCCTTTTCAGCTGCCTTATCGATGAAAGACTTGGCGGTTTCAACTTGATCTTCTTCTAGAAGAGATGCACCGACTTCGTAGCCCTTGGCCTTAAGGAAGGTGTAGGCCATTCCGCCACCGATAATCAAGCGATCAGCTTTTTCCAGTAAGTTAGCGATAACGCCAAGCTTATCCGAGACCTTAGCACCACCGAGAATGACTGTATATGGACGCTCTGGTTCAGCTGTTGCCTTGGATAGCGAATCAATTTCCTTGAAAACGAGTTCGCCGGCTGCTGATGGCAAGACTTTAGCAATGTCATAAACCGAAGCTTGCTTGCGGTGTACCACGCCAAATCCGTCAGAAACGAAGGCATCAGCAAGTTTTGCGTATTCGGCAGCTAGCTCTTCGCGTTCAGAGTCGACCTTAGAGGACTCGCGAGGATCGAAACGGACATTTTCTAAAAGAACGATGTCGCCATTTGCCATATCTGCGGTGACTGCATGTGCGCTTTCGCCGATTGTGTCGGATGCGAGTACAACGTCCTTGCCGAGCAACTCGCCGAGGCGCTTAGCTACGGGAGCAAGCGAGAAATCAGGATTAACTTTGCCCTTCGGACGGCCGAGGTGAGCAGCAACGATAACTCGTGCACCTGCATCGGCAAGACGCTTAATTGTAGGCAACGCTGCCTTGATACGGCCATCATCTGTAATGTTCTTATCGGCGTCGAGCGGAACGTTGAAATCCGATCGCACAAAAACCTTCTTGCCGGCGAGATCGCCAAGCGTGTCAATAGTCCTCATAAATGTCCTTCTGTGGTGAATCGATGATGTCGCAATGGACATCGGTTGTAAATTCGAGGGTCTGATATGGCAACTGCAAGGCCCGGGCACACTCACGTATGCCCGGGCCCGCTAGTCATTACTCAATCAATTCTTGAGAAATCAGAACTTGGAAGCAACGAGTTCGGCAAGGGAAACGAGGGCGTTGGAGTAGCCCCATTCGTTGTCGTACCAGGAGATGATCTTAACCTGACCATCGATGACCTTGGTGAGGCCAGCATCGAAGATCGAGGTGTGTGGATCGTGTACGATGTCAGTGGAGACGAGTGGCTCTTCGGAGTATGCAAGGATACCCTTGAGTTCGCCTTCAGCAGCTTCCTTGATAGCAGCGTTGATTTCTTCAACGGTGACATCGGACTTCTCGGACTCGAAGGTCAAGTCGACAGCGGAACCTGTTGGGACTGGAACGCGCATTGCGAAACCGTCGAACTTGCCCTTGAGCTCTGGGAGAACGAGAGCAACAGCAGCAGCAGCACCGGTCTTGGTAGGAACGATGTTGATAGCAGCTGCACGTGCACGACGAAGATCCGAGTGAGGAGCATCGAGGATGCGCTGATCACCGGTGTAAGCGTGAACGGTGGTCATGAGACCCTTGACGATGCCGAACTTCTCCTGAAGAACCTTAGCTACTGGAGCCAAGCAGTTCGTGGTGCAGGAAGCGTTCGAAATGATGTTGTGCTTTGCCGCATCGTAATCGGTGTGGTTAACACCCATGACGAAGGTAGCATCTTCGTTCTTGGCTGGAGCGGAAATGATAACCTTCTTTGCGCCAGCTTCGATGTGTGCCTTAGCCTTGGTTGCGTCGGTGAAGAAACCGGTGGACTCGATAACGATGTCGATGTCGAGTTCGCCCCATGGAAGATCAGCAGGGTTGCGCTCTGCGAAAGCCTTGATCTTACGACCATCAACAACGATTGAATCCTCGTCGTGGGAAACTTCGTGATCCCAAGCGCCGAGAGTCGAATCGTGCTTAAGTAGGTGAGCGAGGGTCTTGTTGTCGGTCAAATCGTTGACTGCAACAACCTCGAAATTAGCTCCACGCTTGTATGCTGCGCGGATAAAGTTACGACCAATACGGCCAAAGCCGTTAATAGCAACGCGAATAGTCACTGCGTATCCTCCTTGTGTACACAAGTACACATTGTAGATTTTTCAGCGAGCTGTACTCGCTGACTCACGAACGCACCTTCTTTTCAAACACGTGGCGTTCGATCCTTTTCTATTGTACAAGTTTTTCTGCCCCTATTGTCTAGGTAACTTCGCGCGTAGGGGAAAATTTCTGGAAAGTTTTCACAGAATAGTAGATATTCCAGTGACTTTGGGCCCGCCTTAGAGTGTGCGATCCGTGACACCTGTCTGCTCGCGTACGGCATCCATCGTGGTAGGAATTCCTAATTCACTAGCATGCTTATCTGCCATAGTATTGAGGCGGCGCAACCGCCCAGCTACTGCATCTTTTGTAGCTGGTGGTGTTAGTCGTTCACCAAGCAGATTCAAAGAATCTTCGGGATACTTAATTCTAAATTCACCGGCTTGTCGCAGATTATCAGGAATATCATCACCGAGTATCTCAAATGCTCGTTTTACTCTAATGACGGCTATGATTGCCGCATCAGCACTGCGCCGCATATTTGCGTCATCAAAATTAGCTAGCCGGTTAGCTTGACCATGTACCTCGCGTTCAGTGCGTAGTTCTTCCCACTTCAGCACAGCATCATGAGCGCCGATTCTCGTGAGCATTGTAGAAATAGCGTCGCCTTCTCGAATATCTGCACGGAAAGCACCTCGTGATTCACGCGCTCGATACGGCACATCAAGACGGCGCGCTAAGCCGCCAATCGCATACGCCGCTTCCATCGATGGGCAAGTAACTTCTAAAGCGGCATTTCGGCCAGGCTCTAGTAATGTACCTCGTGCTAAGAAAGCACCACGCCAAGCGGCCGCTGCGTCAGCTTTCGATCCACCGACAATCTGTGGAGCTAAACCACGAACTGGGCGACCTCTAAGATCCAGGAGGCCGGCGCGTCGTGCTAGCCGCTCCCCCTCATTTACAACTCGCAATAAATACGTATTTCCTTGTCGCATGGGCTTGTTAATTGCTACGACATCGGGCTCAATTGAGTACACCCGTCGCACTAGCTCTGAGAGATGATGAGTAGCACCGGGGTGTGTCAGCTCAGCTTGGAGAGACACAATTCCGCTATTAATCTGCAGACCACCAGCAAACCGAAACATTGTAGATAGCTCAGCCACCATGGCAGACAAGTTTGTTGGATATACTGCTGAGATTTCGTCCTTTACAAACGTTGTCAAAGCTGGCATATGTTCCGCCTTCCCTGCTTTCGTTAACAGCATTGAATAATTCTGGCATTTTACACTTAGTAAAACTTACTTTTTGATGGTACAAGCATACCCACTATCTGCGGAGCTATTGCGGAAAACTATCAATAACCTCACGAAAAGCGGTTGCTAGGAATAACGGATCGTGAACTTCCGCATTGCCGTTTTTCGCTACGTGATAATAAAAAGGTTCTGCGCCTAATCCATAAGCTTGTGACGATAACGCTGTATCGCTGGTCGCCGAAGTCGGATCAACGATAACTCGGTCAATCATGAAGTCCGGCGCATACTTCTTAAAAGCTGCGATAAGTTCGCTGGGTAATAAATGCGATGTTTCAGCGTCTGGTGCGAGATTCATGACCAAGATCTTTTTGGCCTTTGTACGGCACAATGCCGAATATATTTCGGGCACTAATAAATGCGGAATAATCGAAGTAAACCAAGATCCTGGACCGAAAATGATCCAATCGGCTTCTTCGATCGCTTCCAGTGCAGCCGGATGAGCAGGTGGATTAGACGGCAGTAACCCCACACGTTCTACACAAGCATGAGCTTTTGCTACTGCAGCTTGTCCACGAATGCAGGTAGTCAATCCCGAATCGTCACGAACGTCCGCTTCAATTTGCAGTGGAGCAGTAGACATTGGCACTACGCGACCGTGTATTCCTAAAAGTCGTCCTACTAGATCAAGTCCGTCAAGCTGATCGTTCAGCAGATGCCAGGTAGCAACAATGAGTAAGTTCCCGACTGCGTGCCCACCCAAGGGTCCTTCCGACTCAAATCGATACTGTAAAACATCTCGCCACGTTTGTCCCCACTCGGTATCATCGCACAGCGCGGCCAGCGCCATACGTAAATCTCCCGGAGGTAGGACATCCATTTCTTCACGAATACGACCAGACGACCCACCGTCATCGGCAACCGTCACCACAGCAGTAATGCGTGGCGTTAAAATGCGTAACGCCGATAGCGTTGCATACAAGCCGTGCCCACCACCTAGGGCAACGACTTTAGGCCCACGTGTTGGGCCATCGTTGTATATTGCCATTACTCACGTCCTAGATCGCGGTGGATGGTACGTACCGAATGGCCGAGAGCACGAAGTTGTTCGGATACGAATTCTGTCATAGCGACGGAGCGGTGTTTGCCTCCAGTGCATCCGATTGCGATCGTGACATAAGGTTTCAGCTCACGAACATACCCATCCAAAATTGGGTGAATGAGCTCAACATATTTTGTCCCAAACTCTTTGGCGCCATCAATACCTAGAACGAAATCACGCACTGGAGCATCACGGCCGGTTAAATTACGCAACTCAGTTACCCAATAAGGGTTCGGCAAAAAGCGTACGTCAGCCACATGATCGGCATCCATCGGCAAGCCGTACTTGAAACCAAAGCTCATGACCGTTACGTGTGGGTCAGTATCCGAAACAGATGCGACAGCTTTCCGGATTTGGCGTGATAAATCGTGAACTGAGAGATCACTGGTATCGATAAGGGTATCGGCACGACGGCGCAATGGTGCAAGTATTTCACGTTCTTGCGCGATGCCGTCGAGCAACCGGCCATCTCCTTGCAGCGGATGTGGACGGCGAACTGACTCGTAGCGTTGAATCAACGCTTGGTCGGAAGCATCGAGAAAAAGAATACGGTAATCCACTGAGTGATCTTGAAGTGTTTCCATAACACCTTCAAGTTCTTGAAAGAATTCCCGGGAACGCACGTCAACCACAGCGGCCAGACGTCTTACACCGGAAGTTGGTGACACCAGTCCTGCAAGAGCAGACAGAAGCCGGGGAGGAAGGTTGTCAACGACATACCAGCCAAGATCTTCCAGGGTCGCAGCAGCTTTTGAGCGGCCTGCGCCAGACATACCAGTGATAATAAGTATCTCTGGGATCTCAGCTACCGGGAGCTTAGCTGTGGCATCGTCAATCATGATGCCAAGGGGAATATTTGCGGTGTCGTTGATGTTGTCCATATCACTATCCTGCCAGTTCTTAATCATTTTTGGCTAGTTGCGAGCACAACGCATCAGCCAGAGCTGGGCCGATGCCCGGTGCCCTAAGTAATTCTTCTCGTGAGGCTGCCTTAATCTTCGCAAGCGATCCAAAATGCTTTAATAATGCTTTCTGCTTTGCCGGTCCCAGGCCAGGCACATCATCAAGTGCCGATCTGGTCATCGCCTTGCTTCGTTTTTTGCGATGGAAAGTAATCGCAAAACGGTGAGACTCGTC
This sequence comes from Arcanobacterium phocae, assembly GCF_018913465.1. Lineage (GTDB taxonomy): Bacteria > Actinomycetota > Actinomycetes > Actinomycetales > Actinomycetaceae > Arcanobacterium > Arcanobacterium phocae_A. The sequence goes on along the minus strand of NZ_JABAPM010000005.1, from coordinate 65,462 downwards.
GCGCAAGTATTGCAACAGTCGTAGAGCCGGCGACGAACGCGACAAAATAACCGGGAACTCCTCCCCTGGTATCCAGATTTCTTCGAGTCGCTTTGCCAGCCCAATAATCATGACGTCTGCCCCGAGTTCATCGACTACTCGTTGAGCCGCATTGACCTGTGGCAATCCACCATCAACTACGATCAAATCAGGACGGTAAGCAAATCTGCGGGGCTTATTGTCGGTGACATCGTTACCAGATGTCAGTGGCTCATCATCTGAGGCGTCATCTGCCGGTGCACCTGCAGTTAAGCGACTGAGCCGACGTCGTAAAACTTCGTCCATGGCGGCAGTATCGTCGCGGGCGCCGTTACCGTCTGGACCACGCACGATAAAATGCCGGTAGTCTGATTTTTTCGCTAACGCATCTTCAAAAACCACCATTGAGCCGACTTGGTGGGTCCCTTGAGTATGCGAGATGTCATAACATTCGATCCGTAATGGAGCACGCTCAAGTCCCAGACCATCTCGCAGCTCTTCGAGGGCCTGCGAACGTTCCGTAATGTCACCAGCGCGTTGTATTTTATGCCGTTGCAGCGCTTGGACCGCATTGGTATGAACCGTTTCAGTTAGTTGTGCTTTGGGCCCGCGTTGCGGAGTCCGGATACGCACTCCAGCTCCACGCAGTTCGCTGAGCCAAGCCGTGAGTGCTTCACTATCGGTTGGTTGTGACGGTACCCAAATCTCACGTGGGATCGCATCTGTTGCGGTGTGTTCGACGTCGTCCACTGACCGCGCGTGGCTACGTTTTGACGACGACGGCGACGCCGCATACATGCCGTAGACCTGCAATAACAGCTGATTCAACAGCTCGGGCTCACCGAGGTCTTCTACCGTGGTGACCCAGCCGCGCTGTCCACGGATCCGCCCGCCACGAACGAAAAACACTTGAACTGATGCCTCAAGATCGTCAAACTCCAAACCGAAAATATCGGCGTCGACATCGTGCTCAAGAACAACAGTGTTGCGTTCGGCAACAGTAGTCAAAGCCGAGATGTCATCTCGTAACCTTGCTGCGCGCTCGAAGTCGTAATCTGCGGCAGCTTGATTCATCTCAGCAGTCTTTTGCTTAATCAGTTTTTCGCCGCTGCCGTCTAAGAACGAGATCATATCCTTGGCAATTTGGCGATGCTCTGTTTCGCTAATCCGTCCAATACACGGAGCTGCACACTTGTCTATGTAACCGTTGAGGCAGGGACGCCCCGTTCGATGAGCACTATTAAAAACGCCTTTCGTACATGAACGCATGGGGAAAACACGCAAGAGAAGATCGAGGGCTTCGCGTACGGCCCAGACTTTCGTGTATGGACCGTAGTACTTGTCTTTTCGCCGATGAGCGTTACGGGTAACAAGCACACGTGGAAACTGTTCGCTCATCGTGATGGCTAAATACGGATAAGATTTATCGTCGCGGTACATCACGTTGAAGCGTGGTGCGAATTCCTTGATCCAGGCGTATTCGAGGGTTAGTGCCTCGATTTCCGAGCCGACGACAACCCATTTAACCTCGACGGCGGTAAACACCATCGCCCGGGTACGTGGATGTAGCTGCGCGGGATCCTGGAAATAGTTACTGAGCCGGTTACGCAATGACGATGCTTTACCGACGTAAATAACTCGACCTTCGTCATCGATAAAACGGTAAACCCCAGGGTTAGAAGGGATATCCGTTGGTCGATAGCTCTGTGGATCTGCCATTGTTATCGTTCAGAGGTGGCCGATTCGAGGATCGGTTTTAAGAACCGACCAGTGTGAGATTCGGGAACCGCGGCAACGTCTTCCGGAGTGCCTTCGGCAATCACCAAACCGCCGCCTTTTCCGCCTTCTGGACCAAGATCAATAACCCAATCTGCTGATTTGATGACATCAAGATTGTGCTCGATCACAATAACCGTATTCCCCTTGTCAGTAAGCGACTGCAACACGCTCAGGAGTTTGCGCACGTCTTCGAAATGAAGCCCGGTTGTTGGCTCATCCAGTACGTAGACGGTACGTCCGGTTGAACGACGATGAAGTTCGGACGCGAGCTTCACTCGCTGTGCTTCACCGCCGGAAAGCGTGGTGGCCGGCTGACCTAGCCTGACGTATCCCAAACCGACAAGCTCAAGCATATCGAGATATTTTGCTATACGGGTGACATTACCGAAGAACTCACGTGCCTCGGAAATCGTCATATCGAGGACTTCGGCAACGTTCTTGCCCTTGTAGTGAACCTGGAGAGTCTCGCTGTTATAGCGCGCACCATGGCACACTTCGCAGGGAACATACACATCCGGCAGGAAGTTCATTTCGATTTTAATAGTGCCATCGCCGGAGCATGCTTCACATCGCCCACCTTTGACATTGAACGAAAAACGTCCCGGCCCATATCCGCGTACTTTTGCTTCTTGGGTTTCGGCGAATAGTTTACGGATAGGATCCCACATTCCGGTGTAGGTAGCAGGATTCGATCGCGGTGAACGGCCAATCGGCGACTGATCCACGTGCACGACCTTATCGAGGTCCGCTAAACCGCTGACTTTCTTGTGCCGGCCAGGCAATGACCGGGCGCGGTTGAGCTGATTGGCCAACACTTTATACAAAATTGTGTTGACGAGCGATGACTTGCCCGACCCAGATACCCCAGTGACCGCGGTAAACACGCCAATTGGGAACTTTACCGTCACGTTCTGAAGATTGTTCTCCTGTGCTCCGGTAACGGTAATCTGGCGCTTTTTATCAACCTTACGCCGTTCTTGCGGGACTGCAATAACGCGTTTACCTGTTAAATACTGACCGGTAATAGAACGCTCCGCATTCACGATATCTGCGGGCTTACCAGAGAACACAATCTCACCGCCGTGCTCCCCTGCGCCTGGTCCAATATCAACAAGCCAATCTGCTTGTCGAATGGTATCTTCGTCGTGCTCAACCACGATTAGGGTATTGCCTAAATCGCGCAATCGAGTCAAGGCTTCTAATAATTTTTCATTGTCACGCTGGTGCAGCCCGATCGATGGTTCGTCGAGAACATACAGTACACCAACGAGCCCAGAGCCAATCTGGGTAGCTAGCCGGATTCGTTGAGCTTCACCACCAGACAAGGTACCAGCCGCGCGAGATAATGTTAGATAGTCCAACCCAACAGAAACCAGGAATGTTAGCCGTTCAATAACCTCACGCAAGACTTGTTCCGCAATTTTTTGGGATCGTTCCGAAAGCTCAATATGTGTAACGTAGTCCAGAGCTTCACCGATCGGTAAGTCCGTGAGTTCGGCGATATTGAGTTCTCCAACTCGTACGGCTAAAACCTCAGGGCGCAGACGTGCACCATGGCAAACAGGGCACGCAACTTCACGCATAAAGCCAGCAAACCGCTCTTTAGACCACTCGGATTCAGTCTCATTGTGCTTGCGCTTGACATAGTTCAAGACGCCTTCAAATCCCGAGGAGTAGACTTTTTCGCGTCCCCAGCGGTTCCGGTACTTCATTTTTACTTTGAAATCCCGGCCCCGCAATATCGCTTCCTTTGCAGCTTTGGGAAGCTTCTTCCAGGGTGTAGAGAGCTCAAATCCCATATTTTCTGCCAGGCTAGCAAGCTGACGTTGATAGTAGTCACGTGCCGATGCTGAAGCCGTAACCGACCATGGAACGATTGCTCCGTCCTCGATCGAAATGTCCTCATCTGGGATAACCAAGTCCGGATCAACTTGCAATTTGAAACCAATGCCGTCGCATTCGGGACAGGCACCATAGGGCGCATTAAATGAAAATGTGCGGGGCTCTATTTCTTCTAGTTCTAATGGATGATCATTCGGGCAAGCACGATGCTCAGAGAATCGCCGTTCCCGAGTTGGGTCATCGGCATCGCGATCAACAAATTCCACGACGGTAACGCCTTTTGCTAACCGCAACGCATTTTCTACCGAGTCATTCAGACGGGAACGGATACCATCGCGAATAGCTAAGCGGTCTACAACGACGTCGATATCGTGCTTATATGTTTTAGCTAATGCTGGTGCTTCATCCAAACGATAAACAGTGCCGTCAATGCGGGCACGCGAATATCCATCAGTTTGCAGCTGTTTAAGTAGTTCAAGATGTTCGCCCTTGCGGCCACGAACAACTGGGGCCAAAATATGCAACCGGGTTTTATCTTCTTCTTCCAGCAGTCGGTTGACAATCTGTTCGGCTGACTGCGCTTCAATTAGCGCACCGCATACCGGGCAATACTGCGTACCAGCACGGGCATAGAGTAAACGCAAATAATCATATACTTCGGTAATCGTTCCTACGGTAGACCGTGGATTACGATTTGTAGATTTCTGATCGATCGAAACAGCCGGTGACAGTCCTTCAATAAAATCAACAGCAGGCTTATCCATCTGCCCTAAGAACTGGCGAGCATACGCTGATAAAGACTCGACGTAGCGGCGTTGCCCCTCGGCAAAAATAGTATCGAATGCTAAGGACGACTTACCAGAACCTGACAGGCCAGTGAACACAACCATCTTGTCCCGCGGAATATCTAGCGTGACGTTACGAAGATTATGCTCTCTAGCACCTTGAATATGTATTGAATCATGCACGTCTACGATAATACCGACCACATCCGACACGTTTCCATATCAGTTTTCGGTTAGCACAACGTAAGATAGTACACATGAGTACATTTGCTGTTATTTATACATACGATCCAGCCCAAACTGCTCTCACGACGGAGGTACGTCCACGTCACCGTGAGTTCTTAAAAATGCTCTTCGATAAGGGCGCTCTCAAGGCTTCTGGTCCAATGGCGGGCGGACGCGCACTGATCGTCGTCGACGCCGAATCAGAGAACAAAGCACGGGAGCTACTCGCCGATGACCCGTTCAACAAAGCTGGCGTCTTAGCCAACGTTGAGATAGGTGAATGGACTGTCATTTACGGCCCGTGGGCGTAATGTGCGCAAAGATCCGCTGATTATCGGGATAATTCTTGCGCTCTGCGCGGGATTGTTTATTCCGTTTTCACGTGAAGTCGCAAACGGGTTTGGAATTGCTGCCGATATTGGAGTTGCACTTGTTTTCCTCTTATATGGGATGCGGTTGCCTACTCGCGAGGTTCTGAGCGGTTTAGCTAATATCCGCCTGCAAGGTTCGATTCTGTTGGCGACGTTCGCGATTTTCCCGCTGGTAGGGTGGGGAGTCGCTTCGCTTGCGTCTCCCCTGCTCGGCCCGGAACTTGCTCGCGGGATTTTTTACCTGTCATTATTGCCGTCTACGGTTCAATCTTCGGTGACATTCGTGTCTATCGCGAACGGTAATGTTGGTGCCGCAATCGCCGCTGCGACCTTATCAAACATTGCCGGAATGTTTATCACCCCAGTTTTAGTTGCGGTTTTCATGAGCGTTCCTGGTGCAGATACCGGCGGGTTTGGCTCGATCCTTGTCAAACTGCTGTTGCCGTTTATCGCCGGGCAGCTTCTGCAACCCTGGTTTGGTGCGTGGATGCGCTCCCGGCGTGACTTGACCAAGGCGACCGATACGGGCGCAATTATTCTCGTGGTTTTGACGGCGACGACGGTGGCGACGCTCGACGGCTCGTGGAGCGTTATCACAGCCTATTCGTTGGTTGTCCTTCTGATCGTGCTGGCATTGTTCCTTGCTTTAATGCTGACTCTGACGTGGTTCGGATCGCTCGGCTTAGCCAGGAAAGATCGGATCGTGCTACTGATGTGCGGTTCGAAAAAATCATTGGCCACTGGGCTACCAATGGCTAACGCCTTATTCCCCGCGTCCCTCGTTGGGACGATCGGAATCCCGTTAATTATTTTCCACCAGTTACAACTAATGGTGTGCGCTGTCATCGCTCGGAAGTTAGCCTCAAAGGCTGAGAACATCTGACTGAAGCTTATCAGAAGCTAACAAATACGATTGAGCTCAGATTCTCTGTGGTTTCTAACATTACTTTTATCTCAGTGGCTTATCCAGCACTCGTCTGAAAGCGGCATGATCCATGCAAAATCTGCGTTCTTTCTTAAACAAAAATGGACTCTCTATAAGAACTTATTGTTCTGCCCGAAGTTTGCGTGCTCCAATAATAGAGGCCACCACAGTCACAATAATGATGCCCAGAATGATCCCTACCGAGACACCTGGTGTTGGCTCAGTGATTGCGGTGAGCATATCGTATCCGTGGAAGGCGTGGAGCAAAAGCTTCAAACCAATGAAACCTAGGATTGCCGCCAAACCGTAGTGCAGATAGATGAGACGATCGAGCAGGCCATCAACGAGGAAGAACAGTTGGCGCAAGCCAAGCAACGCAAACGCATTCGATGCGAACACGATGAACGGCTCCTTCGTCAAACCAAAGATTGCTGGAATCGAATCAAGGGCGAACAGCAAATCGATCGTGCCAATGGAGATAATGCAAATAAGTAGCGGAGTTAGATAGGTCTTTCCTTGTGCCCGGTGGAATAGCTTATCGCCGACGAACCCAGCTGTAACAGGGAATACCCGAGAAATGAAGCGGGTCAGCGCAGTCGGTTTATACTCATCATCTTCTTTAACACCATTTTTGCGGTCACGCGCTTCTTGTAAACCGTCCAAGACCTGCTTGGTTGCGGTGTAGATCATCCATACACCGAAAGCGAAGAATACCCAGATGAATTTTTCAACAAGGGCTGCACCGATCATGATGAAGATAAATCGCAGCACAAGGGCAATAATGATGCCCCACATTAGCACTTTTTGCTGGAACTTCCGAGGTACCTTAAATGCCGCGATGATGATAATGAAAACAAAGATATTATCGAGCGAGAGTGAATACTCGGTGATATAGCCGGCAAAGAATTCGGTGGCGAACCGGCCACCGTGGCGGAAGTATGTTGCTAAGCCGAAAAGTACAGCAAGCGAAACATAGACTCCGGTCCAGCGTGAGGCTTCACCAATAGTTGGTTCGTGGGCTTTACGCACATGTCCGAGGAGATCAAAAAGAATCAACGCGACGACGAACAATCCAAGAATTACCCATTCCCACGCATGAACAACCATCGTTGCATCAGAGCTGGACGAGTTTGCAACAGTTACAAGCATAGAGTTAAGCAAAGTTAGCCTTTCGGTTCAGAACATGACCGAAGGTCTCTTCCCGCCATCTCTAATGAGAGTAGTGGCCTCGGCCCGGGCTGAACAGCCGCGATGACGAACCGATATTTCGTGGGAATACTCCCCTTCGCTATTTCTAGCTTACGCGAGGGTAGCTAGAAGGTAACATCTCTGGCGTTATGATATCGCGCTCAGTTCGCTACAAGCACTATTGAGCTTGTTTGATGGCACGTAGCTCACGTTTAACATCTTCGATTTCGTCACGCAAGCGTGCAGCGAGTTCGAACTGCAGGTGTTCTGCCGCAACATGCATCTGTTCGCGCAGATCTTGAAGCAGTTGCTCGATTTCGGCACCGTCTTGAGGTAATCGTTCGGCAACTGACTTTTCTTTGCGGTAACCGCCGTCAAGCAGTTCGCTTGTATCGAGGTCCTCACGCGCGAGCATGTCAGTCACGTCAGCGATCTTCTTCCGTAATGGTTGCGGGTCAACGCCGTGCGCAGTGTTGTATGCTATTTGCTTTTCACGACGACGATTAGTCTCGTCGATAGCCTCTTTCATATTCGGAGTAATCGAATCAGCGTACATGTGTACCTGTCCAGACACGTTTCGAGCTGCCCGGCCAATGGTCTGGATAAGCGCCGTCGTAGAGCGCAAGAAGCCCTGCTTATCGGCGTCGAGTATCGCAACAAGTGAGACCTCGGGCAAATCCAAGCCCTCACGCAACAGGTTAATGCCGACCAGCACATCGAATTTGCCCATGCGTAATTCGCGCAAGAGTTCTACGCGCCGTAGAGTATCGACGTCGGAATGTAAATACTCCACCTTTACCCCGCGTTCGGCAAGATAATCGGTGAGATCTTCAGCCATTTTCTTTGTCAGCGTGGTAACCAAAACGCGTTCATCACGTTCGACGCGGGCACGCACTTGCTCTAATAGATCATCAATCTGGCCCTTTGTTGATTTCACAATGATTTCTGGATCTACTAAGCCGGTAGGACGAATTATTTGTTCAACATACCCATCAGATAGTTCCATCTCGTATTTACCTGGAGTTGCCGAAAGGTAAACCGTTTGGCCGATACGCTCTAAAAATTCTGCAAACTTTAAGGGGCGGTTGTCCATTGCTGATGGTAAGCGGAAACCGAAGTCTACTAGCGTTCGTTTACGCGACATATCCCCTTCGTACATTGCTCCGATTTGCGGTACTGTCACATGCGATTCGTCAATAATCAGCACAAAGTCTTCCGGGAAATAATCGAGCAAGGTATTTGGTGGCGTTCCAGGACCGCGGCCATCAATATGGCGTGAATAGTTCTCAATACCTGAGCAACTCCCGATATTGCGCATCATTTCCAGATCGTATGTTGTTCGCATCTCGAGCCGTTGAGCTTCCAGCAGCTTATCTTGATCGCGTAACTCTGCTAGGCGCTCAGCTAATTCTTCCTCAATAGAAGCAATTGCACGTTTCATGCGTTCTTCACCGGCGACATAGTGGGAGGCAGGGAAAATATAGGCATGGTCAGTTTCGCGCACCACATTGCCAGTTAATGGGTGCAGTAGCGCGATGGAATCAATCTCATCACCGAAAAATTCGATCCGGATAGCGAGTTCTTCATAAACCGGAATGATCTCCACCGTATCGCCACGTACCCGGAATGTACCGCGAGTAAAAGCCATATCGTTGCGCGTATATTGCATGGTTACGAACTGCTTGAGTAGCGCATCGCGGTCGAGTTCTTGCCCAACATGGACGTCCACCATACGATCAACGTATTCTTGCGGCGTTCCCAAACCATAGATACACGAAACCGAGGCCACCACGACGGTATCGCGCCGGGTTATAAGCGAGTTCGTTGCCGAATGACGCAGCCGCTCAACTTCGTCGTTAATAGAGGAATCTTTTTCAATAAACGTATCAGTTTGTGGCACGTAGGCTTCTGGCTGGTAGTAATCGTAATAAGATACGAAATATTCCACCGCATTATTCGGTAATAGTTCGCGAAACTCCGCCGCCATCTGAGCGGCAAGCGTTTTGTTTGGCTCGATGATCAACGTTGGGCGTTGGATTTGTTCAATAAGCCATGCAGTTGTTGCCGATTTTCCGGTTCCGGTTGCGCCCAACAAAACGATATCTTTTTCTCCAGCGTTAATCCGCTCAGCGAGTTCCGCAATTGCGGTAGGCTGATCGCCAGAGGGGGTGTATTCGGAAATAACTTCAAACGGCGCTTCTTGGCGGACAATATCAGTAACAGGACGCATATTCCTAGCTTACCGGCTGTCTCCCTCAAGGTTTGAGGTCTATCGCTAGGAGCGTTACCAGTTTAACGTATAGTGCTGTGCCGGGTTTGCCGTGGCTGCTTGACGGGCGCCGGTGAGGATCCAACCAGCGTCAAGTAAGGTGTCTGCACCCGGATTAGCCCGTAGTTTGATATGCGTTCCTTGTATTTCAACGACGTCACACCCAGCGTCTCGTAACCGAGTAGCTTGCAGGTGAGTATCAGATCGGAAAACCACATGCTCGATGGGCGTCGTCGGCTCACTTACTCGCTCGTGGCTTAACGCCCAATCATAAGGAATAACCCAGTTATCCCAAAGATTCTCGGCGAGGGACACGAAATCTTCTTCACGCGATGTATTAGTGATAACGACGTCGGAAATCGCCGTACGAGCCATATCACCTGGCTGTGAACTAATCCGGCTTTTAGCTTGCGCGATAGTCATTGAACGGTGCTGCACCATCCGCGAAATCCGAACTCTATCTGGGGTGTGGATGGATATCGTTGACATGAACGAAAACTGATTTGCGCTACCAACTAATAGTGGGACATCATAAACCACGATTTGTGTGGGATGGGCGGTACGGAGCTGAGTGGCAACTTCACGAGCGATATAAGGATGAATGATTGCATCAAGCTGAGCTCGTGCCCGTGAATCGTTAAAAACAAGGTTAGCGAGAGCTCCACGATCCAGCTGCCCATGCGCACGCATAATATGCGGTCCGAATGTTTGTCCGATTCGTTCGAGGGCTTGACTGCCAGGTGCAACGACGTCGCGGGCAACCTGATCAGCGTCGATAATCATTGCGCCACGAGTGGCGAAAACGTGCGTCAGCGTAGACTTTCCTGAGGCGATACCACCCGTGACTGCAAGTTTGAGCATATGTTTGCACGTTCAGCTACGAACGCGCTCCCCTTTCAATAACGCAAATAATTCGTTACCTATTTAGGTTAGCGCATCTGTGCCCAGTTATCTATGTTCAACGCGGCCAGTTACGGCATGCGCATAACTCGTACCGGGTCACGGTATGCGGCAAAAATAGCGGGCGGAATTGCTGCTACCGCGGCTGCGCATAGAGCCAATATAATGCTGGCAAGTGCGAAGTCGAGCGGTACCGGAGTGTGTGCAAAATACATCACCGTATAGCCGAGTTTGACGCCTGAAACAATGCCGATAAAGCTGATGACTACGATACGTAGAACCACGAAACAAATCAGCGCAAAACATCGGAGGTGCTGATCCGAGCCAGCTCAACGATCCGGGTCTTGTTCGTTTCGAACAAACCCATCATGATCATGATCGTTCAGTAGCGCAGTGTCTTAACGACCGCGGGTTTAAAGCTCACGCACTACTAACTGGCTGTATTCAATTTGACCCTCATCCGCAGTCCCAGGAATCAGCATTACAAATTGCTGACTTGGAATGTCGTGCTATGTACACCCCAGAACCGGCGTTGTTGACTGAGTGGTCTGAAGATCAACTGTCTTTACTTTATGATTATTGGGATCAATATTTTATACCGTGCTTAGCAGACCACAATATTAATGTTGATACGTCTCATAAAACCAGTAAACAAACATGGGTGAGCTTATTCCACACACCAGATAGCATATCGTGGCAACCAGATGGGTACCTTGAAGGTCTTGATCGCTATCCTGGTGGTGAACAAGTCCAAAAAGACTGCCCTGGAATGCCACCAACCAACGTATTCTACGGAACAGAAGAATGAAATAATACTCATGAAATAAGGCTGTGGCCCGAACAATTACGTTCGGGCCACAGCCTTTAGATTAACTAATTCGTGAGTTTAGCTAACTCACTATGCTCAGTTATTGGTGAGCTTGTCGCGCAAAGCAGCAAGAGCTTCGTCAGAAGCGAGAGTGCCAGCAACGTCGGCGTCCGAGGACGAGTAGTTAGCTGGAGCAACTTCTTCGGTTTCTGAGGTAGCAGCTGGTGTAGCAACAGCGGCAGCAGCATCAGCTTCGGCTGCAGCAGCAACCTGAGCCTTGTGTGCTTGCCAGCGAGCTTCAGCAGCAGCATACTCTGCTTCCCAAGCAGCCTGGTTCTCTTCGTAGCCTTCGAGCCATTCGTTGGTCTCAGGATCGAAGCCTTCTGGGTACTTGTAGTTGCCCTCTTCATCGTATTCAGCGGACATGCCGTACAGTGATGGATCGAAGTCTTCCGAATTCGGATCCACACCTTCGTTAGCCTGCTTGAGCGAGAGCGAGATGCGACGACGATCGAGATCAATATCGATCACCTTAACGAAGACATCATCGCCTACCTTGACAACCTGCTCTGGCAGATCAACGTGACGCTGTGCGAGCTCAGAAATGTGAACGAGGCCTTCGATGCCGTCCTCGACGCGAACGAATGCGCCGAATGGAACGAGCTTGGTGACCTTGCCTGGCACGACCTGGCTAATTGCGTGGGTACGTGCGAAGGTCTGCCATGGATCTTCCTGGGTAGCCTTGAGCGAGAGCGAAACACGCTCACGATCCATATCGACTTCGAGAACTTCAACAGTCACTGGAGTACCAACTTCGACAACCTCTGATGGGTGATCGATGTGCTTCCAGGAAAGCTCAGAAACGTGAACGAGGCCGTCTACGCCGCCAAGGTCAACGAATGCACCGAAGTTAACGATGGAGGAAATAACACCTTCGCGAACCTGGCCCTTCTGAAGGGTGTTGAGGAAGGTAGAGCGGACTTCAGACTGAGTCTGCTCAAGCCAAGAACGACGGGAAAGAACAACATTGTTGCGGTTCTTGTCCAGCTCGATAATCTTAGCTTCGATTTCCTTGCCAATGTATGGCTGAAGATCGCGCACACGACGCATCTCAACGAGAGATGCTGGCAGGAAGCCACGTAGGCCGATGTCCAGGATGAGACCACCCTTGACAACTTCGATGACGGTACCGGTAACGACGCCGTCGGCTTCCTTGACTTCTTCGATCTTTGCCCAAGCGCGCTCGTACTGTGCACGCTTCTTGGAAAGAATTAAACGACCCTCTTTGTCTTCCTTCTGGATGACGAGGGCTTCGATCTTGTCACCAACTTCGACGACATCATCAGGATCGACATCGTGCTTGATGGACAGTTCTTTTGAAGGAATAACGCCTTCGGTCTTGTAGCCGATATCGAGCAGGACTTCATCCCGATCGACTTTAACTACGGTGCCTTCGACGATGTCGCCATCGTTAAAGTACTTGATGGTTTCGTCAACGGCAGCAATAAGCTCTTCCTCGGTACCAATATCGTTAATGGCAACCTCGGTAGTAGTGTTGTTCGTGGTCATAGAGTTGGTGACTCCGAATTTATAATAGTTACTAATATGGACAGTTGGTTCACATATGTGCATGCACATAGATGTACCAAGCCCTCAGTTTACGGGGTTTTACCGCGAAACTGCAACAAATAACCGGCGAGTTGCTATGCCATATTCGCCACAGCATGAAAGGCGTGCCATGAAATACGGACATCATCAACTTTCAGCCTTGGACAATCCCATTGCTGCCAATGAAAAATGGTGGTCCGATAATGCTAGCGAATACCTGGCAGAGCATGGGTCTATCCTAGGCGACGAAGATTTTATTTGGGGCCCAGAGGGCCTGCGCGAAGCTGATATTCAATTCCTTGGGGATCTGAGCAACCAGCGCGTCCTAGAAATTGGTGCCGGCGCCGCACAATGCTCACGTTATTTAGCGCGCAAGGGTATCGACGTCGTCGCCACCGATTTAGCCCAGGGCATGCTCGATCAAGCACGCGAGATCAACGATACCCACGGCGTAACTTTTCCTTTAGAACAAGCCGATGCACGTCACCTACCGTATTCAGATGATAGTTACGACGTCGTCTTCACCAGTTTCGGAGTTTTGCCGTTCGTTCCTCACCTTAACGAAGTACACCAAGAGATCTATCGGGTTTTGCGTCCCGGCGGGTTGTGGGTATACTCAGCGCTTCACCCAACCCGATGGATGTTTCCTGACGATCCAACAGCTACCGGTCTAACCGCAGTGAACTCATATTTTGATCGCACTCCCTACATTGAACGCTCACACAAGAGCCTTGAATACGCCGAATTTCACCATACATTAGCTGACCACATCAACTCATTGATCGAATCCGGGTTCACCATAGATGAGCTATTCGAGCCCCCATGGCCAGCCGGTCGCACAGTGATCTGGGGCGGATGGGGGCCAGAGCGCTCCCCTATTATCCCCGGGACGCTTATGGTTCGGGCGCGTAAGCCGCGTTCTTAGTGAGCCGCAGCGCGCCAGTTCCGGCCGATACCTACTCCTACCGATAAAGGTACAGAGAGTCCTGGCCACGCATCACCCATCTCCTTACGCACGATGCTTTCGACGGCTTCAGCTTCCGCAGCAACAACCTCCAGCACGAGTTCGTCATGCACCTGAAGGAGTACTCGTGAGGACAAACCAGCACGAGCTAATTCTGCTTCCACATTGAGCATAGCGATCTTGATGATATCGGCAGCCGAGCCTTGGATAGGTGCATTCAGCGCCATACGTTCGGCAGATTCACGTACCTGACGATTAGCAGACGAAAGCTCCGGCAAATAGCGCCGGCGACCCATAATGGTTTCGGTATACCCATCTTTCCGCGCTTGGGCCACTAATCCATCAAGATACTCTTTGACCCGTCCGAACCGAGAAAAATATCCATCCATCAGGTTTTGTGCTTCTGGTACCGGAATCTTTAGCTGTGCAGACAAGCCAAAAGCCGATAGACCATAGACTAGCCCGTACGACATCGCCTTGATCTTTGACCGTTGGGCCGACGTAACATCAGTTTCCGCTACCCCATAGACGCGTCCAGCAACATACCGGTGCAGATCGGCACCATGATTAAAGGCATCAATTAATTCTTGGTCACCTGAAAGATGAGCCATCAAGCGCATTTCAATCTGCGAATAGTCCGCCGTCATCAAGTAGTCGAATCCAGCACCGGGGACAAACACTTCCCGAATTCGTTGGCCTTCTTCGGTACGGGCATGAATATTTTGTAAATTCGGGTCAGTGGACGACAGCCTGCCAGTTGCTGCCACGGTCTGCTGATAAGTAGTGCGAATACGGCGATCTGGTTGGACAGAGCGCTGGAGCCCTTCAACCGATTGACGTAGCTTGATGGCGTCTCGATGATCAAGCAGTGCCGTCAAAAACTCTTGTCCGGCAATAGCCTGATCGTCTTCACGCAGACTAATTTTGGCCAACAAACCGGCCAACGCATCCGCATTCGTGGTGTAGCCGGACTTCGTTTTCTTCGTCTTTGGTAGGTTCAGCTGATCAAACAACACGGCCTGTAGCTGTTTGGGGCTAGACAGATTCACCGAATTGTCTCCGATAGCATCCCATGCTCGCTCGGCAGCATTATTCACTTTACTGTCAAAATCGCTGTGCAAAATATCGAGCTGGTCAACATCAACGTCAACTCCGCGCTGTTCCATCCGGGCTAACACCTCTGTTACCCGTAGCTCCATTTCCACGAGCGTTTCGCTAGCATGATGAAGATCAAGTTCGCTGCTAAATGCATCGCGGAGATCGTGGAGCGCAATGGCTCGCCGGCCAATATCATCTCCAACAAGCTCACCGTCAAGGCCGATACCTAAGGTATCGGTGGCGCTACCTGTGAGATCGATAGCCAGATAGCGCTGGACGAGTTCTGCAAAATCATATGAGCGTTGATCCGGATGCAAGAGGTAGGCATCAATTTCGGTGTCTGCCGAAATTCCACTAAGCGCATAGCCTTCGGCAGCCCATGCGTGAATCTGCGCTTTCATACCGTGGCCAAATACCGCAATCTCCGGGTCTTCTAAAATCTGGCCCAACACGCGCGAATCATCATCAGACAGCGTTGCAACATCGCCCACAAAAACGTAGCCATCTCCAGCTCCGAGCGCAAACCGGCTGACGTTACCTTCGCCGGGCTTTCCGTTGCCGTCAATCACAATCGAATACGGGGCGCTGTGAGCCTGTGCAAACTCGGCCATTGATTCACTCACAACGTGCACGTCGCGAACTGATGGTTCACTCGTATCGTTCGTTTCATCCGAGCCATTGCGGGCTGGTAGCTCTTGCAAAACACGCGTACGCACTGTTGTAAAATCAAGCGTATCGAACAACTCGTGCAACGCGGTTCGGTCAACTCCACGTGGTTTAAGCGTGTCAATATCGGTGACCAGATCAAGATCGCGAATCAGTTGGTTGAGCCGGCGGTTGCGCCGTACATCGTTACTGTGATCACGCAAAGCTTGTCCAGCTTTTCCTTTAATTTCATCAGCGTGTTCTAGCAAACCTGCTAAATCGCCATACTGCGCCAGCCACTTTGCTGCCGTCTTCGGCCCAACTCCAGGAACTCCCGGCAGATTATCTGCTTTTTCTCCAACTAACGCCGCTAAATCAGAATACCGTTCAGGTCTTACACCGCTACGCTCGGCAACACCATCGGGGTCAAGTAGAAGCATTTGTGAACGCGGCATCGGATAGACCACCGAGGTTTGGTCTGTCACCAGCTGATATGAATCTTTATCCCCGGACGCGATATAGATTCGCATGCCAGCCTCTTCGGCGCGTGCTGAAAGCGTAGCAACGATATCGTCTGCTTCATAGTCCTCATAGGTGAACCACGAAATACCCATCACGTCGAGCACTTCTTGGATTACCCCGATTTGCCCTTTGAACTCTTCTGGAGTTTTTGCCCGTCCGCCTTTGTACTCACCATATTCTCGGGTACGGAATGTTCCGCCTGGTAGATCAAAAGCCACCGCGATATGAGTTGGCTGATAGTCATGAATAAGACGCAGAAGCGTATTAACGAAGCCATGAACTGCGTTAGTGTATTGGCCTTGCGCGGTTCGGAACGAATCTGCCGGCAACGCGAAGAAGGAACGGAACGCCATTGAATGGCCGTCGAGAAGAAGCATCGTATTTTTAGTCACGTACTAAGCCTACCGGGTTATACCGACAGTTTCTTCTAACAGGTAGACTTGTCACCATGATCAATTCTGTTACCGAAATTCACGACGACGAACTTGCCGGCCGGCTAGGCGCAGTTATCACAACTGCCACTAAACAAGAAGTTATTGAAACACTACCTGTTGTGGGAAACACTCAGCCCTTTGGCGTGTTACATGGTGGAGCTAATGCGTTCTTGGTTGAAGATGCCGCATCGCGCCTCGCTCAGCTCAACGCACCCGCGGAACACATCGCAGTCGGAACAGAATTAAATATCTCGCAACTAGCACCGAATACAACAGCATCCGCGCAAGCCCATGCGCAGGTTATCAAGCTGACAAAAAAGACACTAGTTGCACAGGTAGATATCTACGATGCCAACAATATGCTTACTGCAACTGGCCGAATGACGTGTGTGTTTATTCGCCAACCTGGTCAATAACAGCGTCGGCAACCTCACGCATAGTGAGCCGGCGATTCATAGATGTCTTTTGTATCCAACGGAAGGCTTCTGGCTCTGTCAAGCCCATTTTGTCTTGCAACAGACCCTTGGCACGATCAATGCGCTTGCGAGTCTCAAACTGCTCAGCTAATGAAGAAACTTCTGCTTCAAGTGAGACGATCTCTTGGTGACGCGATAGCGCAATCTCGATCGCTGGTAACAGATCATGCGGGCTAAATGGCTTGACCAGGAACGCCATCGCACCAGCGTCTCGTGCCCGATCCACGATTTCTTTTTGGGAAAAAGCGGTTAGCATGACAATTGCACATCGTTGCTTAGCCAAGATTTTCTCTGCAGCGGAAACGCCATCGAGACCAGGCATTTTTACGTCCATGACCATCAAATCAGGTTCGTGTTCAGCAGCCAACGCGATTGCTTCTTCTCCGTTTGAGCCTTCAGCAACGACGTCGAAACCTGCTTCGCGTAATGTTTCGACGATATCCAACCGGATCAGTGTTTCGTCTTCCACAACAATGGCGCGGACTTCGCGTGGATTAGTACCTTGTTCTAAATCCTCAAACTGAGAATTATCTATTACTGGTTCCACGGCTGCCTCCTTGGCAAACAAACTGTTAACAATGAAACGCCTAGTTGCGCGCCTTCACGCAAATAAAAGTGCTCCCGGAGGGACTCGAACCCTCATGCCTTTCGGCGCAGCATTTTGAGTGCTGTGTGTCTGCCAATTCCACCACAGGAGCGTTGGACAACAATGATTCTACACGAATTATCGCTGCCCTGCGATCTTACACGAACACGGTAAGAATCACAAAATCCAATTTCCTATCGACGGCGCGTCTCACCCATCTTATGGATCCGGATTGTGTTAGTAGAGCCAACGACCCCCGGTGGCATACCGGATACGATAACCACTCGATCACCGTCAACAGCGAAGCCTTCCTTGTGCAGGACGTCATCCACTTGATCCACCATTTCGTCCGTCGACGAAACTTGCGATAGCGTGAGCGTCTCTAGACCCCAAGATAGCGCCAATTGACGCTGAACTTCTTCATTATCGGTAAACACGACGAGCGGAATACGGCCACGCAATCGGGACATACGCCGTGCAGTTTGACCTGACGAAGTAAACACCGCGATAAATTTCACGCCGATAGCTTCACCAATATCCATCGCAGACTTCGTGATAACGCCATTTCGAGTACGGTGCAAATTAGCGATCCGTGGAATGGACTCAATGCCGTGTTCCTCGGTGTATTCAATAATAGAAGCCATCGTCTGGACACACATAATCGGATACTTGCCGACGGATGTCTCGCCAGAGAGCATAACTGCATCAGCACCGTCAAGAATGGCGTTTGCACAGTCAGAGGTCTCTGCACGGGTTGGCGTTGGTGAAGAAATCATGGACTCAAGCACCTGAGTTGCCACGATAACTGGCTTAGCATTACGACGAGCAATCGTAATTGCTCGCTTTTGCACAATAGGAACCTGCTGGAGTGGCAGTTCCACACCCAAGTCACCACGAGCAACCATCAGGCCGTCGAATGCGCGCACGATGTCTTCGAGAACGCTCACAGCCTGTGGCTTTTCAATCTTTGCAATGACTGGGATGCGACGTCCTACGCGATCCATAACCTCATGGACATCCTCAATATCCTTCGGTGAACGCACGAAAGACAATGCAATGAGGTCTGCACCGTATTCAAGGCCCCACTCGAGATCTTCCTTATCCTTTTCAGACAAGGCCGGAACCGAGACAGCTACTCCAGGAAGGTTAACGCCCTTGTTGTTGGACACTGTGCCGCCAACCAACACCTGAGTGCGCACATCGGATCCTTCTACAGACAGTACGCGCACTTGCACCTTGCCGTCATCAATCAAAATCAGGTCACCTTCAGAGCAATCTCCCGGCAGACCCTTAAATGTAGTAGATACCCGATCTTTGTCTCCCAGAATATCGTCTGTTGTGATAGTGAAGATATCTCCACTTTCGAGAAGAACCGGACCTTCAGCAAAACGACCCAAGCGGATCTTTGGCCCTTGAAGATCAACAAGAACTGCGACAGGTTTACGCAATTCTTCAGAGGCTTGACGCACCCAATCAATTCGTTCCTCATGTTCTTCGTGAGAACCGTGAGAAGCATTGATGCGGGCTACATTCATACCTGCTTTTACGAGTTCGAGAATTTGGTCCTTGGAGTTAACCGCCGGACCTAAAGTACATACAATCTTGGCTTTACGCATAACCCTAATCCTACCTGATTACTTTCGGTTCGTCTGTCCCTTGTTCTTTACCGAGAAAAATATCTGCATTTTCTGGTTGTGCCGCGAGTACTCGCTTGCGCCACACTAATGCAATTATTCCGCCCAAGCACACGATGATAGAGGTCCAAATATTGAGCCGCAGACCTAAAATCAAGGTGGCATCATCGATTCGTAACGCCTCGATCCATACGCGCCCCAAGGTGTAAATCACAATGTAAAGCGCAAGGAGCTCTCCCCCGCGAAGCCTAAACTTTCGTTCCGCTGCCAACAGAACAAAGAATCCGGCCAGACACCACAGCAGTTCATACAAAAATGTTGGATGGAACGTTGTCCCCGGTGCGTATCCGGCAGGCAGATGCGCGCTGTCTATCTCAAGCCCCCATGGCAGATCTGTAGGCGCGCCGAAGAGCTCTTGGTTGAAATAATTTCCGAGGCGCCCGATCGCCTGCGCGAGCATAACTCCTGGAATAAAGGCATCCGCAAATGGACCGAATCGCAAATTCTTACGACGTAACACGAGCCAGGCAGCGACTGAACCAAACAGAACAGCTCCCCAAATCCCGAGCCCACCTTCCCAGATTCGAAAGATTTTCGTCCAATCCCCGTGTTCACCGAAGTAGGCGGCTGGGGAGGTAATGACGTGATAGGTTCGAGCACCAAGAATTCCCGCTAAAACCACCCACATAGCAACATCTTCAGAGACATTTTCCGGTCCGCCCTTTTTGACATATCTTTTGTCACCCAGATACCACGCGATGAGGATCCCAGCAAGGATAAACATCGCATAGGCACGAATCGGGATAGGACCAAGCATCCACACTGACTGCGGAGGCGAAGGAATCGAGGTTAGCACAGGTTCTCCTTTGAATTTCGAGAGCATGACAGGATAATCATATAGTCACACATTCGTCGATTTACTAGTGGGTTGTTTATCAGCGAGTGCCAAAATGTCAATCACTATAACAACATCGGAATCCCCCTGCGCCTGCGCAGACGGGACAGCAACAGCAATTCGCGAACCGACACGTTGGTCTACCAACCCAGCTTGTAAGCCTGCGAAGACCTCGTTGACAGCAATATACGCTGGTGGATTGCCGTTGGTAAAAGTATTTTCAATTTCGGTTCCATCGGTTTTCGCCAATATATAATTTGCATAAACGACGTCGTCCTCTGATACTTGAGCACCAGATCCTGCGATAACGGGCGTTACTTTAACATTGTCAATCGCACCGTCCATTGTTCCCACAACTGGAATTCCATCTTCAGTCGCAGTCACATCAGGTACTTGAACATCAGTTTTTTGCGATTGCGGCTCACCTATAATTCGTGATGGCAAAATATCGACGATGGTGATTGACACTCGCCCATCTACGGGACGGACGACGGCCAGTCGCGATCCTTCTTTTTTACCGACGACGACGTCGGCTAACTTTCCTACTGATTCGGAGGTTGCAACGCCACTAACTATCGTGGGTAAGTCGGCGACCTGTGACCATTCGTCACCCTGGGCATTAAACTTTGTCGCACGCATAAGGACTTGCTCATCAGCTCTAATCGTGCGACCGTCGCCACTGATCAATTCTTTAATTGACTGCTTTTCAGTAGTTGGATGTCCCGTCGTCGTCACCGTGACTGCGGCACCAAAGTTCCCTTCAACGTGCATTGAAAATTCTGGCACATCGTTGCTCGACCGCCACCACATTGTTGATATGCCTATGCCGACGAAGAATGCCACAACTGCCATCGCCGCAGCTAACACCTTGTTCATTGCTTCTCCATAGATTCGATTAATGAGTCAACAGCTCCATTTTCCGGGGCAAACGGATCGGTCAAAGATATCGTCGTTCCGCTTCCATCGTTAAACAAACGCACCAGTCCCCAATCGACTGCATAGTCGCGATGATGACGCTGTGCAGCCTGAATAAACTTTGCACGAATAGACGCCCGCGAATCATTCGGTGCCCAATCGAGAGCACTTCGAATCATCGAGGGTGTAGTTCGACGTGCGAGAATCCCTATCTGTTCTAATCTGTCGCGTAGTCCGCCTGCAGAGATATCGTGCCACGCCAGTTCAAGACGAGTAATTCGATCGTCACTGAGGGCAACGTTATGCCGGTGGCGATAGCGAGTGATCAGTTCGTATTTCGCAATCCACTCGATTTCAGTGTGCACCGTTGAAAAGTTACTCGTTGCAAACGCATCAAGAGCACGGCCCCATAAGTCAAAAACATACCGTGTGGTTTCATCGAGACCAGCGAGCCATCCCTGACGAGTATAGTGCTCAAGAACAGTATCGAATATCTTTCGTTGAATATCGATGGCACGAATCGTAGAGCCGTCAGCCAACGGTAGCAAAATATTTCCAGACAAATCTTGGGCAACACTTCTGATTGCTTGCATTGGATCTGCCAACGAAAATGCTGGTAGCCGAACACCATCTTCCATGACATTGAGCACTGCATGAGTCATTCCGGTTTTCAGCAAAGTAGTCGTATCACTCATGTTTGAATCCCCGACGATCACATGCATCCGGCGATATTTATCTGCATCTGCATGCGGTTCATCACGAGTGTTAATCATTGGTCGGGTACGAGTGGACGATGTCGAAATGGAATTGTGCATATGACGGGCACGCTGAGAAACTTCAAAACGTACTGTGCCCGGTTCACGATGAACATAGCCGGCACCAACTAGCAGCTGGCGTGTAACGAAAAACGGAACTAGCTCTGCTAGCCGATCAAGAAAATCGCGCCGTCGTCGAACCAGATAATTTTCATGACATCCGTACGAATGTGAAGCTGTATCAACGTTATTCTTAAATAGGTGGATATGACAGCCCAAGGTAGCGGAAGCTTTGTCCGCCATATCCCGCAGGAGTTGATCGCCAGCACGATTTTGGCTTGCAAGATCGATAATGTGCTGGCACTCTGCCGTCGCATATTCTGGATGATCGCCGACATCTAGATATAACCGACCACCGTTAGTTAAAAATGCTGATGTAGCACCGGAAGCCTGTTGCATATCGGCGAAAAGACTTCGAGCAATCTCGCTCGGATCTATATTAACATGGGCGCCTTGAGAGTCTGAACACGCCAATCCGTACTCTGTCTCAAGGCCGATAATACGCCGATTCACTGGCCGCCCTTTTGTACAAAACCTTGGACAAAAGCCGAGGCATTTGTTTCGAGGATATCGTCAATATCATCTAATAATGCATCGACATCAAAAGGGGCGGCTTCACTCTGTCCAGCAAAGACGTTGTCCTCGGTTACTGACTCAGTTTGGGGACGGATAAATTCTTGTTCGCTCATTGTTACTCCTCGAGATCACATAGTAAACGTATCAATAGTAGACATAGCACTTCGCGGCGAGGTAAAGAAATCGCGGATCTGGTGCTGGTTCGGATACTGCGGCTCGTTAAAGTTCAATCGCTGCGAGCCCGCAGAAGTGGCCAGTTGTGCTGATGTCCATCCCAGCGTAAGAACATCGGAACCATAATGTTTTAGCAACTCGCTACGGAAGAATGCTCTGGTATCAACAGGTGCTGTGTGCATTGCTCGGAGAACGTCGTCGTGATCAAACAACCGATCGACTTGCCCAGCCGCATCAAGACGGTTGACAATCGATACGTCCGGTCGCAAATCATGCCATTGGAGATCGAATGCGCGTAGCTGGTCTGCATCCCAAGCCAGCTGACGACGAACCCGCATGCGGTCGAGCATACGGTACTTCGCTACCCATTCAACACGAGAAGCTGCCACAAAAAGATCCCGCCTCAAGGTATCTATAGTGTCTTGCCATAACTTAATAAATTGATTCGTTTCTTGATCAGCAATTCCGCATCGTTCTAATGTTGTTCGAACGGCATCAAGATATATTTCTTGGATATCTAGTCCAGTTCGCGTTGAACCATCGTGCATATCAACCGCTCTGCGTAATGTGGGGTCATGAGAGATTTCCCAAGTCGCCGCAACCGGTTCAAATAACACTAACGCCTCGAGATCAAGTGGCATTGCGTCTTGCTCAAGCATCCACAAAACAAGATTAGTCGTACCAATCTTCAACAAGGTGGAGTAATCAAACTGGTTGGCGTCACCACCGATAACATGAAGTCTACGGTATTTGGTCGACGGCGCATGTGGCTCATCGCGGGTATTAATAATCGGCCGGTTATACGTTGTTTCCAGCCCGACTGCGTTTTCTACATAATCGGCTCGTTGCGAGATCTGAAAGCCGACGCCTTGCGAACTTTGTCCCAGACCGACCCGGCCAGTTCCGCATAGGATTGGGCGAGACACAAAGAACGGCGTGAGATAGCGGATGATGTCGTTAAAAGGTACGTTACGATCTACCAGATAGTTTTCGTGGCTCCCATACGCTGCGCCTTTACCATCCACATTATTTTTATACATAACGATATGGCGGCCACGACGAGACAACAACGACATCGCACGACGAGCGATCTCTTCCCCAGCTCGGTCCCATAGCACCGCATCATAAGGATTCGTAACTTCGGGACTAGAATACTCTGGATGCGCATGGTCAACATACCAACGCCCGCCATTGCTCACTGCTGTATTCGTTGCGGCAACATGAGAAGGCAGAGTTGACAGTGGCGGAACCGGATTATTTGTCAGTTGGTCAGGGCGAACCACGTGCGGGCCAACTCGAAAACCACGTGCGTCATTGAGTGGATCTTCTGAGTAAAAATCCCACGCCGCAACTGGCTGTCCGGATTCTCTGACGTAGGCATCAACGATGTCAGCACTGAGCTTGAATGGATCTTGAATAGTAGCATCGGCATCAAGAATGCCAAATTCCGTTTCCAGACCAACGATGCGTTTAATCGTCATAAAATCTCCATTGTTACGCTTGCCGTAGGCGGTGTACCGCCACAACATCGTGCCGATCATGTACTCGTGCCCATTCGCGGGGATTATCCACGTGGGCTAGAGTCTCATTCTCAGCGAGGTCAGCACGCACTGCCCTAAGCAGATGTTCAGTTCGTACTCCTTTTTCGCCTGTTGCCAAAACATCTTTAATAGCAAACGTTTTGGCACGCTCAACAATAGCTGCCAACATAGCACCAGAAACCAAATGGTGGGCATACAGTGTTTCGCTCGTGCCATCTTGATAGGTAACATCAACATACGCGTTTTGCGGACCCTCATGCCATAAGTTATCCACAGTTGCCCGAATCATTCCGGCGATTGCTGCTTCCACAGACCCATACTGGGCAAGTTCTGACTCATGAATCGGGACCGTGGGAACTAAATACTTCCCCAAGATATCGATTGCGTCATTGTAGGTAGGACGCGAAATATGAATTTTTACATCCAAACGCCCGGGACGCAAGATAGCTGGGTCAATCATGTCTTCACGATTAGACGCACCGATAATAATGACGTTATCGAGTGCTTCCACACCGTCGATTTCAGCTAATAGTTGCGGAACGATAGTCGTTTCGACGTCGGACGAAATACCCGATCCGCGGGTGCGGAACAACGCTTCCATTTCATCAAAAAAGATCACCACCGGTATTCCACTGGTAGCTTTTTGACGTGCTCTATCGAAAATCTCCCTAATCTGCCGCTCGGTTTGTCCAACGTACTTATCGAGCAACTGTGGGCCTTTAATATTGAGGAAATACGCGCTGTCTTCGCCAAACATTCGAGATAACGAGGTCGCTACTGCACGCGCAATTAACGTTTTGCCAACTCCAGGAGGACCATAAAGAAGGACTCCTTTAGGTGGCTTCAAACCGTGTTCGCGGTAAAGCTCTGGGTAGCGGAATGGTAGCTCAATAGCGTCCCGTAGTTGCTCAATTTGGGAAGCCAATCCACCAATATCGGAATACGAAACATCTGGAGTTTCTTCTAACAACAAGTGGGATACATCCGCACGATCAAGTTTTTCGAGAGCAAAACCAGATGTGGGATCTGCGAGGACGAGATCGCCAACGCGCACACCTTGCTCGAGCAAACGCCCGGCAAGCTGAACAATCCGGCTTTCGCCACCAGCTGCAGTAACAGAAACCCGATCCGTGCCAATCAGATGGTCAATTGTTACGGCCTGCCCTACCTTGCCATATGAGCCCACACCAACAATAACTTGACGTTCATTGAGCAAAACATTTTGCCCAGGACGAATATTATCAAACGAAATCCACGCCGCTGCAGTAACTTCGATTCGCTTTCCGGACTGGAAAACGAGAGCAGTGTGTTGCGAGACGTTAGCAGATATAAACACCGCAACAGTGTTCGGCGGTTTAGACAAAGATTCGAGATGATTACTTAGCTCTTTTATCCGGTCTCGAGCGCTTCCTAAGGCTTTACTCAGCTCACGATTCTGTTGAGCGAGCGTGCGTAGATCAGGTTCTTGAGTACTCATACATCTCTCTAGTCGTCAGCTTGTTGTTTCCTAGCGGCCAAACGAGCTTGCGATTCTGCATCCAGCTTGGCTTGCATCGCCACACTATGGTCCCCAGCAAGCGAGGTTCCGGATAATTCGGTATCTGCCCGCCGTGCGACATCGCGCCGAACCTTACGAAGCTTTTTCTCCGAAATAGTTCGTTCTTTAAAATCGTCACTTTCCCAAGCTAGAGGTTCCGAATGTGCAGCCGGAGCTGGGCGTTTCGTCGGAACCAGTGGCGCAGAGTCGCGTCCGATTCGCCGTGCTACAACGAGGAACCCAGTATGCGCCACCATGCGATGATCTGGGCGTACCGATAGACCGTCAAGATGCCATGTGCGAACCATTGTTTCGGAGGACTCCGGTTCGGTGAAGCATTCGGATGCGCGCAGATCTTCAACGAAGCGAGACATCTGGGTAGTCGTAGCTACATATCCAATAATGACACCGCCAGAGCGCAAAGCATGCGCTGCGGATGAAATGTTCTCCCATGGCGCAAGCATGTCGAGTACGACAGTATCGATACTGCCTTCATCCATGCTGGCAAGTACGTCGTCGAGATCTCCTAAAACGACATCCCACGGTGGTAGCTGCGGGCCGAACCATGATTCCACATTAGCTTGTGCGATTTCGGCAAATTCAGCACGTCGTTCCACAGATGTCAGATGCCCATCCATACCAATGGCAGAGAGCAATGACAGTGCTAATGCCCCCGAACCAAGACCTGCCTCCACCACGTGTGCACCTGGAAAAACGTCTGCCTGCTGAATGATCTGGCCTGCGTCTTTTGGATAGACAACTGTTGCTCCGCGCGGCATCGACAACACATAATCATTGATCAGCGGTCGAAGCGCTAGTAAGCGATGTCCAGAATCAGTGTCTAAAACTGTTCCTTCTTCCTTGCCGATCAGCTCAGAATGACGAAAACTTCCACGCTGGGACTGAAAATACCCATCTTTCGTGAGCATAACGGTGTATTTCCGGTTTTTGGTATCGGTCAGCTGTACACGTTCGCCAGCACGAAAGGGACCACGGCGGCGCTCAGCGCCTAAAGGATGAGGATAATTATTCACCACTCCATCTTATGTGACAATAAAACTTTCTGGCAGAGCCAAAAATGTGGGATACATTAGCCGTGCTACACACTAGGTCTGATATTATGGAAATGTCGTCAATAAATTTGGGAGCACACAATGTTATTCAAGGTAATGCGAATCTTAGGGTTTATGTGTTTCGCAATATCGTTTCTATGCTTTGTTGGCGCAGCTAATAACGTCTATTTGTTGGATGTTTTTGTATCGCAGCATCCACGACTTGGACCAGAAAACGGCATAACTCTGGCAGAATTCGAGAAGCTCACCGGAGCACTCGTTTATTTTTCATACTCGCTAGGGTTCAGTTTCGTCGGAATCGTTTTTACCGCGCTCACCAAAAAATTTGCGCGTTAATTTCATATCGCCGCTGGTGTGAGAACTTTTTGGAGTTATGAGTTGCCCTGATGATGTGGGGGTCACCGGGTAAAGTGGCAGTTATGTCATCACATCATGCTGCTATTTCTCCGTCCCGGGCATCAGATTTTCGTACCTGTCCCCTGAAATTCCGGTTCCGCGTTATTGATAAGCTGCCAGAGCCGCCGTCACGTGAGGCGTTACGTGGCACGATCGTGCATGCTGTTTTGGAGCATTTATATGACCGGCCGGCTGATGAACGGCACGAAGCGGTTGCTCAAGAATCGTTAATCCCTACGTGGGAAGCGCACGTGGAGCGGTCTCCCGAAAATGCCGAGCTCTTTGAAGATCATGAACACCTGACACAATGGCTGGAATCTGCCCGACCGCTTATTTCGTCTTATTTTATGCTGGAGAATCCGCAATACTTACAGCCAGCCGGACGCGAGCAGTTCGTTAATGCCACCTTGCCGTCTGGATTGGCAATCCGGGGAATTATTGACCGGCTGGACAAAGCACCTAACGGAGCACTACGCATTGTGGACTATAAGACGGGTAAGTCCCCTGCTCCTCGCTTCCAAGACGGCGCGATTTTCCAGATGCGTTTCTATGCCACCGCACTTTTTTATGAGCAAGGCACGCTGCCGTTGCGCACGCAATTGCTTTACCTTAAAGATCGTCGCGTACTGACATATGACCCAGTCGAAGCGGATATCACGACGACGACGAACGAGCTCAACCAACTTTGGTCAGCAATCCGTGGCCGGATCGACGATGGTCATTTCGAAGCGAAAAAGGGTCCGTTGTGTAACTGGTGCCATTTTTCGTCGCTGTGCCCGGCGTTCGGAAATGTTGCTCCACCAATTGATGAGACCGGTATCAAGCAGCTACTCACTGCCGAGCAGCCAGTAGCTTCTCCAAACGTGGAATCGAAAGATCAGTCAGCGAATCTACAATAACCAACCCATCCAGTGGTGGGATTGGAACTTGGAATGGAATTGCTACTGTTAACGCTCCCGACGCATGAGCAGAACGAATTCCCGGATCTGAATCTTCGAAAGCAACGCAATCACGAATATCGACGCCAAGTTTTTCTGCAGCCAACCGGTATGGCAATGGATCTGGTTTACCTCGTCCAGTAGGCACCTCATCCCCGGTTACTGCAACAGTCAGATCTGGGCATGCGTCTAACGTAAGTTGGGCGAAATCAGCGTACGACGATGTCACTAAAGCCGTAGGGATCCCAGCCTGTACACATTCATCGATGAGTTCACGGGCGCCAGGGCGCCACGGCATTCCGCGAGTTTTTGCTTGATGAATAACTTCATCTACCAAAAGTGGAGCAAGTTCCGCTGGTGTCAACGGTAAATTTAAGCGTGATACTAACAGTCGGCAAGAATCCTCGATTGCGCGCCCAATAAGATCATTTTGGTCACCATCATTCCACGATTTTCCATACCGAGCAAAAACGGCTTTTTCTGCCTCAAACCAGAGAATCTCCGAATCTGTCAGCGTCCCATCCATATCGAATAACGCGGCAGCAACACCCATCTGGTTCTCCTTAGTAGACGTGCAGTAAACCTTGGCTGAGGAGAACAACCACAGCCCCTGACAACACTAGCCGATAAACGACGAACGGCATATACGAGTTTGTTTCAACAAGCCGTAAGAACCATACGATGACAGCATATCCCACTGCGAACGCAGTTACCGTTGCGATCAGTAACGGCATTGCGGAGACTTGCGGGCCGGTTCCGTCGTCGGAAAAAAGACGATAAAAACCAGAACCAAGAATCGCTGGAATGGCAAGCAAGAACGAAACTCTCGCAGCAGCACTGCGGGTGTACCCCAAAAGCAAACCGACTGTAATGGTTCCACCAGAGCGTGATACGCCGGGGACAAGCGCCATGGCTTGTGCAAAGCCCAAGACGATTCCGTCACGCAACGACATATCTGTTAAAGCAAGCCGTCGTTTGGAGAATCGATCAGCAAGTCCTAGGAATAAGGCAAATAGGGCCAGCATCAACGCAGTAAGATACATATTTCGGAAAACTGAGTCAATCGCATCTTCCAGCAACAGGCCTAAAACAACAATCGGCATCGTTCCTAAAATGACGATCCACCCTAGCCGGACATCTGGATGTGTCCGTGCGACTCTGTTTTTCCACGGGCCGAACGGCAAGGCTTGGAACCACGCGCTAATAAAGCGGACAATATCTTTCCAGAAATATAGAATGACTGCGGTTTCGGTTCCGATTTGAGTCACCGCAGTAAACGTAACCCCTGGATCGCCAAGGCCGGGGAACAAATCGCCGACGATACGCAAGTGCGCAGAGGACGAAATTGGCAAGAACTCTGTCAGCCCCTGCACGATACCTAAAATAATTGCTTCAAAAATACCCACGTGTCAACATTACCGCTCGCCACGAAAGTCTATTAGGCTGACACATGTGAAGAAGAACAAGGTTGGACTTTCTGGATTACACGTAGGCCACATCGGGCTCGGCACTCTTACCTGGGGACGAGACACCGAATACGACGACGCAGCGCTGATGTCCCAAGCATTGCTGGATGCCGGGGGCAATCTTATTGACATCTCCCCTCTCTACGGCGAAGGACTCGCCGTTAGCGTACTTGGGCACATACTTCAGGGAAATATTGATCGCGACGACGTCATAATCTCCGTACACCTCGGTCTAGCAATAGAAGACGGCCGTGTTAATCATGATCCTTCGCGTAGCGGCCTACTACGATCCTTAGACCACGTCCTCAGCGAGCTTGGTACCGACCACGTTGATATCGTGTCTTTGGCTGCTCCGGCTCCGGATGTTCCATTCCGAGAAGTCATCGATACCTTAGCCTCTATGGTGTGCGACGGGAAAACCCGATATCTTGGATTAGCTAACCATCCAGCTTGGGAGATTGCCCGTATAAGCCAGTACCTTACCGACATGCACCTTCCGGAGCTCACGAGCATCAATGCTGATTACTCCTTGCTCAACCGCGTGATAGAAGAAGATGTCACGGCTGTTGCCAACGCCTTTGGGCTCGGCATCATTGCTCAATCACCGCTGGCTGGCGGAGTATTAACTGGAAAGTACCGCCGGACAATTCCGGCCACCTCGCGGGCAGCTACTGAGCATCTATCGGCAACAGTAGACCGCTATCTTGATGCCGAATCGCGACGTCTAGTTGAAGCTGTCGTTAAGGCAGCTGATGGTCTTGGGCGAACCCCATCAGATGTGTCGTTGGCGTGGCTGCTAGCGCAAAAGCATGTGGCAAGCGTTCTGTCAGGTGCCCGCACAGTGGCACAGTTCGATCAGCTTCTGGCATTAGATCTAAGTCCGCTCCCAGCACAGGTTGCTGATGTTTTGAGCGAAGTTACTGCATAAAACACATGTGCGGGAGCCTCAGATTTTAGCTCCCGCACATGGTTAAGAATTTTATATTAACGAAGAGTTACAATTCTTCGTCCTCATCGTCCTCATCGTCTTCGTCGTAGTCATCAAGGTCGTCATCGTCGTCGTCGAAATCGTCTTCCTCATCATCGAAATCGTCGTCGTCAAAATCATCGTCATCGTCCACGTCATCTAAGTCGTCGTCATAGAAATCGTCTTCATCGAAAGTATCAAACGGCGCTTCAATACCATAATGGGTGAACAACGAATCGTCATACATGATGTACGCGTCTGCAAGTCTATTAGCATAACGCATAACCTCAGGTGCATCGGCATCCCGATAGGTGACAGCAGCAGCGTGGAACTCATCAAGAGCTAACCGCAGTTTTTCGAAAGCAAGACGTGGATCAGTAGCCATACGTTAAGCCTATCTCTCTTCACTCAAATAACAAACCTCAATGAGAAAAATGCTCAGATTCATCCATGATGTGATTGAAATGTGTAGCCGAAAGCTTCCTTCCGAGCCAAAATTCTTCGGCAAGAAGTGCTTGCGACACCAGCATGTGTACCCCGTCAAAGACGGTAGCTTGTACAGTCAGTGCATCTTGGACTAGCTGAGTACGACGTGGAAAGTAGACCGCGTCTGCAACAACATGGTTGCTACGAATCCAATCATGCGGGATAGGAGAAACCCCTGTATGTGC
The DNA here is from genome assembly GCF_018913465.1 of Arcanobacterium phocae. Lineage (GTDB taxonomy): Bacteria > Actinomycetota > Actinomycetes > Actinomycetales > Actinomycetaceae > Arcanobacterium > Arcanobacterium phocae_A. Next base: position 34,421 of record NZ_JABAPM010000005.1, on the reverse strand, counting down.
CGGCGCCATACCAACTGATGTACAGTTCAATACGATATCGCTTCGAGAAATAACATCCTGAGCCGTTGGGGAGACCATAGAACACACGTCTATTTGAGGGGTCGCAAGTTGCGGTTGCTGACTAGCAATACGATCAGCCAGTTCGCGAGCTCTACGCAGCCCAGCGCCTTCCCGGTTAAGGAGTGTAATCGCGCCTGCCCCGTATTCTGCTGCCGCCAGAACAACTGCTGTGCCAGCTCCCCCAGAACCGATTACCGCAACGCTCGCTGCACTAAGATCATAACCTGCCTTTATCAACGGATAGAGCATTCCCATACCGTCAGTCGAATGTCCAATCTTTTTATCCTGATCAAACAGAATCGTGTTGACCGACTGAGCCAACGCAGCCGATGGAGTTATAACATCAAGATACTCGATGACATCACGTTTATACGGCATTGTTACGTTAATTCCGGTATACCCATCGTCAGCTAGTCGATCCAACGTTGCTGCGAGTTCAGAACGCCCAAATGGCAGCAGCTGATATGAGGCGTGAATGCCAAGAGTTAATAGCGAACGCGAATGAATAGCTGGCGATAACGAATGCGAGATTGGATCCCCAATAAGGCCAAGTTTGATATCCACGGACAAGCCTCACTTTGTATACAATGATTAGCAATGCTAACGGGATAATGAAAAGGTCTCATCCGAAAAATCAGATGAGACCTTGTCTGTGCGCGGAGGGGGACTTGAACCCCCACCCACTATACGTGGACTAGCACCTCAAGCTAGCGCGTCTGCCTATTCCGCCACCCGCGCAGGTGGTTGAAACTCAGCTCCAAGAAGCCTTGCCTCAAGCGACGGATTAAAATTTATCATTCCCAGAGCCAAGATGCAAAATATCGATGCTATTTTTGGTGTGATCTGAAATACTATCCGCTTTTGGTTCCACTTTTGACCTTGTTAGCGAAAATCTGGGAGTACATATAAGGTTGATGTATGACTTCTAAAAACCTAATGCCAGATCCACACCGACCAGAAGACCTCGTTCGGCAGTTCCACGAGGTTTATCATCTTCCAATCGTTGATGACGCACCAAATGCAGATCGTGAACGCGTGCATATGCGCTTGGCTTTGATCGCCGAAGAATTTAGTGAATTAGTAGGTGCCGTTTATGGGAAGCAAGCTCGCTCCGATATTGAAAGCGCTTGGGCATGCGCTCAGTCCCACGATGATCTGTCCCGTGACACAATCGAAGTTGCAGACGCTCTTGGCGATCTCGTTTACGTCATCTACGGTATGGCCCTCGAACTAGGTATTCCGTTGCCTAAAGTACTCGAAGAAATTCAAGCATCAAATTTGTCTAAACTTGGGGCCGATGGCGAGCCTATCTTCCGAGAAGACGGGAAAGTACTGAAAGGACCAGACTATTTTCCGCCACGCATCGCTAGAGCACTTGGATTTGAAAGCTAACAGGCCTCCGCGTAAGCGTACAAGATTCGCTATCTGATACGCCGGAGTGTAAACAAACTCAAGATAATTCAGTCCTATGCAGTGTCATTGCATAGGACTGAATCTTGATCCCAACTTATCTAAACCGGTACAGAGTACAGCTTTGTTTAACGATTGCGGTCTACTCGTCTCGCTTAGTATCGGTGACGATTTCTGCGTCTTCGATATCATCCTCAAGTGTTGCCTGCACAATCTTGTACGCAAGATCATCGACATGTTGTTCCAGATTTTTACGTGTTTTCTTGCGTTTACTACGATCAAGCTGATGGAGAACAGGAATTGCTTTGGCAATGTTTTCTAATTCATCGCGCCACTGTGCAGCCTGTTGGGCGGTATCAACCTTATTCGCAGCCCCGTATAGGTAAGCAGCTTGTTCGCGAAGGACGTCTACTCGATCCGCCAAGTGTTTAAGAGCTCGACCATTACTTGAGGCCAAAACGCCTAATCGTTGTTTAAAAACATTGAAATATTCCGGATTAGAGTTTATCAATTGACGAATCTGTGGCCCGTATGTTTGAACCAGCTTCACAACCGTTGGGCCAACAACCGCTGCAACACGAATGAGCTTTTTAAATTTCCCCATGTTTCCTGCCCTTCCTGAACAGCTTTTATCTTATCGTGTGAGTTCACCTTTTACTGTTTGAGTATAATTTTTAGTCAATTATTATCGAAAATTCCTTGATTTAAAGGGCACAAACGCGTGGAGTTTTTCAGCTTTATCTGCAAGAAAATTTACCGCACCGTCTTGTCCTTCAAGTACGCCTCGAATAACAACTATGTTACTGTTCAGGTGGTCTTTGTATGCAGCCCAAAAGCCCTTTGAGCACACAACATTTATCATTCCTGTCTCATCTTCGAGAGAAATGAAGGTTACCCCATGAGCAGTACGTGGTCGTTGCCGGTGGGTTATGCATCCCGCTATATAAATTCGAGTCCCCACAGGCTGTTGAACCGCTCTGCTAATCGTCACAATGCCAGTTTCTTCTAGTTCTTTTCGATAAATTTCTATTGGATGGCTGAATGGCGTTATTCCAGTAGATATAAAGTCTGCGACTAACTCATCTGTACTCGACATACGAGGCAAGCCTTTAGTATCTATCCCAGTTTCAGTTCCAGGAATAGTAGGTTGAAACCAATGGGTACTTCGCAGTCCAGAAAAAGCGCTGCTTTCGGCTGCCCATATTCCTTCTCTACGAGTTATCCCTAATGAAGCTAATGCTCCTGCAGACGCTAATAATTCAATATTTTCTGCCGACAATTCTGCACGATAAGACAAATCAGCTAGAGATGTGAAGGGTTGTTCCTTGCGAGCCTGAATAATACGAGTACTAGCCTTTCCTAACCCGGAAATATGTTCGAGACCTAGCCTGACCCCACTATCGGGATGATTATTTACTAGTTCAGTTCGCTTTTGGTCACCACTGATTAACGTTCCGTCATACTTTTGCACAGTAGAATACTCAGCAGAAAATGAAACGTCTACTGGCAAGATATTAATACTATGCAAGCGTGCATCAGCCACCAGCGATTGCGGCGAATAAAATCCTAATGGCTGAGAACGAAGTAGTGCAGCATAAAAGTGCTCTGGATAATAGACTTTCAGCCATGCACTTGCATAGACAAGATACGCAAACGAAAATGCGTGCGATTCTGGGAAACCAAAATCAGCAAACGCATCAAATTTATGGAAAATTTCTTCCGCAGTTTGACTATCAATCCCTCGGCGGCGCATTCCTTGTATAAGCTGATCGCGAAGCTGAGCAATACGTTCGTGGCTCCGCTTAGCACTCATTGCCTTACGTAGCTCATCAGCTTGTGCCGGAGTAAAACCTGCCGTGTCTATTGCGATTCGCATGAGCTGTTCTTGAAACAGCGGTATTCCAAGTGTTTTTTCTAACGCTGGACGTAATAGTGGATGGGCATAAGTAACTTTTTCTCGACCACGACGCCGCGCAATATACGGATGAATACTTCCGCCTTGAATAGGGCCTGGCCGAACTAATGCCACCTCAATAACAATGTCATAAAAAGTACGGGGCCGTAACCGCGGCAAGGTTGCCATCTGCGCTCGCGATTCTACTTGAAACACCCCTACAGTATCGGCAGCGCATAGAAGATCATAGACACGTGGATCATCCTGAGCAATATTGTGTAGGCCGATAGGCTCACCGTTGGTACCATACACTTTTTGTTGCTGTATTTGGGTAAACGCAATCCGCAAAGCGGTGAGCATTCCAAGTCCTAGCAGATCGAATTTAACTAATCCGGCGTCTGCACAAGACTCTTTATCCCACTGCACTACTGTACGCCCAGCCTTCGTAGCCCATTCAACTGGGCAAACATCAAGTATCGGTCTATCGCACAACACCATTCCGCCAGAATGAATACCCAAATGCCGGGGCAAATCTTCCATCTGCCGTGAAATATAGCTGACTTCCTGTGGTATCGCTGCAGACAGATCTTCCTTATTTTTTCCGCTGCTCCAGCGAGTTATATCAATAACTCCATAACCTAACGCACGAGCCGAATCACGTAGCGCGGATTTTTGACGATACGTAATAACATTCGATACTTGCGCAGCATACCTGCGTCCATAGCGCTGATAGATATGTTGAATAACTTTTTCACGTTGACCAGCCTCAATATCTACATCGATATCTGGGGGTTCTTGCCTGTCCGGAGAGAGAAATCGTTCGAAAAGCATTTTATGTTTAACCGCATCAACAGCGGTTATGCCTAACGCAAAACACACTGCAGAGTTTGCTGCTGAGCCCCTCCCCTGACACCAAATACCCTCATTATGGCAGAAATTAACAATCTCATCGACGATAAGAAAATAGCCAGCAAAACCGAGCTGATTAATAACATCCAGTTCGTGCTCAATCAGTTGCCAGGCTTCCTTATTATCGCCGTAACGTTTTTTAGCTCCACGCATGACAAGCTCTCGTAGCCAGGTTTCCTCAGTATGCCCTTTCGGTACTGGAAAGAATGGAAGCTTGGGCGTGATGAGTGAAAAATCAAAAGCGCATTCGTTGCCTAACCTAGCTGCGTATTCCACTGCTTGTGGAAAGTCGCGGTGCAAAGACATCATCTGTTGATACGAGCGAAGCATCTGGGGCGTTGGAGATAACTGCGGGCGCAACTGCTCCAGCGTTGTATTATGCTTGGTTGCCGCTAAAACATCAGCTAATGGTTTTTGCCTATGATACGCCATATGAACATCGCCAGTTGCTGTATAAGCGATCCCGGAACGAATCGCAATCTCATGTAAAATTTTACGTCGTTCCCTGTCTAGTGGGTCTCCGTATGCAATCATTTCAATAACGATATTTTCTTTTCCGAAAAGATCTGCCAGCTTAGTTAACGATTGATAAGCGGCCTCTTTACCCCAAATTCCTTCACGTTTTTCCAGAGTCTGATAAAGATGACTGTGGCGACTGCCCGTCAAAACGTACCATGACTCATCGCTTATCTTTGCGAGAGACCGTAGATCATACGTAGCTACACTTTTCTTCTGGGAAGCTAGTAAAGACTCGCCAATCGCATGTGATAGAGACCGATATCCATGCGCAGATTTTGCTAGAACTACTAAATGTGAGTTGTCATTTTCTAGCCGAACTTCTGAGCCAATAACAGTAGGCATATCATGGTTCTTAGCTGCATTAACAAAGCGAATCACTCCGGGGAACCCATCGTAATCTGTCAATGCTAACGCAGAAATATCAAGTTCTTTAGCTCGCCTGACTAATTCTTCCGGATCAGCTGCGCCAGTGAGAAAAGAATACGATGAGTGAACATGCAGTTCAGCATACTGACTCATTGATATATCCCATCCAACCACCAGCTCCCTTTTTCCCTAAATATTAAAAAAGCGAAATCGCGAGACACACATTGCATCCAAGCACGATAGTAGTTTTCTTCCTGAGACCACCATCCTTCCCATTGGATCCATGGTCCAGCAATTTTTGTGATCGCAAATTGGTCCTCCTTATAGAGCAAGGTCAAAGAGTCTATCGACTGGCATTTTTCAGCGCAGGCAAAGATGCCATCGTTATCCACCAAAAGCTCATGCCCTAACCGATCTTTAACCGCTATTCTTTGGGGTTTTTCTAGCAAAGTCGTAGGCCATGGTTTAGGCAGCTGACCGATCCACTCGTTGCGGGAGTCACCTTCTGGTTTTGTTCCCCATTGCTCTATCAGATAAGCCTCCCTAGGATAGCGTCCGCCTCGAGGAAAAGCCGTCAGAACTGAAGACTCTCCAATTAGGCTCCGTACCCGTTCTATTGCACGCTGCGCATCACGGTATTGGGCGTTTTTGTCTCCCCATAAAGGTTTTTGCGCAACACCCGATGGCAACAGATGAAGAGCACGTAGAATAATAGAGGTAATCCCAAAAGGTTCTTCCATTGGTTCTTGTTTCTCAGATTCCCATTGCCGTATCCAGGAAGAAATTTGCCACCGAACTCGTTGAGATATGTCCTTGACCTCTGCCGCGTGTATTTGCCAATGTCGCTTCTGCAGATTTCCGTTAGACATCATGATCGTTACTTCTAGTTCTTCTGCTATGACATTCCGCTGAATAAGCTGATCAACCAACTTTTGTGCCATCGATTGCGCAAGAAACGCAACATGATCTATCCGAGTAACAGGTTCCTCACACTCGTGAATTACCACTTCAGTCTGGGTACCAGTGTAAGCAGGAGGAAAAACATCTTTACCATCGATAAGATCAAGAACTTCTTGCGCTGTTTTGCCAAATCTTTCGAAAAAAGAGCGCCGATCTAAACGCCGAATATCAGATATTCGTTCAAGCCCTAACAGATGCGCCAGAGCAATGAAATTTTCAATACGATGATGCTTTTCAGTCGAAAAATATGAGCATAAAAGTGTATCTACTGAGCGCTCATCGAGAATGTCGAATACCGTATCAACATCTAAATCTTTATACGCAGCTTGAACTGATGCATAAACCCCAGGCGCAAAACCGATATGGGCCTCTGCCCCAGTTTCTGCTGCTATCTCACCGATAAGAGTCTCTGCCAAAATAGATCTATCGCTTATCCGCGGCACAATAAATACAGCCAATCCAGGTTCAAGGATCGCGCAATGAAGAACATGCGCGCAAAGAACATCCATGACATCATCAAATTTTCCCTTAGTCAGCACCCGATCCTCGTTGACTATTTTTACATTTGTATAACGGGAGGCATACGCAGCAGATATGCCAGTTTTAAGACCTTGTCTATGTGCCGCGTCATTTACATCAGTAACGTTTTTACCGTGAACCACTGCGATTGGTTGTGTCGCATCATAGCCTCTACTATGCGCCATAACTGCCACGCTCCACTGTGGAATCCAAATAGCTCCATACATCACACACTGCCCCATCCGGTATGAGAAAATCTCACCAAAGCAGATCCCCACCATGACGAAACTTCATAGTCCATATGGCTGATAGGACAGATCTCTGCAACACGTCGCTCATTTTTCAAAATTTCACCGCTGGCATCGCGCATGACTCCATGCACTTGGTCTGTACTCCCAGCCCAAGATCCTAAACTGAATAAAACACCGGACCGAGCTCTTACTCTGCGTTCTAAAATTCGTTGTTGCCGATGCGGAATGAGCGTACTAGGAGCAATAACAACATCAAATCCATCGATAACAGCTGACATCACTTGTGCAGAATGTTGCGAAACGTAAGGAATCGTCACGCATCTATGCAACGATATACCACTAGCATCTGCGAGGGACCACCCCCAAGAAGGCATTCCTACGCATGCTACCCAAGCTCCTTGCCGTGCAACTATGCCGGCCAGCATCACGCCAATGCTCAAGGATCCAGCAATCTCAACAATGCTTCCTTTAGCGATTCCATGCGGGAAAACTGGAAGAAGATACTGCGGAACATCATAAACATTGTGGTACACCACAGGTTCCTTGACCGGACGTACCCCAGCATTACGCTCCGCTTCAGCAAGAACACGTTGTGCCAATGCAAGACGATTATTCACAACTCCCCTTTCGAACATCTGTTCGATAGATTATCCTACAGCTCCCACATAAAATTCATGACACTTTTGCGCTAATCTTAAAAGGTGTTAAATTTTGTATTCCATGAACCAAAGATTCCAGGCAACACCGGCAACGCCATACGTTTAGCAGCATGCACCGGTGCTCGTCTACATCTCATTGAACCGCTCGCTTTCAATTTTGCCGACGCGCATCTACGCCGTGCCGGTCTCGATTATCACGATCTAGCCGACGTCGTCATCCACCCCAATTGGGAAGCTGCAAAAGAATACTTCGGAAATGATCGACGCATCTTTGCATTCACATCGCACACTGAAAACAGCTACGCAGATGAACGATACCAAGACGAAGACGTTCTACTTTTTGGAACCGAACCAACAGGCCTTCCCAGCGATGTCCTCGACGATCCGTACATTACCAAGCATCTGCGGATCCCTATGCTCCCCGGCCGACGCTCGCTCAATTTAGCCAATTCAGCATCAATCGCAGTTTATGAAGCATGGCGTCAACTGGATTTTATAGCCGCGGCCGACATATCCTGAGCCCTCCAGCTGTGCCGGGTATACCCTCCTGACTTTAGCCGGGCATACCTCAATCCTTGAGGTATGGCTGAATACTCATATGCAGAACGGGTTTTAGGCAGCGTTCTTGGTAAAACATTGGCTCGCCGTCGTAAAGAACTCGGGAAAACACAGGAACAGGTAGCAAACGAAGCACAAATCAATCGGGAACACTACCAACAAATGGAGTACGGGCGCTCAGACCGCAAACGCAATTCGCCGCTCAATCCGCGGCTGAGCACGCTGCTCAAGCTCTCTGCCGTGCTTGACACGGAAGTCGAGGTTCTCCTGCGAGATGCAATTGCGGCTTATCGCTATACTCAAGCACATGAGGAGCAACTTTAACGGATCCGCAACTCCCATGCGGCCACTGCTCCGGCAGCTGCAACATTGAGCGAATCGACTTCGCCTGCCATCGGAATAATAACTGCATGATCGGCATGCGCAATTGTCGCCGCGTTCAAACCGTCACCCTCGGTACCCAAAATAAGAGCAACTTTCGAATCTGGAGCTGATACTTCTGGAAGACGAGCAAACTCGTCAAGCGTCAGCGCATCTTTTCGCAACGCCAAAGACGCAGTAATCCACCCGTTGTCCTTCAAAGTTTGCATGGAACGTGGCCAATGAGTGATACGGGTCCACGGCACTTGGAAAACTGTGCCCATCGATACCCGTACAGAACGCCGATAGAGCGGATCAGACGCCGAATCCGTCAGTAAAACCGCATCAAATCCCAACGCGGCCATCGAACGGAACACTGCCCCAACATTCGTGTGGTTGACAAGATTTTCCAAAACCACTATTCGCCGAGCAGAACTATGCTTACCAATAAAGGTTTCTATCGGCAGCAATTCTGGCCGATTCATTGCCGCCAAGGCGCCACGATGGACATGGAAACCAGTAAGTTGCTCAAGCAGTTCTTCACTAGCAAGATATACCGGAACTGTGCCACCATCCACCGAGCCTGTAGCCTGTTCAATAATCGGCTGCATTGCGGACAACCAACGTGCAGTCATAATAAACGACCGTGGCGTATGCCCGGCGGCAACTGCTCGCCGAATAACTTTATCTCCCTCTGCCATATACAGCCCGCGCTCCGCTTCAAGACTTTTACGAAGGGCAACGTCAGTGAGTGACGTGTAGTCAGTTAGCCGTGGATCTTCTAATGAATCTAGCTCGATAATCACGCCTACTAGTGTACAAGAATCCCCACTGCACCAGCATGCAGTGGGGATTCTTAACTAAATTATGCAAATTTCTAGCTATTTTGACTAGATTCTTCTGCTACTTCAGTTGCCTTATGTGCTTCGCCTTGCGCATCAGCTAACGCCTCATCCGTGCTTTGCAAAATAGTATTTGCTAACGAAGTAGCCAATTCACCGTCGTCAAGTCCGCTGAAATCCACTTCGGTGTTTTCTTCAGTGGCTTTTCCAGTGAATCCAGCGGTCACTGCGTTCAACGCAGCGGTAAGTTCAGTTGGAACAATCCAGAGCTTCGACGACGACGATTCCGCAATCTGCGGCAACATCTTCAAGTATTCGTACGATAGCAACTTCGGATCTGCATTACCACGATGAATAGCATCAAAGACCTGTAAAATCGCGCGAGATTCGCCTTGAGCCTGCAGAATTGCGGCTTGAGCTTCACCTTCTGCACGTAAAATCTTGGATTGCTTTTCACCTTCTGCAGTAAGAATTGCTGATTGCTTAATACCTTCGGCGGTCAAAATTGCGGCACGACGATCACGTTCTGCTCGCATCTGCTGTTCCATCGCAGACTGTACGGTCGTCGGTGGATCAATAGCTTTCAGTTCTACGCGAGATACTCGAATGCCCCACCGGCCAGTTGCTTCGTCAAGAACGCCGCGTAGCTGACCATTTATTTGGTCACGGCCAGTCAGTGCCTGCTCCATATCCATTGACCCAATGATGTTACGTAGAGTCGTTACTGCAAGCTGCTCGATCGCTGCCATCGGGTTAGCGATCTCATAGGTCGCAGACTCTGGTTGAGTCACTTGATAGTAAATGACCGTATCAATATTGACCACAATGTTATCCGAGGTGATCACGGGTTGTGGCGGAAATGGAACCACCTGCTCACGCATATCGATACGCTGACGAACCGAATCGATGAACGGTACCAAAAAGTGCAGACCAGGTTTAAGCGTTTTATGATACTTTCCTAGACGCTCCACGATAACGGTGAATCCCTGATGCACCTGAAGTACCGCACGCCAAATAGCCACTACGATAAATAACGCTAAAATTGCAAGAACAACTAGCAACACCATAGAGGCGATATCCGTTTCGTTTCCCATAGTGGAAACCTCCTTTTATTAGGCCCGCCCTAGGCAGGAACCACGATAGCTTGAGCGCCTTCCACTGTTGTAACAACAACGTTTACACCAGCTTCGATTGGATCACTACCTGTTTTAGCGCTCCAAGTTTCGCCATTGATTTTAATTTGTCCAGATGAGCGGTCTATCCGAGTCAAACTAACTGCTTCTTGGCCGGACATGGCGTATACATTTGATTCGCCGGCAGAAGAATTATTGATATGACGGCGTGCCCACGGACGGACAAGGAACAACAATACAGCCGAAACTATCGCAAATGTGACAACCTGAAAAACCAAGTTTCCATCGATTGCAGACACTCCTGCTGCCGCTAATGCACCGCCAGCCACCATTGTGAATGTGAAGTCAACTGTGAGCATTTCTAAAATCAGCAACACTGCAGAAATTATTGCCCAAATTCCCCAAGCCATCTGCGCCCTCCTAAGGACGATTAATTTTATTCATTCTATCAGGAATCAGACATGGAAGGCGCCTAGTAGCTAACGACGGGCAGCAGCAAAATAACGGCCGTTTTCTTTGCTTATGTGAGTAACGAGCCCAAAAACTTCGGTCATATTTTGGTTGGTTAATACGTCGTCGATCGGGCCACTGGCAAAAATCTTACCTTCTTTCATCAACAATGCGTGAGTAAACCCGATCGGAATTTCTTCCACATGATGTGTTACTAGCACGATCACGGGCGCGTAAGGAGCTTGGCTAAAATCCTCGAGCGTCATCATTAATTGTTCCCGACCGCCAAAGTCAAGGCCTGCTGCGGGTTCATCAAGAACAAGGACTTCCGGATCAGACATAAGCGCTCGAGCGATTCCAACTCTCTTACGTTCCCCAGAAGAAATCCTATTAAACGGTTGATCAGCTAGTTGATCAACCCCTAACGAAGCTAGTAGGCCCAAAGCCCGCTGTGTATCTTCTTCATCATACGCTTCTGTCCATGACGAGCTTCGCCCATAAGCTGCCGTACGAACAACATCGAGCACAGTTTCGCGCCCACTGATCTTCGCATCGACTGCTTGTGAGGCAACTCCGACCAAGGCTTTTAATTCACTCATATCTGCAGTTGCTGGTGACTCCCCAATTATCGTTACATCACCATCCGTTGGGAGCATCCTACCCGTGGCCAAAGCAATGAGAGTGGTCTTCCCTGCCCCATTTGAGCCTAATACAACCCAGCGCTCATCATCATGAACCTGCCACGAAACATTATCCAAAATTTTTTGACCATGCCGAACAACAGTCACATTAGATACGTTTAAAACTTCTCCCATAGTCCTAACCTAGTTCGTTCTTCCTGTACTTTTGTTTCAGCGAGCTAAAATCTTGCCGTAGAAATCCATAGTTTTAACCGCAATATTTTCCCAGGAGAAGTGCTCTTCTACCCGACGCCGACCAGCTTGGCCCATCTGCGCAGCACGTTGCGGATCAGAGACAATTTCTGCTAGAGCATGTCCCAAATCGCGCTCGAATGTTTCCGGATCTACCGGTGTTCCGGTACCATCATTCACCTGCTCGATGGGAACAAGGACTCCGGTAACGCCGTCGTCAATACAATCTGGGATGCCTCCCGTATTAGTGCCAACGACTGGTAATCCCATAGCCATTGCTTCTAAATTCACGATACCAAGCGGCTCGTAGATTGATGGGGTGACAAACGTCGTCGAGCAGGCCAAAAGTAGCTGGATCTTATCCCGTGACAAATGCTCATCGATCCATACAACGCCATCGCGCTGTTCTTGCAAATGCTGAACTAGCCCACGCGTCTCCGCCAAGATTTCAGGCGTATCAGGAGCTCCAGCGCACAGGATAACTTGAACATCAGCAGGTACGTAAGCCAACGCACGTAATAACCCTGGAACCCCCTTCTGCCGAGTAATCCTCCCGACAAAAGCAATCGTTGGCACATCGGGATTCAGACCGTAAGACCGCACGAAGGCTCGAGCTTTAGCCTTATGTTCATCAGTTTGCGGGGCTTTCCATGCCTCAAGATCAATTCCGTTATGAATAACGTGAACCTTCTGCGGGTCTAATCCCGGGTAGCACCGAATGATGTCTTCACGCATGGCGTGTGAGACAGCAATGATACCGTCGGCTGCTTCATATGCAGTTTTTTCTGCCCACGATGAGAGGTTATAGCCGCCCCCAAGTTGCTCACGCTTCCAGGGACGTAGCGGTTCCAAGGAATGAGCAGAGATAACGTGCGGCACCTCATGTAAAAGAGACGCCCAGTGCCCAGCCATATTTGCATACCAAGTATGCGAATGGACAATATCTGCACCCGCGGTCTTCTGCGCCATAGCAAGATCTACGCCAAACGTCTTAATCGCACTGTTTGTCTGCGCCAACTCGTCAAGATAATCATAGCCTTCTACATGAATTGAATTATCACCAGTAGCAGGACGCGGTCCGTCAAAAGCGTGCACGTGCACATCGGCGTGAGCCGACAGGACTTTCGATAGCTCAGCTACATGGACACCAGCACCACCATAGATATGTGGCGGATACTCACGAGTCAGTAGATCAACACGCATGACTGTCCCTTCATTAGAGAAATATTCTGCTCTAACCTTAGCCTGATTTTGGGATCAATGGGCAAAGCAAATCAAAATGTTCTGGTAAAAAGTTGCAGGATTACGGAAACTTTTTGCAGGTTTTGGAAATTGCGTTGAAAACCCATAAATACCGCACCAACGCCGAAACTCTCCGCTAAAGTTAGACTCATGCATGGAAGAAAAAGATCAAAACCTCGTGTCCTAGCCATTGTTCTTGCAGGTGGCGAGGGCAAACGTCTTATGCCGCTTACTCAGGACCGGGCCAAACCAGCAGTTCCTTTCGGTGGTATTTATCGCCTTATCGATTTTTCATTATCAAATCTAGTGAACTCGGGTTACCTCAAAGTCGTGGTACTCACCCAGTACAAGTCACATTCTTTGGATCGCCATATTTCTCAAACTTGGCGCATGTCCACCCTTTTGGACAATTACATCGCACCAGTTCCTGCCCAGCAGCGTGTGGGCAAGAGCTGGTTCTCCGGATCTGCAGACGCGGTCTTCCAATCCCTCAATATTTTGGATGATGAACGCCCGGATTACGTTGTTATTACAGGTGCGGATAACATCTACCGGATGGACTTCTCCCAAATGGTTGAGCAGCACATTGACTCTGGGCACGGATTAACCATTGCTGGATTGCGTCAGCCGCTCCATATGTGTTCGTCATTCGGAGTTATCGACACCGACCCCTCAGATTGCACTAAGGTCCGCGAATTCCTCGAAAAGCCTGAGCATGTGGATGGGCTTCCTGATTCGCCTGGCGAATTTTTGGCATCCATGGGCAATTATGTTTTCAGTGCAGATGCGCTCGTTAATGCCCTCCATGCAGACGCGGATAACACTGATTCGAATCATGACATGGGTGGTGATATCGTCCCAATGTTTGTGTCGAAGGGGGACTGTGGAGTCTACGACTTTACATACAACGATATCCCCGGTTCCACTGAGCGCGACCGCAACTACTGGCGTGACGTCGGTACAATCGACATGTTCCACGAAGCTAATCAGGATCTTATTGCTATTAACCCAATTTTCAACCTGTATAACACAGACTGGCCACTCTACACCGGCTATACTGGCCTTCCGCCGGCCAAATTCGTGTATGGCCACCATGAACGATTAGGGCACGCTCTCGATTCAATCATCTCTCCCGGTGTTATTATTTCCGGTGGTGAGGTTATTGCTTCGGTTCTTTCACCACATGTTCGAGTTAACTCATGGTCCTCAGTACGTAACTCAGTCATATTTGATGGAGTTAACGTGGGTCGTAACGCCACGGTTGTTAATGCAATCGTTGACAAGTACGTCCAGATTGACGAAGGTGCGCAAATTGGTATTGACCATGAGCACGATCGCGCACGTGGATGCTGGATATCCGAAGGTGGAATCGTCGTCGTACCAAAGGGTGTTCACATAACTCGCGATTAACACATTCATGTTGTATAGGTTCAGTGGCGGTCTCGATTCTTTGCGAGACCGCCACTGACTATCTAATCTAAGACGTCAAGCGATTGCTATCAGTTCAAGGTAATCATCAGACCACAAATCTTCGTCCCCATCTGGCAAAATAAGGACACGTTCCGGATCAAGAGCTTCAACAGCACCCTCGTCGTGAGTCACGAGAATAACTGCGCCTTCATATTTCCGTAGCGCGTTCAATATTTCTTCACGCGAAGCAGGATCAAGATTATTAGTCGGCTCGTCGAGCAACAGAACGTTCGCAGCTGACACCACAAGCATCGCCAAGGCTAACCGTGTTTTTTCGCCGCCCGAAAGCACACCAGCAGGTTTGTCTGCATCATCGCCAGAAAAGAGAAACGAGCCGAGTACGGATCGCACGCCCGTATCGTCGAGTTCTGGGGCAACATAACGCAAGTTTTCGACAACAGTCTTTTTGGAGTCAATAGTCTCGTGTTCCTGTGCATAATAGCCAAGTTTCAGCCCATGACCAGCAACTACTTCACCAGTATCAGAGTCTTCTACTCCAGCGAGTATTCGTAACAGCGTCGTTTTACCAGCGCCGTTATAGCCAAGCACTACCACTCTTGACCCTCGATCGATTGCCAGGTCAAGTCCTGCGAAAATTTCAAGTGAACCGTAGGACTTTGAAAGTCCCTTAGCCATCAGTGGCGTTTTCCCCGACGGCGCTGGCTCTGGGAAGCGCAGATGAGCTACCTTGTCCGCAGCACGTGTTTCCTCGAGATTACTAACAAGTTTTTCTGCACGCTTGAGCATGTTTTGGGCAGCAACTGCTTTAGTTGCTTTAGCACGCATTTTGTTGGCTTGCGCAGTAAGCGCAGCGGCCTTCTTTTCTGCGTTTGCACGTTCTCGACGACGACGCGCTTCATCGCTCTCACGCTGTTTGAGGTAGGCATCCCAGCCCATCGAATAAATATCAATAACGGAACGATTCGCGTCCAAATACCAGATCTGGTTAACAGTCTCACGCAGCAATTCAACTGAGTGAGAAATTACGACGTATCCGCCCGAGTATGTCTTTAGCCAATCCCTTAACCAAAGAATCGAG
Source organism: Arcanobacterium phocae (assembly GCF_018913465.1). GTDB lineage: Bacteria > Actinomycetota > Actinomycetes > Actinomycetales > Actinomycetaceae > Arcanobacterium > Arcanobacterium phocae_A. Next base: position 18,908 of record NZ_JABAPM010000005.1, on the reverse strand, counting down.
TCATGGTCAAGGTGGTTTGTTGGCTCATCAAGAAGGAGTGTATCTGCGCCAGAAAACAGAACACGTGCAAGCTCTACACGGCGACGCTGACCGCCTGAAAGAGTATGGAGCTCTTGATCGAGCACACGTTCTGGTAGGCCGAGGGAGGCTGAGATCTGCGCAGCTTCAGCTTTTGCTGCGTATCCACCAGCTGCAGTAAACTGCATATCCAAACGCACATACTTTTCCATAGCTTTTTGCTGCTTCGTACCAGTAAGTGTGGACATATCATGTTCGGCACGTTCTAAAGAACGTAGCATCTGCTCGATTCCGCGAGCTGACAAGATACGATCGCGTGCCTTCTGGTTCGGATCGCCAATGCGCGGATCCTGTGCCAAGTAACCAATGGAGCCTTTTCGGCTAATCAAACCGGTATGCTCTACTACTTCAGATGTTGTTCCTTCACCGGCAAGAAGTCTGAGTAGGGTTGTTTTACCAGCACCGTTACGGCCAACTAGTCCGATAGCTGAGCCTTTATCCACGTGTAATGTGGCTCCAGACATGAGCGTACGCGTGCCGATATTCATGGAAAGATCTTGGGTATGAATCACTCTCCTAGTTTACCCGTCCATAATCATTACCCCTACGCCACCGTTGGTGTAGCTCCCCACACCAACAGACATGATACGAAGCGTTTCTGCTGAGCATATTCAGACCTAACAACAGATGAGGCTGGCATCAACAAGATGTTGATACCAGCCTCTACAACTGCCATGTTTTTGGAAAACATGGTTTTTAGACATTAAAGCCAAGCGCCCGAAGTTGATCCCGGCCATCTTCGGTAATTCGATCCGGGCCCCACGGTGGCAACCATACCCAGTTGATCCTAAAATCATTAACCAGGTGCGCAACAGCTACTGCGGCTTGCTCTTCGATTACATCTGTCAACGGGCAAGCTGCCGATGTCAAAGTCATATCGGCGACTGCGGAATCGCCGTCGATAGTAAGCCCGTATACCAGGCCAAGGTCAACGATATTGATGCCGAGTTCCGGATCAATAACATCGCGAAGAGCTTCTTCGAGCTCCTCAACGGTGACGGGAGAGTCGGTCATATTTTTACTCCTTAGCAAAACAGGCAAGTGAACGTACATAAACTAATCTTAAGAATGATGATGCAACGCTTGATCCGTAGCATCGCGTAATGCCATCCATCCTAGAAGAGCACACTTGACGCGCATCGGGAACTTGGACACGCCTTGGAAAGCAGAAGCATCATCGAGAAGGTCTGCTACGTCGTCATCGATTTCGACACCACGGCTATCCATCATGTTACGGAATGCCTCGTAGAGCTGATCAAAATCCTCAATCGAGTGTCCATCTATTAGATCGTGCATGATCGATAGCGATGCCTGAGATATAGAACATCCCTGACCTTCCCATGCCACATGCTCGAATCGCTTACCATCTTCGGAAAGTACCACACGCATTGTAGCCTGATCTCCACAAGTGGTATTAACTTGAAACGATTCACCATCAGCATGGTCTAAATGTCCTTCACCGTGGCGTTCGCGAGAAGCATCGAGAATTATCTGCTGATACATCTGGTCTAGATCACTCATATTTATCCTTTCACTCCGAAATACGAGCGCACTCCAGAAAGCGCTTCTATGAATACGTCGATGTCCTCTTTACTATTATATGGCCCGAAAGAAATACGCGACGAAGCAAAAACTCCAAAATGCTGATGAATTGGCTGCGCACAGTGGTGTCCTACCCTGATAGCAATTCCTTGAGCATCCAGAACCTGGCCCACATCATGCGGATGAACGCCTTGAACGTCGAACGCAATGACACCAACCCGATCAGTTGCTTCAGCTGGTCCAAGGATACGGATACCATCGATGGTTTTTATGCTTTCGAGTGCGTAAGCTGTCAGCTCGTGTTCGTGCCGCTGAACATTCTCCATACCTAAATTTCTTAGGTAGAGCACTGCTGCATCCAAGCCTACAATCTGTGTCACCGGTTGAGTTCCGGCTTCAAAGCGAGCCGGCGGCATCGCAAACGTTGCCTTTTCCATAGTGACAGTTTCAATCATTGAACCACCCGTAAGAAATGGTGGAACACTATCTGCGATATCACGACGAGTATACAAGACTCCAATCCCGGTTGGACCAAGCATCTTATGCCCAGAAAAGACGGCAAAATCTGTGCCGAGCATATGGAAATCAACCGGAATATGAGGAACAGATTGACACGCGTCAAGAACTGTATAAGCACCATGCGCGCGAGCAGCTTCGACAATTGCCGGCACCGGAGATACTGCGCCAGTAACATTCGACACATGCGCGAATGCAACAATCCGGGTACGCGAATCGATAGCATCCAGTGTGTCGATGTCAATCTGCCCATCAGGTAGAATATCTAGCCATCGCAATTCGATACCAACTTTGCGGCATAGATCCTGCCATGGAAGAAGATTCGCGTGGTGCTCAGCGCGGGTCACCACAATATTGTCACCGGTATGCAATGCAAGCGGCGACTCTATCCCTGATTGTTTTTCGGCAAGCGTCGCATTCAAAAAACTATATGCAACTGAGTTTAGAGCTTCCGTAGAATTCTTCGTCCACGACACCTCCGAACTATCAGCTCCAACAAACGCAGCAACGTCAGCGCGAGCGTCTTCAACAGCAACCGTTGATTCTGCGGCTAAAACATGCGAGCCACGGTTTACAGCACCATTATGAACCTGATCCTGGGCCACCATCGCATCAATAACAGACACTGGACGTTGTGCTGTCGCAGCCGAGTCTAAATAGACAAGCCTGGTCCCGCTATGAACGTCACGTTGGAGGATCGGGAAATCCGTACGCGCAGCTAGAGCAGTATTCACCGATTAGCCTTCGTACTTCTCATATCCATGAGCTTCAAGAATATCAGCTAGCTCCGGACCACCAGACTCTACTACCCGCCCATCAACGAAAACGTGTACAAAATCTGGCTTGATGTAATTCAAAATACGAGTGTAGTGCGTAATTAAAAGGACGCCATTGTTAGTCTTATCATGAACTCTGTTGACGCCTTCAGAAACAAGTCGTAATGCATCAACATCTAACCCGGAATCTGTCTCATCTAAAACAGCAAACTTCGGCTTAAGCATTTCCAGTTGGAGAACCTCGACTCGTTTCTTCTCACCACCAGAAAAGCCAACATTGACATCACGAGAAGAAAAATCTTCATCGATCTTTAAGTCGTGCATAGCTTGTTTCATGGATTTGACCCATTCGCGAAGCTTAGGTGCTTGTCCATCAACAGCAGCTTTAGCAGAGCGCAAGAAGTTAGTAACAGTAACACCAGTTACTTCAACCGGGTACTGCATTGCAAGGAAGATACCGGCTCGAGCGCGCGCATCTGCAGGCAACTCGGCAATATTTTGACCATCAAGCAAGATCTCGCCCTCAGTGATGTCGTACTTTGGGTGACCTGCGATGGCATACGAAAGGGTTGATTTTCCGGATCCATTCGGGCCCATAATAGCATGAATTTCGCCAGAGTTAATCGTCAGATTAACGCCACGCAAAATCGGCTTCGGACCTTCAGCGGTGTGAACAGAAACATGCAGATTCTTAATTTCAAGGGTGGACAATGATTTCTCTTCTCTATTTAAAACATTCTTTTAAGATTGAACAGTGATGTAGACGTCGTCGCCGTCTACGCGGACAGGATACGTAGTGACTGGAGCAGACGCAGGTGGCGTCAAAGCTTGACCAGATGCCAGATCAAATGCCGCACCGTGGCGGCTACATTCGATTGTTTCATCCTCTACCCATCCTTCAGAAAGTTTTACTCTTCCATGGGAACACCGGTTATGCGTCGCAAACCAACTTCCGCTTTCTGCGTGGATAACAGCTACCGGAATAGTCTCAATGTCATCAATCACGATCTCAAAACCTGCGACTGAGCCGGGGGCTACATCGGAGACTGCACAGACTCGGTGATCAGACATGTGCCGCGACTCCCATCGTAAGATCCAGCTCCGATTCAATCGCAGCCATAAGTTTATCCTCAACAGTTCCGACTCCGATTTGATGAATCAATTCCGCGAAGAAACCACGAACTACAAGTCGGCGAGCTTCGTCTTCTGAAATCCCGCGAGACATGAGGTAGAAAAGCTGCTCATCATCGAAACGGCCGGTGGCCGAAGCGTGTCCTGCACCTTCGATTTCACCGGTTTCAATCTCAAGATTTGGCACCGAGTCAGCTCTCGCCCCCTCAGTAAGCAAAAGATTTCTATTTAGTTCGTATGTATTAGTGCCTTCTGCCTCTGGGCGGATCAGTACATCGCCAACCCATACTGAGTGCGCATCGTCGCCCTGTAATGCACCTTTGTATGTCACGTTAGAGAGTGCCCGTGGAACACTATGGTCAATTAGCAACCGGTTTTCAATATGCTGGCCACCATCAACAAAATAAGCACCGAGCATATTAACGTCTGCTCCTGGTGCACTATATTCTACTGAAGTGGTCACCCGGACCAATTTCCCACCAAGTGAAACGACGATATGTTTCAATGTCGCATCGCGTCCCATCTTAATCCGGTGCGAAGCCGTATGGACAGCATCGTCATCCCATTCTTGTACAGTGACAAGCGTCAGATGAGCTCCGTCGTCGACGACGATCTCGACTGCTTCGTTTACATTTCCTGACCCGTGATGTGCGAGCACTACGGTAGCATTTGAATATTGCTCGGCATGCACGTAAAAATGCTGCGGAGAAACTTTGCTTGAAGCTTGCCCAGTTACGGTTGCCAACACTTCACGAGTTAACGAAGTACCCGAAGGAATCGTAATAGCATGAGCTTCCTGAAAACTATTCCATTCGATCACAGATGTTCGGTCTTCAGGAGGAAACACTTGGCCTAACCGTGGGTCGTCCCGACCAACAACTTCGTAGTTGGCTTCTCCGGTTACAGTAACTTGCGGTTTAGCTCCATCTGCCTGGGCGAAAAATGCTGCTAGTTTCTCAACCGGAGTAAAACGCCAATCTTCTTCGCGTCCGCTCGGAACTGGAAAAGTGTCAATATCAAATGACAATGCGCGATCTGCGCGTGAATTCATAACAGGTGCCATCAGCCGACAGATCCTTCCATCTGAAGTTCAATAAGGCGATTGAGTTCGAGTGCGTATTCCATGGGCAACTCGCGTGCAATTGGTTCAACAAATCCGCGGACAATCATCGCCATTGCCTCAGTTTCTTCAATGCCACGAGACATCAGGTAGAACAACTGATCTTCGGAAACCTTTGAAACTGTTGCTTCATGTCCCATTTCGACGTCGTCAACACGCACGTCGACATAAGGATAAGTATCCGAACGCGAAATGGTATCAACTAGCAAGGCATCACACAGGACATTCGACTTAGATTTCTTCGCTTGCGGGTCAATCTGGACTAGTCCACGGTAAGCTGACCGCCCACCACCACGTGCAACTGACTTAGATACAATCGACGATGATGTGTTCGGGGCCATATGAACCATCTTGGAGCCAGTATCTTGGTACTGGCCAGCACCGGCGAATGCAATGGACAGTGTCTCGCCACGAGCATGCTCGCCCAGAAGGTAAACGGCTGGATACTTCATGGTCACTTTTGAACCGATGTTTCCATCGATCCATTCCATAGTGCCACCTTCTTCTACCATAGCTCGCTTGGTCACAAGATTGTAGACATTGTTCGACCAATTTTGAATTGTCGTATACCGGACACGTGCACCTTTCTTCACAAAAATTTCGACGACGGCCGAATGCAATGAATCGCTCGAATAAATTGGCGCAGTACAGCCCTCAACATAGTGAACGTAGGAATCTTCATCAGCAATGATCAGTGTTCGTTCGAACTGCCCCATATTTTCAGTGTTGATGCGGAAGTATGCCTGGAGCGGAATATCAACATGGACTCCCTTAGGAACATAAATAAATGAGCCACCCGACCACACCGCGGAGTTAAGGGAAGCGAACTTGTTATCGCCCAACGGGATAGCTGTTCCAAAGTACTCTTGGAAAATTTCCGGATGCTCACGCAAACCAGTGTCAGTGTCTAAGAAGATAACACCTTGCTGTTCAAGATCCTCACGAATTTTGTGATAGACAACTTCAGATTCATACTGCGCTGCCACTCCGGCAACGAGACGAGCCTTTTCAGCCTCCGGAATGCCTAATTTATCATAAGTACTCTTAATTTCTTCTGGAAGATCTTCCCATGTATCGGCTTGGCCTTCAGTGGATTTAACGTAGTACTTGATTGAATCAAAATCAATGCCAGATAAGTCTGCGCCCCACTGTGGCATCGGACGGCGTTCAAACAGCTTGAGAGCTTTTATACGCTTCTTCAACATCCATTCTGGCTCGTTTTTACGAGCAGAAATTTCCCGCACGACGTCCTCATTTAGACCTCGCTTAGCAGTAGCCCCAGCCGTATCAGCATCATGCCACCCGTATTGGTACTTGCCACCGATCGCATCAATAGTTTCTTCTTGGGTCATCTGTTCTGGTGAGCCCGTTCCCGTTTGGGTCATTTATTTCCTTCCCGATCGCCAGCATTGTCTGGCGCGATATTTTGCGATATAGCACGACTGCGTAAGTTTTGCGGAATGCCCAATAAAATATTTGTGGTGCATACGTGGCCTCCGCTTGCTAACGTAGACAACCGCTGAATTGGCACCCCAAGTAGCCGTGCAAAAGCTTGCGTTTCTGCTTCGCACATTTCTGGAAAGTCCTTAGCTACCTCTTGAATTGGACAATGACCTTGGCATAGCTGGATTGCCAACGCGTGGGGTCCGCCACGACGCAAAGTCGCTACAAATCCGTCTTTCGACAGCGCCTCTGCAAGCGTGGCTGTTTTTTCAGCAGTAGAGGTCCCTGACTGGCTGAGAATAGAACGATAACGATCTTCTAATTTATGAATACGTGCCTGGACAAATTCATCGACTCCCTCATCGCCAAGTTCAGCTCGCAAAAAAGCCAGAGCTTGGTTGGCTAGATCAGCATATCCTTGTCCTAAAAGCTCCTGACCAGAAGCCGTTGCGACGTACTTCCGCGAAGGCCGCCCACGACGGGCAGGGCCAGAATTATGGCCCTCATATATTTCGATCATATCGTCAGCAACAAGCGACGATATGTGGCGACGAACGGCTGCTGGTGTAAGGACCAGTATTTTTGCGAGTTCACCGGCAGTGATTGGTCCTCGTTCTACGATGAGTCGCAAGATCTGTTCACATGTTCCGGCATCGTCATTGTCTGCCATATCCACCTCCTGCAACTAATAAAATCCTTTACACAACATCTTTGTTGCAAAATTAAACTTTTGCAAGTTGATGAGGCAGATTTATGCCACACTCGAACAGAAAAGTGTCACTAAAGCATTCTATGGACGAAAAGTCTGGCTCTGCAGATACTCATTGGCAGCTAACACTCCAGCAACAAGCGCCGGACTAGTTAGATCGCCGCGGAAAATTGCCTGAACAATTTTGCGAATATCTACCCAATGGACGGTAATTTCACGCTCTTCTTCAATTTTTTCAAAATTAATGTTGCTGCCAGTCGAAACATCAGAAGCTAAGAAAACTGTCACTTTTTCATCACTCACTCCGGCAGAGGCGTAAAAACTGATCAATTCCAGCCACTCATTCGCAGCATAACCAGTTTCTTCAGCTAGTTCACGCTGCGCAGCGCGCTTCTTTTCCTCGCCCGGAACGTCACATAGCCCGGCGGGGACTTCCCACATCAGTTGCCGTGGAGCATGCCGATATTGATTAATGAGCAGAACCTCCCATGACGGACCAGAAGGTCTAACCGCAACGATAGCCACTGCGTCATCATGGGTCATATATTGACGGTTAGCAGTATCACCAGCAGCAAATTTAATCTGATCATCGTATATATCAAAAATTGGGCCGCCGAACTTATGCTCCGAAGTGAGCGTCGCAACATGTTCGGGTGCTTGAAGATCTTTGAGTGCGATGTCACCTACCACTGTTGGATAGAGACTCATGCTTTTTTCCTTCCATATAGATCATGACGTAAAACCACCAGCATCGGAATAATGACAACGAGTCCGCCCAAACCCGCAGCGATAAAAGATCCCAATATGCCACCGCCACAATGGTACTGAATATACGGGACCCCGAACCACGCTGGTATTCCAATAACCGCAAGCACCACAACTGAACGTATAAACCCACCTGCATGCTCTTTTAAAACTCGTGCTCCACTCGCTTTGCGCAATAGCACCAAAACTGTAGCGGTCCCGAAAGTCATCCCGATCGATAGCGATAGCCCTACCCACAACAAAGTGGCTTCCCGGCCAGAAATCCCCACAATATGCGCACCTACAAGCGCAACAATCACCGATGCCCACGCCAGCGAATTAGTTCGTACAACATATCGTGGTCTGCCCAATGCATATAAAACGCGAGCACCATGGTATAAAACAGAAAAGCCTACCGCACCAAGTGCCATTGATTGTAGCGCGATATCGAGTCCCAAAATTGGATTGCCAAGTTCGACCACAGTTTTTGCTGGCACCGATAGAACTGCGATCAAAACTGCAGCTGTTGCTCCCATTACGATGACAACAAATGTCGAATGTGAAACTAAACCGCGAACCTTATCATGCTCCCCTAGCTCGTGAGCTTCAGCAATACGCGGAAATACCGCAGTTGCAATAGGAACAGCCAACACTGCGTATGGAACCATAAAAATCGCATAGGCATAGTTAAAAGCAGCGAAGGTTCCGGTATCAGACAAAGCATTCGTCGAATACATAATCATGATAATAGCCAGTTGTTGTGCTCCGAGAGCAGCTAAACCTGCGCCGCCCATTCTGACTGTCGCACGGCCTACACCGTCAGGAAAAGACCAGCACGGGCGAATAGTTACCAGCTTGACAACCGCAGGGAACTGCACAAGGGAAAAGACTGCAACCCCAGCGGTAGTCCCCCAGCCTAGCAATGCAGTCGCTGATCCAGTGATAGCGTCAGGCTCAGCATACGGACCAACCGTGAGCGCATACCATACAAAAACTCCCACCACTACTACCGAAGATAACAATGGCGCAAGCGCCGGAAGAACAAAACGTTTATGTGCTTGTAATACGCCAGAAAATACTACCGACAAACCATAAAGAGGAATCTGTAACGCAAACATTCGTAGCAGGCTAGTCCCAAGTGCAATATGCGAGATCGGGGCATCACCCAGTAAGAACTGCACAATATAAGTAGCTGTCAGCATAACAACAGCAGCCAACGGCACTGAAACAGTAAGTATCCAGGTGAGCAAGGCAGATACGGTCTTCGACTCAGCACTGCGCATGTTCCGTGCGATAAAGCGCGATACTATCGGAATTACTGCTCCGGCTAATGCGCCACCAGCAGCGACCTCAAATAGTACGTTAGGCACCGTATTTGCAGTGTCATACGTTCCAGCAATAGTGCCATCGGACATCGCCCACGACTGCGCGAGTTTGCGCAATAGCCCCATAATACGTGAGCCGAGGGTCAACAAGGCGATGAGCCCAGCAGCTCCGGCAACTGATGAGACTCTCTTCATGGGATTCCTTCAGTGACGACCTAATTGATCGATCGCATTGAGGAACTTGTTACTCTCAATCACGTGCGAAAATGAAATCTTTTCCGAGGCCAATGTAAGACCAATAGTTCCAGCTAGCCATGCACTGCGCGCCGGCAATGGCAACACACTTGAAAGAATAACTCCCAATTGTGCTCCTGCTGTATTAGCTCCAAGATCGCCGAGCATCGTATCACCGTTAAGATCAGAAGGAAGCCCGGCCAAGCCAGAACCTAACAATGCACTGGCTGGAACGGCTGTTTTTTCTTTACTTGCGCAGAGAATTCCGGCAAGTAAGCTGGAAACCTTTAGTGCCCGACCGGGTCGAAGGTCAAGTAGGTTGATCAAATTAGCACTACCCGCAATCAGGGCGGTATCGATACCAACCGCAGCAAGATCTCGTAGGCTTCGGGGGCGCTCTAACACCAAACCCGATGCCAAGGCGCCAGAGCCGATAATCGCAATCTTAGCAATTCCAGAAGTCAGATGACCCGATTTCAGGGCACCAAGGTGGCCATGAAAACCCTTTCCTTGCGACTTGAAAGCACCTTCCAAATGATCATCAATATAACCAGCAAAAGCGCCAGCAGTTCCAGCGATTAAACTTGCTCGGCGTAGCTTGTTCGACCGTGTGAATAAAGTTCCGACGACGATCCCGGAAGCGACTTGCAGTCCCCCAGTAAGCGATACCATAGTCCCATCAAAAGACTTCCGATCCCAAGAATCCATTATTCGGTGCTTTGTTAGCTGTTTTACTCCGTAGACGCTAGCAGCACCAACTGCACACCCAAGAACTCGTCGTATCATGCTGCAGGATGACCTTCAGCTGGTTGTTCCTCTGAATTCGATTCCGATGGTTGTGCAGCTTCGTCAGGCTTTGGTGACTCAACGCGTGGCGACAGCGCAGTGCTAGCTCCGTCGTCGAAACCAAGTTGCACGACGGAGTCATTTAATTCAGCCGCTACTGCCATAACAACATTCATTGTCCCCACGGACAACGAATCAGCAACATTATCAACGGTCGAGACGTTTCCCGCATCACGTACAACTCGAGTAACATCAGCAGGTGAATCAGCTGCACCTACAACAACGGTTGGCACATGCTGACCGAATCGAGATGCGAGCTCAGCATATGTTTGAGCGTCATAAGTTGCTTGAGCTTGTACTTCAGCGTCCTTTGCTGCACGAGTATCAATCGCCGCCTGGTCTGTGTCAGGCGCAATGATAACGACAGCCTGAGCTTCAGCACCCGTAGAGGAAGCAATAGTCATCATCGGGTGTTCGGAGCCAGTGAAAATATCGCGAAGCGTTGCATTCTGTCCAAAAGACTCGCCACGAGTGGCAAGCTGACGAAGCGCGTCTGCCATAAGTTCGTTAGCATCTGCGTCTTCTTTAGCTCCGTCGATATATGTCGCCAGTTGGCTAGCAAAGGTTGTCCGGTAAGCTGTTTCATCGGCCGCGGTCCATCCACTATTGAGCGAGATCTGGACGTTAACCGAAGCTCCAGCGTTATCGAGACGATCCGTGATTGCAGTAATCTGCTCAGTTTCCACACCCGGCAAGGCCACGATTGCAACAGTGCGTCCAGTTAAGATATCCGCGACAAGCGTCGGTGCTATATCAGCCCATGCCTCCTCATGGTGCGCCAGAGCTGTTTTATAATCACTTGACTCCGTCTTAAGTTTTGCATTGGCATCAGACAATGCTTGGACTTGCGAATTCAGCACGCTACCAATTGAATTCTGTAGCGGTCCGGCACCAAGAATAATACCAACTGCTAAGGCTATAAAAACTGCACCTAGTGACACGAGGTGATAACGAAAGTCAACCATGGATCCACCTAAAAAAGACTCTTAAACCAGAAAATTGCGTCTGAGAACCAGACCTTAAACAAACCAAACAGAATCTGTCCAGCATCAGTGACTGCTAACGAAGCAGCGATAACGAACAACCCAGTAACGAGCAAAAATGCGATTTGCCAGTTCGAGATACGCGAACGGTAGAGCTGGCTAACGCCTTTAGCGTCGATGAGCTTAGAACCAACCTGCAAGCGCGTGAGGAATGTGGAAGCCATTCCGCGTCGTCCTTTATCTAAATATTCGATCAGGGTGGAATGCGTTCCCAATGCCACAATTAGATTCGCGCCTTTAGCATCAGCCAACAACATCGCGATATCTTCCGAGGTGCCGGTTGCTGGGAAAACTACGTGCTCAATGCCTAAGTCTTCCACACGTTTACGCCCTGGAGCTCTGCCATCACGATACGCATGAACAACAACTTCTGCCCCGGATTTCAGTGCTTCATCAGAAACTGAGTCCATGTCGCCGACGATCATGTCAGGCTTGTACCCTGCCTCAATTAGGGCATCGGCTCCACCATCAACGCCGATAAGCACTGGCCGATACTCGCGAATATATGTTCGCAAAGCTTGGAGATCGTCTTTGTAGCGGTAACCACGGACGACGATAAGCGCATGACGACCAGCAAACGATGTAGTGACATCTGGCATGCCGATGCCATCCAGAATCAAATCCTGTTCCCGTTCGACGTACTCCATCGTGTTTGTCGCAAACGCCTTTAGCTGGGTAGACATTCCAGCCCGTGCGGCTTCACGGTCTTCTTGGATCGTTTGCGCAGTTTGGACTATACCCTCAGCAATAATATCGCCGTTTTGAGTCACTACCCCTTGAGAATCTACCTTGACCATTGATCCTTCACGGATATCCATGATTGCTGACCCTAAATCATCGATTAACGGGATTCCAGCTTCATTGAGAATAATCGGGCCAAGGTTAGGATATCTACCCGAGGTAGATTTAGCTGCATTAAGCACTGCCGTCGGCTTACACTCGACAAGTGCTTCTGCGGAGACACGATCGAGGTCCTCGTGGTCAATAATAGCGATATCGCCCGCCACCAGACGCTTCGTTAAGTTCTTTGTCCGTGAGTCAACTTTAACAGGTGCCTCACAGTTACCCGGAACACCTGCTACTGCATTCTTACGCCGTTTGAATACCATACGAATATCATGACACATGAGCCGAGCTAAGTAGCTCAGCTGCGTGTGCGAGTGCCGCTTCGGATTCGGAGTGTCCGGAGAGCATCCGAGCTAGTTCTGCGACGCGTTCCGTCTCGGCTAACACCGAGACTTTAGTATCACCACCGGACTGAGTAACGTTCTTCCGAACGTTTATGTGACGAGACGAGTACGCCGCGACCTGCGCCAAATGGGTAACAGCAATAACCTGGCATTGCTTACCTAATACGGCCAGCCGCTCACCGATAGAAAGTGCTGTTTTTCCGCCGATTCCTGCATCAACTTCATCAAAGATAAACGTGTGCTCTCTGGTGGAAATTCTTGATGCAAGTACTACTTCCAAAGCAAGCATCACACGCGACATTTCACCTCCAGAAGCGGTTTGCCCTAACGGCAATAATGGACTACCACGGTGGGGTGAAAGCTGAAATTCAATATGGTCAATCCCATGAATTTGTGGCGTATCAGACGCTTCGACGAGTACCGAAAATGTGGCATCTTTCATTGCGAGCTGTGCGAGTTCTTTCGTCACATTCTTACTCAATAAGTGCGCATACTTGACTCTGCATTTACTCAGTGCCGCTCCAGCATGCTTAAGCTTGTCTTTTTCTTGAGCAACTTGAGCTGTGAGTGCGTCTAATGATTCTTGCGGATTGGCAATAGCTGCTAACCGTTCGTCAGCGGCAGCACGACGGGCAAGTATTTCTCCTATATCCATCCCAAGATCTCGTTGTAGCGTCTTCAACTGCGCGCGCCGTTCATGAATGTTGTTAAGCTGCGCTGGATCTGCATCGAGTGATGACAGTTGCCCACCAACTTCATTAGAGACGTCCGAAGCTTGAGCACTTACTTCATGCAAAACACTGACTAACTGAGCAACACGAGGATCATTGGCAGCAATTCTAGCTAATGCGTTAGCTGCCCGATCAAGCTGTTTCAGTGCACCGTTTTCTTCTGAACCTAAAGCCTCGGATGCCTCAGCCAAGGCATTTCGCACATCTTCAATATTTTCCAGCAGCATAGCTCGCGCTTTCAATTCATCTTCCTCACCTTGTTGAGGATTGACTGCATCGACACGAGAGATAAGGGCTTCCAACGCCAGGCGTTCGGTCCCCGCCTGAGCAACCTTTGCAGCAAACTCTTCGCGTTCGGTCACGAGATTTTGATATTTCTGCCATTGATCATGATATTGGGTGGCTAGTTGTGCGATTTCGTCGCCGCCAAAAGAATCTAGTGCATCTCGTTGCGCTTTGGGAGATTTCAAGCGTAACTGATCAGTTTGGCCATGAATAGTTACTAAGTATTCACTCAGCTCTTTGAGGACAGCCAACGGAACAGAGTGCCCGCCAACATAAGCACGCGTTCTTCCTGAAGCAGGCAAGTGACGGGAGATGTATATAATAGCTCGGTTATCATCAGTATCTACATCGCCTCCAGCGTTACGCACGATATCTACTGCTGGCGAATTAATATCGACGACGAATGTACCTTCGACCACTGCTGCTTCGGCTCCAACGCGAACTTTCGCGGAATCGATCTTGTTGCCCATTAACATCAGCAACGACGTTAGTGCCATTGTTTTTCCGGCGCCAGTCTCGCCTGTTAACGCGTTAAGCCCAGTGCCTAATTCTACGTTCGCGTGTTCTATGACTCCAAGGTCTCTAATCTGTAGCTCTTCGATCATGATGCTTCTCCACTGTTTCGCCAGCCATGAGTTGGAAGATTAAATTTGCGTACAAGCCGATCCGTAAATGGCATCTCATTTAGCCGAGCTAATAAGACTCGGTGCGAATCACGAGTCACAGTCACCCTTGTGCCAGCAGGTGCAGGGAATAGCCGCCGGCCATCACACCAAACATGGGCATTATTGCTGTTAATCGTCACAGATACCCGCGAATCGGGGCTAACCACCAGTGGTCGAGCGAATAACGCGTGGGCCGCCACCGGAGTGACAACTAACGCATCGACGTCGGGCCAAACTACTGGACCCCCTGCAGAAAATGAGTAAGCTGTCGAACCTGTCGGCGTCGAGACTAAAACGGTGTCACAACTAAACGCTGACACAGGCACTTGGTCAATCGCAATATCAGCTTCGACCATACGAGAAACTGGGTCCTTTTCAATCGACGCTTCGTTTAGCGCCCAGCTAGAGGTAACATCTCCATCTGCAGTTTCAATGGTTACTTGTACAGCCATTCTTGACTCTACTGTCCATTGTCCCTGTTCGATAGCAGAAACGACATGGGCAATGGACTCTGGATCGGCTTCTGCGAGAAAACCCATGTGCCCGTAATTTATTCCGAGGATCGGAATTGAATGTCCATAAGCTAGCTCCGCAGCCCGAAGAATAGTACCGTCTCCGCCCATGACAATAATAAGTTCTACCCGAGCTAGTTCGTCAATTGACAAAAGCTCAGTATCTACTGTGTTACTAGATGATGGAAGCGTTGGAAGCCAAAACACATCAACACCAGCTAGTTTAAGGGCCTGGGCAACTCGGGAAGCAGATGCAATAATCTCAGGATTCTTGTCATGAGACAACAGAGCTACTGTACGTTTCACCGGAACTCCTTAAATAGTACTTTGAATGCCTATCATAGTCCTTAGAGCAAAGAACCAGCAGGTCCGGCGGCGACGGCTTCACGGATAGAGGACTCCAGATGATCTCCGAGCCTGTCTGCCGTTGCTCCTTTCATATGAACAAAGTATTCCACGTTTCCAGCTGGACCAGGTAGCGGCGAAGGAGCTATAGCAAGGATGCCGAGACCATTATCTCGTGCACAGTGAGCTACTTTCATCACAGTTTCCACATGGTGTTCCGGATTGCGCACCACTCCACCTGCGCCTAGACGATCCTTTCCGATTTCAAACTGCGGCTTAACCATTAATAGAAAGTCTGCAGTGGGACTTGCACAATTGACCAGAGCAGGCAACACCAAAGTAAGCGATATAAAAGATAGATCTCCTACCACTAGATCAGGGGCAGGCTTCACTAAGTCTGGGTCCAGCGTGCGCACATTTGTCCGTTCGTACACTTCAACTCGGGGGTCTTCGCGTAGCCGCCAGGCTAATTGCCCATAACCCACGTCTACAGCCGCAACAGAAGCTGCGCCGCGGCGTAAAAGCACATCAGTAAAACCACCGGTAGAAGCTCCTGCATCGAGCGCGCGAACGCCCTTGATTTGCGGCGCAGTATCACCAAGGTAATCTAACGCACCCAAAAGCTTGTATGCGCCACGAGAGGCATAGTCATCGCGCTGATGGTCGGCCACAATCAGGGCCTGCGCCGGGTCCATTTGCCGAGACGGTTTGGCAACAACATTTTTATCAAGTAGCACTCGTCCTGCTTGGATCAATTCTGTTGCTTCGTTTCGGGAACGTGCCAAACCACGGCGCACTAGTTCTGCATCGACACGAATGAGCTTAGCCATAAATACTTAACCTCACATTTTTGCTCGACCAAGCATGATGGTCAGTTCCTGGTGAATCTTTTCCAGTTTATCGATCCGGGTAGCAATGCTTTTCTCCGCTAACGATGTCAGAGCTGTCTCTGGATCGATTGCGATGCGTGGTTTAGGCAAAGAACGCGGATTCTCCGATGGAATATTGGAAACCATGATTATTCAGCAGTTTCACCCCATCGGGGTGAAAACTCAGGTAGCCAGGACATGTCATGTCCAGCATCAACTTGTTTCCACGCCAACGCAACGAGAGCTTGATACTCGTTCAGAGTGAGTTCCACGGTAGCTCTACCAAGTGCCATATTGTTAATGACGATTGAATGATCACTGATACTAACTGTTGTGCTTCCAACCGTTGCAGTTTCGTGTGTTACTTTCGGCTTCTCAAATGAGCGAGTTAAGTCACGTAAATCAAAAACTGGGTAGGTTGGACGTTCATCCTTTTCCGCTAGCATAACTTGCTTCATGGTAGTCACACCAGTCAGCACATGAGCTGAGTCATAGCCAGCTCGGTTAGCACCGAGAATATCAGTATTGAGACGATCTCCCACTGCTAATGGACGCAACCCGCCTGATTTTTTCAGTGCAAGCTGGTACATTGTCGGCTCAGGTTTTCCTGATGAGACAGGAACAACTCCGGTAGCGTGGGATACTGCAGCCACCAAAGACCCGTTACCTAAGTACTCACCGCGCTCTTTTGGAAGAGTAGCGTCGATATTCGTGGCTACGTAGGTGGCGCCCGCGCGAATAGCCAAAGCCGCTTCGGATAAATCTGCCCATGTTGCATCAGGATTCAAACCGTGCAATACCGCATCTGGCCTATCGTCAGCCGAATCTACAAGAAGAAATCCAGCTTCTGATAGAGCTACGCGCACTCCTTCAGCACCCAATGGCAGAACTTTCGCTCCAGCTGGTACCAATGTAGAAAGTAGCATCACACCAGTGATAGCACTCGTAACCACGTCTTCGGGCTGAGTAGGAATGCCTAAACGAGTCAGCTGACGAGCGGTTTCGGCAGGAACACGCGCCGAATTATTTGTCATATAGACGACGCGCACACCGCTGTTTTTTGCCGATTGGTACCCCTCTACCGCACCGATTGCAGCATCCGCTCCCCGGTATGCAACACCATCTAGGTCTGACAAGATAACGTCATAGGAAGACAGAATGGCGTGTTCATTCATTGGCATCATCTTCGTCGAAAAGTTCATCAAAAGCTTCTTCGAACTCAGGGTCTACTTCGCTGTCTGGTTCAAGATCGGTGTCTTCAATGTCATCTTCAATGTCATCTTCAATGTCATCTTCAACGTCATCATCGATAAAATCGTCTCCAAACTCATCCTCAAATTCGTCTGAATCGAAACCTTCGGAGGACGGCATCTGTTCTGATTCGTCAAGTTCGAGATCCGTGTCAGTATGGTCAAAGGCTTCATCAGCGGAATCAGCAGAATCATCCTCAGGCAGGTCATCGAGAACGTCGTCCAAGTCCACCATCATAGAGAAATCTTCATCGTCTTCCAGCAAATGTTGCCACTCAGCGCGAAGTTCTTCGGCTTCGTCGGTACGTCCTAGTTCTTCAAGACGGTCTGCTTTGGTGAGCTGTACTCGAGCGGCTAGCTCCGAATCGAGGTTCTCAACCAGAATCTTTTCAAGCACAGCCAGACCGCCCTCATGGTCGCCCGTTTCTGCTCGAGCGCCAGAAATTACAATGACTAGCTCTATTTTAGCTTCAGCATCAAGTCTAGTTAGCGGCACACCTTCGATAAAACGCAAAGCTTTCTCTGGACGGCCCAACCCACGCTCCGAGTCGGCTTCGATCGGGATATGCGAGTAGTCATCACTCATTCGACGATACGTACGTAGCTCGCGCAGTGCCTCCGCATATCGGCCAGTAATATATGCGGTCAAACCGAGTGCTTCACGTACAACGTCCACTCGTGCAGCGCGCTGATAGGCTGCATACGCGTGTTGGTAGGCGACTTCCGGATCAATATCCATCATCTCACCGGCATAAGCCAAATGTCGTGCTACACGCTCACCATTTTCTTTATTAAGACTCATTAGCCGACGACGGACATCCCCATCTAATGACTGAGCTGTAATAGATTCTGGGATTTCAGCAAGTAAGTCCCGCGCATCTTCATAGTTATAATTTCCCTCAGGCGTGTGTTCAGAGCCACGACGGTCGTTATCCCACTTGCGAGGACCACGATCATCACGTCGATTATCCCGACGATCGTTATCCCAACGACGGCCTTCGCCACCACGGCGGTCATCACGACGGTCGTTATCCCACTTGCGAGGACCACGATCATCACGACGGTTATCCCGACGATCGTTATCCCAGCGACGGCCTTCGCCACCACGGCGGTCATCACGACGGTCGTTATCCCACTTGCGAAAACCACTAGAACGGGCAGATTGCCAACCCGAGGAATCGGTATCACGATGAGATTGATGATCGTTATTATTACGGTAGTCTGACATATATTCCTCGAGTTAAGCTGTAAAAAATCAAATGCGTAAGTCGCGCATACTGCAACTAGTTTACACCACAGACACCAGAGTGAAACACTAAAATCGAGCACGCTCAGAGTGATTTACAATATGTAATCTACTAAGCACCAAAGTGGACATCAGCAGCAACGCCTGGTTGGTGAGCGGATTCCAGTTTAGCTGTTGGCGAGGGTGTTCGCGGGTGCTGACGGGTGTCCCAACCCCTTGCCTAGATATAGTAAGCGGGAGGGGCCTGGTCGTGGTGACCGGGTCCCTCCCGTTATCAGATGTGTGACGGCGGTGTCCTACTCTCCCAC
>NZ_JABAPM010000004.1 GCF_018913465.1 Arcanobacterium phocae | reverse complement strand
AACATTTCTATTAATGGCAAAGTAACTGCCGGAAATGAAGTAACTTTCGCAGTTACTGATGGCGCAAAAATCGAAGTTAAGGCTGTCAACGATTACACTCTACATAAGGGCACTTTCAAGTTGGCTAAGAAGGTCACCGGTGACTACACTCCCGCTGCTGGCGAGAAGTTCAAAGCTGCTTATCAGTGTGGAGACAACGATGCTGTAACAGTTGAGTTACCTGCTGACGGCACTGAGATTGCTGGACCGGTTTTACCGGTTGGTACATCCTGCACTGTAACTGAGCTTGACGGGGCTGATCGTACTGGCTATGCTCGTTCTACTTCTTTTACCGTTAACGGCAAGAACGGAGCCATTTTCACGATTGCTAAGGATAGTAATACTAAGGCTGTTGTGGAGAACCATTACACCCGTCTAGTCGGAGGCTTCACTGTTGCCAAATCGTTCACTGGCGATGGCATGCACAAGGCTCCAGCTCAAGTTGAGTTTGAGTACAAATGTGTTGATGCAACTGGCACAAAATCAGCTTCTACTAAGAAACTAATTTTAAATGCTGATAACCACTGGACTGCATCAGTGTCCAATGTGCCAACCGGTTCTTGTACCCTAACAGAAAAGGACGCATCGGTTTCTGATACTAATTTGTCCACCAACATTTCTATTAATGGCAAAGTAACTGCCGGAAATGAAGTAACTTTCGCAGTTACTGATGGCGCAAAAATCGAAGTCGCTGTTACTAATGAGTACACGCGTCACGTAGGCTCTTTGCAGATCGAGAAAAAACTGAACGATCAAGCTCCCGCATCAGCAAAGAATCTTGAGTTCATGTTCAATTACAAGTGCACTACTGATCTGGAAGAAGAGACCCTTTCAGGCACTGTAAAGACAAAAGTTGGTAGTCCTTCTCTAATTGAGAACATACCTACTGGTGCTACTTGCGAGGTCACTGAAACTCGCGGGATGTACAGCATTGATGGCTATTCCTTAGCTTTTCCGAAGGCCCAGACAAAGCAAGTTACCAAGGTTGGAGAAACTGTTGTATTCGTGTTTACGAATACTTACATCCCAGCTCTAAAATTGCCTAAGACTGGCCTCGAAATCAGTTTCGGTATTGGTTTAGCTGGATTCTTAGTTGTTGGAGGTTTAACACTGCTAGCAGTTCGCAGACGTAAGATTACTAACCCTAACAGCTAAACCTCTGTCATTAGGAGCGATTGTCTTGTCGCACTAGTACTACGTTCCCGTGAGGAAAACATGTCACCATGTTTTCCTCACGGGAATACTTTTTATCAAGACCTAACTAATGGAAAAAAGAAACTATTTCTTTCTACAACAAGGCAAAAGAGTCTCTTACCGCTTTCCATCTGATAACTCTTGACAAGACAGTTTTAATGTGAGTTTCCTAGTTTCTGGTATACACCTTATTTATTTTCTTATCTGTGACAGATAATGCCAATCTTTTAAAGATCATCTGGATACCGATCGACCTCACAAAATTTAGCAGATTTGGGCTACCATATACTTCTTTCTCGACAGACGTAGATCTTGATTCGAAATTTCCTTGTCACGTTTAATCACCACGACTGAAATATCTGTGAAGATCAAACACAGCTATAGCCTATGGCAGTTTTCGACACATTTTATCTTGAGCCCGGAATCTCTCCAGCTGTGGATGATGCCGATACCCTTTCGTTAACCCAGCAAGCACCTTTTGGGCCAATAATCCCTCACGCCACCCAGCAATAAGCGCTGCACGATCAAGCTGACTGGGACGGATACTCCACAACCGCATAATTTCTCCCAAAATAGAGGCCTAGCGTAGCACGAGGACATCGCTCCTCGGAATAACAAACTAGCTATTTAACATAATAAAAACAAAGGGACGGAATCTTAACGATTCCGCCCCTTTACTAGTTGCGGGACCAGGATTTGAACCTGGGACCTCCGGGTTATGAGCCCGGCGAGCTACCGAACTGCTCCACCCCGCGTCGGTAGTTACTAGCTTATTGTCCATAAGGACTGAGGTCAACATGAGAGACGGTGCCATACCTCACGTCACCAAAAACTAACCAATGAGTTTAGGGTTGACAACCACTTAGTTACATGGTTAATTAGTCATGTAACTAACCAAGGAGGTGAAGGAATGAATGATGGTCAACACAACCTCATATTCAATTCCACAACCCCGATCTATCTGCAAATCGCACAACATATTCGCGAACAGATACTCGACGGGCAATTAACCGCGGGCAGCCAAATCATGTCAACAACCCAATACGCCACGACGTATCGCATCAACCCAGCAACCGCGAACAAGGCCTTCAACCTTCTCCAATCCGAAGGCCTGATATTCAAGCAACGAGGCATCGGCATGTTCGTTACCGACGACGCCGCCGCAATCCTCAAACGGCGTGGCCAAGAATCCTATCTTCGCGCCACCCTCGCCCCAGCAATAGCTGAAGGCCGATCCCTTGGATTTACTGACCAAGAAATAACAAATTTCGTCAACTCACTCCTAGAGGAGGAACAATGACACCACCATTGAAAGTGATGACCGAAAACGCCGGATATTCTTATTTCCGCCACCGCGCACTCGAATCAGTCTCAACCACATTTGAAGCCGGAACCATCACCGGCCTCCTCGGCCGCAACGGCTGCGGGAAATCCACTCTATCGATGGCGCTAGCCGGTCAACTTAAGCACACCGGCTTCGTCCAGATGCAGTGGGACGGACAAACATCGTCGTCGCCAATCTGGAACAACCGTGACCTCATGCGTCACGTTGCCCTTGTGTCTGACGAAACCTCCGTTCTCACCGAACAGAAAATGAACAACACGATTGACCTGTGGCAAGCCACCCGGCCAGACTTTGACCGCGACTTCTGCCTCGAACTTCTGGATCAATGGACGATCAACCCGAAGCGTAAGCCTAAGAAACTCTCCCGCGGCCAAAAATCGGCTTTCTTTGCTTCTCTCGGCCTTGCTTCGCGGTGCCCATTGACGATTTTCGACGAAGTACATATCGGAATGGACGCTGTTGTCCGGCAAGAATTCTACGATGCCTTATTAGCCGATTACGTCAAACATCCCCGAACTATCATCATCTCTTCACACCTCGTCAACGAAATCGAGGACATTATCGAAAACGTGGTCATCCTCGATCACGGAAAGCTCCACGAAGTCGGCAACGCGGATCACTTACGGGCAAAATACTCCACCGAATCAGGCCTGGCATCGTTAACCGATGTTCTCATCGCATCTACCCGGAGGAACTCATGAAACTCATACCACGTCTCATTTTTACTCGACAGCTACGCACAGTAACACTATGGATCGTGCTGGCTATTGTTGTCGCATATATCTATAATCTATGCGCCTTATCCGTATTCGGATTGAACAGTGGAATTGCACTCGGCGATAGATATTTTAACGTTCTTATGACCACTCCTTATTCTGCTGGCTATAGCGCCCCATCGACGATAGTCAGTTCAACATCGCTCGGACTATCCGGCGCGGTACCGTTCGTTATCGTTGGCTTGTTTATTTCTATCGTTGGAGAAAATGCCCGTGCATGGCTTGGCGCTGGTTTAGAACGACGCACAATCTTCATCGCTTATCAGACACTCATCGCACTAATAACTGTAGTAATGACTAGTGTTACAACCCTGATCATCGGTTTTGCATCGTTAACAGGCTCCGCAACAGTTAACGGTTTGTCACTCTTCACGGTGCTCTACACGTTCTTGCTCTATCTAGGAATTCTTGAGCTAGTCTTGCTAGGATGCACTATTTTTCTACGGCTCCCTTTATGGCTTGCTATAACCATAGTTCTAGGCGTGCCTTTTGCCTCAGCTTTCCTCATCGGAAACGTTGCCAGTGGAGTGCTTCATATATCCATCGATCTGGATCTATCCAATAACACCCCGCTACTGACCGTCGTGGTTCTAGGTGTCAGCCTAGTCATGGCGCTACTATCCTGGGCGTTCCTTGCTCGCCTTCCCATGCGGCGCGGATAACTAAGAGACAGAAACAAAGATGGCGAGCATTATGCTCGCCATCTTTGTTTGCTAACTACCTATCACGGTTGCTTTTGGGCATCAACCTTTTGTTGAGCTTCCGCAGCCCGGGTAATAGCTTCGTTGAGTTTCTTCTGAGCCTCACCATATGCTGCCCAGTCACCTGACTTCAATGCTACGTCTGCACTCTTAATCGCATCCTTCGCATCATTCAAAGCCGTGCTGAGATCGGCAGCTGGCGTACCAGATGGAGCCGACGGCCCAGCCGGTGCTGGCTTTACAGCTGGATCTGGCTTATCCGCATTCTTATCAGCCGGGTCTGGCTTAGCCGGAACCTTCACTTTATCGCCATCAACAGGTGCTGCCTTATCGCCAACGATATTGGCATCGCCAGCATTAACGCCCGAATCACCAGCAAAGACCATGTCGAGCGATTCTTGCAACGTTGGTGCGAAGCCTACCGAATCGCCGAACAACGTTAGTACGTACTGCAAGGTTGGATACTGAGTACCCTTCGAGGCTTGAACATAAACGGGCTGAACATAAAGCAGACCGCCGCCAACTGGCAAGGAGAGCAAGTTACCTTCGATAACCTTCGTACCACCTTGACGCAACAAGTTCAGATCTGTTGAGACCTTCGGGTTAGCAAACATCGTGTTTTGTGCCTGACCTGGGCCTGGAACAGTCAAATCACGCGGAAGTTCTAGCAACCGCAACTTGCCATATCCCGGAGCGATCTTTCCAGTCTCATTACCAGCATTCGAATCAGCAGCCAAGAAGCCCGTCATCACGTTACGCTTCGTATTTCCACCTGGAATATACGCAGTGGACAACGAGAACGACGTTTCTGTTTGACCTGGCATCTGCAGTGTCAAATAGTAAGGCGGCTGTGCTGGAGCGCTCGAATCATTTTCCGACTGTCCGGTTGGTTCACGCGGAATCTGCCAGAAGTCACCACCAGAGTAGAAGGACAATGCGTCATCTACGTGGTAGCGAGAAAGCAGGCTGCGCTGGACATTGAACAAGTCCTTCGGATAACGCACGTGTGCAATCAAATCACCTGGCATATCCTTCAGCGGTGTTACCTGACCTGGGAAAATACCTTGCCATGCCTTGAGGATCGGATCTTTTTCATCCCACTGGAACAGCGTGACTTTACCGTCATAAGCATTAACAACGGCTTTCACCGAGTTGCGAATGTAGTTGATTTCGTTTGTTCCACCAGCAACCAACGCGCCCGAACGGTTCGTGGCATCGCGTGTTGTCTCATCTAGAGTTTCACGAGCCGAGTACGGATAGTTGTTCGACGTCGTATAGCCGTCAATAATCCATACCAACTCAGATGGCGTATCTGGATTCGAATCCATATCCACTACTGCCGGAACAGCCTTGGAATCAAGGGTTAAATATGGAGCAACCTTCGCTACCCGCTTGTGCGGATCACGGTCAAACAAAATCTGGGAGTTACTAGTGACGCGATCAGAGAAGAATAATTCCGTAGAGCGATACTTGATTGCAAACATCAGCTTCGACCATACATCACCGATTGATGGTCCACCATTACCAGTGTACGTTGTATTGACCTGGCCGTTAGGAGCGTCGTCGTTCGGATAATCCAATTCCCACGGCTCGGTCTTTTCTGGCGCACCAACAATGGAGTAATCCGGAGACTGTTGACCGAAGTACACGCGCGGCTCAAACTTGCCAAGCTCACCTGTGGACGGAATACCTGCTTCCCAGAAAGCTGGATCTCCCTTGGAGGTCACTGTGTTGCCATAAGCTGCGGCAACACCGAAGCCATGGGTAAAGACAGTGTGGTCATTAACCCATGACCGGCGTTCATTATCGAGGCCTTCAAGATTCAATTCGCGAACTGCGATCACGGTGTCGCGCAGTTCGCCGTCGATCGTGTAACGGTCAACCGTTAACGGAGCCTTGAACGAATAATACTGACGGTTTTGCTGCAACTGGTTGAACGACGGATCAACGATATTCGGATCTAGTAGGCGAATCTGAGCAGTCGTCTGCGAATCTTCGCGCAACTGACCAGCTTCAACCGTTGTTCGCGCTTCATACTGCTGAGTCTCCACATCGGACAAACCATAGGCTTCTAGCGTTGCATCAATGTTTCGCTGAATATAGGTAGATTCTAGCTCGGCAGCATTCGGATCAACCTTGAACCGCTGGAGCAAAGCAGGATAAGCGAAATTCACAACTAACGCGACGGCAAATACGGATGCAATACCAACAACAGCTGGCTTCCACCGCCGAATAATTCCCGCATAGAGGAACATAACCGCAACCAGGGCTGCGGCAATAGCCAAAATAGTTAGACCAGGCTGTGAAGCGTTGATATCAGTATAGGTAGCACCAGAGAAACGTTGCTTGTTTCCTAGCAGAAGGTTGTAACGATCAATCCAGTAATTACCAGCAAACAAAAGCGCACCGATCGCTAGCAAAATTCCGGCATGGAGCTGAGCCTTGCTCTTCAAGTGTGGTTTATTTCCGCGGAACACAAATGCTCCGTTAAACCAATATCCCATCATTGATGCAACCAGCGAAAGCACTAACAACGTACTCAAGAAGCCGAGGACAATTTGTATCGCCGGCAGAGAGAAAACGAAGAATGAAACATCTAAACCATATTCTGGGTCAGTTTCACCAAACGATGTCCCGTTAAACCACAACAAGAATGTTCGCCAGCTACCCGCCAAACCGAGGCCAAAGAACAAACCAACCACCAGCGGAATCAGGACGTATGTAGTTATGGAATGGTGCCGTAACCAGTTCACGTTCTTCGCTAGTGGGTTCGTAGAGACGACGACGTCGTCAGTCGATGACGCCTTCCCTAATGCAACCCGCAGATTAATAGCAAAAACAACGGCAGCTAAGAGAGTACCAATAACCCCCAACCCAATTGCGGCGCCATACTGAGTCCAGAAGACCCGAGCCGCGCCAATCTGATTGAACCAAGCCATTTCAGTCCAAAACTCAGCAATAATGACTAGCGCAAATACAATGACAGCTAGCACAATTAACGTAGGAGTGAACGCACCGCCCGGAAGTTTGCCAGACTTAGGCGCAGGGCGCGACACATTCGGCGTCGATGATGTCACAACATTATCCTTTACAACGGTTTCCATCTGCGAGCATACGCAAATTCTACTTATAACCGTATCCTACTTACTTCTAGTTCCCAAGGGTGATTGAGATGTTACAGATATGCCGGTGGAGAACAATATGGAACAATAAAGGATATGACCAATGAATTATCTGCAGAACACCGATCATTACGAGACGCCACCCTTGACATCGAACGCCATGTGGCATCCGGTGGTTGGGATGGCCCGATTCGCATGTTTGCACTGATTCGCGCGCAAGCCGCATTAGCACAGAATCCAGAGCTGGCCAATGAATTACCGGCCGATGTACATGCCCAATCAATTACTGATCCACATCTTCTCTTCTCGGTTGAGCAAGAAGATCTGCCCCAGGCTTCCTCACTGGAAGAGTTACTAGGACAAATCGTGTGGCCCCCAGAAGTTGATGGTGCCGCGCTCGCGGTAGAACGCATCGTGCTACCGCCGTCGGCCGAAAAAGATATTCCGGAAGATCCCGCCCAGGCGCAACGCTTCCTCCAACAACATCCCGAACGCGAAGACGTGCGAATGGTAGTCGCGGCAATGCGTGACGGGGCAACATGGAGCGTTATCCGAATGCGCTCGCATGACGCAGACGCGGATGTTCTTTCTGGCGAAAACCTTGTTGAGGGCTTAACGGCCGCGTTACAAACGACTTTCGAATAGGCTACTTCGCCAGATCCATAACGGGCGCCTTAACCGCAGAGCACGGCGTCAAATCTGACGTATCTTCTTCCCCGATGGCTTTCACCGCAGCGATGGAATCATCGATTGTGCGAACAGCCCATACCCGCATTCCTGCTGGAATATGTCCACGCGTTTCGGCACAATTAGCTGCTGGTGCCAAGAAGTCATGTGCTCCGGCGTCGTGCGCGCCAACAAGCTTTTGGGCAATACCCCCGATTGGTTGAATAGATCCGTCCCAAGCTAGGGCACCCGTACCTGCAATCCGATGATCGGCTCCCAGCGACCCCGGGGTGAGCTGATCATAGATCGCAACCGAGAAAATATTTCCCGCACTCGGGCCACCGATTCCGTCTACTAGATAATGCGCTTGAGCAGGTAGGGAAACGTCTGTTACTGAAATAAAGACGCCCATCATTGAGCCAGGACGAACAGCGCCGTCGAATTCTGGCGGTCGCGCCACAGTGGTGACATGCTTATCGAGGTTCTTGCCGTTTCTTTCTACCGTGACGGCAATATCAGACCCTGGCTCGACTGTGGCGAGTATCTTGGAAAGCTGACTAAAAGAAGCAATAGCTTCTGGCTTATCCATCCCAGCAGTTCGCACTGCTTTAATGATATCGCCTTCTTCAACATCCGCATTCTTATTGGTGCTACCAGAAATCGTTAACGTCATTTTCACGTCAAGACCAGCACGTTCCATAGCAACCGCAGCAGCAGTATCTTGCGAGGATGTCATCATCTGTTTGTCACGTGAGGAGACATCGTCGTTTGTCTCCTGCGGAGCATACAAGGCACGAACCGGGAGCACCCTCGAGCCCGGATCAAATAGCGCCCGGGCAACTATTCCCCCACTAGCACCATAATCAGGATTACCGTAAGCGGACACGGTAGTCATAAAAAGATGAGTATCTGACGGATACGTTGTCTGACCAGAAACTTCCACCATGCGCTGACCGTCATACAATGCAGTCACATCGTTTGCCGGACCGGGGCCCATAACGATAAAACTTGATGGCATTACGACGGCTCCCACCGCGAATAGTCCAAAGATTACTGCGGGAACTGCTGGTGATTTTGCACGCCTGCTCACTTTTTTCACCTTACTATCATGCCTCACAATAACGAGAAGAACGACATCAAACTTTTATTCGTTCGCCCAACGCGCACCACAACCATTATCTTGTACGGATATCGTATTGCCAGTTAGGCTATAGGCAGGAATATTAAAGGAGACAATATGGCCGAGCATGATAATGAACAATGGGAAGAAATGTTGCGGGCAATCATGGGCGATGCTGCCGATGAGGTCATACGCTCTATGAAAGATTCTGGAATTGACCCGTCTGCTATGGGCATGATGGTCAGTCCAGATCAGATGCACGCTGTTACTTCCCAGCTCAAAGCTATGCTCGGTTCGTCTGGTGAAGGCCCGGTTAATTGGAAAATTGCTGAAGAAGTTGCTCGCGATACGATTATTCGCTCACATATGGATAATCTGACGGCGGCAGACGGAGACAAAATTCGTTCTGCGCTGTCGGTTGCGTCATTGTGGCTTGATGCGGTCACCGATATTGATCCGACGACGGGCCCGAACCTGGCTTGGACACGACTGGACTGGGTGGCTCATTCTCTGCCTACATTCCGCAAGCTACTAGATCCGCTAGGGACGAATATTAACCGTGCTTTTGGCGACGTTATGCGCCAACAACTGCAGCAGCTTCCTCCGGAAATGGCTGGAATGATGGGCGATCCAAGTAATTTATTGACCAATATGGTGTCCTCATTTCTTGGGATGCAATACGGCACGGCGTTAGCACAGCTGGCAGTCTCCTCGTTTGGTACGGCTGATATTGGTCTACCGTTGCTAGAAGGCTCCTCGGCTGCTCTGGTGAGCTCAAATATTGCCGATTTTGCTAGTGATCTTGAGATTTCCGACGACGACGTTCGCATGTACATTGCAGTACGCGAAGCAGCTGCAGCTCGACTCTTTACCTCAATACCTTGGCTTCGTCCACGTATTATTGACACGGTTGGCGAATACGCGCGCGGCATCGAAATCGATATGTCCTCAATTGAAGAACAGGCTCGTTCCCTAGATTTTGCTAATCCCGAGGCAATGCAGGAACTGGATTTCAGTGGCGTTTTCTCCCTCGAGCAGTCCGAATCACAAAAGGACGCATTGGCACGACTTGAACATCTTTTGTCACTCATCGACGGTTGGGTGTCTGCAGTTTCTGCCCGGGCAGTACTGGCTTATATTCCGAGTGCAGCTGCTTTGCGAGAAATGTTTGCGCGCCGAAATGCTACGTCACATCCAGCGAAGGCAGTGTGGGGTTCTCAGCTTGGTGTTGAACTAGCACCGCGTGATTTGCGTGCCGCTGTTGCTTTTTGGGAGCGGGCGACTGCTGAGCGCGGAGACCAAGGACGCGATCAGTTGTGGTCGCATCCGGATTTATTACCTTCTGCAGATGACCTACATAACCCGGATGGTTTTTTCTCTGCCGAATCGGCGGCTATCGAAGACGAGCTAGATTCATTCCTAGCGGAGTTGTTTGATGACGCCGATGGCGGTGATGATACCTCATCTCAGCAGCACGAGGACTAAGTTTTCCACCCCTGTGGACTACTTTTCTTAGCCGGTAGTTCTTCCTTTTATGCTGGTGCCAACGTTAAGGAGGCACCATGCAGATCATTCCGGGACTGCCCGTTGTGTGGCGAGAAACTGACCAGTTGCAGATCGGGTTAGACCCGCGTACCGGTATTATCCTGTCCGGACTGACCAAAAATGAGCGTACTTTCGTTGATTCATTATCAGTTCCACAATCTGATTTTGAACTGGCTAGTCGCGTCAAACGACTGAATCTAGCGTCTGCTCGGGTTAAAGAAATAATTTCTATGCTCACTAAGGCGCATGTTTTAACCACGTCAGATATGACTATTCCCGATGCCACATCCGGCGTCCGGTTGCATGGTAGCGTGCCTGATCGCCGCTGCGATGCTCATATCGTTTTTGTTCGCGGTGACTACGTGAGTATGGTGGCAGCTCTCATTATTGCCGACGCCGGTATTGGCCATATCACCTGCCGGGATTCATCTGCTGTTGCTCACCTTGATCATCCCCGATTAGCCACAAGATTTACTGGCTTGCCGCGCTATCTTGCGTGGGATAATGTGTTCCATAATCAGAATCATCAATCGCTGGCATCGTCTCAGCCTACCGCCGTGGTGATTTCTCACCCGTACGTGATCAACCCTGCCACTACTGCCGGCTGGCTTACTGCTGGTACTCCTATTGTTCATGTGTGCACCGAGGAAGTAGATCTGGTTGTTGGGCCAACAACTATTCCGCATATTTCGGCTTGTTCGTCATGCGTTTATCTACACCACGTAGATGCGGACGACGCATGGCAGCGCCTTGCGATGCAAGTGTTTGGACGCAGTGAAGTATTGGCCGATATTTCTTCTATGGAGCTAGCTGGCGCATACGTTGCCCGAGAGATTCTTGCCCTCGTTGATCAGCAAAAGCCATCCCTATTTAATGCGCTCATACGTATTGGACCACAGCCCCGATTACCACTCACCTATCAGGTTCTTCCCCATCCTGATTGTGGATGTCAGGCGGAGCTAACGGCGTCCGACACCGGAACCGAGTGAGGTGCGGTTGACGATCTCAAGAACTGCTTCACCGAAATAGGATAGCTTCATAGCGCCAACGCCTTTGACGCGTCCCAGTTCCGCCAAGTTACGCGGCTTAGCGATAGCAATATCCCGCAACACTGAATCATGGAAGATCAGATACGGCTTACGTTGAGATTCTTCGGCCACTCGAGAACGCCACTGTACAAGCTCCTCATACAGCCCCATATCTTGAGCGTGCTTCGTCTCAAATTCGCGGGCCAGCTCTGCCGACTTTTTCCGAGCCTGAGTTGCACGTGATTGTTCTTGCGGCCAGATATCGTCCAAGAACCGCGAACGCTTGCGATCTGCACGCCCGCTATTAGTACGCGCATAGGAAATCGCTAGTTCTTCTTTCGCACGAGTAATCCCGACATAGAGCAATCGGCGTTCTTCTTCGATTCCGGCCGATCCTTTCGCAAGCGAAATAGGCATCAGGCCTTCACTCATGCCCACTAAGAACACGGCTTTCCATTCCAGGCCTTTAGAGGCGTGCAACGATGCCAACGTCACTGAGTTCGATGTCGGTTCGTTCATAAGCTCAGCACGTTCGGTCATTTCAGCTAAAAATTCGCTGATCGATGCATCTCTTTTCTCTTCCATCGCAGCAGCAAGCTCACGCAGCGTATTGAGAGCATCCCAGCGTTCCCGAATTGCACCACGACCAACGGGTGGTTCAGGCCGCCAGCCTACTTGTTTGAGCGCATCAACCACGGTGTCTTCTAGACCCTTGTGCTGCGGCAACCGGGCCACTGAGCGCAAGGTAACCATTGCTTCTTTGACGTCTTTACGCTGGAAGAAACGTTCGGCGTCTTTAATCGACACCGGGATACCTGCTTCGTTCAACGCTGTTTCAAATACTGCAGACTGGGCGTTGGTTCGATAAAGGATGGCAATATCTGAATACTTCATACCGCTGGCAGCCAAAGATAAAATCTTCCCGGCGATTTCTGAGGCTTCTTCGGCATCGTCTTGGTATATCGAAAAACTCACCGGCCTTCCCGATGGCAACATGGACGTCAAATGTACTGCCCCATCTATCTGCCCGTGACTAATAACCGTATTAGCCGCCTCAACTATTTGCGGCGTCGACCGATAGTCACGGTTCAGTGTCACGATATTTGCTTGTGGGAAATGCCGTGAAAATTCCGCAAGATATGTTGATTGTGCACCCGCAAACGAGTAAATAGTCTGGGCTACATCGCCCACCACACACAGGTCTTTGCGGTCTCCTAACCACAACTGCAGCAATCGATATTGCATCGGCGAAACGTCCTGAAACTCGTCCACCACAAAATGCTGATACTGGTGCCGAATAATCGACGCTATCTCGGGCTCATCACTCATGATGCCGATCAGTAACAAAATAACATCTTCAAAATCAATAACGCCCCGCTCCGCTTTTGCTTCTTCATAGCGCGAGATCAGGTGAGCGATATCGGTGTAAGTTGTTCCTGCAATATAGTCACGTTCTTCTTCACCGGCTCGCACCACGTATTCTTCTGGTGGGCACAGTGTTACTTTCGACCACTCAATTTCGGCCGCAAAATCTCTAATCGCCGGCTTATTAGTATCAAATCCCAGCGATGCGGCAGCTCCCGATACCAGTGCCAGTTTCGATTCTTTGATCTCTGGAACATGGCCTCCGATTGCTTGGGGCCAAAAATATCTCAGCTGCGATAACGCCGCCGAGTGAAAAGTTCGAGCGTTAACCGGACGCACCCCTAAATCACGCAACCGAGTGCGCATTTCTGACGCGGCCTTGGTAGTGAACGTAACCGCAAGGATATTGCGCGGATCATAGGCACCACTGTGAACACCATAAGCAATTCGATGCGTTATAGCGCGCGTTTTACCTGTCCCAGCACCAGCCAACACCGCCATCGGCCCATGCACATGCCGAGCCACCTCGCGTTGATCAGGATCTAACGCATCAAGCAACTGTTCAACCTGCACTGGCTCTCTCCTTTTATCTACCATCCACTGACTTTGATTCTAACGGTATGCTCCGACATAAAACCCGATACACCGTCTGTCTGTGGATTACGCCAATTCTCCACCCAGCCAGTGCTCGATGAGCGCACGTCCAACTGACGCAGCTGCCGGTAAGGTTAATTCCCCACTGGACACGCGTTCACGCAACTCATCTCTATCAACAAAAAACGCTTCTGCTATTTCTTCCGCGTCCGGGCGGGGCGTCCTCTCTTGCGTCCAGCCATAAAACGCCATCATAAGCGAACGCGGGAACGGCCACGGTTGCGACCCTACGTAACGCACATCGTCGACGTCGATCCCAACCTCTTCGCGAACCTCACGTCGCACGGCTTCTTCGAGCGATTCTCCCGCTTCTACGAAACCTGCGAGAACAGAAATCCGCCCCTGCGGCCAGCGCGCATTACGCGCCACCAGCAACCGATCCGCCGGATCAAGAACGCCCATAATAACAGCCGGATCGGTACGCGGGAACACAATATGGTTGTTCGAGCACACCCGTTTGCGGCCCCAATCCACTGCCGTCAAGGGCTCGCCACACGCCTCGCAAAATCGTGTCCGCCGATGCCAAGCCGTTAACGCTAGCGCGCCCCACACCAGCGTCATCTCGTCCGTAGGCAGATCACTCACCAGCTGACGGATATCCACATAAGACACTGATTCACTTACTTGATCACTGCACCCATCGAGTCCGTCGTCGTCGATCGCAAAATAATCGTGGTCCGCATCAGATGCCAAATAGCACCAGTGAGGAACGACGTCGGCAACCGGAAACCATGCTACGTGACCCGTTCGCAACGCAATTTTGCCGTCGCACACTCTCGCAACAACAGCGCGAGTTGGATCAATTTCGTCACCTACCGACATCCATAAATCCCTGCTATACCAACGTTCTTTCAACGGATCATAGGCTCGTGTTAGTTCATCCACATCTCAAGCCTACCCCGTTAATCCCCAAAAACCCCGCAAATTTGCCACAATATAAGGCGTGACTATTACTGATATGCCATACCGCAACGCTCCATTTGCGCAGCCAGCCCGACAAACTCCACCTCGACTAGGCGCTCATGTGGTTGATGACGGTGTCGATATTGCTGTTGAAGCACCACATGCTTCGTCCGTCTGGGCGTGCTTTGTGGACCCCGAATCGGCTACCGAATACTGTGTTGCGTTGCATCGTGGCATGTACGGCGTATGGTCTGGTTACGTTGAGGGTATCCACGTCGGTCAGCTCTATGGCATCCGCGCCGACGGACGCTGGGATCCGCCAGCCGGCCACGTTTATAATCCGGCTAAGTTACTGCTTGATCCATATGCCCGCGCAGTGGGACGATCCCCGCAGTTACACCCTGCCTTGTACGGACATGTTGTTGCCGACGACGGCACACCCCACCCTACTGAGCGCGACGAACGCGACTCGGGCACATACGGCCCACTCGGGGTTATCCTGCCAGATACTCCGGCTTCGACTACTCGCCCACAGATTCCGTGGGATGAGACGGTTATTTATGAAGCTCACGTGGTGGGATTAACGAAAACGTTGCCTGGCCTGCCCGATGAACTACGTGGCACCTATGCTGGGCTTGGCCATCCCGTCACAATTGACTATCTGACGTCGTTGGGTATCACCGCAATCGAACTGTTGCCTATCCATGCCAAAATGAGCGAACCGTTCTTAACTCGCAAAGGTTTGGAAAACTATTGGGGCTACAATACGCTCGGATTTTTTGCGCCGGAGCCGAGTTACGCCACCGAAAGTAGCCAGCAGGCTGGCGGGCAAGCAGTTCTTGACGAGGTTAAGAATATGGTGGCCGCGTTACATGCGGCTGGTATCGAGGTGTTGCTCGACGTCGTCTACAACCATTCGTGTGAAGCCGGCGCAGATGGCGTCACGGTTTCGTGGCGAGGACTTGATTCGTCACTGTACTATCGCCATGATTCCGCTAATCCAGGAGCATTAAAAGACACCACTGGGTGTGGCAATTCCTTCGATTTCCGGCGTTCTGCGGTTATCCGGATGACGTTAGATTCATTGCGCTACTGGGTTGAGGTGATCGGCGTTGATGGTTTCCGTTTTGATTTGGCGGTGACGCTGGGCCGTGAGGGTGATAGTTTCAACCCGAACCATCCGTTGTATATCGCGATGGCAACCGATCCGGTACTCAGTACCGTCAAGCTAATTAACGAACCGTGGGATGTGGGCTATGGCGGTTGGCGTACCGGCCAGTTCCCGGTGCCGACAGCGGATTGGAACGACCGATTCCGCGATACGTTACGCTCATTTTGGCTCAGTGAACCGGCGGCGATCATGCACGGCGGACACGGTAGCGATCTGCGCGATTTAGCCACTCGTATGGCAGGTTCTGCTGATTTATTCGGCCACGGTCGGATTCCTGGTGGGCGCGGAGTTCATGCGTCGGTTAACTTTGTGACGGCACATGACGGTTTTTCACTCAACGATCTCACCTCCTATTCGCATAAACACAACGATGCGAACCTCGAGGATAACCGTGACGGTTCAGATAATAATTTGTCCTGGAATCATGGTGTGGAAGGTACCGCGCCTGAGAATATTTCCGCGATGCGACGTAAATCAGCACGCAATTTAATGGCCTGCTTAGTTTTGGCTGCTGGCACCCCGATGCTCACTGCTGGGGACGAAATCTTAAAAACTCAGCATGGTAACAATAATGCGTACTGCCAAAATTCGCCGTTATCGTGGCTGAATTGGGATCTTGGTGAGGATGAGGCGAATATGTTGGCAACGACGTCGTTCTTGCTGCAGCTACGTCGGGAACATGCAGTGTTCCGCCCAACCCAGTTCTTTACCGGCAGTCCACGTGAGGGCGACGCACTACGTGACATGGAATGGCTGGATGCTTCTGGCAACCAGATGCAGGACTACACATGGTTTGATCCCCAAGCCCGGTTGGTGCAAATGTTGCGCTCGGGGCGCGGAATGGGCCGCGATGCGTTGGTGATTATTAACGGCCAGGCGCAGGCTCAGCAGGTCACGCTTCCGTGGGGACGCGGTACTGATTTTGAGTTGATGTGGGCCAGCCAATGGGAACGCCCGCGCGACCACACGGAGCATATTGCACCCGGTGGGCATCTCACCCTCGCTCCGTTCTCAGTTGCAGTACTGCTAGGCGAAATACTAGAAAACAACTGAACCAATGAATAGAACGGCCCTTCGACAAATTTAACAATATCGCCAGCAAGAGGAGCGCACGCGATGCATCCAGATTTTAATAAGCTGTGGTTCGCCCGTGCCTCGTCTGATGCTGGAGAAGCACTTGCAACTGGTGCACTGTCATTGGCAGCGGTAACGCTTCTTTCAGTGTCTTCGCTTGAGCTTTCGCTACTTTCCGCAATCCCTGGCTTTATTAGCGCGTTCGTCATGATCGCTGCTGGACCGTGGCTTGAATTCAGAGCCAAACGGCCACTCATGATATGGATTGATATTTTGCGTGCAGGCATCCTCGCAACCATTCCTATCATGCTCGTTTTCCAATCGTTTTCTTACGTTCATCTACTATTTGTGGCAGTTGTGCTCTCAACGCTCTCAAGTCTTTTCTTGCCGGCTTCAATGGCACATCTCAAAGATCTTATTCCTGCTGAACAGCGCGTATCTGCCTTTAGCAAATTCGAATCAACTATCTGGATCTTCACCACGTTCGGACCAATGATCGGCGGGTTCATCACTCAGCTTCTGGGCGTTGGCATTACCCTATTATCGCAAGTCATAGGCCTGCTGGGATCAGCTTTTGGACTGAGCAAGATTACTACCCCGGAAGGGAAACCTCCGGCTCATTCAAATGCGCCTTATAAACAGCAACTCAGTGAAGGTTTTCGTTATATCGCATCAAAGCCTATACTGCTCACGCTTTTAGGAAATGCCACGTTATTTGCTGGGTTCCTTGCATTCATCTACCCGTTGGAGATCTTGCTCTTGCTAGATTCTTGGAAACTATCACCTATTGAATTTGGTATAGCTCTTACTGTTCCCGGCTTTGGCGGGATACTCGGCTCAACCTTTGCCGGACGAATAACCAACACATTAGGACAGCGGCGTGTTCTCACCTATATCGGAATGCTACGTTCGCTTCCTATCTTCGTCATTCCTTTCCTTCCTGGAACAACAGTAGGCTTCGCCATCTACTTGTGTGCGAATTTCTTCCTCATGTTTCTCGCAGCTCTCTTCCGTCCCGCATACGCTACCGTGCGGTTAACCGAAACTGACGATCACCTCATCGCGCGAGTCACTACCGTATTCAGCCTGTGCTCGAGAATCTCCGGCCCCTTACTCACAATCGCCGGCGGCATCATCGGCCAGTTCTGTGGAATCCCCACCGGAATCTTCATCGGTGCTTGTGGTTTACTGATAGCAAGCACTATCCTGCCATGGAGCACATGGCACACACCAACAACCCCGTCGTCGTAAATTCTCCCAGCCAGTAGCACAAGCCCGGAAGAGTAGTCATCATGAAAAACAATCGGCCTCAGTATATTGTGATGCGTTTCGATGACGTAGAAAACGCGGTCAGTATAGATAATCAGGAAGAGACTGTTGCAGACGATGTGATCGCTCAACTAACTCACCAGTTTGCCGACAATTACGAACAGGCACTGCGCGAACTTGCCTGTCAAAGTCCCCACCACGGATGAGAACAGCTAAGCAGTGAAAATATTCGGTAAACAAGCCAAGCCTCGCCCTATTCCCAATCACAGTACTACTAGGTCAGAATCCGGGAAATCGCGCACAAAATCTCGCCCAGCGTAACGGTGGCACTCTATATCGCGCTACCGTGCTGAATACCGAGATTTCGCCCGCCCAAACTAGCAGAGTTCACCTTCGAGCAAGCGGCTCACGCCTAATCGCTCACTAGCGCGTCTTGACGACTACGTTTAGCGAAAATATACATACCCATGATGAGGAGTACAGCAAGCCGCGTCCATGACGAGTTCTGAATGGCAACTACGCCAACAGTTCCGGTCACATAAAGTAAAGAATAGAGTAGCTCTCGTTTTTGTTCTTTCAGTCTTTCCTTGATTATCCATCCAAGGACAAGCACTAACCCGATGATTTCTGCAATAACAACCGGGTCGCTCCACCCAGTCCGCGTAACGTTCGATGACACGGAGATAAGTACCCCTGCCCACATAATTTCGGGGCCTATACTGCGCAATAGATTCGGCAACGTGCTCTCCTTATTTTTTACGCTTAGTTTTGCGCCAATGATTCTGTGCTAACGCGTTCCACCAGAATAAAATCACGCCAGAAACATATGTCAGCAAAGCAAGACCAACACCTACAGCCACTTTTAGCGCAGTTGATTGAGGTGCAGTTACCACATCCCAACTAGCCCATAAGGCCAGCGGGATCATGATCGGCATCGCAAAGAGCGAATACTTCCAATACTTCACATCAAACAAATGCAGACGACTCATGTGTTTATCCTTTCACATACATACTAGGGCGTTCAACCAATTTTGTGAACGAAGCAACCAAAATAGGCTACTGATTTAAATAAAGCATGTTACCGGATATCTATGACACCGATATTCGTCAGGGTATTGAATGACAAAACTGTCCTAGCGACGATCAGTGTTACCTTTAACTAACGTGAGCTACCAAGAATTCATCATAATCATGACGCTGCTACAGAGGTACCTGTAGCATGCTTTTATATCCGGATATGCCATAGTGTAAGAGTGCAAACACGTAAATCTTTTTATAGCATTGGGCAAATAACAGAGAATTCCACATCAGTTTCAACGCCACTACGCGCAATACATACACCGATTTATTTACTCCTGGCTACGCTTAGTGTGTTGGCAGAAATCGGATTGAACCCAGCAGTTCTTCGGCTTGACCAGCCACAGTTGTGGATCATTGTCGTTTTTGGAATTACCCTTACAGTGAGCGC
The DNA here is from genome assembly GCF_018913465.1 of Arcanobacterium phocae. Lineage (GTDB taxonomy): Bacteria > Actinomycetota > Actinomycetes > Actinomycetales > Actinomycetaceae > Arcanobacterium > Arcanobacterium phocae_A. Next base: position 190,946 of record NZ_JABAPM010000004.1, on the reverse strand, counting down.
GTGGAAATATTCGGCACAAATCCTTTACATACTCATTTTCCTCGCGTCATCTTTTTGGCCAGCCACATCACACCTAGCCTTACCTGCCTTGGGTGTTTATCTGATTTGTATTACTTGGATGATCCGCAAGCGGTGGATTCCAGCGCTCATCACGCTTGCATTAACCGGATGTATGTTCCTAGATTTCAGCGAGCCCCTACGCCCCCAATTCTTTCGTGAAATCGTGATGTTTGTATCGATAACATCTATTGGCACAGCCCTCTGCTTCCTAGTAAACCGGGTAAAGCTCTCTGCACAAAACCTAGAGGAAGCTCGTCAAGCAAGTGCGACTATCCGCGCAAATCTCGCTGCCGAACTTCACGACACGATCGCGAAAGATTTAGCACAGATCGCTATCACTGTACAAAACATTAGCCTGAACCATCCGCATCTAGCCCACGAGCTTGATCCCCTATCCCACATGGCACAAAACGCCGCACACCGGATCCGCCCGATAATCCTCAACCTTGACTCGCATGCACAACAGCAAAGCCTCGACGAAGCGATCACCATGTCCGCTACCATGCTCACCACTCGTTCGATCACACTCAATATCGATAGCGAATCTCACCTTGATGCCAAACTAGACCATCAAACCATCAACCTTACTTCACTATTTGTCCGTGAAGCTGCCACCAACGCACTCAAATACGCACCGCCTAACACTATCGTCGACCTCATCATCGAACTAAGCTCAAACACTATCAGCCTAACCATGCGCAACGACATCGCCGAACAGAATATCCCTACCCACCTCACCGGGGGTTATGGACTAGCAAATCTCCAACAACACATTCACACCAGTGGCGGAAACCTATCCTTCTTCCGCCACGATAACGAATGGGTTATCATCGCCACCCTCCCCCTAACCCAAGGAAATCATTATGAGTGACACTCTTCGCCTCCTGATCGCGGACGACGACGAAATAATCCGTGAAGGACTAGCAAATCTACTCGACCACCAAGAGGGTATCGCCGTCGTCGCAACCGCATCGAACGGAACTGAAGCACTTGCGACAATTGCACACACGCAACCCGATATCGCCCTCATTGACGTTGATATGCCCACCCTCGACGGAATTGAAACAGCGAAAATCTTAGCTAACGACTACCCACACATCACCGTCGTCATACTCACCGCGTTCGAACACGAAAACTCTCTCGCACAATCGCTAGCAGCAAACGTGCGCGGATTTCTCACAAAAGATATCCCAGCCCCACAACTAGCCACACTACTCAAGCAAGCACATGCAGGTATGAATGTGCTCAGCCCGCGTCCCATCCACCTGCTAACCCAAACCTATATTGAAACCCAAGCAACCCGGGAAGACTACCAAGAATTCATCGCCACAATCGAAAACCTCCCGCACTATCTCAGAGTAGTCTTCGATCTCGTTATCAAAGCAAAACCCAACAAAACAATCGCCAAAACACTCAACCTCAGCGAAGCAACCACCCGCTCCTATATCAGCGAACTATTCACCCTCACCGGTTTTAATAACCGCGGCGAACTCACCATCACCGCACTCAAAGCCGGATACTAGTAGCGCAAACCGTCAAGATAGCTATACCTCTGACTAGACGCTAGAAGCCCCAAATTTCGCTTTTCTTTTGAAATCAACAAGATAAGCAACGCAAAAAACGAGCAACGATAGATAGCCAGGCAAGCCTGTTTCAATGACGTCAAATATATAAAGCACAGAAAAAACAAAAGCGGCTAAACCTGAGAAAAACATGACGAAAGCAAGGAAAGTTTTCATTCGCTGAGAGTCCTTCTCGATCTTCACATCACTGACACTTATAGGAATATTTTATCGAAGACCGATAGAAAAGCAATATTCTCATAGAACCAGATAATAACCCAACTAGCTATGAGACACATCCATGCACAAGCAAGCACTCGCACCACAAAAGATGTACACGAGGGCTACCCATGTATTCCACCAAAAATAGGGATGAACCCCACGCAGATTCCCACCTACTTTACTGAGAAAACTGACTGTATTGGTCGGAAGTTATCTCAATGGGGGAAAATGAAGGTTGAGTCCCATTATATCGTTTCATATACTGAATAATTGACGTAAATGCACACTATGTGACAACCATAAACTTTACAACGAGGCCGGGCAATATGCTGAAAGAGATTCGCGATTTCATTCCAATGTTCGTAGCAACCCTCAGCATTTCCTCCATTTCTTGTTGCCTCATCACGCTGTCCCTGAGCACGACTATCGCAGGCGCACAGTTACCAACTGGCCTAGCTGCAGAGCAATTCTCCGTTCTTGGAGGCTTCCAGATGGCGTTGACTATTATGGCAATACTTTTCTGCGTTCCAACTATTATCCGGCTAGCGGTCGAGGAAGATTCGAGAAGAATTGCGCTATGGCAAGTCATTGGCGCTTCTCCATCTGCAGCACGATTACGGTACGTTACTTTAGCCTGCCTTGCGGCTATTATCGGCTGTGTGCTTGGCACTGTACTCGCAATGTCACTATGGGATTTCTACATAGTTCTGATTCAGAAAACTGGACTTCTCCCAGCTGATTCAGGTTACATACATCAAAGCATATGGGCAATCGTGTTCGCACCGATTACATCACTTCTCACCGTCATTCTTCCGTTAGTTTTAACGACTCGCTCTCTACTCAAACTCGATCCTGTTATCGCAGTAAATGGCCCTCTTGCGAATCCAACTGAACGCCAGTGGGTGCGCTATCTTTTCTCTTTCCTCGTGACGGGAGGAATGATCGCATCTTATATAGCAATATCAAAGGTACCTATCACCACCAGCTCTGAGATTCTTAGCGGTTTGATCAGCGCTTACTGGGGAATCGGACTTGGGCTATTACTCGCGTTTGGCATAACAAGCAAAGCGATAGTTAAGTCCACGATCACATTCATTGGACTATTCCGCCCATTTAATATTTTTGATAGCTGGATGATTGCGTTAACCTCTGCGAAGCGCCGAGCATTCCGCTCTACAGCGTTCATCACTCCGCTAGTTTTGGCAGCAACATCAGTCGGCCTAGTATTTGGCATGATCGCCCAAACACGTAACGTAATGTCCGCAATTGGAGCCTCCGAGGAGAGCCTTCAAGTCAGCCCTAGTTCCCAGATTCTATTAATTTTCAGCACACCAGTTATTCTGGCAGCGGCAAGCGGAGTATTAGCTGTCTACTTAACAAACCGTTCTCGAGTGCACGACATTGCACTACTACAGGTTCTCGGTTGCAAGCCTTCGACCATCACATTCGCAGCATTTCTAGAATCCCTTATTTATCTACTGGTCGCATCCTTAATCAGCACAGTGATCCTTTTTATCAACAGTCTAGCTATGGGTTTGGCGCTCTCGGCTGGGCCAGTTCCAGATACGCAATCGAGTGGCATACCTCTTGAAACATACATTCTTTTAACCGCTGGATTTTTACTGATAACACTTTTTACCGAAATCTCAACTCTGATTCAATCTCGCTCACTAAATATGCAAGCTATTGTCCGATAAGAGGTTTAAGATGCAACCCATAGTCCACGTAGAAGCTCTATCGAAGAGTTTCCCACTAAACAAGAATGAACCAGTACACGTGCTGAAAAACTTATCGTTCCAGGCTCAAGCAGGAGAGTTTGTGTCTATTGTTGGCCCGTCAGGGTCTGGCAAAACTACCTTTCTTTACTGCATGTCTGGACTAGAACAAGCAGATTCCGGGATAGCAAAACTATGCGGCAGCGATGTAGTGTCCGTCTCCAGAAAGGAAAGAAGCGCGATACGTCGTAAGAACGCAAGCTTCATATTTCAAGATTACAATCTGATTGACTCGATGACAGCGCTTGAAAACGTCAAACTTGGCCTTCGTTTCAATAAAAAACGACTCTCCGCAAAAGCTATCAAAAAACTATTCGACCGCTTCGGTCTTTCGGATAAGTTAGATTCTTATCCAGCACAACTCTCCGGAGGTCAACGACAGCGAGTTGCAATTGTCCGGTCTCTCGCGGTACGACCAAAAATTCTTTTTGCAGATGAGCCCTCGGGAGCACTCGATTCAGCCTCAACGCGCCTACTTCTCGATCAACTCGCCCAGTTACATAAAACTGGGACCACTGTAATCATGGTTACCCATGACCTTGCAGCTGCCGCTAGAGCAGACAGAGCCATAGTTTTACGCGATGGTATCATCCATAGCGATATACTAAGCCCCACCGCCGAACAACTATTTTCACTCATGGGTTCAACTGACTGATCTGCCCAAAAGTTGCCACTAGGAAAACCACGTCGTTTTTGACTTTAGATAACTCTTACCTGTCCGCCGTCGTAAGAACCTTCGCCAGATCTCCGTGAAACGTCACGCTTCACAACTATGTGAAACAAAAAGTCGTGGCACGGCACGCTAGACTAGATGGCATGAGTGAAAATAATGCGCAACTCGCCCTGGAGACGGCAACGTCGGATGCTTCACTCGAAGCTACCCGCCAGATGAGCGAGAAAATCAACCTAGCTATTGACGAAGATCCCTCGAAGTTCCGGGTGCTGACCGGCGCGCGGCCAACTGGGCACCTGCATATCGGCCACTATTTCGGCACCCTGCAAAACTGGCGTAAACTGCAGCAACGCGGCGTCGATACTTGGTTACTGATTGCTGATTATCAGGTGATTACGGATCGCGATGAGGCCGATTCGATCCGCGAGCGCACCATGTCCCTCCTGACCGATTATCTCGCGGTGGGCATGGATCCCGAAGAAACCGTATTCTTCGCACACTCTCAAGTCCCCGAACTCAACGAACTTGTTTTGCCATTCCTGTCGGTTGTTTCCGACGCCGAACTGCGCCGCAACCCTACAGTTAAAGCCGAGTATGAGGCAACGAACGGCCGGCCAATGTCTGGCCTACTGCTGACCTACCCGGTTCATCAGGCTGCCGATATTTTATTCTGCAAGGCTAACTTGGTTCCGGTTGGTAAAGATCAACTTCCGCATTTGGAGCAGGCCCGCGTGATTGCTGATCGTTTCGAAAAGCGTTACAACAAGGGTAAGAAGGCAAAGCGAATCTTCCCGCGCCCGCACGCACTCTTGTCCGATGCCGCACATGTGCTTGGTTTAGATGGTGAAAAGATGTCGAAGTCGCGCGGCAACACGATCGAGTTGCGAATGAGTGCCGATGAGACGGCTAAGAAGCTCAAACGCGCAGTAACCGATTCAGATCGGCATATCACCTACGATCCAGTTAATCGCCCCGAAGTTTCTAACTTGTTGCTTATTGCTTCGATGTGTACCGGGCGCGCCCCAGAAGTTATCGCCGAAGAGATTGGCGACGGCGGTGGCGGCACCTTGAAGAAGGTCGTAACCGAAGCACTCAATGAGCACCTCGCTCCTATTCGTGCGCGACGCGCTGAACTAGAGCAAGATCCTGAGTATTTGCGTAGCGTGCTGATGCGTGGCATTGAGCGTGCGCGCGAGCAGGCACAAGAGACTCTCGACGACGTCCACAACGCACTTGGCATGACCTACTAACCACCTACGCGTAGGACTTTTGAACTATAGCTGTGGTTAACTAGTACCGAAACCACTGCAAAGAATAAAAGTCCTACGTGAAAAAATTTTCGCAACGTTACATCTACGCTACGATTACGATGTAAGGAATCGGGCTAACTGCCCGCAACAGTCCTGAAAGGGAAAACATGACCCGTCCTGATACTACTTCAGCAATCGGCATGCAGATGCGTGCCGTGTCCGGTCGCAACGAGCATTCCGGAACTCCGATGGAATACTGGTCGGCTACGTCTAACGCCGTCGTCGACCGTATCGCAGACAACTGGCAGCGCACCGAAGAAACATACAACGCTACCCGTATGCAGCACTATTTCTCCGCTGAGTTCCTCATGGGCCGTGCGCTCCTGAACAACCTCACCAACCTCGGAATGGTCGATGAAGCCACCGAAGCTCTCAACGCTTTCGGGCAGAACCTTTCCGACGTTCTCGAAGAGGAACACGATGCCGCACTCGGAAACGGTGGTCTTGGCCGCCTAGCAGCATGCTTCCTTGATTCGTGTGCAACGATGGATCTGCCAGTGCGCGGCTACGGCATCCTTTACCGCTACGGCCTTTTCCGCCAGCTGTTCAATGATGGCTTCCAAGAAGAAGAGCCAGACGCATGGATGGAAGAAGGCTACCCCTTCGTTATTCGCCGTGAAGAAGAACAGCGCATCGTCAAGTACGCTGATCTCGATGTTCGCGCAATTCCTTACGACATGCCGATCACCGGCTACGGCACCAAGAACGTCAACACCTTGCGCATGTGGAAGGCTGAGCCAACCAAGGAATTCGACTACGACGCCTTCAACTCCCAGCGCTTCACCGACGCTATCGTTGAGCGCGAGCGCGTCCACGATATTTGCCGTGTTCTTTACCCGAATGACTCCACTTACGAAGGCAAGGTCTTGCGTGTTCGCCAGCAGTACTTCTTCTGCTCGGCATCATTGCAGGCAATCGTCGACAACCATCTAGCACATCACGACACCCTGGATGACTTCCACGAATTCAACTGCATCCAGCTCAATGACACCCACCCAGTTCTCGCAATTCCAGAGCTCATGCGCCTACTGCTCGACGAGCATGGATACTCTTGGGAAAAGGCATGGGATATTGTCTCCCACACCTTCGGCTACACCAACCACACCGTGTTGGCAGAAGCCCTCGAAACCTGGGAAATGACAATCTTCGATCGTCTCTTCCCACGTATCAGCGAAATCGTGCGCGAAATCGATCGCCGGTTCCGCGAGGAACTCGCTGCCGGCGGGTATCACCCGGGCAAGATCGAATACATGGCACCAATCCAGGGCAATCGTGTTCACATGGCTTGGATCGCCTGCTACGCCGCATACTCCATCAACGGTGTTGCCGCGCTGCACACCGAGATTATCAAGAAGGACACGCTCCACGACTGGCACGACATCTGGCCAGAACGGTTCAACAACAAGACCAACGGTGTTACCCCACGCCGTTGGCTCAACCAGTGCAACCCACGTCTAGCATCACTCCTGACTGAACTGCTCGGTTCAGATGCTTGGGTACGCAATCTTGATGAGCTCAAGAAGCTGGAACACTTTGGTGACGACGACGCCATCTTGGATCGCGTTAATGACATCAAGGCAGCTAATAAGGCTGATTTCGCAGCGTGGATCAAGAACCGTCAAGGCGTCAGCGTTAATCCAGATGCTATCTTCGACGTTCAGATCAAGCGCCTACACGAGTACAAGCGTCAGTTGATGAACGCACTGTACATCTTGGATCTCTACTTCCGGTTGAAGGACGATCCGACTCTTGACGTTGCCCCACGCCTGTTTATCTTCGGCGCGAAGGCAGCTCCTGGCTACGTGCGCGCTAAGGCAATCATTAAGCTCATTAATGAAATCGGCCGATTGATTAACAATGACCCAGACATGGACGGCAAGATTCAGGTTCTGTTCGTGGAAAACTACAATGTTTCGCCAGCAGAGCACATTATTCCAGCCGCTGATGTTTCCGAGCAGATTTCTACTGCCGGTAAGGAAGCATCTGGAACATCAAATATGAAGTTCATGATGAACGGTGCGTTGACGCTCGGTACTCTCGACGGCGCAAACGTTGAGATCCTTGACTCCGTAGGCGAAGAAAATGCCTACATTTTCGGTGCTAAGGAAGAAGAGCTTCCGGAGCTTCGCGCGAACTACAACCCACGCGCCACCGCAGAGCAAACCCCTGGTTTGAAGCGGGTACTGGATGCGTTTGTTGACGGCACGCTCGACGACGGCGGAACCGGAATGTTCCATGATCTGCTCAACTCGCTCTACGAGCCAAGCTGGGAGCCAGCTGACATCTACTACGTACTCGGTGATTTCGCTTCTTACCGCGAGACTCGTGACCGGATGGCTGCTGATTACCGAGATCGTCGCCACTGGGCCAAGATGACGTGGAAGAATATCGTTGAATCGGGCCGGTTCTCTTCGGACCGCACCATCGGCGATTACGCCCGCGAAGTGTGGAAGATTACGCCACACACGATCTGATTAGTTGATCTGATCAGCGCTTAAACCAATGCTGGTGGGATTGGCACAGCCAATCCCACCAGCATTTTTATGTAAAAACCAGAGCTGGGGAGAGAACACCTCGCCCTCATCAAAAGAATTTAAATATCAACCAGGCACCAAAACGTCTAATAATTTTTGAGACGTAGGTAACTAGATTAGACTAGGTGTTGTGACTACTTCGCAACGTAAAACCAGACCAGCTCGCAAGACTTCTCAGCAGCGAGTACGCGCTCCTAAGCAAACGCCAATCCCGGCTATTAGCCGCATCCCTATCGTTGAGGTAACTCCTCAGTTGCTCGATGGAACAGCTCCAGTGAAGGCGACTGTTAACGAGTCGTTCCCGGTACAAGCCACTGTTTTCCGGGAAGGACACGATAAGTTCGCAGCCGCAGTCGTCTTAGTTGACGCTAATGGGCATGTTCTTCAAGAATCTCCGATGCGTGACGTCTCCCCTGGCCTGTTCCGTTACGAGGGCTGGCTAACACCACGTGCGCCTGGTGCTCATCGCTTTTACGTTGAAGCATGGTCTGATCCGTATGCTACGTGGTTGCATAATGCAGAAATCAAAGTGCCAGCTGGAATCGATATTCCACTCGTATTCGCCGAAGCAGAACTCTTGTTCAAGAAGGCAGTTAAGGCCGCTCCGGTACGGTCTGCCGAACGCGCTGCCGTACGCGAAGCTCTGACGGTCATCTCCAAGAAACGTGCACTGCCCGAAATCAAGCTAGCTGCTGCCCGAGCGCCTGAAGTTCAAGAAGCACTAGCTAAATATCCAGTTAAAGAACTGGTGTCTCGCTCGAAAGAATATCCGCTCTTCGTAGATCGGCAGCGCGCACTTGTCGGATCATGGTATGAGATCTTTCCACGCTCTATCGGTGCTAAAAAGGATCCGGCAACCGGCAAATGGACATCGGGTACCTTGCGCACCGCGGCCACTGATCTGGATCGTATCGCCGGGATGGGCTTCGACGTCGTCTACCTAACCCCGATTCATCCAATCGGAACGTCGAATCGCAAAGGCCGCAATAACTCACTTACTGCACAACCAGGCGATCCGGGTTCACCGTATGCCATTGGGTCAGCTGACGGCGGTCACGATGCCATCGATCCGACGCTCGGCACCTTCGAGGATTTTGATGCTTTCGTAGCAAAAGCTCATAAGCTGGGCATGGAAGTTGCCATGGACGTAGCCTTGCAGTGTTCCCCGGATCATCCGTGGGTAACTGAACATCCTGAGTGGTTTACCACCCGCGCTGATGGGACGATTGCTTACGCCGAAAACCCGCCGAAGAAGTATCAAGATATCTATCCATTAAACTTTGATAATGATCCAGAAGGTATCTACCAAGAGATCAAGCGCATCCTTGAACTGTGGGTTAGCCACGGAGTTACTATCTTCCGAGTCGACAATCCGCATACCAAGCCGGTGGCATTCTGGCAGCGGCTCCTTGGCGAATTCCGCCAAAACCATCCGGACATTATTTTCCTAGCAGAAGCCTTCACCAACCCGCCGATGATGCAAACCCTTGGCACAGTCGGATTCCATCAGTCCTATACGTATTTCGCGTGGCGTAATGAACGCCAAGAAATTGAGGAATACCTCTGGGAAATCTCGCACGAGTCAGCACATCGTCTGCGCCCAGCTTTCTGGCCCACAACCCACGATATTCTCACCCCGTATATGCAACGCGGTGGAATCCCAGCGTTTGCAATCCGCGCGATTCTGGCGGCCACCGGTTCGCCAACGTGGGGAATCTACAACGGATACGAGCTCGTGGAGAATATTGCGCGCCCAGATGCCGAAGAACAGATCGACAACGAGAAATACGAGTACAAGCCCCGCAACTATGCGGTTGCTGAACATAACGGCATGTCCACATTGCTGAAACTACTCAATTCGATTCGCAACAAGCATACAGCTTTGCAGCGGTTACGCAATGTCACAATTAATGCCACCTCGAATGACAAGATCGTGTCGTTCACTAAGATTGCCCGCCCCGAGGAAACTCCGGATGGCACACTGGATGCGGTTATCGTCGTCGTCAATCTCGATCCGTACGCATCCCGGGATGCTAATGTGTATCTTGACCTCTCCCCGTTTGATATTTCGCCGCGATGGGATAACGGACCAATCCTCGAGGTTACTGACGAAATGAACGGCGAAACCTATCTGTGGAACGAAGCTCCATACGTACGTCTTGATCCGCACGGTCAAGTTGCCCATATTCTATCTGTGAAGGTGTTACCTTGACCAAATCCGCTATCAATGTGCCACCGCTCGACCGACCGGGCATCGTGCCTGATCCCAACTGGTTCCGCACCGCCGTCTTTTACGAGGTGTTGTTGCGCGCCTTCGGCGATACACACGGCACCGGAACCGGTGATTTTCGTGGTCTGATCGATCACCTCGATTACCTGCAATGGCTCGGCGTTGACGCACTGTGGATTCCACCGTTCTATCCGTCCCCGATGCGCGACGGCGGATACGATATTTCGAACTATACTGCGGTTAATTCTGAATATGGCTCGATGGAGGATTTCGCCGAGCTCGTCGAACAAGCACACGAACGCGGTATTCGGATCGTGATCGACGTCGTCGCCAACCACACATCCGATCAGCACCCGTGGTTCCAAAGCTCGCGGGCAAACCCGGACGGCCCCTACGGCGATTTTTATGTGTGGCGAGACACCGATGAGGACTACGCCGATGCGCGCATTATTTTTATCGACACCGAAGCCTCAAACTGGACGTTCGATCCGGTTCGCCGGCAATACTTCTGGCACCGGTTCTTCTCCCATCAGCCAGATCTTAATTTTGAAAACCCGGCTGTACAGGACGCCATTATCGACGTCGTTAAGTTCTGGTGCGAGATCGGCGTCGACGGATTCCGCCTAGATGCTATTCCGTATCTTTTCGAAGAAGAAGGAACGAACTGCGAAAACCTACCGCGGACACACGAATTCATTGCGCGGCTGCGGCGGGAAATCGATGAGGCCTACCCGGGGCGAATCTTCATTGCTGAAGCCAACCAGTGGCCGGAGGACGTAGTCGAATACTACGGCACCGATGAGAATCCGGAATGCCACATGTGCTTCCACTTCCCCGTCATGCCGCGAATCTACTATGCGTTACGCGACCAGCGCGCCACCGCTATTCGCGAAATCCTCAAAGCTACCCCGGATATTCCAGCCGGCGGGCAATGGGGAACGTTCTTGCGCAACCACGACGAGCTGACCTTGGAGATGGTCTCCACCGAAGAGCGCGCAAAAATGTATGGCTGGTATGCCGAAGACCCGCGTATGCGCGCGAATGTTGGTATTCGACGCCGATTGGCTCCGTTGCTGGGTAACTCCCGAGCCGAATTGGAGTTAGCGAACGCGTTGCTGCTCTCGCTGCCCGGCTCACCTTGCCTCTACTACGGCGATGAAATCGGCATGGGAGACAACATTTGGCTCCCTGACCGCGATTCCGTCCGCACCCCAATGCAGTGGACGCCCGATCGCAATGCCGGTTTTTCCGATGCTGACCCGGGTCAACTGTATTTACCGCTCGTACAATCACTTGCCTACCACTATCAAAGCACCAATGTGGAATCCCAGCTGGCGCAGTCCTCCTCGCTGTTGCATTGGATGCACGGAATGTTGCGGGTACGTTCGCAATATCCGGTCTTAGGCAATGGCTCGTTTGAGTTGCGCGATGCCGACGACGAATCCGTCCTAGCTTTCACCCGTGTGAATGACGATCAAGCAATCTTGTGCGTGATGAACTTGGCTAACACTGCCCGCGCCGCAAAGGTCACGGTTTCCGAGTTTGCTGGTTATGCGGTGCGAGACGTGTTTGGCGGGGCGCAGTTCCCTGCTATTGGCGAGGGTGGCGACTACCATATGACGCTCGGTTCTCGTGACTTTTTCTGGCTCGAGTTAACAAGGGATCCGCAATGATAATCGATTTCTCTCATGTTATTGCTGAGCTAAAGCCGTGGATCGGCGGGGCACGCTGGTTCCGCGGCTCGCAAGCCGAACAGATTACTGCACTGGCAAGCTGTGCCTTACCGTCAACTGCCGACGATTCCCAAACCATTATCCACGTGCTCGATATCGACGGCCTTGTTTTTAGCGTGCCGTTGACCTATCAAATTGGAGCCCAAGAAGGCGCCGGACTCATCGGGATAATCGATGGAGGTAACAGCGATTTCACGGCAGTGACGATATTCGATGCTACTGACCACCCCCATGGACAATCCGATCTCTACGCGTTGCTCGGTGGGACGACGGCGAACACTTCTGACCCGGCATTCACCGTGGACAATGCTGGCGAAAACCTAACACTCCGTCTCACCCCGGCCCGCGATTGCACTCAATTGCCACACCCAGTTAGTGCACACAAACTCACATCCGAGCAGTCAAATACGTCGATTATTTACCGCTACGATTCCGGTCTCTCCGGAGATCCCGTCGGCTTGATATGCAAGCTATTCCGTGTGGTCAATGCGGGACACAACCCAGATGTTGAACTACAGCAAGCCCTCGATGCTCGGGGTGTTTCCAGCGTGCCACGCCAATATGGTTCAGTTATTGGATCGTGGCCGGGCGTAGATTACGCTGATCTGTTCGTCGCCCAAGAATTCCTTGCCGGCTCAGTAGATGCTTGGCAAGTTTTCACCGACGAATTAAACACGCATGGACCGGTCATGTCTCCCCCGCAGCGAGAACGAATCACCGCACTCGGAGCCATGACTCGCGAGATTCACCAACAGTTAGCCCAACGTTTCGGAACGCGGAAGATTTCGCCTGAGTCCGTCGTCGAAACATGGAAAGAACGCGCATCCCAAGCGTTACGCGACGCCCCGCAACTCAGTAATACGCAAGCCGATATTTTTGCCGTTTACGACGACGTCGCCCACATCGATTGGCCACTCGGACAACGCATCCACGGAGACTATCACCTGGGTCAAGTCCTCGATGTTCCACACCGCGGCTGGGTGGCATTGGATTTCGAAGGCGAACCATTACGCCCCTTGGCGCAGCGGACGGAACCTGATCTGGCGTTACGCGATGTTGCCGGCATGATTCGATCGTTCCATTATGCTGCTGGGTCGGCTGCCAAATCCGGTGCTGATAAACACCAATGTGACGTGTGGGCGCACGAAGCTCGCACCGCGTTTCTGGATGGCTACGGAGTTTTAGATGCTACCGCTATGCGTCTTCTGAATGCACTCATTTTAGACAAAGCTCTCTATGAAGTCAGCTACGAAGCAATTTCACGCCCACATTGGATCGATATTCCTCTCGCCGGAGTAAAAACTGCACTTTTCTTTTCAAAACATACCGATTAATAGATGTACATCACACAAAAACATGGGAAAATAGATTTATGAACGCACAATTAGAACCAATTCATGTTGGCACCGATATCCTCGATGCCATCTCCAACGGCTACTATCACGCACCACACGATATTCTCGGACCGCATTCGGACGGCAATAACGTGACAGTGCGCGTCATTCGGCAACTAGCAGACGAAGTTACTGTTATTACTCCGAATGACGAATATCCGGCTACCCACGAATACAACGGTGTATGGGTTGCGGTATTGCCTGGAAAAGATATTCGCGACTATCGCATTCGTGCCCGCTATGGAGACTTCGATTCTATCGGCGACGATGGATATCGTTTCTTGCCAACTGTTGGTGAAATGGACATCTACCTCTTTAACGAGGGACGCCATGAGCGCCTCTGGGAAGTCATGGGTGCGCATCTACGAACCTACGAGACTTTGATGGGCCCAGTTTCTGGAACTGCCTTTGCAGTATGGGCTCCGAATGCGAAAGCTGTGCGCGTCGTCGGCGATTTCAATGCGTGGAACGGGACCGTCTCTGCCATGCGCACGATGGGCGCATCGGGCGTGTGGGAACTATTCGTCCCGGGTGCCAAAGAAGGCGCCCGCTACAAGTTTGAAATCCAATATTCGGACGGCTCCTGGCATCAGAAGGCCGATCCTTTTGCGCGCCGTACCGAGGTTCCACCGTCAACCGCATCCATCATTACGGATACCCATTTTGATTGGAACGACGACGAATGGGTCACTAAACGTGGCGAAATCGATCCACACACGGGTCCAATTTCCATTTACGAAGTACACCTCGGCTCGTGGCGGATGGGTCTCGATTTCAAAGACCTAGCAGAACAGTTGATCGGCCACGTCAAGTACTTGGGCTTCACTCACGTTGAGTTCATGCCGCTGGCAGAGCATCCGTTCGGTCCATCGTGGGGATACCAGGTTACTGGCTACTACTCCCCAACCGCTCGCTTTGGAAGCCCTGATGAGCTCCGTTATCTCATCAACGAACTACATAAGGCTGGCATCGGCGTCATCATGGACTGGGTGCCTGCCCACTTCCCGAAGGACGATTGGGCGCTGGCCCGATTCGATGGCACTCCACTGTTTGAAGATCCAAACCCGTTACGTGGCGAACATCCAGACTGGGGCACATATGTGTTCAACTTTGGACGTAACGAAGTGAAGAACTTCCTGGTAGCCAATGCGCTTTACTGGCTCGAAGAGTTCCATATCGACGGTATCCGCGTTGACGCCGTTGCATCTATGCTCTACCTTGACTACTCACGTCAAGCTGGACAATGGGAGCCGAACCAGTACGGTGGCCGAGAAAACCTCGAAGCAATTTCGTTCATTCAAGAAACGAATGCTACCGCCTACCGAAACCATCCAGGCATCATGATGATCGCAGAGGAATCCACCTCATGGGAAGGCGTCACCCGGATGACCACCGAAGGCGGACTCGGATACGGCCTAAAGTGGAATATGGGCTGGATGAATGACACCCTGCGCTACATGCAAGAAGAGCCAATCAACCGGCGCTGGCACCATGGCGAAATCACCTTCTCCTTGGTGTACGCATTCTCTGAGCAGTTCGCATTGCCTATCTCGCACGACGAAGTCGTTCACGGAAAAGGCTCTCTATACGAGAAGATGCCTGGCGACGCTTGGCAAAAGCTAGCTGGTGTACGATTGCTGTTCGGTTATCAGTGGGCGCATCCAGGCAAGCAGCTTTTGTTCATGGGTCAAGAGTTTGCTCAGATCTCGGAATGGAACGAAGGCAAGGGTCTTGATTGGTGGTTGATTGACAATCCAAATCATGACGGTGTTATGTCCTGCTTAGCTCGGTTGAACCAGGTCTACAAAGAGCATCCAGCCTTGTGGTCGGACGATTTCACTCAGCGTGGTTTCGAATGGATTGATGGATCCGACGGCGACAATAACGTCCTAACATTCATCCGTAAGTCCTCAATTGACGACGACGTCGTTGTTGCCGCGATCAACTTCGCCGGTACACCACACATGGACTACCGAATCGGCTTACCAGAAGCTGGTGAATGGGAAGAGATCGTCAACACTGACGCCCTCGAATACGGCGGTTCTGGCGTTGGGAACATGGGCGCAGTCCACACCGAAGACGTGCCGTGGAACGGCCGGGCACAGTCCGCACTAGTCCAGTTGCCACCGCTCGGCGTCGTCTATCTGACACCGAAGAAGTAACATACTAGATCAGTTGAGGGGCTCAGGTTCATTAAGAACCTGAGCCCCTCAACTATGCCATACCCCAGATACTGTCTGAGAGAATCGCTTCAGCTAAGAACATAAAATGGCGGGATGAGCGCAATGCTCATCCCGCCATTTAACTTGAGGCTTAGCCCTTCACAGCGCCACCGGTCAAACCAGAGACAATGTACTTTTGCAAGAACAAGAAGAGCAACAGAATCGGAACAGCAGCGATGATGGAACCGGCTGCGAACCAGTCCCAGTTCTTTTCGTTGCCGCCAACCCACAGGTTCATACCGACTGCTAGCGTCCAGTTCTCTTGGGAGGTGAGAATTGTACGCGCCAAGATGAAGTCGTTGAAGGAGCTAATGAAGCTCAACAACCCCACAACGGCTAGAATCGGAATTACGAGTGGCATAATGATGGTCCAGTACACCTGAGCGTGCGTAGCACCGTCAATCTTTGCAGCTTCATCTAGTTCCATCGGAATGGAATTAAAGAAGCCATACATAAGGAAGGTGTTAGCACCTAATGCACCACCGAGGTAAACACAGATCAGCGCTAACTTCGAGTCAATACCGAGTACTGGGAAAACATCTCCCAGGGTGGTTAGCAACAAGAAGATCGCAACGAAGGTCAACAGCTGAGGGAACATCTGAATAACCATCAAGGACATCAGCGTCATCCTGCGGCCGGAGAACCGGAAACGAGAGAACGCATAAGCCGCTGCGGCACCCATCAGAACTGTTCCGATAGCAGTAGAGATACCAACGATCAGAGTGTTCGAGAACCACGTCCAGAACATTGTGTCTGACAATTCAGTGAAATTTTGTGCCGACACTGATGAGAACATCTTGTTCGCACCCGTAAGAGTGGTTTTGATATTCGGATTTAGCGCTGCCGAGATAATGTACAGGATTGGAAATGCCGCATAGAGCACTGCCAAAATTGCGATGACATGCCGGAAACCAGTCTCACGGAACCATTTCCCGAACGGAACTTTATTTGCTGTTACCGCTGGAGCTACAACAGTTTTTTCCATGATCACAGCGCCTCCATCGACTTAGACTTCTTAAAGGAGTAGAGCGATACCGATCCAACGATCAAGAAGATAACTAGCGACATTGCCGCAGCCAAACCGTAATTAGGTGCGGCCTCACCGGTCAAACCGGCGATCTTGTAAACCATCGAAATCAAAATATCAGTATGTCCAACTGGAACAGACGCATCGCTCATTCGTGGGCCTCCTCCGTTCAACATGTATATCAAGTTGAAGTTGTTGAAGTTGAAGGCGAATGAAGCAATAAGGAGCGGGGTTAGCGAAATCATTAGCTGTGGCAACGTCACGTTACGCCACACCTGGAACGAGGTCGCTCCGTCTATTTTAGCTGCTTCAGTTAGCTCCCCAGGGATCGCTTGCAAAGCACCGGTAACGATCAAGAACATGTATGGGAAGCCCATCCACAAGTTGACCAGGATTACCGAAACTTTAGCCATCGTCGGATCTGTCAGCCACGGAATTTCTAGGCCAAGCATCTGGTTGAAGAAACCATAGCTACGATTCATCAAACCTGCAAACAAGAACGCCGTCATGAATGATGGGAATGCATACGGCAGTAGCAGCAATGTTCGATAAATCTTGCGTCCTTTCAATCGTTCGTCGTTCAAAACGATTGCTAAGGCCATACCCAACAAGAATGTCGTAACAACAGACATGAACGCGAAGATGACGTTCCAAACGAGAACTTGGAAGAACGGCTGAGCGTAACGGCTATCACCGAAGCCCTTGACGAAGTTATCGAATCCGACGACGACGCGCCAACCGACATTGATGGTTGATCCGTCTTCAGCTTCAAAGAAACCTGTCTCTTCATTGGCTTTAAAGACAGTTCCCGTTGATAGGTCCGTCATGGTGTCAGCGTCAGCATCATATTTCACGGTTGAAATGAACTGATAGCCAACGGTACCGGTCTGCGTTCCGATAGCTCCCTCATCAGGGTCGTTGCCGATTGGAACACGAAGCTGGGTAACCTCATCTTGCCGTGCACCAAGTTCAGATAATGGAACAAGGGTGTAGCCAGATACTTCAGTAATTTGAGTTCCGGAGAACTTTCCAGCTACTTCAGAAAGCTGCTCTTTTTCAGTTCCAGCTTTCAAGACTTTTTCTTCCGGGTCAATAACAGCGAAGCCGAGTTCCCCGTCTTTCTCGACTACTGCGAGTGGGTACTGAGGAGAATTCTCGACACGTTGAGATGAGTTTTGCAAAAGAATGGACTCGATAGCAGTCTGCTTATCCAATGTGTGCTGATGCCCGTAGTTTGTGAAGGCGATGTATGCGGTGTATACGATAACGAACGCCTGGAAGATCAGCAAGAATACGAGACCTGGAGCCAAATACTTCAATGCTAAAGTGCGGCGTGAAAAATACACCCAGTCTAAAGCAAGGAGCAAAACTACCATGAGGCTTCCAAGCGTAAGGGACCCTACGCCGAAAGCGGTGAAAATAATAAAAATACCTAGTGCGTTGACGATACCCATCAACACGAGTTTGGTTATGAAGCCAGCTCCCCATTTCGTTGCGGAAGAGTCAAGCTTGGCCCGTTCTACCCGTTGTGCTGCGCGTTTCTTCGACGCCTCGCTAGGCTTGATCATCTGCGACATCTTATTCTCCTGATAAGAGGGCGGCCTCGCCATACCATGTGACGACGAGGCCGCTACTCTTAGCTAGATCACTTCTTGGCGATCTCGGTTTCGATGTCTGAGATCATCTTTTCCCAAGTTGCGGTTGCATCTCCGCCACCCATTACCTGAGCTTCGGTTGCGCCCCAGAAGCCCCATACAGCACCCATCTGTGGGAGTGCTGGCATTGGCAGACCAGCTTCGCCAGCCTTAGCAAATCCAGCGGCTACTGGATCAGACTTGATCTTCTCTGCAGAGGCCTTAAGAGCTGGGGTACGCTGACCAGCTTGGTAAAGTGCGTCCTGAACCTCTTCGGTACCAACATAGTTGACAAGGAAGTCAGTTGCGAGGAGCTGGTTCTTGGAAGTTGCTGAAATGAAACCGCCCTGAACACCAACGAATGGAGCAGCAGGCATATCACCAGCAGATGGAATTGGATCAACAGCAACGTTCATGCCATCGAAATCGCCGAGCATCCATGGACCACCAAGAATGAATGGAACTTCGCCGTTCTTGAAGGCTTCGACGACGATATCGTAGGTCCATGCAGTAGAAAGCTCACCGGCAGCAGACTTATCTGCCAACCACTGAGCGAATGCTGCACCCTTTTCGCCACCGAGGTTAAGCTCAGGTGTGTAGTTGCCATCAGCATCGGTCTTGAATACTGGACCGGTAAAGGAGGACTCGAATGGGTACATGTGGAACGGATCGCCCTTTTCGCCAACCTGAACCATAAATGGAGTCTTAGCGCCAGTGGCCTTGCCTGCAGCAATCATTTCATCGAATGTTGCTGGAGTTGGATCCTTGGCGAGATCTGCATTGCGGATAATAGCGATGTTCTCTACTGCATAAGGAACACCGTAGGTCTTACCGTCGTACGTAAAGCCCTTAATAGCAATATCTGAGAATTCGCTTGCCTTGTCACCCAACTCAATTGGAGCAACAATACCGTTAGTAACAAATTCGCCCAACCAGTCATGTGCACCGAATGTAATATCTGGGCCCTTACCAGTTGGAACCTGGGCGGCAAACTCGGAACGGATCTGATCGTTTTCCTTAACAACCAGTTCAACCTTGTTTCCAGTAGCTTCTTCATACTTATTAGCAGCAATTTCAAATGCTGGTTTACGGTTATCATCTACCCAAACGGTAAGAGCTGCATCCGACTTACCTTCAGACGCTTTTGTCTTGCCGTCATCCTTAGCCGAATCATTGGAACCACAGGCCGCTAGACCTGCGATTGTCATTCCCGCAACTGCTACTAGTGCAATGCCACGACGCATATTAATCTCCTCAAGTGTTAAACTTTGGCATCTATAAGCTTCACGCGAGCACTTCTTAAATTGAGCGACGCTGCTCACATGCCGTGATAACAAGTATAGTGACGAATATTCCTTATGCAACATTTTGCACAGCACGTGTAAGAAAATTATTCATTTGTTATCAAAAAGTAGCTTTGCACAGTGGTTCACAAGGGGTCATTTAGGTAGAAATTCCTTGCAAAACGAGCAGTTCAACTCTGGTTGCCGGTATCGTAAGAGACCGGGTGTAAAATTATTTCTGCAAACTTTCTACCCGCAAGTCTCAAGCAAAGGAGCTCACATGGCGAAGCGGATTCGACTAGCGGATCTTGCGACTCAGGCAGGTGTATCAACAGCTACTGTTTCTCGCGTTCTTAATGGTAAACATTCAGTAGCACCTGAAACACGGCAGGCAGTACTCGCCGCACTGGACTTGCTGGGGTATGAGCGTCCTGATCAGCTCCGCGAGCGCAACGGCGGACTTATCGGTCTGATACTGCCCGAACTGACTAATCCTATTTTTCCGCAATTTGCACAGTCCCTCGAAGGTATCATGACGTTACATGGCTATACCCCACTCGTTGGGACCCAAATTGCTGGTGGTGCGACCGAAGATTCATATGTGGAAGCAATGCTAGAGCACCATGTCGATGGCTTAATATTCGTCTCTGGACTCCATGCTGACTCAACCGCCAATCTCGAACGTTACCACCGCATTACTGCCCAGGGAGTCCCCTTCGTAACTATGAACGGATACAATCCTGGACTCTCAATGCCTGATTTTTCTGCCGACGATGCTTCTGCCATCCGTCAAGCAATCCGGCATCTGGTTGGCTTAGGACACCGGAAAATAGGGTTAGCCACAGGCCCACTACGCTTCGGACCAGCTCGCACAAAAACAGAAACTTTCTTAGAAACGATGGCACGAGTTCTTCCTCATGAAACTCCCTGCCACGCTCACACCCTATTTACTGTCGAAGGCGGGTTTTCAGCCTGCGCCGAGCTCGTATCGCAAGGATGCACCGGAATCATCTTCGCTTCTGACATTATGGCTTTTGGAGCTATCCGCTACTGCCAGTCATCTGGCATGAGGATTCCAGAAGACCTATCTATCGTAGGATTCGATGATTCGCCGTTGAATGCTTTTACAAATCCTCCGTTGACAACGTTACATCAACCAGTAAAAGCCATGTGCGACGCTGCAGTCACCACTCTTCTTGGCATGATTAGTGGCACCCATTCGCCAATTGGTCCCCTACTCTTTGATCCTGAGCTCATTGTTCGTGAATCTACCGCACTCCCTCATCGATGACACTAGTTGGAAGGAAAACTGTGATAATCCATCAGCAAACAACCCCGAAACAATGGTGGCAAGACGCCGTCATTTATCAGATTTATCCGCGCTCATTTGCGTCGTCACGTGGAAGAATTGGGGATCTTGCCGGAATTAGTTCACGTCTGGAATACGTAGCTAACCTAGGGGTCGACGCGATTTGGCTTTCCCCGTTTTACCTCTCGCCTCAAAAGGACGGTGGGTACGACGTCGCAAATTATCGGTTGGTGGATCCTCTGTTCGGCACGAACGACGACGCAGCTGACCTAATCGCCACAGCTCATCGTAACAACTTGAAAATTATCGTCGATCTGGTCCCTAACCACACCTCAGACCAGCACGAGTGGTTCCAAGCGGCTCTTGCTGGTGACGAAGTTGCCCGAGCTTGCTACTACTTCCGCGATAGCGCAGACGGCAATCCACCAAACGATTGGATCTCCATCTTTGGAGGTTGTGCTTGGACTCGCGTCTGTGACCGTGCAGACGCCCCTGGCAGTCCTTGGGAAAGCGATACAAGCTGGTACTTGCACCTTTTCGACTCGTCACAGCCTGACCTGAATTGGGATAACCCTGAAGTACGCGAGGAATTTGATAATATTCTGCGTTTTTGGCTCAACTTCGGAGTTGATGGTTTCCGCGTAGATGTCGCTCACGGCTTAGCTAAGGATCCAGCACTACCAAACTGGCAGTATCACTGGGATATGGTTGCCGGCGGCTCTGAGATTCCAGAAAACGTTCCCCGACCCCCAATGTGGAACCGACCCGAAGTCCATGAAATCTATCGGCGCTGGCGCTCGGTCCTTGACGAATACGGTCCAGACCGGATGCTGGTAGCTGAAGCATGGGTAGACAGCGAAGAAGACCTAGCAAAATATGTCAGGTCAGACGAGATGAGCCAAGCTTTCAACTTTGCATTCCTGCTGACTCCGTTCACTGCGCATGATCTGCGCGAAACGATTTCAACTTCCCTTGGTGCAATGGATTCGGTTGGTGCTCCAACTACCTGGGTATTATCGAATCACGACGTCGTCCGGGCCACCTCACGCCTCGGCTTGTCACACACTGGTAAAGGACCCAACGGCATTCGTTCATGGGAAGAACAACCAGACGTAGAACTCGGCCACCGGCGTGCACTTGCCGCTCACCTACTACAGGCAGCGCTACCTGGTTCAACGTATATTTATCAAGGCGAAGAGCTGTCATTGCCCGAGCACATGGATCTACCAGACAACGTTCGCGAAGATCCTGCATTTTTCCGGACGCAGGGACGTGAAGCCGGACGCGACGGCCAGCGTGTTCCAATGCCATGGGAAGCAGACCAGCCTGCATTTGGATTCTCTCCTAACGGAGAAAGCTGGCTACCGCAACCAGCTCAATGGGCAGACATTGCGGTAGATGTGCAAGCAGACCAGCCTCATTCTTCCCTCAACCATTTCAAACGTATGATTGCTCTGCGTAAAACACTCGCTATGGGGACAGCACAGCTGGTCGATCAAGAGCCACAAGCAGATTACCTGCATTACGTTTCCCAACGAAACGATCGCGCAGATATTCATATCGTCGTAGCATTTGATAATCCTGTTTCGTTACCTGAAGACGCCAATCTTCTGATCGCGACCTGTGAAATCTCGGATGGCATTCTCCCTGCTAATTCTGCCGTTTGGTTCGAACAGGACACCGAACGGGTGAATTAAAACAGTATGTTGGTCAGCGCTCTGCGAGTTTGTTGAACTAATTCAGAGTGCTGACCGACGACGTCGAACAACTCTAACAACCGGGTGCGGGCTTTATCTCGGTCATCTCCGCTAGTGGCTTTAACCACTTCAAGAATGCGAGCAAAGGCTGACGTAGCATTTCCCGAAGATAATTCCACATCAGCAAGTTGCAGGTGCACCTCAACCTCAGTAAATGGAGCTACTGTATTAGCACTATCCACAGTCGTTGCTAGTACAGAAGCCGGTGGATTGATGTCTTGTACTCGTTGCAAAAGTTCTACTTGGTGAAGAGCTACCTTGGCTTCCTCATCACCTGGGTTCTCTTTTAATGCCTTGCTATAGGCGGCGTGAGCGTCGTCGAGGCGTCCAGCTTCGAGAGCAGCAAGGCCTTCTTTGTGCAGTGGCGGGATCTCGGGTTCCGGGACAACACCCTTTGGATCCCCATCTAAAACTGCAGTTAAACCGTATTGAGTAGCCGCTTCCAGTAGTTTTGTCACAGTCGCCTTCAGTGATTGCTCATCTGGCAAGCCTTGAAACAGCGGAACTGGTTGGCCTTGTAACATAGCGATAGCGGTCGGAACGGCATTGACGCCAAAGGCCCCTGCCACTCCACGTTCCACGGAAGCATCAACCACCGCCAACTGAAGTCGTCCAGCATAACTTTCGGTCACTTGTTTCAATTGTGACACCAATGTCAGCGAATGCTCTGATTCAGGGGCCGAAAAAACGACGACGACTGGCAAACTCATCGATGTTTGTAGTACTTGTTCCAGATTCTTTTCCGTGACATCAACTACCCACGGGCCTGGAATTGTTTGCGAAGGCGATTGTGCTCCTGTTTGTTGTTTCTCTTCGTTTTTTAAGGTCGAGAGATCAAATACGCCACTAGTATCTAGCATGCTCATGTTCTTATTCTGCTTTCGTTACGCTAACTAATGCGGGTACAGAGCCGCCAATCATATGGACTGGTTCTTTTGAACCTTTTGGCGGTACATAGAACGCCACTGACGTGGAATATTGAGCAACAACTGGCTTATCCACCGTGATGACTCCGTCTTTCTTCCCTTCACTCAAAGCCCCGATCAACGATCCGAGTTTTAGTGTTGCACCATCCTTCGTACGAGTAACGGTCATGTCATAGCGCAACTCCCCAACCATCACGATTCCGCCATCTTTTGTTGACACAGCACGAATGTCTTTGTTGGGAACGGAGAATGCTATCTTCGCCTCGCCCAGCTGGTTGAGCGCCGCAGTTAAATCACTGGCTTGCTTTGCAGTCTGCTCGTATAGCGGATCGCCCTCGTTGAACTTAACGTCTCCCATTTGCCGAGCATTAGCATAGCTTGCATACGCATCAAGCACTCCTGCCGGATCAGTAACAAAATCGTCAGCATTCATAGCTAAATAGCCTTTGCTATCGTTTTGTGTATTTGTAATTTCGATCTTTGGCGGAGATGGGAACATATCAATAGCTGCCCATAGCTGGTAATTTTCTCTTGCAGTAGCTTGCTGCCATACTGCAATGGTTCCAATACCACGTGGGGTTTTACTGACATCGATCGCCATTAAAGTTCGCGGAAAAGCAACACCTGATGCCATAGTCGCTTCTTTTGGATCAAGTGCGAAAGGCGTTGGCGCAGTCGCTTCAGTTGCGCTAGCAAGGCTATATTCGGCTTTTCGCTGAGTTAGTAGCGGGCCTGCAATCCTGTTCCCTAAGGCATCCACATCATGGTTTTTATCTGCTTGAGACAGCGCCTCAGACACTTCATCAACGAGTTCAGAATATTTTTGCGCAGAAATGATATTCCCGGTTTTCGTGGCTGTCTCTGGCTCTGGTAAAGAGTTGTCCTGAGCACAACCAGTAAGACCAAGAACTCCCGCTGCAAGTAGCACAATAATTAGTCGTGAGTTACGCATTGTCTTCCTCTTTCTGTTGTGGACCCCAAGAAAAATTCCATAGCGCACGCCAATCTTGCGAATTCGTTTCATCTGAAGAACTTTGCAAGCTTTCCACTTCGGCAGGCTCATCCGGCGTATCATCTTCTCCTGTAGTTTCTGGCACTAAAGCTTGAAGATCACCTGTTTCAGTGGCAAGCAAGATGCGGTCTTTCGGATCTAGCTCCCGACTACGGAACATCTCACTATGGCTCGTTCCAGGTAGAATCGAGGCACCTAGAGCCGAACCTGTGTGCAAGCGTTGAATGTCTCGTTCGGTTTCAGGATCTGCCAAGTTTCCATCAAACGATGTCATAACTGACGGCATCCGATCCACATGAGCTCGCGAACGCAGTTTCACAGAAGACTTCTTAGTTGCTTTCCGACGAGCCAGCTCTTCTTGGTACCAATTAAGAAGCAAAAGCGATCCGATTAGGGTAATCAAAGCGCCAACAACATAGAAGACGGCAGGATTTCCAATATCGCGGACACGAACCCACTCCAAGGTAATTTTGGGAGCTTTACCGTCAGACGTCGTCGCTATCAGTGCTTTCCCGTCTATCTGCCGAGCATCTAAGATAATCTTTGCGCTATCTTCAGCTTGTCCATCTTTGCTCCACATATCCGAGCCAGCTAGAGAAAATTTTTCCGCGTTAACTGCATCTTCGACTGCCTGTGCACCTTCGTCACTACCTGCATCTGTTTTTACAGCGAGAGCATTCCATGAAGCCAGCCCAGTCACAGTAACTGAGGCCGCTTGATCAACAAACGCATCGACATCCACCGGATTCCCCAGTCCCCAGTGAATTTCACTGCCCGGCGCGTCTAAAGTGACCTTTACCTTGTCATTGACGAGCGTCAATACCCCAGGAGCAGTTTTCACGAAAACTGCAGAATCATCAGCAGTAGAAAGTTTGACATTCACCTCGTTTTGCTGAGCCATGGAGACCACAAAAGTACCAACCATCATCGCAACTCCAGCGATGAGGGCTATCATTCCAAGAATTCGCTTCATTCTTCCGCTTTCCTCGGCTACACACAGTATGTAACGATTAAATAACGATACCTTATTCGGACGACTTCGACACTCTGATGTGAGTTAAGTGACCTCCGGAAGGTAGTCTTAAGCTACAACATCTATTATATGGAGGAATTGACGTGGCAGAGGAACCTCTATTTCCAGTCGTCATGCGCGGTTATGATCGCGCACAAGTTGAAGAGCAGATTAACAGCCTAGAATCGAACCTTTCGCAGACCCGGGCTCAAGTAGCACATTTAGACGAGGAAGTTCTTAAGCTTTCAGCGCAACTTGCACAAGCTCAATCAGCACTGAAAGAAAACGATCGTCCGTCCTACTCTGGGCTCGGAACTCGCGTGGAACGTCTGCTCAAATCTACCGAAGAACAGGCACTAGATCTTATGACCCGGGCACGCAGTGAGGCCTCCGCAATCGTTTCGTCGGCCGAGGAACGTGCCGACAAGTTACGCGAAGCTGCGCAACTGGATAGCCAAAAGACCCTTTCTAAAGCACAGACCGAAGCAACTGCTGAGCTAGAAAACGCACGCGCCGAAGCCGAATCCATCACTGTGATTTCTCGCCGTACAAGCGAGGAAATCGTTTCCTCTGCAGAACGTGAAGCCGCGCGACTACGCACTCAGTCTTCTGCTGATTGTGCAGCTATGCGCTCTACTGCTGAGCATGAGGCATCGCAGATGATTGCCGATGCACAGGCAGAAGTTGCCAAGCTTCGTGGCGACACAGAAACTGAGCTTTCCGAATTGCGTGCCTCGGTGACCACCGAAATCGCCCAAGCAAAGGCAGATCTTGAGCGAGAACTGACCGAAGCCAAGGCACACAGTGAACAAACTATTGCCGATGCTCAGCAAGCTGCAGCACAAAAGCAAGCTGAGGAAAACGCCAGACTGACTGCCCAGATGAATGACATGGTGCAAAAGGCAGAAGCAGACGCTCATAGTGCTGAAGAGCGGCTCATTCAAGCGACGCAACGCACTAGCGAATTGACCGCTTCATCTGAGCATGAAGCCGCTGAACTACTGAATAACGCCCGTAATGAGGCAACTGCTATTTTGTCTGAAGCCCGCGAGGAAGCTGACCGTATTCTGTCCCAAGCGCATGAGGACAGCGCACGGAAGCTGACATCAGCTAATGATGAAATTTCAGCATTGAAAGAACAACGCGAATCACTGTCGTCTTACATCGAAGATATGCGTGCGATCTTGACTGGTTCCGAGCGATCACTCGCATTAAACGAAGTAATCGACTCGGCCACCGATAAAACTGAATGAGCTGACGTACACCACGTCATTTAGCTAGGCTGGCCCACGCGCGAAACAAACTCAGTAAGTGCCTGGGCCAGTTCTGCTGGTTTCTCATCAGCAGTAAAATGACCTGCGCCCTCAATTTCGATAATGCGAGGGTTCTTTGCTCGGAGCGATAGCTGCATGAAGTATTCCAACGAAGCCGTTGGGTCATCGGTTCCACGAATGAAATATACTGGGCCGTCAACTAGTTCTACGACGTCCGAACGATCTGAACGAGCAGCAAGCGCACGTTGAATCCAGGCTAATGCGTTCCCTGGCGCAGCTTTAAATCGAGCTTCTAACGATTCTTGAACTTGATCCGTAACGTCAGACCCTGTCATCGATTCTTTCCAGCCTTGCAAAATCTCAAAAGCACGTCCCTCTTCTGCCAAGTGGGCCATATTACGACGGAATTCCTGACGCTCCGGAGCGTCAGCACCAATGCCAGTATCCATAAGGGCTAGTCCCGCAACCATGTCGGGATACGTAGCAACAAAATCAGCTGCAACTGAGCCGCCCATTGACAGCCCACCAAGCATAATACGAGACACTCCTACGTGGTCTAGCGTCTCTTTGAGCGCTTGGACATACGTGATTGTAGACGGCTCTGAATCTGCCAATTCCTCGCCTGCTGGCGATTGGCCGAATCCAGGCGCATCCACAGTAATTACATCAATTGGTGCTAAAATTTCACGGACTTGATCCCACATAGTTGAATCCAGCGGCAAAGCATGCAATAGGACGAGTGGGCAATCAGAAACATCGCCGGTACGGCGGAAACTCAACATAGTCATGTATCCACCGTAGCACCTCACGAGATCAGGTTCGTGAGTTTACGCTAGTAGAGGTTATCGACGTCGACCACGAGCGTTCCAGCAGCCGGTATGCCAGTGGCGCCGATCCTGCTGACCAAAATCTTTTCCTAAAATATGGTCTTCAGTCCAAGCCACCTCATGCGGCTCCCCTACCCGGATTGTTCCGTAGCAACCCGGACACACATATTCCTTCGCACCAGCATTGATATGATGGACTTTAAAATCACGTCCGTCACGTCCCTGCTCAATTCGGGTGTAGCCCATTAACGCATAAGAATTGAGCTCGCGCACCGGCCGATTATATTTTTTGGACCGCCGCATCAGAACAGCCGGTCCTCTGGGTGGTCTACTCCGCGCATAGCATCATAATCTAAAATGACGCATTCAATACCGCGGTCCTCTGCCAATACACGTGCCTGCGGTTTGATTTCTTGCGCCGCAAAAATTCCACGTATAGGTTGCAACGTGGTATCACGGCCCAGTAGGTCTAAATAGCGCGTCAGTTGTTCGACGCCATCGATTTCTCCTCGCCGCTTCACTTCGACGGCGATGTGTCCACCAGCAGCGTCAAGTAACATCAGATCGACCGGACCGATAGGTGTCGGGTACTCGCGACGGACCAGTTCTAGATTCTGTCCTAGAACATTTACCTGCTCGGCCAGCAACTTTTGTAGATGTGCCTCTACACCGTCTTTAATGAGCCCTGGCTCAACTCCAAGATCCTGGGTGAGGTCATGGATTAGTTCGTAGATATTAATACGGAGCACGTCGTTTGTTTTGTTATGCTCAATCGACCATGTTTCAACCACTCCAGCCTTGCGATCCGCGTCAGCGACGTCGACAACGCTGAATGTGGCCGGTGGAGACATCCAATTGAGTGGCTTATAGGAGCCGCCATCGGAGTGGACTAGAACTGAACCATCTTGTTTCAACATCAAAACTCGAATAGCTGGTTCTAGATGTGCATCGAGCCGACCAGAATAATCGACACTACAACGAGCGATGACAATACGCATAGATGTCTCCTCACATCCAACAGGCAACGCTGGCCGAGCACAAGGCTCGACCAGCGTTACATGTTACCTAAAACAATTCGGGTTCTTCTACTGGCGGCGCAGAATCTATCCACGAGACGATACCGGATACGGCGAGCGGAGTTGTTGCCAGGCTCCACGACTGATCTCCGCGGGTAATATGCACAACCTGGATATCGCCGGAAGCTGGCATAACCTTGAAATCAAGTTCGCCACGTTTCCATTGAACATTCGGCCATGGACTCAAGGAGTGCGTCGAATACCAATTCAGTTGGAAAGGCTCGAACACCGCTACCCCAGTTTGCCAACGCTCCTGGTTTGCTTGCCGTAAAGCCACGTGGAACGAGCCATTGCACGAAAAAAGTATCCGCAATCTTAAGAGCGAGTATATACCAACAATAATGATAAATACTGCTATGGCAACAATAGCCCACCACATGAATGACGGCATAAGTCATTACTCCTCGTGATTTTCTACGACAACCATGACCGCGTCATGATCGACTGTCAAAAACCCTTTACCAACAACAATTTCTTGCTTGTCTCCGGTTGAAGTCACAAACCGAACTGGACCAGGCATGACTACCGATAGAACCGGAGCACGTCCCGGAAGGATACCCAGTTCGCCATCATATGCTGGAACCACTATCTCGCTGACTTCTCCGGAGTACAGCACTCCAGAACGCGCAACAATATCGAGCTTCATCAGCGCATATCCTGTTGGATCTTGTGCCAGGCACGTTCGATATCTTCGATACCACCAATATTGAAGAAGGCCTGCTCTGGAATATGGTCATATTCGCCGTCGGTAATTCTCCGGAAAGCTTCAACCGTTTCAGCGATTGGAACAGTTGAGCCCTCAACACCCGTGAACTTCTTAGCAGTGTAGGTGTTTTGCGAGAGGTACTGCTCAATACGACGAGCGCGTGCCACCGTGACCTTGTCCTCTTCAGATAACTCATCAACACCAAGAATCGAGATGATGTCTTGGAGTTCCTTGTTCTTCTGCAGAATGGACTTGACCTTGGTAGCCACCTCGTAGTGTTCTTTTCCAACATATTGTGGATCCAAAATACGAGACGTCGAGGTCAACGGGTCAACTGCTGGATACAAACCACGCGATGCGATATCACGCGACAGCTCGGTAGTTGCATCCAAGTGTGCGAAGGTCGTTGCCGGGGCCGGATCGGTATAATCGTCCGCTGGCACGTAGATTGCCTGAAGCGAGGTAATCGAATGTCCACGGGTAGAAGTAATACGCTCCTGCAACGCGCCCATTTCATCAGCCAATGTTGGCTGGTAGCCCACTGCCGATGGCATACGACCCAACAACGTCGAAACCTCAGAACCTGCTTGGGTGAATCGGAAGATGTTGTCAATAAACAACAACACGTCCTGGTTTTGGACATCGCGGAAGTACTCTGCCATCGTCAAGCCAGAGAGCGCAATACGCAAGCGCACCCCTGGTGGTTCATCCATCTGGCCGAATACAAGGGCGGTCTTGTCCAACACTCCAGCATCAGCCATCTCGTGGATTAAGTCGTTACCTTCACGGGTCCGCTCGCCAACTCCTGCGAACACTGACACACCGCCGTGGTCTTGTGCCACACGCTGAATCATTTCCTGAATCAGAACAGTTTTGCCAACACCAGCACCGCCGAACAGACCGATCTTTCCACCTTGAACATAAGGAGTGAGAAGATCGATAACCTTGATGCCGGTTTCGAACATCTTAGTTTCTGGTTCTAGCTCATCGAACTGCGGTGCCTTCCGATGGATTGGCCAGCGCTCCTTGACTTCCAGCGTTTCACCTTCATCAAGATTGAGGACTTCTCCGGTCACGTTAAATACGTGTCCTTTAGTCACATCACCCACTGGCACGGTAATTGGTGCACCCGTGTCGATGACGGTCGCACCTCGCACCAAACCGTCAGTTGGTTTCATGGCGATGGTACGAACGATGCTGTTCCCTAGGTGCTGAGCGACTTCGAGAGTCATCTTCAGCTTGCTTTCGCCTTCGCCTTGACCTGACAAGTCAACCTCAGTGATGAGCGCATTGTTCAGCTGTGGCAGGGAATCTGGCGGAAACTCCACGTCCACAACGGCACCCACGACTTGGACGATACGTCCTGTGGTTACGCCCTGCATATTATCAATTGCAGTCATTGTTATTCCTTACTGTGTCCCGAGCAGAAGGGACGTTTAGCTTTTACCCAGACTGTCTGCGCCTGAGATTATTTCTGTAATTTCCGTGGTAATTTCCGCCTGGCGAGCGTTATTAGCCAGACGCGTGTAGGACTCGATCACTTCGCCCGCATTCTCAGTAGCAGAATGCATTGCTTGCTGACGTGCTGCTAGTTCCGAGGCAGCCGACATAAGCATGACGGAATGAATACGCTGACCAACGTACATCGGTAACAACTCATCAAAAACTTGCTGAGCAGACGGCTCGAATTCGTACAATGGCTCATTGTCTGCCAGAGTCTCATCGGCTACCGAAGCCTCATCGACATCGTCAACAACTTGAATCGGTAGCATACGACGAACTTGAACGGTTTGTGTCACCATGGAAACGAACCGAGTAAAGATCATGTACAGTTCTGCAACACCGCCGTCGTCAGCATCAGCCAAGAAGCGTGTCAAAAACTCAGTACTGATCTCATCCGAGGTTTCGTCGGATGGTTTGTCAGATTCCCCAGTCCATGCACGTTCTACTGGAACACCACGGAATCGGAAATAGGATGCACCACGACGTCCCGAAACATATAGAACTGGTTCTTTACCATTTTCCTTCAGTTCGCTGATGAGTCGCTCAGCTTCGCGCAATACCGACGACGAGTACGCCCCAGCCATGCCACGATCTGATGTCACAACGAAGACAATCACCCGACTAGTATCAGTTCGCTCTTTGATCAACGGATGGTCTTCGTGAGCATGAGCCGCTACTGTCCCAATCGATCGCGTCAGAGCCTGCGTGTACGGATCTTGTCCGAGCGCACGGTCACGAGCCTTGCCGATACGGGAAGCTGCAATAAGCTCCATCGCCCGGAAGACTTTTTCGAGAGTTTTCGTTGCCCGAATCTTCTGTTTATAAATCCGCTGTGCGCCTGCCATCATCAGCCTCGCTTAGGACGAACGATCTGTTCTTGAGACTGTTCAGCTTCAGGCTCTGCGTCATCTAGTTGCACCGTTCCATTGTTGGCAACAAAACCAGCGCGGAATTCCTCAACAGCAGCACGCAGTTCGTCTTCTATCTCTGGTTCCAGTTTGCCAGTCACCATCATCTTCGCAAGGACGTCACTATTGGTATGCAAGTGACGGATAAGTCCCTGTTCAAACTTCGAAACATCGGCAACGTCAATATCGTCAAGATAACCGTTAGTACCTGCCCATACGGATGCAATCTGATCCTCAACAGCATACGGGGTGTACTGTGGCTGCTTGAGCAAGGCCATCAATCTCTCACCACGGGTGAGCTGTTGGCGTGTTGTTGCATCAAGATCAGAAGCAAACATGGCAAATGCAGCTTGGGCACGATATTGAGCGAGCGTAATCTTGAGAGTTCCCGCAACCTTCTTCATCGCTTTGATCTGCGCGTCACCACCAACACGTGACACTGAAATACCAACATCAACTGCTGGACGCTGATTCGCGTTGAAGAGGTCAGACTGTAAGAAGATCTGTCCGTCAGTAATAGAAATGACATTAGTTGGGATATATGCCGA
Source organism: Arcanobacterium phocae (assembly GCF_018913465.1). Classification (GTDB taxonomy): domain Bacteria; phylum Actinomycetota; class Actinomycetes; order Actinomycetales; family Actinomycetaceae; genus Arcanobacterium; species Arcanobacterium phocae_A. The sequence continues at coordinate 158,429 of NZ_JABAPM010000004.1, read as the reverse complement.
AACGTCATTTGCTTTAGTTTCAATAATCGGTAGACCGGTCATCGAACCACCACCGAGTTCGTCGGAAAGCTTGGCACAACGCTCGAGTAGACGGGAGTGCAAGTAGAACACGTCACCTGGGTATGCTTCACGCCCCGGTGGACGACGTAGCAACAATGATACTGCTCGATATGCTTCAGCTTGCTTCGATAGATCATCGAAAACAATCAGTACGTGTTTTCCGTTATACATCCAGTGCTGTCCAATAGCAGAACCGGTATATGGAGCTAGATATTTGAAACCAGCTGGATCCGATGCTGGTGACGCCACAATCGTGGTGTATTCGAGCGCACCGTTACGTTCTAGCGTTGCCCGGACTTCCGCAATGGTTGAACCCTTTTGTCCAATAGCTACGTATATACAACGTACTTGTTTCTGCGGATCCCCAGTTTCCCAGTTTGCTTTCTGGCTAAGAATCGTATCGACGGCGAGCGCAGTCTTACCTGTCTTACGGTCACCAATAATCAGCTGGCGCTGACCACGTCCAATCGGAATCATCGCATCGATAGCTTTGATACCAGTTTGTAGTGGCTCGTGAACTGACTTACGCGCCATGACGCCAGGGGCCTGAAGCTCTAGTGCACGGCGTGTGTCAATTCCATCAATCGCGCCAAGGCCGTCGATTGGAGTTCCCAATGGATCCACGACGCGACCAAGATAGCCGTCACCAACAGGCACTGATAACACTTCGCCCGTGCGGCGAACTTCCATTCCTTCATCGATGTCAGAGAAATCGCCGAGGACAACAACTCCGATTTCACGCTCTTCAAGGTTCATCGCCAAACCAAGAGTTCCGTCTTCAAACTTCAAAAGCTCATTTGCCATTGCGCCCGGTAAACCGTCAACGCGGGCAATGCCGTCTGCGCTGAGGGTGACATGACCGACTTCTTCGCTACTGGCTTTTGATGGCTCGTATGAGCTCACAAATTTGTCCAGCGCAGATCGGATGTCATCGGGCTGGATTGTCACTTCAGCCATTCATCATTCCTTCGCTCCAAGCAGCCACATGGCTGCACGTTTTATTTCAGTTAGTAAATTGCTCCCGCAACGCCGTAATTCGGCTAGCAAGAGTTCCATCGATCACATCATCACCAACATGAATTCTAATTCCTCCAATAACGGAAGGATCTAGAGTCACATGGATAGCAACAGCTGTGTTGTAAGTACGGGTAAGAATCGCAGTTAAGCGTGCTTCTTGTTCGCGAGTCAACGGAATCGCACTGGTAACCGAGGCAACGATATGGTGGTCGAGTTCGGCTGCCAGATCGAGATATATGGTTAATGCTTGGGCTAGGGTTCGCCCTCGTGCTAAACGAGCAACTGCCCTAGCTAGCAACTCTTTGGTGTAAGAGCCGTAGTTTTTGAATACTTCCCGAGCCAAATCACTTCGTTTATTAGGTTCGTAAACCAAGTTACTGAGAGTTAAACGCAGACCGCGTTGGTTGCGCAAGGTCCGCATAATGACATACAGCTCTTGTTCCACGTCAGTGAGTTGATTAGCGTTACGCGCCCCTATGAGCAACGTATGGACACCCAGATACTCAAGTGCCAGCGGAAGATCCCCGTGCTCTGACCAGTGATCGCGTGCGAGACCCATAAGAAGCTCGACGACGTGGTCACGCACTTTACCGCTGAAGATATCGCTTGCTAAGCGTGCCCGATCGTCACCTTCGCGTGCCGTATCTTCAATAGCAGCAACAACATTGGGGTTTTCATTGAGAATATCAACAACCTCAAATACTGCTTGTGCTACCTCAATTTCCGAGTTCGGGACAGCTCGTAAAACGGCTTCCCAACGGTCACGAGCACGGTCAAGAGCTGCTAGACTTCCGGAACGCATTATGCCTCCTGGTTAACGGGGATCGTGGCAGCTTCGAGCTCATCTAGGAAACGATCAGTTACCCGTTGCGCGAGCTCGGAGTCAGTGATTGCTTCGCCAACGATGCGCGCAGCTAATTCAGTAGCTAGGGTACCTACCTCAGAATGCAGACTCCGCCGCGCAGCATCTGAATCTGCTTCAATCCGGCGTTGCGCAACCTGCAGAATTTGTCCTGCTTCTGAGTGTGCTTGGGACTGTGCCTGAGCAACAATGGTTTTTGCATTGTCCGCAGCTTTTTCACGAATAAGCTCTGCCTCACGATGCGCGTCACGAAGTTGCTCATCAAGCCCAGCACGCTCCTGCGCAATCTCAGCTCGAGCAATGTCAGCAGCTTTAATGCCGTTTTCAATCTTTTCGGCGCGCTCATCAAGCGTTGCCGAAAACGAAGGCCAAGCGAACTTATAGATAGCTATTGCGACAATAAGGAAGGCGACGGTACCCCAAATAAGATCCGGCAGAGCCGGAACTAGCAGTGAGAAGGTTGAATGGCCTTCTGTTGCAAGGATAGTCGAACTTATCATACGTATCACGCAGCGAAGACGAAACCAGCCGCGAAGCCAATAAGACCAAGTGCTTCAGCGAATGCGATGGACAAGAACATGTTCACGCGCAAGAATCCCTTGAGTTCTGGCTGGCGTGCGGTTGCTTCTTGGTTCTTCGCACCGATAAGTCCAATACCAAGGCCTGGACCAATTGTTGCAATACCGTAACCGATGGTGGCGATGTTACCGATCATGGGGATTTTCCTTTGTTTGTAAGTGTCTCAGTGTGCTGAGATGGACAATGAAATGTAGGCTGCAGCAAGCATAGCGAAAATGTATGCCTGCAAGGCGCCAACAAAAAGCTCGAAGACGACGAAAACAACGCCTGCGAGAAGAGTAAGACTACCGAGTGTCGCTCCAAGTGCTCCAGAAAGTGTGAAGTACAGATACTGTGTGCCTAAGAAACACAACACTAGAATAAAGTGCCCAGCAACCATATTCGACAACAGACGGACAGTAAGAGTCAACGGCCGAAGAATGAAGGTGGACAGAAACTCTAGTGGCACCATGATGAAGTAGAGTGGCCACGGAACCCCTGGGGGCATTAGCTGTTCCCTAAAGAATCGGCCAAATCCACGAGATTTAATACCAGCAATAATGAAGCCGATGTAGACAAAAACTGCATAAATGAGCGGCATACCAATAAGTGATGTACCAGCAATCTGCAAACCTGGGATGACGCCGGTGAGATTCATGAAGAGAATACCAATAAAGACTGTGGCGATCATCGGTTGATACTTCGCTGCTTTCTCAGCACCAATAATTTCTTCACCGATTTGCACGCGAGAGAAATCTAGGATGGACTCCACAACAGCTTGTCCACGCGATGGAATCAGCTTTGCCGCCCGTGAATACCACACCATGACTGCCAATAAAACAAGCACAGCAATAAGACGAACCAGAATTAGCCGATGAATTTCAAACGGGGTTCCCCCAAACAACAACGGATCTGGATTAAATTCATGATCAAGACCGGGAGCTACAAACCCATCACCAGAGTTCGGCGCAAGCAGAATCGGCACGGTTCCTAGAGTGGTTAGCAAAGAAAGCACAGTTCTTATTTCCCTCAGTATCACGTGGATTGGAATTTGGAGCCGGGTACGAACATTCGTAGGGTCGACTTCAAGGAATGAACATAGTTAACTCTACCTGAGTTTTGAGTCCATAGCCAAAGGGCGCAAGCTCAATAGTTCACACTTTAGTCCTATTCACCAATAGGTGGTCCATCATTATGGAGAATCACGCTTGTTCCGATGAAAAGCCCTGATATTATGCCAAAAACTAAAGCGAGCGCAACGATGCGCACGTCAAAAATAGCTACCTTCACGGCCACCATATATACGAAGACTATTACTCCAATTTTTACGACATAACCGCAGACTGCTAGCATTCCTACAAGCCGGCCCCGAGATAACACGTAGCGTTCTAGTAGGAAGGAAATAACATGCATCACAGCTACGGTCGTAAATCCGAGAATAACTGACAGAACGCTTCGGGAAAGACCGCCAATTGCTAGCACAATGGAAGCCAGCATGCCCGCAATTATTAACGTCACAATATTCCACATTGTGGCGCGCGCAATAATCTCACTCGTGGCGCAGCCCCGCCCTAGCTTACGATTCATGCTCAGAGTTACCTAATCCACGGCCTGGCACTAGTCGCTTCGCTTGTGCGGTCATTAAAGCCCAACGCGCGGCAAAGACTCTCGATGTGACTATAACTGCCCCGATAATCCCCAAGATTGACACTGGCGCAACCCACTTCAGTGGAAATGCCACCGCAGCGACCGCACTAAATGAAGCGACTGCGGTCCACATATACAACACTAAAACAGCATGAGTGTGCGAATGTCCGTGACGTAGGAGCCGATGATGGAGATGGCCGGCATCTGCCGAAAATGGCGATCTTCCCTGAGCCACTCTACGAACCACACCCCAGACTAGATCAACTAATGGAATGATCAGAATCAGAAGTGGCACAATCAACGGCATATAGGCTGGAATCGCTTCTGGAGTATTCGCTGCCGCCGGATCAATTTGTCCAGTGACGACGATTGATGCGCCGGCAATAATTGTTCCGAGCATTAATGCTCCAGAATCTCCCATAAAGATTTTGGCGGGATGGAAATTATGTGGCAAGAAACCAATACAAATTCCGACCAGCGCGGCGACTAGGGCGGTTGCAACTGAGGTGAAGTCACCAGGCGAGTTTTCTCGGGTTAAATAGTAGGTGTAGGCAAAAAACGCTAACGCTGCTATGCCTACAACCCCAGCGGCTAAGCCGTCCAAACCATCAATAAAATTAACTGCGTTGACGACGACGACGACCGCAACAATTGTGACAAATAACGTTAATCGCGCTGACCCTACGGTTAAGCCCAGAAGCGGAACACTGACGAGTTGGACTCCGAACCACACCATGACTCCGGCGGCCAACATTTGCCCGGCAAGTTTGGCATACCATGACAGCTCATAGATATCGTCAATGACGCCAACACAGCAAATGATGCCGGCCCCAGCAACTACTGCCCATGCCATGGAATTATCACCCAAAACGTCATGGAAATATGGGATTTGCGAAGCGATCACTAGTGATATAACAAATCCTAAATACATCGCCACCCCGCCCAGACGAGCAATTGGCACGGTGTGAACATCGCGCGCACGAATTTCAGTAATAGCCCCACTTGCTAACGAAATTCGATGCACTAACGGAACCAATAAGTACGTTACGATTCCGGCGATAACCATAATCAGCAGATAAGCTCTCACTATGACTCCTGGAGCTTAATCACGCGCGCTAAATCTTCTCGGCTCAGCGCTCCTTGACGTAACACCTCGTATGTATCATCTTCACTGCTCCATCGAATAATCGTTGATGGAACTCCCCCAGGTGAGGTTCCGCCGTCGATATATACCGAAACAGCATCGGAAAGTTGCTCAACTGCACACGAAATATCTGTAGCCGGTTCTTGTCCAGTCTTATTTGCAGACGTTACGGCAAGCGGGCCCACTCGCCGTAGAAATTCGAGCGTCACCGCATCATCCGGCATACGCACTGCAACAGTGCCAAACGTCTCGCCTAAGTCCCAGCCTAATTCCTCGCGGGCAGGCAAAATAACGGTCAAAGCGCCAGGCCAAAACTCGGCCATGACAGCGCGTGCGCTATCGGGCAATTGCGCGACAAGAGTCTGTGCCTGTTCAACCGACGACACCAAAACTGGCGGTGGCATAGCGCGGGTACGCGACTTGGCAGCCAATAACGCGGTCACTGCATCATAAGAAAACGGGTCTGCACCAATCCCATAAACAGTGTCGGTTGGCAGACACACTATTTGACCAGTCTGAATAGCCTGTTGGGCAGTGTCTAATGCATAGTCAAGTTCTTCACTGCTAATAACAACCATCACTACTCCCCTTTTTCTGCATATAACCAGCGATCCCGACCGGTTAAATCAACCCCTGTGGCAGCGTTCAACAAACCACAGGAATACGCTTCTTGAACCAACGCTACACCCTGGTCATCCCCATGTTCCATAACAAGAGCCCCTCCTGGCTTCAATAGCGTTACCGCTCTGCGGACCAATTCGCGCGGCAAATCTAGACCATCTTCACCACCGCCGTATAACGCCATCGCTGGATCGTACGAAACATCTTGTGGCACGTTCTGTGACTGTGGAACATACGGCGGATTCGTTATAACAAGATCTACTTTTCCAGCTAGCTCTGGCAATGCAACGCGGGCGTCGTCGACAACAAAAGTTACGAGGTTGCCATATTTTTCGTTGTTTTCGCAGGCAACTTCGTAGGCAGTGTTGTCACGCTCAACACCCCACACTTTACTGGTTGACACTTCAGTTGCGATTGCCAACGCAATTGCTCCCGAGCCAGTACACAAATCGACGACTACGGGATTCGACGTCGACATTCGCGTCAAGGCATCAATACCCGCTTGCGCAACCATTTCAGTTTCCGGGCGCACAATAAACGCCCCAGGCTTACTGACTAGTTCCAAGTATCGGAACCACATGACGCCCATGATGTGCTGTACTGGTTCGTAATGCGCCCGACGGGAAACCGCTTCATCGAACTTTCGCTCAATTTCAGCCGTAACGCCCTCACTTGCCAGCGGAACATGCCCTATGCACCATTCAGCTAGCAACCGTGCATCAACGTCCGGAGACGGTAGCCCGGCGTCGGATAACAGTCCACGCGCGCCTCGTAGTTTTTCTCCCCACGTGACCATGTTCTACTTCGTCTCAGTAGCGTCCTTGGCAGCCTGCTCCAAGCGTTCCGATTCATCCATCAACCGCAATGACTCGATAACTGGCGCTAAATCACCGTTAAGTACCGCGTCAAGATTATGTGCCTTGTAACCGGTGCGATGATCTGCAATACGGTTTTCCGGGAAGTTGTAGGTTCGTACTCGCTCTGACCGGTCCACAGTTCGTACCTGAGAGCGACGCTGATCAGCTTCTTTGGCAGCTTGTTCTTCTAACTGCAGCTGGCGCAACCGGGCCAACAACACGCGCATAGCTGCTTCCCTATTCTTGATCTGCGACTTCTCATCCTGCATCGACACCGTAATTCCGGTAGGCAAATGGGTGATTCGAACAGCTGAATCAGTTGTGTTCACCGACTGTCCACCCGGGCCAGAAGACCGAAAGACGTCGATGCGTAGTTCGTTGTCATTAACTTGAACTTCTTCTGGCTCATCAACTTCTGCAAAAACCAAAACTCCAGCCGCAGAGGTATGAATACGTCCTTGAGATTCAGTGGTTGGCACGCGCTGTACTCGGTGGACTCCCGCTTCATATTTCAGATGCGCCCAGACGCCTTCTGCTGGATCTTCTGGAATAGAGGAGGCTTTCACTGCCATCTGGATATCTTTATACCCGCCCAATTCGGTTGGCGTAGCTGACAGAGTTTGTACGCTCCACCCTTTGGATTCTGCATAACGCTGATACATCCGGACGAGGTCAGCAGCGAACAGCGCTGATTCTTCGCCGCCTTCACCAGCTTTCACTTCCACAATCGCATCACGCGAATCATCTGGGTCACGTGGAATAAGCGCATCACGCAAACTGTTCGCAGCAGCAGCTTCCTCCGCTTCCAGCCTTGGTAGCTCGGATTCGAACAGTTCGCCGTCTTCACCACCAAGCTCAACTATTTCACGTAAATCGGCAAGATCTGCACGCGCTTTTTCCCACGTCCGGTAGCGGCTAACAACACGACCGAGCTGCGCATAGCGGCGTCCCAGACTCCGTAACTTCTCCGGACGGGATAATACTTCCGGTGAAGACATCTGGTTTTCAATCTCTTGATATTCAGCTACCATCGCATCAGCGGCGGGAAATGCGCTCATTATCATCCTTATACGTTACCGGCCAGAGCCGTAGTTTTTACCGGCGACGACGTGTCACCGTATTTCATTGTCTGCTGTATTTAAGTGTAAAACAAACGCCGGTACGACGAATCGTACCGGCGTTTGGGCATGAAGCTACTTGGTGCGCTTACCGTAGCGTGCTTCGAATCGAGCCACACGACCACCGGTGTCAAGAATCTTCTGCTTACCGGTGTAGAACGGATGGCATGCCGAGCATACGTCTACACGCAACTCTCCACCTTGAATGGTGGAGCGGGTTTCAAATTCGTTACCGCAGGTGCATGTTACGTGCACTGGTGCGTATTCTGGGTGAACACCCTTTTTCATAGGAAATCTCCTTGGATCGTTTTACGCCCTGGGTCCACATCGCACTCGCAAAATATGGATTCTGCGCAGTTTGCTGACAATGTTGTTACATCCAGCGGCCATGTGGTGAACCAAAAGCCGACGCATTATTACATCATACTAGCCATGATTTTTCTCCCTAAAGTGAGAAAAATCATGGCTAATATGGATGAGCTATTCGTCTAAGCCAGCGCCTTGCACGCCACGAACAATAGACATGAGAAGAGCAGAATTGGATTCGGTCTTTCGCATTCGGCCAAGGAGCTGATCGGACGCTTCTTGAACATCCATCTGTCCCAAACCACGACGCAAATGCCACATAATCTTGAGCTCCTCTGGGGAAAGTAACTGTTCTTCACGGCGAGTTCCAGAAGCGTTGATGTCGACCGCTGGGAAAATACGCCGATCAGCAAGCTGACGCGACAGACGCAATTCCATATTGCCGGTGCCCTTGAACTCTTCGAAGATAACTTCATCCATCTTCGAGCCAGTCTCCACCAATGCCGATGCAATGATGGTAAGCGAACCGCCGTTTTCAATGTTACGTGCCGCTCCAAAGAACTTCTTTGGCGGGTATAGCGCACCTGCATCGACTCCGCCGGAAAGAATACGACCAGAGGCCGGAGCAGCGAGGTTGTAGGCACGCGACAACCGAGTCAAGGAATCGAGCAAAATAACAACGTCTTGACCCAGTTCGACCAAGCGCTTAGCACGTTCAACCGCTAGTTCGGCGACGATCGTATGGTCGGTAGCCGGGCGATCGAAGGTCGAAGCGATAACTTCGCCCTTGACCAAGCGTTGCATATCGGTAACTTCTTCTGGACGCTCGTCAACCAAAACAACCATCAAGTGGACATTTGGGTTATTGTTAGCAATCGCCATTGCGATTTGCTGCATAACTACTGTTTTTCCAGCCTTGGGCGGAGAAACAATCAAACCACGCTGACCCTTACCAATTGGTGCTACCAGATCGATCATGCGAGTGGTGAGTGCCTTCTGAGTAGTCTCAAGACGCAACATCTCTTGGGGATAAAGCGGTGTCAGTTTGTTGAACTCCGGACGCAACTCAGCTTCTTCAATGCTCAAACCGTTAATTGTTTGAACGTCAACCAACGGATTGTACTTATGCTGACGACCACGTGAGTTTTCCGCGTGCGGCCGAACTGAGCCTTGAATAGCGTCACCACGGCGCAGTCCGAAACGACGAATTGTTTGCGATGACACATACGCGTCATTCTTGCCCGGTAGATAACCACCGGTACGCAAGTATGCGTTATTGCCATCAATATCAAGGATTCCAGCTACCGGAATCAGTACTTCTTCAGTAGCTTGCTGTTCTTGGTTCGAATCAGCATCTTGGTTATCGTTGGTGCGATCTTGGTTACGATCACGACGATTCTGATTGCGATCACGACGATTACGGTTGCGATCACGACGGTTTTGGTTGCGATCACGACGGTTTTGGTTACGATTATCTTCGTCGTCGTTATCGTTATGCGACCCACGTCCCTCTTCAGCACGCCGTTCGGCAGCTTCACTAAGCGCGGCTAGGGCAGCTGCTTTTTCTACGTCACTCATCTTCGCTTTACTGGAGCGCCGATCGTTGTTCCGATCGCGGCGATTACGGCCACGGCTATTTTCTTGTGGAAGCTCAATATCGATCTTGGATGAGTCGTTTTCTTCAGCAGATACTGCCGACTCTTGCTTCGGCTGAGACGCCGAATCCTTTGTATTAACTTGCTTATTTGTACGTGCTGTCTTTTTCGACGACGTAACACTTCGAATCGCCGCAATATAATCAGCTTTACGCGACTTTGGGGGCATTTCAATCCCCATTGACGTAGCGAGTTCTTTGAGTTCCGGTAGCCGCATAGTTGATAATGCGGGCTTACGACCAGTAGTTGTTTCGCTCACGAGGTTCCTTCCTCGGCGGCCACAAGGACCTTCTAGACATAACCAAGCCTCAGGGGCTTCAGGATCATTAAGGATTAACGGCGAGATAATTCATCAGCCGCGCGGAATTTGACTCTACCAGAGACACAATACAGCCAGATGCGACTGCCCGCTCTTCTTATTGTACACTGTCGACAACTTATCCGCCACGTTCAACATTATTTTGTGCACTAATAACTGTTGCACCGCTACTAATTCGAGCATAGGAAGCGGTGAAACCGTATTGGCTAAAGATCTCTGCCATATCATTTTGCACACGGGCACACACAACAATTGCTGGCCCAGAACCAAGCATCAATGCCGGCCAGCGAGACTTATGCAAGGCCAAAAGTAGGTGGATACTATCAGAAACAGCGCGATCCGGAGAGTCACTATAGCTGAAACTAGGACATACACTTGGTAGCAGATTCGGCTCAGTCACTAACGCATGCAGTAGCGTTGCCAGTGGACCTGAAACGCACTGCTCGCCGTCGGATTCACGATGGGAACGTGGAATCAAAACCGTAAAGTCACTAGTCCCTTGCTGAGAAATTTGCTGTGATCGCACTAATCGATCATGTTTCCAATGCAAACTAATACCACCATGAAGCGCTGCATAAGCCCGGTCAGGCGCTACTCCTAGCGACACCGCCAGATTCACGGCTTCAGAATCAGAAAAGTTTGTCGGATTCCCCAGCAAATGTCTAACGAGGATTATTCCGGCCATAACTGCTGCGGTACGCGCTCCAAGACCAACAGCTGGTGGAATAGTTGTTTGCGCAATTAGTGTGACACCCGCGCGGGGTGCTTGCATGGCGTCCAACGTCGCATACATTGCTTGGATTGTTGGATGGTTATAATCACGCGGCGCAATATCTCTGCTGGGGCCAGTAACTGTAGCTCGCGTTTCTCCAGTGGTTATCGTCGCCGCAAAATCATCCCAATAATCAAATGCAAGAACCACGCGTTCATTGTCCCGGCTACCACCAACACGTGCGGTAGCCGGGACTCGAATACGTGCGTAGTCACTGACCAAACGCATGACGCTAGACTCGTCTCACATCTTTTCCGGAGCGCTAACTCCAAGAAGCGACAAGCCATTAGCTAACACCTGTCCAGCTGCATCATTTAACCAAAGGCGTGTGCGATGCGTATCTGATACTGGTTCGTCACCACGTGGTGTAACTCGCGATACCCCGTACCAAGCGTGGTATGCGCCAGCTAGATCTTCCAAATAACGCGCCACTCGATGAGGTTCGCGCAACTGTGCAGATTGAGCAACAATTTCGGGGAATTGTGCCAGCTTAGCTACTAGCTCACCATCTGCCGGCGTATCAAGCAAAGCCGGGTCAAAAGCATCACGAGTGACTCCGTGCGATACTGCATTAGCGTCCACAGATTTTGTCCGCGCATGAGCATACTGGACATAGTAAACAGGATTTTCATTAGTTCGTGAGGAAATTAAACCAAGGTCAATCTCCAACGTTGTATCCATGGCAGCGCGAACTAGCGAGTAACGAGCAGCATCCACGCCTGCAGCTTCCACCAAGTCAGACAGCACCACGATTGTGCCGGCTCGCTTAGACATCCGAACCGGCTGACCATTCTTCACTAGATTTACCAGCTGGCCAATCAACAGTTCAAGATTCTCGCCCTTGCCCGCGGTATCGCCGAAAGCACGGGCCATGGCGTACATTCGGCCAATGTAGCCGTGATGATCGGCACCGAGCATGATAATGACATGGTCTGCGCCGCGCTCGCGTTTATTGAGGTAGTAAGCAATATCGCCAGCAAAGTATGCGGCGTTACCATCAGATTTAATGATGACGCGATCTTTATCATCACCAAAGTCAGTTGAGCGTAACCAAGTAGCGCCTTCATTTTCGTATATGACGCCCTTATCGCGTAAGTCAGCGATAGATTGATCTACAGCTCCTGATTCGTGAAGTGAATCTTCATGGAAGAAAACATCAAACTCTACCCGGAAATCAGCTAGCTCTTTTTTGATTTCGCCAAACATACGAGTGACGCCGTGCTCCCGGAAGAACTCCTGCGCGGCGGAATCATCGAGTTTTAGTGGATCTACACTAGCATTCTCAGCCATCACTGCATTTGCAATGTCTTCGATGTACTGTCCGCCATATCCATCTTCCGGAGCTTCTAGGCCACGAGCTCGGGCAAGGAGAGACTTGGCGAAACGATCAATTTGTGAACCGTGATCGTTGAAATAGTACTCGCGAACAACACGCGCTCCAGATGCTTCCAAGATTCTAGCCAGAGAGTCACCGACTGCAGCCCATCGAGCACCGCCAATGTGGATTGGCCCAGTTGGATTAGCTGAAACATATTCAAGATTAACAACTTCACCAGCCAGCGCAGAACTGCGCCCGTATTGCACACCTTGTTCCAGAATGGTTCGAGCTAGTTCCCCAGCCGCTGCTGCATTAACAGTGATGTTGATAAAGCCTGGGCCGGCAACTTCGGCATGATCTACACCTTTGTCTGCAACGAGTTTTTCCACAACAAGTTGCGCAAAATCGCGAGGATTCATGCCAGCTTTCTTTCCCAGCTGCATCGCAACATTTGTTGCCCAGTCGCCATGTTCGCGTACCCGCGGCCGTTCTACCTTTACTTCTGGTATTGCGTTAGGATCTAACTCAATTGCACCGGAAATTGCTGCGTCGTGAATGATATTAAAGATAAGTTCTTTGAGTTGTTCTGGAGTCATAGTTTAAGTGTATCTGGCAATGCCACCAATTTTTAGTCACAGGATACTCAGCTCTCATGTGCTTGGACACATTCAAGGGTGATTTTTACCGCGTAAGCTCATTATTATTTTTCTTAAATCAGGAATCCTGCTAAGCTAATTAAGTCTGAGCCCCGATAGCTCAGGGGATAGAGCGTCTGCCTCCGGAGCAGAAGGCCGCTGGTTCGAATCCAGTTCGGGGCACCAAAAGAAAACCGCTCCGGCACAACAAAAGCTGGAAGCGGTTATTTTTATGCTTTTTATTGACTCCCCCTATTGGCACCCGCAGGTTATGGTGGGGACTTGCATTTTTGCCCTTACACAGTAAGGCCAGATTGAATAGCTGATGGAACATCGGTGATAATTCCATCTACTCCGTAACTAAGAAGCCTGCTAGCCGTTGGAACATCATTAATAGTCCATACATGGACTGCCCAACCTTGACGATGCGCAAAATCAACAAACTCTTCATCCACGATACGAATACCAGTCATTCGTTCTGGGACCTGCACAGCTTGCACTCCATCTTTCCGGCTAGGAAGCGTACCTAAAATTGCTTGCTGGATTCGTGCGGGGCTTTTTGACGCGAGCAATAATTTAGCTACCGCAGCTCCACCAATTGATGAAGCTACATGCGGCAATGCGCGTCGCAGTTGTTTGAGGCGCTTTTCTGAAAATGACGCTAGAGAAACTCGATCGTAGGCTTGAGCATTGTTGATTGCCGCAATAAGGGGTTTGATAACGCGAGATTCTTTTGCGTCTATGTTAAAAACTGTGTCGGGAAAGTCTCGCAACACTTCGTCAAGACGCATGAACGAGCCATTTTCATGATGTCGAATACGAGAAAGCTCCGCCCACGTGTAACGATTAAGCGGCCCACGGCCATCAGATACCCGATCTATCTTACGGTCATGGAGAATAACGGCAACCCCGTCTTTGGTTGATCGCACATCTGTTTCAATAAATGAAAAACCGCGATCGCACATTAGTTCAAAGGCAATGCGCGAATTTTCTGGAGCTTCGAGCCCACCCCCACGGTGAGCGATCATCACTGGATCACTTCCGTAATTCCACACCTGGGAATGCCTCATGTTTTCTCACTTAGTTCCGCATACTTCGTTGATATCAACAGCGCCATGTTCTTTTAAGAATGGCTCTGGATCAATCGCTGAAGAAATTTCGAGTCCACTGAACGTACCAGGGTGTATTTCGAGATGGAGGTGTGGACCAGTAGAATGCCCAGAGCTGCCAACATCAGCAATATGTTGCCCTAATCGTACTTCATCGCCTTCTTTAACGTGTACCCCAGTACTAAACGAATGCCAATACCACGAAGTGAAGGCAGTACCGTCAATCTCATGCTGGATAGCTACTACGTGAGCACCAAGAGTTCGAGGGCTAGTGCCAGAATAAACAACTTTGCCATCAGCAACCGCATAGATTGGAGTCCCTAGAGCCCCAGCAAAATCAACGCCAGAATGCAGTGCTGACGATCCGTATATGGGGTCTACTCGATAGCCGAAAGGAGACGTTCGGGTGTAAGTTCCGGCGGCCATTGGGTAGATAAGTTTATCTACTTTATCGCGTAAATCAGCTGTCAACGAGTTAGCGCTGGCCGTGGTTTGACACGCCACAGGCTTCCCGGAAAACTGCTCTTCATAAGCCTGATATCGCGCTGAATCAGCAGCACCAGTAAAAGCTCTTAAGCGACTTGGCGTCTGGCTACCTTCAGCCTCAATACCATGTAAAACACTATCATCTTCATGAGCTATAGCGGAGCTACCAAAAACGAAAGATCCAAGTCCAATCCCACCAGTCACCGCAAGTGCGAATGCGCATCCCACCGAAGCCACAGTTTTCACCATTCCATGGCTTTTAGCAAGCGTCTTCATAGAAGATATTGGGCAGAAAAGTCTACGACGATGTGTGTTTTTCAATTCAACTTGAGCAACGCTATCTTCAGTCTTTTCCGAACACGAATTTTGCTCAGCCAGCGGAAGCACGACTGTTTCTTTGGTTTCCACCGAATCAACATCTGGCACCATATTCGAAAGTGCTGCAACCTGAGCCTGTTGCGCTTGCCGCGCAAGCCGCAAATCGCGACGCGATGGTCGAGTTCTGATCTCGCTCACGCTGCTCCTTAAGTTGAATGTATCGTAGATAAATTAATGATAACGGTTTGATAACAATTAAGCTACGCGTCCGAGGGTGACCACAGCCACAGCTCAACGCTGCATTGCGTCCCGGACTTCCCCGATGAGCTCCTCTAAAACATCCTCAAGGAAAATAACACCTTGCGATCCGTCTTTGAGATTAACCTCAGCCATATGCGCGCCAGCCTTTTGCATCACCCGCATCGCGGTTTCAATCTCATCGTCCGGATCAACAGTGACTAATCGGCGAATCTTCCACCCGGGGATTGGATCGAATCGTTTATCCGGACTGATGTCAAGAATATCTTTCACATGAACATAACCGATAAGAACCCCATTAGAAGCCACAACAGGGAAACGTGAATATCCTGTGTGAGCTACTCGATCTTCGAGCTCATGTGGGGTCAACGAATCAGGAACAGTTTCCAAGTCCTCTTCTTTGATCATGAGTTCACGTGCAGTTTGCTCGGAAAACTCAATAGCCGACGAAATTAAGCCAACATCAGCGTCCAGCACCCCGGCAGCTTTGGATACTTCCACGATCGAAGCCACTTCGTCCGCAGTAAAAGCAGAAGCGACCTCATTTTTTGGTTCAAAACCGAATAGCCGAATCACATGGTTCGACACCCAGTTCATTGACGCCACAACCGGATAGAAGATTTTTGAGATGAAAACTAACGGCGGACCCAAAATCAACGCAGTAGTTTCCGGATTGGTCACTGCTAAATTTTTTGGAACCATCTCTCCGATAACAACGTGTGCAAACACCACAATCGCGAGCGCGATAACTATGGCAATCGGATGCGTCATCGACAGCGGAACACCCAGCCGCCCCAATGGACCAGCAATTGAATGAGCAATCGCTGGCTCAGCAACCGCGCCAAGGGCAACCGATGCAATCGTTACTCCTAGCTGGCATGTCGCTAGCATCAAGGTGACGTGTTCAAGTGCGTACAACACAGTCTTTGCACTCTTTTTCCCATTATCTGCAAGCGGCTCGATCCGGGATCGACGCGATCCCATCACCGCAAATTCAGCAGCTACAAAATACGCATTGACCGCTAACAACCCACACGTTGCTGCAATAGCCGGAGCTAAATTCATTCTTCTTCCTCCAGCTGTTCATGTTCAACGGTTAATCGCACTGTCTCAACGCGCCTACCATCCATTTTTTCGACTCGTGCAGTGATACCCGACTCCGTGTATTCATCTCCGACTTCAGGTATTTTGCCAAGTCCAGCCATCATCCAGCCGCCAAGCGTTTCCCAAGGACCGTCGTCGGGCACATCAATATGAAATTCTCGGCTGATCTCATCCGGACGCATCAGCCCCGGAACGATCGTTTCACCGGTCGCCAAAACGCGGGAACGCGTCCGACGTCGATCATGTTCGTCCGCAACATCACCAACGATTTCCTCGATAACATCTTCTAGCGTAACGATTCCTGAAACCCCGCCGTATTCGTCGATAACGACGGCGACTTGGGAACCAGACGCTCGCAGACGCACCAGTAACGGGGCGAGTTCGAGCGTTTCCGGAACGCGCGGAACTGGAATCATGAGCGACGACGACGTCACGCTCACATCAGACCGCCGCTCGTATGGAATTGCAATAGCTCGACGCAGGTTGACGATGCCACGAATATCATCCATGTCTTCCCCAATAATCGGGAATCGGGAATGACCGGTTGCGCGGGCAAGATCGACGATGTCTTCGGCTGTTTGGTTAACATTCAGATGTTGCACCCGGCCCCGATCCGTCATTACATCAACTGCAGTCAACGCACCGATATCAATAGAGCGCGTAAGCAGGCGTGCGGTCGAAACGTCGAGGGTTCCTTGTTCGGCAGAGCGGCGCACAAGCGCCGATAATTCGGTCGCCGACCGAGCTCCCGAAAGTTCTTCAGCTGCTTCAATTCCAAATCGGTGTAAAACCCAGTTAGCTGAGTTATTCAGCCCAACCACGACAGGCTTGAAAACAGCGGTGAAAACACGCAATGGCAACGACACAATTGCCGCAGTGCGCAGCGGTTCTGCCAGTGCCATATTCTTTGGAACGAGCTCACCGAATACCATGGAAAAAAGATTAACGACGACGAACGCGGCTGCGATGCCAGTAGCTAATGCTGCCGGGTACGCAAGCGAGGTACGCCCCAGAAGCTTGACGAACATATCTTGTAACGGTGCTTGGGCAACATAACCGAGAAGGATAGTCGTCAAAGTGATGCCTACTTGGCACGAAGACAGTTGTAGCGATAGCCGATGCAAAGCTTTTGTGACTTTCTTTGCCTGATGATCGCCGTTTTCAGCTTTTGCGTCTACCGTCGCCGGGTCGAGGGCAACGAGCGAAAATTCAGCTGCCACGAACACGGCTGTGCCAATTGTGAGTAAGACACCTATGCCAAGCATGATGAGATCTACTAGCACAACCTATCACCAACATCGTTATTCATACCTCATATGTTATCGCAGGGTTTAGACATTCCTCTTATCATGTGTTGGCCTTCATCTCAGATCGCTAAAACCACAGCTTGTAGGACTGAAAAATTCGCCCAATTCACGTATAGTTTGAAGCTAAGATAACTCAACGATCGGCTAGCGAGGCAACGACAGTGACGTCATCTCAATCAGAGGAATTTGGAGCAAACCAAAACTTCATCGAAGATCTATACACCGCTTATCTTCAGGACCCACAAAGCGTTGGCCCGCAATGGAAAGAGATGTTCCGAGAGTGGAAAGTTGCCGGCCGAAAACCGATGTCAACACCACCTATTTCCGAACAAACCCAAGACGCGCAACGTTCAGTACATTCGTCGCACAGTCGGAAAGCTACTGCATCCACCAACGTAACCCGTTCCGATCTACCGCCACAGCCCCGATCGGCAGCTCAGCCAGCAAAAACCCCATATGCAGCTAAGTTTGATCTCAAACCGAAGATCGACGAGATTTTCGAAAATGACCAAACCGAATACGTACAGCTTAAAGGCGCAGATCGTGGGCTAGTGAAGAACATGGATGCTTCCCTCGAGCTACCTACTGCTACCACAGTTCGCGCACTGCCTGCGCGCGTCATGTTCGACAATCGAACAGTGATCAATAAGTACCTTGCTGCTACGCGCGGCGGAAAGATCTCCTTCACCCATCTGATTGCTTATGCAATGGTCGAAGCTCTTTCTGAGATGCCGGAGATGAACTACTCCTACGAGGTGAACGAGGCAGGTAAACCAACTCTCGTTAAGCCAACATCGGTCAACCTTGGAATTGCCATCGACGTAGCTAGGCCTAACGGCGAACGCACCCTAGTTGTGCCTTCTATCAAGGGTGCCGAGCACATGACGTTTTCGGAATTCTTGGCCGCATACGAAGATCTGATCAAGCGCGGTCGTGATAATGCATTATCGATCGATGATTATCAAGGAACAACAGCATCACTCACAAATCCAGGCGGTTTCGGGACTACCCATTCCATTCCGCGCCTCATGAAAGGCCAAGGTCTGATCATTGGCGTTGGTGCAATGGTCTATCCACCAGCTTTTGCGGGAACTGCGGAAGCACAGCTTGCCCGCATGGGTGTATCTAAAGTTGTTCACATTACCTCGACTTACGATCACCGAGTTATTCAAGGGGCAACCTCGGGACGGTTCTTACGATTACTCGAACATAAGCTCTTGGGGCTTGACGGATTCTATGATCGCGTTTATGTTGCGTTACATATCCCCTACAAGCCATTTGTGTGGGAAACCGACGTCGAATACGATGCGGAACGCGAACTTGGCAAACCTGCGCGTATCGCTGAGCTTATCCACGCTTATCGTTCGCGCGGACACCTTATTGCGGACACTGATCCACTATCGTTCCATATTCGTCGCCATCCTGACCTCGAAATCCGTTCATACGGGTTGACGCTCTGGGATCTAGACCGATCATTCCCGACCGGTGGCTTCGCTCATTCATCTCACCTGACACTGCGGGAAATCCTGGACCAACTCCGCGAAGCTTACTGCCGTACTGTTGGTATTGAATACATGCATATCGTCGATCCAGCGCAGCGTCGTTGGTTCCAAGATCGGCTAGAGCGGCCAGCCCAACCGGCAACCGCGGAGCAACGTCGTCGGATCTTAACGAAACTCAACCAAGCCGAAGCATTCGAAACATTCCTGCAAACCAAGTACGTCGGCCAAAAGCGCTTCTCGCTTGAAGGCGGCGAATCGTTGATCCCGGCACTCGACGCTATTTTGGAAGGCGCCGCCGCTTCTGGCTTGTCGGATGTTGCTATCTGTATGGCACACCGTGGGCGCCTCAACGTTTTAACCAATATCGCGGGTAAATCCTATGGCCAAGTGTTCAACGAATTCGACGGAAGAATCGATCCGACAACAGTCCAAGGATCTGGTGACGTTAAATACCACCTCGGAACTGAAGGCGTATACACCTCCCCCGACGGTCAAGAAGTTGGCGTATACCTAGCTGCGAACCCGTCCCACTTGGAAGCAGCCGACGGCGTACTCCAAGGTATTGTGCGCGGCAAACATGACCGAATCGGCTTCGATGATTCGTTCTACCCCGTCTTGCCAATCCTTATTCATGGTGATGCCGCTCTGTCCGGCCAAGGCGTGGTGTGGGAGGTCTTCAATCTCTCCCAGCTTCCGGCCTACAAGAACGGCGGCACAATCCACATCGTGGTTAATAACCAGATTGGATTCACGACAGCTCCATCCCTTGGACGCTCTTCGCGATACACAACAGATATCGCAAAAGGTCTACAGATCCCCATTTTCCATGTCAATGGCGATGATCCCGAAGCTGTTGCACGCGTGGCTCGTATGGCACAAGAATATCGCGAAGCTTTCCATAAAGATGTCATTATCGATCTCACCTGTTACCGCCGTCGCGGACACAACGAAGGCGACGATCCGTCAATGACTCAGCCGGTCATGTATTCCCTCGTAGAGTCGAAGCGAACAACGCGACGCATCTACGCCGAAGCGCTCGTAGGCCGTGGCGATATGACTGCAGAGGAAGTCATCGAGCTGGAGTCGACGTATCATCAAACGCTTGACGAAGCTCTCAGCTCAGTCCGCAACTCTGCCAATACCCGCACGGAATCTGAAGAACAAGCTGCTGAGTCTCTTGGGATACCACAGTCGCAAGCTGATGACGCAGGCGACATGCTCGGCTGGCAAACCGCAACTACCCCTGATGTGTTAGCACGGATCGGCGCCGCACATGTGCAAGTTCCGGAAGGATTCACCCCACATAAAAAGATCATGCAGCTGTTCACAAAACGCGCTCGCATGGCGACCGAGGGAAACATCGACTGGGGATTTGGCGAATTGCTTGCATTCGGGTCCCTCCTTATTGAAGGCGTTCCAGTACGAATGTCTGGCCAAGACGTTCGACGCGGCACGTTCGTACAGCGTCATGCAACTGCACACGGCGTTGGAACCGGTACCGAATGGACGCCGCTACAGCATCTGACTGAACACCAAGCTGAGCTGAATATCTACGACTCTGCTTTATCAGAGTACTCCGTGATGGCATTCGAGTACGGATACTCAGTCGAGCGGCCGGACGCGCTTGTTGTGTGGGAGGCTCAGTTCGGTGACTTTGCTAATGGCGCACAGACCGTCGTCGACGAATTTATTTCCTCCGCAGAACAAAAGTGGAATCAAAAGTCCTCACTGGTACTCATGCTGCCTCACGGCTACGAAGGCCAAGGACCAGACCATTCCTCGGCTCGCATCGAGCGCTATCTGCAACTGTGTGCGGAAAACAATATGATCGTAGCTCAGCCGTCAACCCCGGCCAACCACTTCCATATGTTGCGCCGCCAAGCCTACCAACGTCCGCGTAAGCCATTGATTGCTCTCACGCCAAAGCAACTTTTGCGACGCAAGGGAGCTACCTCGCCGGTTGAGGCGTTTACCTCTGGAACATTCCAGCCAGTAATCGGGGAACATCGTACTGATTTGAACGTGACCCGCGTGATTATGTGTACCGGTCGTCTTTACTACGATCTGCTAGAACGGCGCGATAACGACGGCGATACCTCGGTAGCAATTATTCGTCTCGAACAACTCTATCCACATCCAGTGGCTGAGTTGCAGGCTGAGCTAGCTAAGTATCCAGGAGCGGAACTGCTGTGGGTTCAAGACGAGCCGGCTAACCAAGGCGCATGGCCGCACTTAGCACTCGAAATGTTCTTGCCGATGGGTTTGCAAGTACGGCGAGTATCCCGCCCGGCCGCTGCCTCAACAGCAACTGGTTTGGCAAAGATTCATCAAGCTCAAGCAACTACGCTTATTAACGAAGCGTTTGCTCGATAGGATGTGTGCGCCACAAACACGTACAGAATACGATTTGTGGCGCACTCAATCCACGTTTTCCTGATATTCCAACTAAGATAGGGCAGTAGAAAACAGCTGAGAACAATTTTCGGAGAATGGTCATGACCAGAGACAGCATAGAACATCCGACGCGCATCCTATTCGTCGGTGACGAACTCGTTGCCGGATTTAGTGATGCCCGCGCCCTAGGGTGGACAGGTCGGGTCATGGCACGCACTGCCTGCGAACCGCCACTCATGGCGTTAACACTCGCCACCCCAGGCGAAGGCACCGAAGCACTTGCAGCTCGCTGGGAAAACGACGTCGTTACCCGAATGGATCGTGGCGGAGACAATCGGCTTGTGCTTGGTCTGGGTTCACATGACCTCGACCACGGCTTGTCACTTGCCCGCTCCCGGCTCTATGTTGCCAACATTTTAGATAATGCAATGAGTTTAGGATTAGCGCCGTTCGTCGTCGGACCACCGCCACGAAACGATCAGCCGCAACGTAACCAACACGATCTCAGCCAAGCATTTGCTGATGTATGCACCCGTCGCAACGTGCCATTCGTCGATTGCTTCACGCCGCTCTACAATCACGAGCAGTGGATAACCGACATGTCAATGACTGCAACCTATACCCCGCGACAAGCAGGATACGGGCTTATGGCATGGCTCGTGTTACACAAAGGCTGGCATTCTTGGCTCGGAATTACCTCGCCAGAACAAATGGCGTAAGAGTTATTCTGGCAAAATAACTAACCGGCCGTCAGCTACTCGTGCTACTGTGATCGGCCAATCGTATACGCGCGAAAGTAACTCACTGTTGAGCACGACGTCTGGACTATCATAGGCGGCAATCGAGCCGGAGCTCATCAGCGCAATTCGGTCGCAGTGCGCTGCAGCTAGTTGCAGATCGTGCATAACCGCGATCACCGCATGGCCAGCTGCTGCCAGTTCCCGGCAAATTTTCATTGTGCGTTCTTGGTGAGCAATATCTAATGCTGCCGTTGGCTCATCCAAAAATACGACGCTTGCCTCTTGCGCGAGCACACGAGCTAAGGTCACTCGCGCCTTCTCGCCGCCAGATAGCCGAGTGACATCGCGGGTTTCAAAGCCGCCCACATCGGTGCAGATGAGTGACTGGGTAACAATCTCATGGTCTTTGTCTGGATCTGGATCCCAACATTGACGGCCCATCGCAACAATGTCATGGACCATATAGGAGAACGGAAATTCGACTGTTTGTGGCATGACTGAGCGGGTCTGAGCCAATTCGCGACGCGCAAAGTCCGTCAGATCTTTACCGTGATAGGCCACCGATCCGGACTGCGGTTCGAGATCGCCTGCCATAATACCCACTAGTGTGGATTTTCCGGTGCCGTTGGGGCCAAGCAAACCAACTACTTCACCATAATTTACGGTAAGTGACACATCGTCGAGAATAGTGCGAGTGCCATAAGAAAAACGGATGCCGGAAACACTAATGGCGGTCGTGCCATGGCGAGATGAAGAAGTCATATTATCGTCCCATCCGTAGTCGGGTACGTAGCAAAATAAAGAACGTTGGGCCACCAACAAGTGCAGTGAAAATACCGATAGGGAGATCAGCAAATGGGATGATTGTGCGTGCCGCTAAATCCGAAAGAGTTATCAGAAGTGCACCGGCAAACATCGATGCCGGAAGCAAGACCCGATTAACTGGGCCGAGAGCTAGCCGCATCACATGTGGGACAATCAGGCCAACGAAGGCAATCACACCAGCATAGGAAACCGCGGCAGCTGTTAAGAGCGTCGCTAAGGTGATTGCGGCTAACCGCAACCCTTGGACGTTGATTCCCACATGCCCGGCTGCTCGTTCCCCTAGTGATAGCGTATCGAGTTTTTGAGAAAGCGTCAACGACAGCGCAATTCCGATAACGACGACGACGGCAACGATCCATACATGCGACCAGACAGTTCCGTTCAGCGATCCCATCTGCCAGAAAACGATGTGGTCGCGGGCCGTCGTCGGCGCAATATAGGTAGCAATTGACGCGAGTGCCGTGCATACTGCGGTAACCGCAATACCGGTTAAAACCAGCACAATCACATCTGCTTTGCCCTGCGAGCGAGCCAGCATGTAAACGATCGTTGCTGCAGCGAGTCCAGAAGCAAAAGCAGCCAATGGGACTGAAAAGCCTGCTAAAGCGTTGGGCGCAAAAACGAGTGCAAGTGCCGCGCCCACCGACGCTCCAGATGACACACCGATAATTCCAGGTTCGGCAAGCGGATTGGAGAAGACCGCTTGCATAACAGCACCTGCCACAGCGAGCGCCGCTCCCACCAACAATCCCAGGCAAATACGTGGAAAACGAATATTCCACAGTGTTGAGAAAACTAGCGGATCTTGGGGATAGTCAGTTAAGCCAATTGGCGCAAGAAGCGACCGGAAGACATCACTGACGCTGATCGCGTACTGTCCCAACAGCGCTGATAATAGGGTGGATAAACATAGAGCGATAATAACAATTCCGAAACTGATCGTTATTCTCATTTTGCGTCGGGCAAATCCCGCTGCGGCAGATACCATAGTTTACTTAACTCCGTATAGGGCGCGGGCTACCGCCAAAAGCGTTTGCCCGGTTTGGGGTCCGAAAGATAATGATAACCCGTCTGGGATCGCGATAACACGTTGTTTTTGGCCGGCACGTGTTTCGGAAACTCCAGGCCGAGCAAGGAAGCCATCCATACCTTCAGTAGATTCCAACCCTGCACTCATCGTGAAAATGACTTCTGGGTTGAGCGACACCAGCGCTTCAGCATTCGCTGGGGTCACACCAGTAATGCCCTGTTCACTTGCTAGGTCTTTTGCGCCAACTGCCGAAATAAGTTCGGTGGCTCCTTCTTTCGTTCCCAGGATAAAGAATACGCCACCAGTTCCACGCACATACAAGAATGCAGCTTCTAATGGTTTCTCAGGTATCCACTGCTTAATCTGCTCTAGGGCCTCATTCGTTTCTTTTTCGGTGCGTTCTGCTAATGCCTTTCCTGCGGCTTCGTTTCCGAGCGCCCGCGCAATAGACATAATTAACGGCGTGTTCTTATCTATTCCACGCTCCGCATCGATCAGTACTAGTGGAATACCTGATGCCCGTAATTGATCGATTGCTTCTGGCGGACCAACACTGCGATCAGCCAGGATAACTGTAGGCTCGAGCGACAAAATTGCCTCAGTATTCAAGGTATGCCCATTTTGGGTCACAACCGGAAGCTCGGCAAGCTGTTTTTCCGTAGAAGAGACAGTGCGTCCAACTAAGTTTTTCCCGTAGCCAAGCGCGATAACTGTTCGGCTCAATGTTCCAGGCAAGTCCATAGCTAGGATCCGGGACGTATCAGTAATAGTTACCTCGTTCCCTTCAGCATCTGTGACAGTTACCGGAAGCTTTTGCGTGAATTTACCTTCAATAGGCTCGGGATCCTCAATATCAGGCACAACCGTAAGACCGGTTAGGTCATGAGGATTTGGAAGATCAACAGATTGACTCGGTTGCGTTTGTGATGGTTGTTGTTCTTTGGCAGCTTCACTGGGATGTACCGGTGTAGAACACGCGGTCAACGACAGAGCTAGCGCTGCTAGGACAGCAGTAACTTTTATTTTCATAACTTTCTCACGGGACGGCGGTGTGGAGTACAAGATCTGTACTCCACACCGCTGGTTTGGTTAGCTATTCGGATGTTCCGTTTACTTTTGGTCAACACCGGATACGACGTCGAACGCGTGACGACGGCGTAGCCCGATCATTCCCATGCCTGCAAACAAGACGAGAATCGACACCGCAAGCAAGCCTTGAGCATCCAGTCCGGTTTGTGCCAAGTTGCCACCGAATGCATCATATTCGATGAGTTCACCTGTTTCCGGGTCGCAGGCGGTAGCGGGAACAAGCTTAACGCTTGAAGACATCGGCGCTAGTTGTTCGCCTGCTTTGTAGAACCCTGCGAATGCCTTTGCTCCAGCATCGGTTAAGTTAACTGATGCACCGCTAAAGCTCAGTGCGCCGTCGGCAACATTAACGCCGTTGAATGTAACGGTTGCGAAGTTAACGCGACCAAGGTTGAACTTCTTGCCGCTCATATCGGAACCAGAAACGGTCATGTACAACGATCCACGATTTCCGTTGATAGCGATGCTCGGGTTACTAATCGTCATGTCGAGGATGCCATCGTGGCCAGTGAAATGGACTGTTCCACTGTAGTAGATGTTTCCAGTGCGGGTTGATGTGTTGAAGAGACCACCAGTTGCTGGGAAATTGAAGTTCGCTCCATCCCATGAGGCTCCGCCACCGAGTGTCCAACCACCGTGTGCGATGGATCCACGAATATAAGTGGTGAACGAGCTACGCAACGCCCAGGAGAGATTACCCGATGTGATGCGCTTCTTGTTTGGGTCTACCGCACACTTCTTGATCTGCTTAGCGTCTTGTCCCTTGTTTGCATCAGAATTCGATGACTTATCGTCTGAAGACTTGGTTTGGGAGTCCGAAGAATTCTCATCGGACTTCTTGTCGCTGTTGCCATCAGGCTTAGTCTGATCATCATCTGGCTTGGCCTGGTTGTCGTCTGGCTTAGCCTGGTTGTCATTTCCTGTTGAATCGTTGTTATTTGGAGTCGGAACATCTGACTTCTTGACGTACTTGGACTTCACTGTGACCTCGATTGGGTCAATAACCTGTCCAGACTTATAGAAGTCAGAGAAGGCACGCGCACCTTCGGCAGTTAGAGTTACTGTCCCGAACTTGAGCGTTGCCTCTTCTGCAACGGCCTTCTTTGGGGCTATCAACGCTGTTGCCATCGGCTCAGCGGAATCACTCTTGACAACGCGTTCTGGTTCAGAGAGGGTCGCAATAGCCACTCGAACCGTTTGCAATTCTCCGGACGGCTTGAACGCACCTGGATTCATCATCGCTTTTGGCACATCATTCTTGTCAAATGGACGAGACGTAACAGTAGCGTATAGTTTCCACTGTCCGTTCTCATTCTTGATAGTTGGATCGGAGATCTTTAGATCAAGTAAGCCGTGGTGTCCTGTGAAGTGTACCTTTCCACCAAAATTAGCTTCAGTAAAATCTGATGGCATAAAGTTTTGACCAGACTTGAGCGGGAACTTGAATGTGCCTGTGGCGCCTTCAGATAGTTCCCACTTACCGTTGGCGATTCCTCCACTGATGTAGTTGCGGAACGATTCCTTAACACCCCAGTTGAGGTCTCCAGTGACAATCTTAACGAGTTGGTTTGCCTCTTCTTCGGCCTTACGAGCCTCCTCTTCAGCCTTCCGCTTCTCCTCAGCCTTACGAGCCTCCTCAGCCTTACGAGCCTCCTCAGCCTTGCGCTTTGCTTCTACCTCAGCCTTACGAGCCTGAGCCTCGGCCATATCTAACTTTTTACGCTCTTCAATAAAGCTCGCTATTTCGATATCTTCCAATTCATTTGCTTTTACAATTTGCTCAATAGTTTTGGAATTAACATATGCTTTTGGATTTGAAGAATACTTCTCGTAATCTCTCATAGCATTAACTGTGTCACCATTTAAATCTTCAAAAGATGTCAATGCTTTAATATCCTGCCAGTTCTCAAAAAGATTGAAAGCTACATCCATCTTCTTCAATGCATACGATTGTCTCCCGGTAGCCCAGGATTTGAACGGAGTAATGTCCTTAATAAAATTATTCTCTAGATCTAATTCTTCTATAGCCAATTTCGCAGGAAGCATACCAAGTTCACCGATGAGATTGTGTGAGAGGTTCACTTTCCTTGCAAGTGGAGTCTTGTCAAATAGATTTAAATCTGCAATTCTGTTATGCGAAAGATCAAATATGCTCATTCGGTCTTCCGTGGTCCAAATAAGCTGATTCAAGTCAGCAATTCTGTTATGAGAAAGCTTCAAAGAAACAAGGTCTGGAAAATTCTTGACAACAGACACATCATTCAAATAATTATTTTCCGCATTCAATTGTTGCAATTTTACTGATCCTTGCAGACCCTGCAAGGAAACCAGCCTATTGTTTGATACGTCAACATCTTTCAGCTTTGAAAGCTCCGATAAAGGTAATAAATCAACCAATTGGTTTTGATACATGTTCAACGTACTCAAGTTAATCGCATACTCAAGTCCCTTGAGGGACTTAATATCAAAAGCCTGGCACTTCAGGCTCTGCATTCCTTCGAGTACCTTATTCGTCATAGGTACTCGTGGGGCAACATCATTCCACTTTCGTATACATTTTTCGAGATTCGCATCATAAATTACCACCTCTTTAAGTGGCTCGTCAGAGTATACTGGCCCAGTTTTAGGATTTTTAAATTTCTGTGGGAACAATTCCCACAGAACGGGTAATGGGAGCTCTTTACTTTCATTTTTGTCAACCATAACGGTGATGACAATAGGAGCACCTTTCTCATTCTGGTAAAGACCCACAAGATCTTTCACTCGTTCAGTAAAGACTGGTTCAAGAGACGAGACAACAATATAGTCCCCTTTGTCCTCGACCTTCAAATCTGCTAGATCAGCTAAAGGCTCTTGCTCAAAATGCACTTCACCTTCACGAGCCATAGTGCCCTTGGTGTAACCATCGACAAGTAATTGCTTTTTATCGAAGTCAATGGTTGGATTAGAAATTTTCACATCTAAAATTCCGCCATACTTAAGCCACGCGACTTTTCCGCTGAAGCGGAGTTTACCACGTCCACCGGTTCGCTCTATTGTCTGATTCGGGCTAGC
The DNA here is from genome assembly GCF_018913465.1 of Arcanobacterium phocae. Taxonomy (GTDB): domain Bacteria; phylum Actinomycetota; class Actinomycetes; order Actinomycetales; family Actinomycetaceae; genus Arcanobacterium; species Arcanobacterium phocae_A. The sequence goes on along the minus strand of NZ_JABAPM010000004.1, from coordinate 130,324 downwards.
ACTCCACAATAAGTTACTCCCCTTTTCTAACAAACCGACGTGTTCTCTAGTTTCGCCTTCGACCCCAACATACTCACGGAAAGACTTACGGAAATCCCAGTTAGCATAGGCTTCTTTAACCTCAACCAATCCATCTTTAACGTCGGATTTTTCAACTGGCTTTTCCTCAGCCAGTTCTTTTTCGGGAGCTTTCTGAGCCAGCTTTTCCTCTGACTTGCTTTCATTCGCGGCTGGAGCCGCTTGAACAGCGGCAGGTTCTTCTGCGACTTCTTCAGTTTGTAGACTAGCTTCCGAAGCTTCCTTGCTTTCTGAAGTGACAGCTGTTTCAGTCGGATTGCCAGGTTCTTGGTCGGCCGCAAATGCAGGCACAGCATTTGCGAACATTAATGCCGTAGCCAACGCAGTGGACACGAACATCTTTCTCATAGTGGAGCCCATTAGTGAACTATTCTCCTATAATCAGGCGACAGATACATCAGTATCTTAGTGACAGAAACATGTTACTTAGGCACACCTAATTAATCAAGACGCTAACTATCGCTTGTCAGACATGTAATAAACGGCATAAGAACAAGAAATTGTTAGGGACACATGCGATTTAGGATGTCCTAAACTTTCAGGTTCCTGAAGTCATAATTTTAAAATTTCCCGGACTGAAATCTACTGTCTACGCTCAACAATTTGCACGACCAGAAATTGACACCCTATATAATTTCGCCGTTCACCACTGAACAAAGTCCTACGTTAAACACATACCTAGGGATACAATGGATAAATATGTTACACGTAACACATTTCCGCACAAAGAATTAGGGTGACTATGTTTACTGAAATCCCAGCTCTGGATTATCCCGTGCTATTTGCCTTTGAAGTTGGCGAATGGCAAGACTATCTGATGCTTATCGTCGTTACTTCCGCTTTGGCTTTAACAGCTTGGTTAGCCCAGCGCAATAAGTGGGTTGTCCTTGCCGTTTTCGTTATTGCACCAGTTCTACTCACTATTTTCTGGTGGCCATACTCTACTCAGGGCACGAGAGCAGAGGGATGGTTCCCGATTGTTAAGCAATACTCAGCGCTAGCTGGTTCTCTATCTCTCGTCGGTTTACAGTATTCACAGAAGCTTCGTAAGAACCAGTGGTACCTAATGATTCCACCAATTATTCTTGCGATCAATATTCTTGAAGCTGTTATTCGCGATTTCCAATGCGCAAATATTCATGGCCTGGATTCGGCAACCGGATTAACCATTTCCGGCGGAACCTGGAACTATATGAATGGCATCGCTGGCATTCTCAACCTTCTAGCTATCTCTGGTTGGGTTGGAATTTTCGTGGCCAGCAACAAGAGCAAAGCAATCATGTGGGGCGACTTAACCCTGGGATGGATTATTGCTTATGACCTCTGGAATTTCGCTTACGTCTACAACTGCTTGCCCGATCGAGCTTGGTACTCCGGACTTGCACTGCTAGCTTCGTGTACGATTCCAGCCCTATTCCCTCGCATGCGTGGTTCATGGATTCAGTTCCGTGCCTATACGTTAACTCTTTGGTCCGCGGTTGTTCTTACATTCCCGCATTTTATGCACGACTCGACGTTTGCTCACCGTTCAAGCTACAACGATACTGCGCTGTTCATCTTCTCGTTCCTCGCACTGGTCGTAAACATCATTGTCTTCGGCTACCACATCTACCGGATTACCACATTTAAGCGCAATCCATTCAAGGTAGAGATCTACTCCGATACACCGGAATACATTCGCATGGTACGCAAGAATGCTTCCGATGAAGACAAGATTGCTATTGCAGCCCGTCTTGGCAAAACTCCAGAGCAACTTGGATACAGTCGCGCGCCAAAGCGACACAAGGGTCTACGCACGAAGCACTGATCAACTAAACCATTAAAGTCAGCGGGGCAATCCTAGAGGGATTGCCCCGCTAATCATTTCGAATTAATTATTATTGACAATTTCCTTTACTTTTTCTAACGCACCTTACATGTTCATTCTCCCAGTTGCCTTATATTCCGACGACGACGTTTAGCGACTCATGCAAGTATTCATCTATAAATAAGAATCTCTGCTACACAACTAAGTTAGGACTCAAATACGGAAAGAGGGGCGACGCCTTTTACCGGCGCCGCCCCTCTGCACTATTCCAGATTACTTGTCGTTAGCTGGCTTCTTCTTTCCCCAGTTCTTGAGGTAAGTCTTTTCCTTCTTCTGGCGAATCTGCTCATCCCAGGAGAATTCTGGCTCTTCCCAATCAGTGTAGTAATCTTCATCAATAATGTCAGCCCACGGAGTTCCCGGACCTGTCGGTGGCCAGTTCGGGTTATCAGTCACTGGTTCACGAATCTCAGCAACTGCTGGAGCCTGGCGGCCATATCGCATCCACTGCGTGTAGGTTTCTTCGAACAACGGTGTACCGTCCCAACGACCAGCTGGCGTGCCGGTCTTAAACCAACGTCCGCCTAGAATTCCACGCATAGCTTTTCCAGTGTGTTGTTGCTTCTTACGGAATTCCATAACTCGCTTCACATATATGTTCTGCAAGTGCGTCATAACTCCACCAATTAATTCGATATTGATCCAGTTAATTGCTGAAATAGTCGGATTATCTGGCTCGAAACCAATACGCCAGTGGTTAATTAACCGGCAGCGATCGCCCTTAAGTGGAACGAAATAGAAACACCACGCAGCAGCGAAGTGCTTCATGAATGGGAAACGGAAAGCATAGGACCCTGGTGCGGCTGGTGGATTCTTAGTATCAACCCACTGAACCATGTACTTACCTGGCACAACGTCTGCCCATTCCATAGACATACCGTGGAAATCAAATGCTGCAATATCGCCAGGCATCATCGAATCGGGTTGCTGGAACTCTTCTTGAATTTCGTAAGAATTGAAGAATGATAAACGCGCGAAGGTACGCTCCAAAAACTCGGAACTGAACGATCCCGACTTTTCTGCACCAATCTGCTTGAAAAGACGATACACAGCATAAGCTGGAGCATCAATATCGATAGCATAAGTTGAGGAGTAACCGTTCTTATAATTGGCGTCGATCAAATCGTCACCCGGGTACACCCATTCCTGTTCTTCTTTCGTAGCTTTGCCCGTCAGTTGGCTGAATGCCACCATACCAGCGAGGCCTCCGGTTGCAACAACACCGCCGAGCTTTGCCAATGTCGATCGTTTCATTGATCCCCCTTCTCGTTTTAGCCAAGTTTTATGGCCAGCCACTTCTCTGTGACGTTAGTCTCCAGTATCTCAGATTTTTATCGGTAACATTGAGGAGAAAGTCCCAACCTAGACACATCGTCAAGGTTGAGAATCATTCTTTCCGCAAAAACACTCGAAGGAATACTCATGTCATCACTTTTCTTGTGGGAAATCGGCACCCCAACGGTCTATATCGCCTGGGTTATCGTACTTCTCGCTCAAATTGCTATCGCCGAAATCAATCGCCGATGGAACTGGACGATTTTTACCCTATGGACAATCGCTGGCATTGCCGTTATCCCATACGTCATTATTCACGGCGTCCCAATGGTGGGCTGGTTCCCGTTCGGCAAGTTCGTCATTATGATTGCCACCGCAACTATGACTGGATACCTACTGGTATACGGAAAGCGTCACCCAGAAAAGGCTCGTAAGTATGCCATCTGGATGGGTGTCGCGCTATGGCTCGGCCTATCAATTAACATCATGGAAGCAAATATCCGCGATGTTACCATCTTCTTCCAAGCCGACGAATACTACGCTTGCGCTGCCAGCGCTGACTGCCTACAAGGCATCAACGCGACACACTCTATTGATGTTCTCAATGGGTTGCCAGAGTCTCGTAACATTACTGCCCCACTCCATTCGGTCGAATGGTACCAGGCACTTGCTTCTAATTTTGAGGCAAACCACGTAGGTATTGATCCAGCAACTGGCTTCCGTACCATTGGCGGTCATTGGAACCTTGTTTCAGCGCTAGCTGGCCTCTTGAACATCATCACAATCACTGGGCTTGGCAAGATTTTTGTTACCTCAGAATCTAAGGCTAAGACCGCAGATGGTAAGAGTCGCGTTCGCGGTCTTATCTGGGTTGACATGGTGTGGCCATGGGTTATCGCTTACGACTTGTGGAATCACGCTTTCCTCTACAACGCTCTGGCTGATTACACTTGGTACTGCACATTTGCACTGTTGCTCGCTTGTACAATCCCAGCATTCACTTGGGCAAAAGGTCAGTGGATTTGGTTCCGTTGCTTCACGCTCATGTTCTGGATCGCAGCAAACAACCTTCTGCCTGAGCTACTCGTCAAGCCAAGCTCGATGACGAACTATGCCACCATGAATCCAGTTGCTAATATCGTCTGTGCATGGGCGGCACTGATTTTCAATGTTGGATTGTTCATCTACTGGCTCTACAAGATCATCAAGCACAAGCGCAACCCAATCAAGAACTGCCTGTACTTCGAAATGAACGAATTCCGCACTATCGTGAACCAGCACGCCGATGAGGACACCGCACGTTGGTTGACAAGCGATATTCCAGAAACGGCTGAGGAGCTAGGATTCATCGAATCGTCCGGTCGGGCTAAGCACAAGAAGTAAATCGGCTACGTTGGGGTTTCCGCATATCTCACATACGCCACACAGAATAGTGTGGCAATGAGAAGGAAACGGAAACTCAAACCCTTTCACCTAACCTCTAAAAAGTGATATCATTTTTATATCACTTTTTAGAGGTTAGGACTTTATATGGACACATCATCACCAGTCACAGTAGCCGCTGATCCAGTCGGACACTCTGGCATTCGGGTAGATATAACAGAAAAGAAAGCATGGGCACTAGGATCAGCTGGAACGATCCTTCTCTTTTTCAGCATCTTGGCAGCTATCGGGCTCGCCTCATGGTTCTTCATCCAAGGTGTTATTGCGCAAGATAATGGCACTGCCACCACTCAGACAAATATCGTCATGGCCATATGCGGCGTCGTCTTTTTGCTGGTATTTGTTCTATTCACTGGCTTCACGATTGTTTCCCCTGGTGAATCGCGCGTTATTCAACTTTTTGGAACCTATATGGGAACAATTCGCAGTACTGGTTTCAGCTACACCATCCCATTTACCAATCGCAAAAAGGTTTCAGTGCGGGTACGCAACTTTGAAACCAACGAGACGAAGGTTAACGACTACTCTGGAAACCCTATTAATATCGCTGCAATTGTTGTCTGGCAGGTCGCAGACACCGCAAAGGCTCAGTTCTCCGTTGAAAACTATGAGGACTTCATTAAGTCCCAATCTGAATCAGCACTCCGCCATATAGCAACTCAACATCCTTACGACTTTCCAGTTGATGGGCGTTCCTCACTGCGCGGATCAACCGAAGATATCAGCATCGAACTAGCTAACGAAGTTGCCGAGCGAGTGAGCGTTGCCGGCTTAGAAATCGTGGAGACCCGCATTTCGTCCTTGTCTTATGCCCCGGAAATCGCCCAAGCAATGCTACAGCGTCAGCAGGCTGCAGCAATCGTGGATGCTCGCGAAACAATCGTTGACGGCGCCGTCTCCATGGTTGAGATGGCACTCGATCAGCTCGAACAGAAAAGCATTGTGGATCTTGATCCAGAACGACGGGCCGCAATGGTATCCAACCTACTCGTAGTTCTGTGTTCTGATGGACAGACACAACCGGTCATTAATGCTGGAGGTCTTTACCAGTAAGCTTATGACACCCCGCAAAGCTATTTCGTTACGCCTCGACCCAGCGGTTCACGATGCCGTTGCCCGCTGGGCCGAGGACGATTTGCGCTCAGTTAATGCGCAAATTGAAGTCATTCTTCGAGATGGGTTACGAAGAGCTGGCCGACTCCCTGGCACTACCGGTCAGTTACCGAAACGCGGACGGCCGCCAAAAAAGCCTCCGCAGCAGACGGGGACGTAAGGCGCACTACAGGTATCCCAGTACTCCTGTTCTCCTGCTCTCGCATCCATTGGCGCTTTCGTGAAAACGAAAGGAAATGCCAACGAATAATCGATTCGGAGTTAAATAAACGTCTCCACGTTTCGATATTCCCATTGCATACATGCTCGCGCCTAATCACTCGTTTAATTGAGCGTTTAGTCAAGCGCCAGAGTGAGACGTACCGCGGATAGTCAAGAGCTACTAACAAATCTGCGCGCGAAAAAATGACATCTTTGAATTTTCCCCACGCTGAATCGCATACCCATTCGGGTAATTGCGTGAACTGATCTGCCAACGCACGCATCTCATTTTCGTCCCGATTTTGCCATACCGCTTCCGAAGCTGGCACAAAACCAATTTGTTCGTCAACAAGACACAGCGGATAGTGACGGAGTTGCGCAAATTCCCGAGCTAACGTTGACTTTCCGCTTCCAGTAACACCATAAAACAGCACTCGCCGAGCTGACACGATCTCATGTTCATGTGCTATTGGCATTGGATACGCACCTTTCTCGTACAAACGTATGACAAATAAAAGAGAGCGACTAAAAGTCGCCCTCTTTTATTCGGATCTGTGATCCTCAAGCTTCGGACCCAAAATCAGGTGTTGGGACGCTTGCCGTGGTTAGAACCGCGCTTCTTGCGGTCACGGCGCTTACGCGAACGCTTCGACATTGTGTACTCCTTAACCTTCGGCCGTATTTTTACGGCACGACAAGACTATATTGTACCGGGTAATAACTCATCCCGTCACATCTATACATGATGTAACGACTCACGCCCAAACGACGACGTTATCCACAGATCACCTGAACAATTTTGGCACGTAATTCGGCCGGAGCAATATCTCCGTGGCATGACCGCTGTAACGCCAGCCGTACCCGTATTTCGCTCCGTATTGCTTCACCACAGTGATCACACGCCGCGCTATGTTGCAGAAGCCGCTCAGCTTGACTTGTTGGCATACCTGCATCAACTAATTCAAATAAGTGTGTGAGGACTTCGGAGCAATCACATTCGATATCAGCACAGTGACACTCATCTAGTTGCGCCAATAATTCATCGAAACGTTTCATTTTGTCTCCTTAGCCTTCTGCTTCACTTTATACCCCAACCCATGGGCATAGTCACGGAGAATCTCTCTGAGCTGAGTTCTCCCCCGATGAAGCCGCGACATAACAGTCCCGATAGGAACTCCAACAATATCGGCTATCTCTTGGTACGAGAATCCTTCAATATCAGCCAAATAAACAACTGCACGCCGATCATCAGACAGCTGTTCCAGAGCTTCTTTGATCTCTGAATCCGGCATGTTTTCTAAGGCCTCAGCTTCTGCCGACATCATGCCACGCGAATCATGGCTAGCGGCCGCAAACTCTTGCCAATCTTCTACTTGATCCGAATCGGCCTCTTTAGGACGACGTTGAGCCTTACGATAGTTCGAAATAAAAGCATTGTTGAGGATGCGGTACAACCATGCTTTTAGGTTAGTCCCCTGCTTAAACTGATGAAACGCCGCAAAAGCTTTCGCATACGTTTCTTGCACCAGATCTTCTGCATCTTGCGGGTTGCGAGTTAGACGAAGTGCGGCACCATACAACTGATCGAGAAGTGGCAACGCCTGCTCCTCGAATTGGTGCGATAACAGCTTACGATCTTGGACTGAGACTACATCGTTCATCAGGAGATAGTTTACCGTAGAACGCCAATCCAATTCGCATCACAGTCCCCGCGATAAGAAAAACGGGTTATCAACACACTAAAGTGCCGATAACCCGTTTTACAGTAAGAGTACTATGCGCGCTGATAATGCACCATATTGAGGTCGCCATCAAACGCCACAAAGTTTGGTTTCTCGCCCTCAACAAAATCAACCGTCACACCTGGCTCGTCACCACGTAACGCGAGCGCACGAACTGGTCCAGCCACGCAACAACGGACAGCGGATTCCATGCTCAAATGGCCGCCGCCCACCATGCGCTGAATTTCTTCAGCTAGCCGTGCCGTACCACCAGCGATAGCGCCACCATCAGTTAACCGGGCAACCCCATCCACGATAGTGACTGCCAGCGAGCCGAGCACGTAATCACCATCTGGCATTCCTGCACCAGCCATTGCATCGGTCACAAACACAACGCCATTCATTTGACCAGAGTTTTCGATCACTCGAACCACATCGGCCGCTAGATCAGGATGCACGTGAATCGTGTCTGCCACAAGCTCAACAACAGTTTCACCGCGGCACGCTGACGAAATCAGTTCGCGCACCGGACCTGGCTCACGATGAGCAAGCGTTGGCATAGCGTTAAACAAATGGGTGGCTGTTTGCGGTACGTCGATTCCCTTAGCACGACCGTATTCAGCAGTACGGGCAATCAACTCGCGTGCCTGCGCCGTCGTCCCGCTGGTGTGACCCCACGAAGGCAACGCACCAAAATCAAGTAGCAGGCATGCTGCCTCAAAAGCGTTATCAACTTCCGGTGCAATTGTCATAGTTTTGATCCAGCCCTTGCCAGCTTCCAACCATGTACGCAATTCGGCCAAATCTGGGTTGCGCACTGCAGCCGGATTCTGGGCGCCGCACTTGTGCGGGGAGATATACGGGCCTTCCATGTGAATACCCAGCAATTCGCCGGCTTCGCACGCTTTCACCAGATTCTTGATGGCTGGTAACGGATCAACCATGGATACGGTCGACGCAATCATTGCGGTAGTGCCCATGCGTCGGTGTGCCTCAATCGCCGTGTAGACGCCCTCAAGGTCAGTCTCATCTGGGAACGAAGCTCCGCCACCACCGTGGTTGTGAATATCAATCAGACCCGGCGTAATCCAGCCGGCAGGTAGTGTCTCCCCTACTGGTAGGACGCGGACGAGGACGCCGTCGTCGTCCACTTCCAAACCGGCGCCAACAAGTTCACCTTGACCGTTTAGAACCTTGCCTTCAAAGATGCTCATCGTAGCGACTCCCAACGTTCCATGTAGAAGTCCTTCAATTCAAGCTTGGCTGCGGCGGCTTCGTCTAAGAAAACCACAGCTTCTTGGTGCATCTGCAAAATTGTTGCTGGCCACTTTGCCGAGACGCCGCCTTCAACGAGCTCGCGGACTGCGTCCGCTTTGCCAGCGCCGGTAGCAATCAGCAATGGAACGCCACATTCCATGATTGTGCCAAGACCTTGGGTGATGCATCGAGTAGGAACCTTCGAGAGGTCATCATCGAAGAAACGAGCGTTATCTTCACGGGTTTGAGCCGTCAACGCTTCGACGTGCGTACGGGAAGTTAATGCGCCGCCCGGCTCATTGAAGCCGATGTGCCCGTCGGAACCGATGCCCAGAATCTGAACGACGATACCACCCGATTCCTTGATTGCCTTGTCGTATGCCTGAGCAGCCGCATATGGGTCTTCCGCAGAGCCATCTGGCGTGTTGAGATCTTCTTCGCGCAAGCCGGTACGCTCATCACCAACGAGCTGGGTACGCAACACATTGCGGTAACGCTCTGGATGCTCAGGGTCAATGCCAATGTACTCATCGAGTGCAAAAGCCTTGAAACCTTCGAGCGAGAAAGTGCCGGCAGCGTGCGCATCGCGCAATTCCCTATACAGTGGCAGTGGCGTTGACCCGGTTGCTACTCCAACGACTTTTCGATCGGATTCGTTGAGCTTGGTCATGACATATTCCGCAGCTGCTTTTGCCAGCGTTTCTTCATCTTTAAAAATACCGACGTACATATTCGTCTTCTTTCAGTTGTGCAGTAATTGAGTGAAATATTATTTTGTTGCGTTGATGAACCAGGATGTGATCGAGGTTGGGTGAGTAATGGCAGTTCCGACGACGGCGGCAAACGCACCTGCTTCGAGGACCTGTCGTGCTTGGTCTGGGGTGTGGATCCGTCCCTCGCAGATGACTGGCATATCCGGGAAGGCCGAAACCATCTGAGCAAGGAGTTCAAAATCTGGACCATCAGTTTTCGGACGATCTCCCGTGTAGCCGGCGAGCGTGGTTGAGATGATGTCAGTACCAGCTTCTACCGCACGCTGAGCATCTTCGAACGACCCGCAGTCTGCCATGGTCAAGATTCCGTCTTTTTTCAGCTCAGCAATGGTTTGGGCGTAGGTTAATCCGTCTGGACGAGGCCGACCCGTTGCGTCAATGGCAACAATGTCAGCACCTGCCATGGAGCAGGCGCGGGCATGGCGCAATGTTGGGGTAATGTAGACACCTTCATCGCCTTCTTTCCACAAACCAATAATTGGAAGTTTTACCCGGCCTTTAATTGCCGAAATATCTGCTAAACCTTGACACCGGATTGCAGAGGTTCCGCCTAGTTCAGCTGCCCGTGCCATCTGTGCCATGGTTTCGGGGTGACGCAACGGTTCACCAGGATAGGCCTGCACTGAAACAATAACAGTGCCCCGTAACGATTCGATGAGCTGATTCATCAGTAATTCTCCCTTGAATAGTAATAGAGGGCGGCGCCGAATAATGGGGCGTCTGATCCTAATTCACCGTTGCGTAGCTCAAGGCCCGCAACGAAATCCATAGCACTAGCACGATATCCGCGCCGCACTTCTTTCCACCACAGGTCCCCGGATTTTGTCATTGATCCAGAAAGGACGACGACGGAGGGGTCAATCGCGTTGGCTAAGGAACCAAGCACCTCACCGAGGGCATATCCGGACTCCGCGAAGGTGGCAATGGCTAATTCGTTTCCACTTTCAGCTAAGTCTTGGAGTTCGCGCCCATTAGCTACGGTTATCCCGTCGGCACGCGAATTAAACCAGTCAGTTATTCCTGAGCCTGAGCAAATGGCTTCGATATGGCCTTCACGCCCACATGAACACGGATGCCCGGCGGCATAGTGGTGGTGAATATGGCCGAAATGGCCAGCTAAGTTATGATCCCCGAATACAATATGGCCATCAACAATATGTGCACCGCCAATTCCCGTGCCCACCGCGCATGCCAGAACGGATCTGAATCCGCGGCCAGAGCCTAGGAGTGACTCACCTAGCCCATGAGCGTGAACATCATTAATAACCCAAACGGGCTTACTGGTTAGTTCACGAAGCATGAGTCCCAACGGCGTTCCACCCCACCCTGGCATGGTGCCAGTTGCTGAGACAATTGCACCAGTTTCTGGATCTACTACGCCGGCTGATGCTACAGCTACGCCGTCGACGTCGTACCGGGAGACAAGTTCGGCTGCTAACTCACCGATGCGCTGAGCTACTCGTGGACCGCCGTCAAAAGCTTGAGTTGGGATTGACCCACGTTCTGCTACTGATAACGAGTCTGGTTGTCCGGTAACAATGGCCCAGCCAACTTTGGTTCCGCCAATATCTAAAGAAAGAAGAACCACCTTTGCTCCTGTACTTCCTCGTCACATTACACACCGTTCCAACACAATGCGCTAAACTTGTTAGCACATTCTGTTAAATAACAGGGCAACGTTGCCTTGTGTTCGTTACAATTAAGCCTATGTTGTCAGACAAATCATTGCAAGCGATTCTCGATAAATACAGTACTCCGTCATCGAACGAAAACACGATGATCGGTACCGTTATGCGCTCAACCGCCACTATGGACGCCATTAAAGGTTACATTCTCAACCATCGATTGAAGCCAGGCGATCCGCTTCCTACCGAAGCAGAGTTGTGCGCAGATCTAGGAGTTTCTCGTTCTTCGGTGCGCGAGGCTCTCCGCCAGCTCGCTGCACTTGATATAGTCACCGTACAACAAGGTCGTGGTTCTTTCGTTGGAGCAATGTCGCTCGAACCATTGATTCAGACGTTGATTTTGCGTAACGCTCTCGATCAAACATCAGGAAAAGCTAGCTTGCGGCAGGTTGTTGCTACCCGGAAAGTTTTAGACTTGGGCATTGCCGACGACGTCGTCACGCATTTTACTGGCACGCATAATCCGAAACTCCACGCGCTTGTTGATGCGATGGTCGAGCATGCAACTCACGGTCAGACATACCTCGATGAAGACATCGCCTTTCACGAAGCCCTGACCGAGTTCGCTGGGGATTCGCTTATTTCGCAGCTGATGAGCGCGATGTGGCTTGTGCATCAAGCATTCATCCCCGGTCTTGAGGCACCGGCAACAGATGAATTGACTGCCACCGCGCATGCCCACCGCGACATGTTGGAGGCAGCCGAAGCTGGCGATGTGGAAGCCTACAAGCGGGCAGTTGATGCACACTACGGGCCACTGGCTAGAATTATTGACCTGTAACTTCATTTTCAGCGCAATTTTCGCTGTTCGCCAGACTATGGTGGACGTGGACGGTAAGCTGTAAGCATGGCTATTGTAAATAAACTTGCTCGTCCATTACTCGCAGCTCCGTTCATTGTTGCTGGGCTCGATGCTTTAACTAAGCCTCAAGGACATCGTGCGCCAGCGCGCAAGCTTTGGGGATTAGCTCAAAAGTGCGGAATTGATCGTAAACTCGGTATCAGCGAACCAACTGATGACACTCTTGACCTTCTGACTCGTTCGTGCGGTGCTGTGGTCACCGTTGCCGGTGCCCAGCTTGCTCGTTCCCGTGCTCCACGTTCTACCGCTCTCATTTTGGGATTAACCCAAATCCCACTTGCACTGGCAAATAACCCGGTGTGGGAGAATAAATCTTACACAGAGCGCAAGAAGGATGTTTCCGGATTGTTAGCTGCAGCTGGACTCATCGGTGGTGCCCTCATCGCTTCTATGGACCGTTCTGGTAAACCATCGGTGGGCTGGCGTGCGGCTCGGCTAAGTGAGCGTGCCGTTGAAAACGCTTCCCAGCGTTTCGATCAATTATCGGCAGGACGCTAGGTCGCGAGGCTTCATGAGTATTCGCTCATGAATAAAATATCTGAATGTCGTGACGTAGCCTGGTGGCAGGCTCCGGCTTTGCCACCGTCTGCGCATATGTCTAGCACGGTTCGACTACCCGGTTCTAAATCACTAACTGCACGCTGGATGCTACTAGCGGCAATAAGTACCCAGACAACTCGCCTTATCGGTGCTCTCGACTCAGCCGACACCCGGGCAATGGGCCGCGCACTGGCACAGCTTGGTGCTCGCGTGCATTGGAATCTCGACGCTTGCGTCATAAAACCATTTCCGCGTAACAGTGCTGGAGAGCTCATCATTCGTGGCGGGGTACAAATTAACGCCGGTCAGTCTGGCACCGTCATGCGTTTTATTTTGCCATTGACCGCAATGGCACACGGCACGGTGACGGTTGATTGTTCCGATAATGCGCGCCATCGTCCCATCGGCGGACTTGTTACAGCACTAGGCGAGCTTGGCGTTTCCATCGCTTCGCAGTCAGCCAATCCGGCCGGCTTCCCGCTAACTATTCACGGGAAAGGCCAGCTTCCCGGCGGTACAGTTACAGTTGATGCACGGGCATCTTCACAATATATTTCAGCCTTGTTGTTGGCTGCCCCACTCATGAAAAATGGACTCACCATCCATCTTGCACATCACGAACTGCCGTCAGCTCCCCATGTGGAGATGACGGTTCGCGTGCTGCAAAGCTGCGGGATCGACGTCGTCGTCAGTGACGGATCGTGGGCAATTCAACCACCGGATTCTTCTCGGATCATCCTCCCCCACGACGTTACAATCGAACCTGATCTTTCAAATGCCGGCCCATTCCTCGCAGCCGCGATGGTCGCAGGCGGGACTGTCACAATAGAAAACTGGCCAGCTTACTCACAACAACCAGGCACGGCCTACCTCGCGTTACTTCACCGCGCCGGCGCAACATTCGCTGAGAAATCCCCCGGTAACCTCACATGTCACGGACCGGCCATTATCAGGCCGCTTTCGGTTGATATGCACGACGTCGGCGAACTCGTCCCAACTATTGCTGCAATATGTGCATTCGCAGATGGGCAAAGCCGCTTATCCAATATCGGACACCTGCGCGGACATGAAACAGACCGGCTACAGGCCATTACCAAAGAGTTGAGTAAACTCGGTATTTCCGCAACCGCCACCACAGATGACCTGATCATTAACGGGCATCCGCGAGCGCTCCACGGCACAGACCTCGATTCATACGCCGATCACCGGATGGCAACATTCGGCGCAATTCTTGGATTACGTGTTCCCGGCATTCGAGTTGCTAATATGGAAACAACGGCAAAAACATTCCCGCAATTTGTCAGCATGTGGGAAACAATGGTCACGAATGGATGAGCATAGGTGAGTAGACGCGATATTGGTACTGATGATTACCGGGTAAAAGTACGTCCGGGTAAGCCTTCACGCCCACGCACTAAAATTCGTCCAGACTATTCGGCAGCGCCACGCGGACGCGTCTACCGCGTTGATCGGGGACGCTACCATGTACGAATGCTGGAAGACGGCACGAACGTTGTGGCGGTAAAAGCGCGTGAACTAGGCCGGCGCGGAATCGTCGTCGGCGATATATGTGCGATGGTTGGTGATTTGTCCGGCCGAAAAGATACGCTGGCACGCATTGCCGAAGTTGATGAACGCCAAACCGTGCTACGCCGTGTGGGTGAAGAAGGTGAAGCCGCTGGAAACGAACGTATTATCGTTGCCAACGCGAATCAGTTGGTCATCGTAGCTGCGTTAGCTCAACCAGAACCACGCACGGGCATGATTGACCGGTGTGTGGTTGCCGCCTATGACGCTGGCATGGACGTTATTTTAGTGCTGACCAAATCTGATTTGGCGCCGGCAGACGAGTTACGTGCAATCTACGAACCGATGGGTTTAGATATTGTGGTTACCAGCGTGGTCGACGACGCTGAGTCCGACGACGGTTTAGCTCGCCTGCGCGAGGAGCTAGCTGGTCGTGTCTCGGTATTGGTTGGCCATTCCGGGGTGGGCAAGTCAACGTTAATCAACGCGCTGATTCCGCAAGCCACCCGAGAAACTGGACACGTTAACGAGGTGACTGGCCGCGGCCGGCACACCTCGACGTCGGCGATGGCATTCGATTACCTTGGCAATGGAACTGTTATTGATACCCCCGGAGTGCGCACATTTGGGTTAGCACACGTTACCCCTGACGGTTTGCTGCGCGGATTCCCTGATTTAGAAGAGATTGCCGCCAACTGTCCGCGTGGATGTACCCACGAAGACGGCGTGATCGAGTGTGCACTGGATGATCCAGAATTCGTTGAGCCCGGTTCGATGCTGGCAACTCGAGTGGAATCCTTCAGGCGGCTCCTAGCTTCGCGTGGGAAGAAAGAGTGGTGAGACTATGCTTACGCGTCGTCGGTTGTATGCCATCGGGGCGGTTTTAATAGGAGTTATTGTTGCGTCTTTTGGCATCTCTTGGGCACGCTATCAGGAATCCCCTATCGTTGGGCAATCCGTGTTTCATGTCGCTGAAGACAAAACCGAAACATCTTCCAGTCCGCAACGTGTGACTACTCAACACATGGCTGCATGGTTCCACCGATGGACGACTGAGCATTCGTCGTTCTTCGTTGCCCCGTCTTTTCAGCTAAGTAACGGATCAGTGAACTCAATTAAGGAGCTGTCGCCTCCAATTAATCCTGACGGCTCTCAGGTTTTCCACCTTGACGTTACGCTTCGTCCCCGTTTTTCTGCGGTCGAACAGTTCTCTAAAAATACCGATTATTTACTTCGCAAAGATAACGATGGAGCACTCCACGGCGATTGGGTAATCTATCTCAATCGCGATAAAAACGTTCATGTTATTACGGATATGATGTTGCCAGCCCGATACGATATTATGACGAACCCGGAGCTTCTCGCCGATCCCATTCCAGCCGAAAAGCTCCCAGACACCACTGTTGCCAACACCTACCGCATAGCAGACCACACGCTGAGCGTCAGCTACGATTTCGGTAAAACATGGATAGAGGTTCCAGGCGCATATGATGCCGTTACCCGCACTACCAACGGTTCTCACAGCACGAGTTTAACGCGCGGTTCGTACGTTATCTCCCCGGACTTTACCGGTTTTATTGGTTTCAATGAGGATAAGGTGTCCTTGATCTTTTCTACTGATTCGGGAGCTACGTGGGCAACAACAGATATCGGTTCTGGTTATTCTGCTCCCTGTTTCCTTTCCTATACCGAAGGCAACGTGATTGCCACGTTCGCCCAAGAGCGCACCGGCGGATCGGATTATTATGTCTCTTGGCGAAGCGATGCAAAAACCAAATTTTCTCGCTGGGCATCACAGCCCCTTTTCCGCGATTTCCCGCCTCATCTTTCCCTAGCGACATGGCTATCAGCTGATAACGGTTTCATTGGATATGCGGGAGAAGAGCCTACTATTTACGTCACTTCCGATCGTGGAATCACATACCAGAACGTTGCACTGGACACTGTATTACCGGGCTATTCAACGCCTGAGATTTTCTACATCGATGACGCGATTTATGCCATTATCGGGCAGGGTTTAGACGGTGACGATTCGATTGACGGAATTGTGCAAGAGGCAGTCTATCGGTATGACGAAGAAAGCCATATGCTCACATTCGTCCGTAAGCAGGATGCTCCAACGTCTGTTGATGCCGGATAAAATCTCGAATATCAGCACGATAGAGCTGTATAGCGCACTACCGTGTCGGATCTCGTGATTTTGTACGTCACCCCTGCATGATCAGCACTTTTGCGTGGATTTCTAACACGATGCGAGACAGTGCATCAAAGTTCTCAGTACCGTTAGCCTCGATGAGGTCACCTTGGAAAGTAGTCAGGCGTTCGTGAGAGACGTGAGCATGATCAATTGCTTGCGAGACTGTAGCGTCAGCCGACTCCATGATCTCTGGCATTGTTACTTCACTAGCCGACATTTGCCAAAGTTCGAGTAGCTGACGCGGAATCGAAATCGCATGGAGTACGCGGTCCATGTATTTGGCGATGTCTGCAGCAAATTCTTGGTAGGTTTGGGCGTCCTTCTGAATTGTCTCGACGTCAGCCATCAAGACGGAACTGAGCATTTCTAAGGATTCTAGCCGCTCACGTATCTCGCGTTCTTCTGGTGTTTCATTCTTGGCAACATCGAACACTTCGCGCGTCACAAATCCGGGGGCTAAGCCTGGGACGCCGATCTTAGCGTCGTATCCAGTGTCGATCAGTTCCGCAATGAAAATGCCACACATATCGGAGTGCAAACGCGATAGTGCTATATGGAATCGGGTCTGCGCAATATGCGAATTCAGTGCAGTGATCTTAGAGATTAATGAGTTGAGGTATGTCCGGGTAACACCTTGCATCCGGTTCCACACCAACAATGGTTCAAGGGTTGTGGCTAGTGCTGGATTACCTTCGCCGAGTTGTGTGAACTCATGCGACACTGCAGACATTTTCTCCATGTCGTTACGTACATGTTCAACGACGGCGGTCAGCCGCTCACTCATCCGCACAAGTTCGTCTTGGTGACGCATCCACGTATCCAACGTGTCGTGCTCGTTGTGGACGGCGAGGAGCATGTCATGAAGTTGGGAGTCCCCGTCACGTTGCGGGAATTTCGCACCGGCAGCTTCTCTGATGGCGACTTCTTCTGGTAACGAACGGGTTTGGAAATCTTCATATGATTCGATTCCGATTTCACTGAGTGCCTGTGCTAGAAATGGTACGGCGGCTTCGGCGGCTTGCCGACGGTTGAGTCCGCCGTCGATCAGGGACTTTTCGTGGTCAAGTACGCGAGCATAGACGCCACGAATCTGCGCGAAAACGTCCTCGCGCATGGGCCGGGCACGCACGGATAAGTATCCACCACCAGGCAACGGAGTGATAGTTGCAAACACATCGTATTCGGATCCATCACCAGCTAAGTTGAGCATATACGCCGCGAATGGCTTGCCTGTTTCGAGATTGTCCCATACTAGTTTAAAAACAGAGGCAGGCATATCTGGGTGGCGAACGATGTTATGCGGTGCGCCATGCAACTGATCGACGTCGTAACGTGATAGCCGGGCAAAGACGTCGTTCGAAAGTTTGATAACGCCTTTTGAGTCCGTAGTGGAAAAGAACAGTTCGTGTGGAGCGACGTTTTGGATTTCTCCAGTAGGTTCAGGTTTCACGTAAATCTCCTTGAGGAACGACGGCGATGCCAAAGCCTGACAAGTTTTCATTTTACCAGTTTGCTAACCGACGGGTATGCTCGGCGCTGTTCGGACCCCAAATTTTAGGGCGCACCAGAAACTATGTGGGAGGTGCTCGCTAGACTGTAGACATGAAGTTTTTACATACATCTGACTGGCATTTAGGCCGTACTCTACATGGCGCGGATTTATACGATGCATTTATTTTGTGGTGTGATCACGTCGTGGAATTGGCACGCACACGCAGCCTAGACGCAGTGCTTATTGCCGGCGATGTATTTGACCGTGGAATTCCGCCTGTTTCTATGGTCCAGGTATTATCGGAAACCTTACAGCGGCTTTCTCAATACACGACGGTCATTCTTACCCCTGGCAATCACGATGCGCCCACTCGGCTCGGATTCACTGCAGGATTGTTGAAAGACGAAGTTGTTATTGCATCAGATCCACGGCTATCAGGTAAGCCAATTGATATTTGTCGCGATGGCGGGCTCGTAGGGCAAGTGTATGCATTGCCCTATTTAGAACCGGATGTTGATCGTGTACGGTTAGCGGCTGATTCTGAAAAACCATTGGCGCGCAGTCATGAAGCGGTTGTTAGCGCAGCTATGGGGCTAGTCCGTGAGGATATTGTGGCTCATCCAGATGTTGATGTTCCGCGCGTTGTGATGGCTCATGAGTTCGTTGTAGGTGGTGAACCATCAGATTCCGAACGCGATTTGCATATCGGTGGTGTTGATAGTGTTCCCAGCGCAGTTTTCGATGTCAGCGTTGATGGAAAATCAATGATCGATTACGTTGCACTTGGGCATTTGCACGGACCACAACAAGTGAGCGAAAAACCGTTAATGCGTTATGCGGGTTCCCCTATCGCCTTCTCTTTTTCGGAGGAGCACCACCATAAATCCGCTGTGATTGTCACGATTGATAAGCCAGGCGATACTCCGGAAATTGAGCTTGTACCAGCACCTATCTATCGCCCGTTGGCAACTATTCGCGGTAAATTTGAAGAACTTTTATCAGAACAATTTACCGGCTACCGTAATCATTTTGTTCGAGTTTACGTCACCGATATTGATCGTCCACCTCGAATGGTTGCCCGGCTTCGCCAACGTTTCCCGCATCTACTTGAAGCTCATCACGATATTCCGCTACACCACATACAGACACAAGAAATATCGCTCTCTCGCACTCGGCCGATTGATGTGTTAACCGAATTTTTCACCAGCGCTGGTGGCCGTGAACTACATGCTAACGAACGGGACTTAATTATTTCGCAGTGGGAAAATCTAACCAAGGGAGAAAACTGATATGTTGTTTCGTCGCTTAGTTATTGACGGCGTTGGCCCTTTTGGCGGACACCATGAAATCGATCTTGACGCTCTTACCGCTGGCGGATTATTCCTGCTCGAAGGCCCAACCGGATCAGGGAAATCGTCCCTCATAGATGCCATAGTTTTTGCACTTTACGGCAACCCGGCAGGGGCGAATTCAGACTATAACCGAATCCGTTCTACGCACGCTGAGGAAACAAAACCATCGCGCGTAGAGCTCGTTTTTACGGTCAGTTCCGGAACCTATCGAATCGAACGGATGCCCCGTTGGGATAAACCAAAGCGTGGTGGGGGCACAACTCAAGTCTCAGAAAAAGCAAATTTAATTCGGCTCTCCGAAACAGCTATAGAAGAAGGCCAATGGAGTAACGGTGAAGTTCTCGCTACCGGAGCTCGCGAGGTCGGAACTGAGCTGACCACTATCTTAGGATTAACCCGGGAACAGTTTGTTCAAACTGTTGTTCTGCCACAGGGCCAGTTCGCAGATTTTCTGCGTCTGAAGTCCGAAGACCGGTCTCATCTTCTGGAAACACTTTTTAACACCCGCCCGTATCGAGATTTTTCCCAAGCTTTACATCAGCAAGCGCTGGACTCAACACAGCGGATCGACAAAGCGAGACTTGCTATTTCACAAGCGGTGGCAACATGGTCTGGCAATTCTGCCGTTTCACAGTGGGAACACGTCATACAAGACTTAGTTGATAGCCTCACTGAACCTGATGATGCTCGATTGCTAGAGTTTCTAGACCAACGAGATCAAGAACTACGTGTCACTCAAGTTGCCACACAAGAAAATCTCACTCATCGGGTGAAAGAACTCGAAGATGCAACAACAGCTCTTGCTGATGAAAAAAGACGTTCCGAAAATCTCCAGAAACGCGCCGATTATATAGTGCAGAAAGATAAACTCGACAAACAGCGTTTCGAGATTGAGGAAGACAAAAAACGTATTGCTCAACATCATCGCGCAGTGGTGCCAATGGAGCGTCTGAAGGTACTCCATCATCTTAAAGACGATGTTCATCAGCAACAAGAAAGCGTCAGTTCTGCGCTGTCCAAAATCGACTCATCTTTAGTTATTTATGGAACATCAGATACCACCGATTTAGCATTGCTGTCCTTTGAGGAAACAACGCAAAACATTGAATCCCAACTCGAGGAGTATCGCGAACGAGTTGTGCATTTGCAACAGGCAGATGCACTTAGTAACAATGTCCGCGCTCGGGAAGAAAACATCAAACAGTCCTTAGCAAAGCGTGACAAGCTCACTAACGCTATAGACAAAATTAGTTCCAAATACAGCGAGCTTCCGGACCAGATAGCTCAAGCTGAAACCGAACTTGAACAGGCTCAATCTAGTGCACTCACGTTACCGAAGATTATTCAAGATATCGATAAGCTTAATGGCATATCTCAAGCTCTAGAAGCATTGACGCAAACACAAGATGGAGTATCTCAAGCAACGGAAAAGCACTCTGATCTTCTCACATCATTTTCTGTCACCAACCAACACTTCCAAGATGTCAATAACCGCTGGATTGCTTCTCAGGCAGCAATATTATCCTTGGATTTAGCAGAGGGTCTTCCCTGCCCAGTGTGCGGATCGTTAGAGCATCCACACCCGGCGCAAGCCACTGCAATTCATGTCGATAAGTCTGATGTGAAATCAGCACAACACGAGTTAGACATTGCACGCAATAACGTAGACGAGTCCAAAACCAAGCTCGCTGCTCTACAAGCACGATGCGAAACACTACAAACGCAGATTGGCGATATAGACGGTGAGCAAATCTCCGGTCAGCTGGCTGATTTAGACAAGCAGCGAAATGTTGCTATGCTAGCTCAACAGCGCGCCAAGGAGCTGACAGAAAGAATCACTCAGCTACGAAGTGAACGCGAAGAGAGTTTTACCGAGCTCACAGAACTGAAATCTACACTAGTCACGCTCAATGAATCATTGGCAAAGGAACAAGAAAGCCAACACCATGATCGCGAAGAAATATCTCGCGCACAAGGCGAAGCCGATAGCATCAGCGAACTCATTACCGATGCTAAGACACACATAACACACCTATCAGATGCTCATCAGGAGCTGCATGATTATGCTTTATTGTTATCGAAATTCCGGCAGTCTAAAGAACTCCTAGAAGAAGCACTCCTAGAAGCTGAACTCTGTCAAAACGAAGCGCAAGAAGCGTTTATCGAACCAGATCAACTAGATTTGCTAACAGATCGCGTCAGTTCCTTCGATTCAGCATGGGCTTATGTCACCACCCAGCTCAACGCTCCAGAGATTGCTAGTCTAACTGGGGATGAGAAAATTGATATAGAGTCGGCCGAAGAACGTTTTAGGCTAGCACAAGAGAACCATCACGAAGCCACTCAAGCCTCAGCACTGGCTAACGATGCAGTTAACACTGCACAGCGTGCTCAAATCGCAGTAACAAAGGCATACCAGCACTGGGCAACTGAAGTGAATAATTCCGGTCCAATAGCTCGATTGGACCAGCTCGCTCAAGCAGGTAAAGCTTCACATACCAACGTCAGCCTACACGTATGGGTCTTAATGCGTCGCTTCGATATGGTGATCGATCATGCTAACGAATATCTTGCTCGTTTCTCGCGCGGTCGTTATCAACTAGTGCGATCTGAAGGAGCTGAAAAAGAACGCAAAACAGGCCTTGGTATATCTGTTATTGATTACGATGCGCACGGCGAAGGAGAAAGCGATATCCGGTCAACACGTAGCCTATCCGGTGGAGAGACATTCTATACTGCGCTTTCACTTGCCTTAGGCCTAACTGATGTAGTCCAACAAGAAAATGGCGGGATCCGAATAGATACCCTCATGATTGACGAAGGATTTGGAACTTTATCCGGCGAAGTACTTGATGAAGTAATGAGCACCTTAACAGAACTAGCTCGGGACGGCCGTAAGGTCGGCATTATTTCGCACGTCGAAGAGCTTAAGTCCCGAATCCCCAATCAGGTTCGTATCAAGCCAACGAAAGGTCAGGGATCTACACTAAGCATTATTAGCTAGTCTAAGCCATCACGGCCTAGACGGTTGCGTTCGCTAATATCGAACCATAGTAATTCGATGTCGCCTGTCGCTAGGAATGCATCTTCATCGCCCTCGATAGCACGCTGAACAAGTTCCTCTGAGCCAGGCGCATCAATATGGAACGATTCCACGTTCTTCCAAAATACCTGCACGTCTAAATCGATTTCAGTTGGTAGATCTGGCTTAGATGCAGGAAGAAGACTGCCATCTGGAACCTCGGCTACGGCAACTATTCGTCGGCGGCGTTCATCCGGGTAGTTATTCAGCAGCCGCAACGAATCGTCTGCTGCAGCTAGCGTTGCTATATATTCGTATGATTCGTTATCCTCATGTGGCACCGACGCTCGTAACGCCGACGTCACTGCATGGACACGACGTGGGGAAACATGGTCAGCTAGTAGCTCGCTGAAAATCATTGGAATGTAGATGCGCATACCTGCATTCTAGCCTCAATCCAGGAACAAACCCGGGCAACATCACGAGAATACCCACTTTTCGGGAAAGAAACAGGCATTGAGCTACCTTGAATCAGCACCTTGTCCAGCCTATTCCTATCATCACGTATACCGAAAATAGGAATATCTCCTATTCCTACTTCCCGTAGAACGTTTTGCGCCTGAAATAACGGACGTGGACCTAAAGCAGTTGACCTCAGCGAGGTCAGGACAACAGCTTCATGCTCAACATGTGCCTCCGACAACGCATCCCAATGTTCAATTAGCCTGCGCAAACCGATTGGTGTAGCAGTAGCAACATGCAGGCGAATATCTGCCTGATCGACGACAGATCGAGTTAAACTCCACCGGTCAAGACGTTCTGCTCTATCATCTAGTCCCCCGGCACTATCTACTACAACACATTCGAATTCTGCGCACAGAACTGACCACAGCCGGTCTGCCACAAACCGCGATATCTCACGCCACCTCTGACCCGTATTCATGCCTGCTAACAAACTAACGTTTCCAAACATTGGCGACAAAGCTGAAAGCATCCCATCAATATCCACTTTGCGGCCTTGATCGATCATTCTCGCCACGCCAATAAGTCCCGAGCTTTCTTCGACGTCGAACAACTGAGCCAACGATGGCGAAAAGTTATCACCGTCACATGCCAAAACGCGATGACGTTCAGATAGAAGCACACTACAATCACGGACAAGTGCAGACCGCCCATGGGACCCTGCTGGTCCCCAGAACACTGTTAGTACTCCATGCGAAGACTGTCTACTGCTTACAAATACATCATCGGAGACAACTGAGGGCTTTCCTAGACCTTTGGTTTCTCTAATGCGGTTGGCGATCTCATGTGGTAGCGGGGAAAGAACATCGACATTGCTCAAATATCGTCTCGCATCGCTATCGCACGACGAACGACTACCAGCGACAAGCGCCACTGCAACATACTGACGAAGCTCAGCTATTGCCGTCATATCTAAACCGTCGAGGTCTTCAGAAACAATGGCCATCTGAGCAACTCGCGCGCGAGCACCTGCTAATACTTCTACTAGATCGGCACATCGTCGTGCAATCAAATGAGTTTGGCTTGTCTCTGCTAATTGGGCCAAAACTGCAGAGTCAAGCTCAGATGGCAAACAAAGTAGAACGCTCATTGTTCATCACTCGAATCAACAATGACAAAACTGTCCCCATGACTTAAAGAATCAATAATATTTGCTACTCCACCACGTGACACTCGAACTTCTACCGTAACTTTCCCGTCCGTCAGTGCTCGGTTCTCTCTAGCTTTCACAAAGGTGGCCTGCTGAGCCACAACCTCGCTATTGCCTTCCTTACTTCGCGGAACGCTCCATATCGTCACCTGATCTCCAGCTTTCATATTCGATGGGATCGGGAGCACAAGTGGCAACGCCAATACTGCCCCACTTTTCTTCCTACTTAATGTTTTAGTAGAAAGCAATTCACCCGTAGCAATCGATCGTTGTGCACGGCTCTCTAGTGGGATGGACATCCCATGCACATAACTCTCAGCAATATTCTGCGGGACTTCCACGAGCCTAAAACTATCTGTATGAAGATCACTTCCCACAGCAATATTCTCAATAGCCTGCGGCACTAGAACTGTCGTAGATGTGCCAGCCAAAGCAGCTCCTGCTACGCCACCGCCTAGAATTAATACCATACCTAAAAGCAAACGTGGATCTCTTACACGTTGCGAAAATTTTTGTAGCGAAACCATGCACATATCTTCTCAAAAAGTATCAAATCGGCATTAAAGTTATCCACAGGTCCCAAACCTGGGGATAAAGTTCTGCGACAAGAGCGAAGTCGTGGGAAAATATGTATATGCAAAAATTTCTTACAATCGCAGACGTTGCCGAGAACCTGAGCGTCTCAGCAGGGCAAGTGCGAACACTTATTAAAAACGGTGAACTCGCAGCTATTCAGGTTGGCGGACGAGGCCAATGGCGTATTTCCGAACAAGCTGTCGAAGACTATATTCAAGCCGGTTATGAGAAAGCTAGAATCAAGATCAATGCCAACGAGTTTGATGACTAACTAACACCATTTTTTATTAACCGATTCCCCGTCTGCTACTGACGGTGGAAATGTGCTTAATCGGCATATAAATTTCTGTTGCAGACTCTCCATTCACCGTAGACATCTCATAGCCTGCCGCCTGCACAGACGCGGACGGCAAAATAACGATATAGTCGCACCCAACTGCCAACAATTCGCCAGACAGAGACTTTCTACAACGATTGACCACGATGTGCGAACCTATTAACCGCCGCAATATTGAGTTTAGCGTCGGGACATACCGTGAATCGTCGGATACTGCGAGACTGAGTCCGCTGAGCTGCCACACATGATTAAGCGATACTATCTCTACTCCCAGTTGAGACCGATAGGTAAACCAGTCCGCTCCAGAGTCGATCAACATCCCCGATAACTCGCGATCGCCAACATAAAAATTCACATACTTCCCAAGTGAGCCACGTATTCTTTGGCTCAAATATACGCTGGCATGTTCAGCCTGAGAAAAATCATCTGCTTCTTCGAATAAGGCCTCTCGATGCTCAGATCGAATCCGAGCTCCGATTCTTTCGATTTCCGTCTGCCATGTCATAAATTACAGTCTAAATACTTACGGCTTCTAGCTTTTATTTTTATCCACAGAAACCTAGCCGGGTATACCCTATTCCGTCTCCTTAAATTCAGCTAAAGAATATTAAACGTAATCAAACATCATTAAATAGAGGATTAGATGATGGTTAAGGGTTTTATTCTCGGAGGCGCAGGATATTTATCCGGCTATGCAGCCTTCCGACTTTGGTCCAGCCAACCTAACCCGTCCACCAATACAACATTAGAATTGTTCGGGTTATGTTGTTTGACGCTTATATTCCTATGGAATAGTTTATCGTATTTATTGCTAGATGTGGGTGAAAATGGGCAATACCGCCACATGTTACAATTCGTTTCACGGTATGGTTCACCTAGAGCTCGCCGCTTAGCGCTCGCGGCCGTACTCATGTATCCAGCACCAGCATATGCAAGCTCGGTAAGCGATCATTCGCCAAACATAGAAACATATGAATACGGCGTTCAAGCTGTACACCATACCCCAGTATCACTTCGCCGGGTTCACCTCAAACCAGCAGTGCTCGATACAAACGTAACAGCACAGCCCCACGTAACAGGACAGCCCGGCATAACAGTGCAGCCCGGCGATAGCCTTTGGTCAATTGCGAAAGAGATCTCTCCACAGTACCCAAATGTTTCAATTACTCAGATTGCAACCAATTTATGGGAAGAGAATAAAGACCTTATTGCGGATCCCAACATAATTCACCCTGGCCAGCATTTCCAGCTTCCCACGTTCCGAAAGTAAACCTCATGTCCAGCGTCCTACACACTTCAGCGGTAAGCTACGAGTCCCCACGCTTCACGACAGTGAATACCACTACACGTCCAGCACTGTCACCTATACTTTCAGACGATCAGCACCTCTCCCATCAGCTGCCGATCTCTTCTCCAGAAGAACCGTACGATCGGCTGTCCATTTTCGTACAAACCCAGCAACCTATCGATTATGACGACGACGATCGCTTTGCTCTCGACCGCCCACTGCCTGCGGACATCGTTCCTGCCACAACCTTCTCCGCACGAATAGTAGGTCAGGCAATTGAAGTATTACACGGTCATCGTCCTGTCCGTCAGCTCCAATCGTGGCTTGCTTCCGGGGTATATCGTGCACTGGTTTGCAGAGCAGGACTAAATCAACGACTACACGGACCGGCACCGCAAACATCGCGCCCGGTCATACGCCGCGTACATGTAAATCATCCACGGCGACGCATCGCCGAAGTCTCAGTTGTTGTCCACGACGGTTTTCGAATAAGAGCAGTGGCATTACGCCTAGAAATACATCGAGATCACTGGATTGTTACCGCTTTAGAAATCGCCTGATACTCACTGTCAACATAACAGTGGTGGGGCATACAGACGACTCTGTATGCCCCACCACCTAGGCTTAATGCGGCTTACTTCTTTTTCTTAGCTGCCCGGCGCTGTGCACGATTCATATGTGGCTCACCAGAGCCTGCTGTTGTTTGTCCATGCACTTCACGACCTTGAGCATTAGTCGCCCGAGCTTGGCCAGATCCATCCTTCGCCGAGGATGTGTATGTCATCTTTGTAGCTGTTGTTGGACGCTTCAAACCAAGAATCTTCTCGGTAGCCGCTTTCGTCGCTTCTGATTTGGAAGCAGCTGCCGCTGCGGCAGCACGCGACACGGCTTGAGCATTCATCAGTGATTCTTGACCAGCCATCACTTCAGCAGCCTCAGCTGCTTCACGTGCAAGACGTTCCGAAGGCAACTCAAATCCCATCAGGAATGTTACTGTTTCACCGCGGATCTGGTCATTCATGGACTGGAACATCTGGTAACCTTCTTGCTTGTATTCAAC
Organism: Arcanobacterium phocae; assembly: GCF_018913465.1. GTDB lineage: Bacteria > Actinomycetota > Actinomycetes > Actinomycetales > Actinomycetaceae > Arcanobacterium > Arcanobacterium phocae_A. Next base: position 102,986 of record NZ_JABAPM010000004.1, on the reverse strand, counting down.
AAGCGGATTACGTTGAGCCATGGCCCGCAAGCCAATGCCTTCCTTCAGATAATCCATCTCGTACAAGTGCTCACGCCAGTTGCGATCCAAGGTCTGCAACAAGACCTGACGTTCGATGAGTCTCATCTGCTCATCTCCGAGTTCTTCTTCACGTTCTTCATACAATGCATGAATATCTTGTTCGAACTCTTCTCGAACCACATCGGCAGTTAACAGCTTCTGGTCACCATGCTCTTCGATGAATTCAGCAGGAGTAAAGCTTGGCTTGTAGTAGCGACGCATATCCGCCCACAACATGTCCAAATCCCAATCATCGGGAGAGCCCTCAGTATTAGCTGAAACGATATCGTTAATAACAAAGTCCATGAACGACTGGATCTGGTTTTCTACATCGTCTCCAGCCAAAATACGCCGGCGCTCAGTATAAACAACAGTTCGCTGATCATTCATAACGTCGTCGTACTTGAGCACATTCTTACGCTGTTCCGCATTACGGCCATCAAGTTGTGCCTGGGCTTTTTGAATAGCGTTCGCCATCATCTTAAAATCAAGCGGTTCGTCTTGAGCCGAGTTACGTAGCGTATTAACAATTGTGGAGCCGAAAAGACGCAACAGATCATCGTCAAGAGAAAGATAGAATCGAGATTCACCCGGATCGCCCTGACGTCCTGCACGACCACGCAACTGGTTATCAATACGGCGTGATTCGTGGCGTTCTGAACCAAGAACATACAAACCACCAAGCTCGGTTACTTCATCATGTTCTGCAGCAACTTGGTCCTTTGCCGCCTGAAGTATTTCTGGCCAGCGCTCTTCGTACTCTTCTGTATTTTCTTCCGGGTCAAGACCGAGCTTGCCCATCATTTCCAACGCAATATGCTCAGCGTTACCACCGAGCATGATGTCGGTACCACGACCAGCCATGTTCGTTGCCACAGTGATCGCGTGCTTGCGTCCTGCCATCGCCACAACCGAAGCTTCTCGCTCATGCTGTTTAGCATTCAGTACTTCGTGCGGAATATGAGCTTTCTTCAGCAGACTAGATAACAGTTCCGAATGCTCAACCGAGGCAGTACCAACCAAGACCGGCTGCCCCTTGGCATAACGTTCCTTAATATCCTCAACAATCGCTGCGAATTTCAGTTCCGAGGTCGCATAAACGATATCGCGATGATCCACCCGTGCAACTGGCTTATTGGTTGGGATAGGCACCACACCAATATCGTACGTTGAAGCAAACTCCTCAGCTTCGGTCTCTGCCGTACCCGTCATGCCCGAAAGCTTGTTGTACATGCGGAAGTAGTTCTGCAAAGTAATGGAAGCCAAAGTCTGATTTTCGGCCTTGATCTCCACACCTTCTTTAGCTTCAATCGCCTGGTGCATACCGTCGTTGTATCGACGTCCAGGCAAAACACGGCCAGTATGCTCATCAACGATAAGCACCTCACCATCACGCACAATATAATCTTTGTCGCGATGGAACAGTTCCTTGGCCTTAATAGCATTGTTTAAGTAGCCAATAAGCGGGGTATTAACAGACTCGTAGAGGTTATCAATACCGAGCAGATCCTCTACCTTGTCAATACCTGGTTCAAGAATACCCGCGTTGCGCTTCTTCTCATCAACCTCGTAATCAGTATCCCGACGCATCTTGCCCACTGCGTCAGCAAACGCAACATACCAGCGGTTGGCATCGCCGTCGGCCTGACCCGAAATAATCAACGGAGTACGTGCCTCATCAATAAGAATCGAATCAACTTCGTCGACGATAGCAAAGTTATGGCCACGCTGAACCATTTCGCTTTCATCCATCGCCATGTTGTCGCGCAAATAATCGAAACCAAACTGGTTGTTCGTTCCATAGGTAATATCAGCGGCATACTGCTCACGACGCTGCTGCGGAGTCTGACCTTCCAGAATACAGCCGGTCGTCATCCCTAGGAACCGGAAGACACGTCCCATGAGTTCCGACTGATAAGACGCCAAATAGTCATTGACGGTCACGACGTGGACGCCATCTCCCGACAAAGCATTCAAGTACGAAGCCAGCGTCGCCACCAAGGTTTTACCTTCACCGGTTTTCATTTCGGCAATGTTTCCCAAGTGGAGAGCCGCGCCACCCATAATCTGCACATCATAGTGACGCTGACCGAGGGTACGCACCGAAGCCTCACGTACTGCTGCGAATGCATCCGGCATCAGCTCATCAAGAGTCTCACCTTGCGCTAACCGTTCCCGAAGCTCACCGGTGACGGCTTTGAGTTCATCGTCAGTCATGTCTTTGTAGACATCCTCGAGCAAGTTTACTTGCTGGGTAATAGCATTCAGCTTCTTAAGGATTCGGCCTTCACCGGCTCGAAGAAGCTTATTGAGAAGATTACGCACGTGCGACTCCTTGGTTCTGGGCGCTGTGATTAGCGCATATACTGCACACTATTTTACTCTGTTTTACCGGAATGAGAATAGTGAGATCGTGTGGGGTTCGTTCTAAGCGAGACGATCTACCATTGCTCGCGCGAACATCTCCAAGCCTTTCTTGACCTTTCGGTGCGAGACAGTATCAAGATGCTTCAACGCGTCATCCACCCACTTGTGGGCCAGTTGTCGAGTTTCTTCGACGACGGAGTGCTCACGTAGCATGCTTACAACCGTTGCGAGATTATCGTCTTGGCTAAGATCACGTTCGTCAAGGTATGACAATATGCGTTTCCCAGCTTCATCGATAGTGCCTTGTTGAGCCCGTTGACGAAGCAGTAACGTTGGCATCGTTGGCACACCTTCAAGGAGGTCAGTTCCTGGAGTTTTTCCGGTAACCTCTGGGTCTGACACGAGATCGATAACATCATCGGCAATCTGGAAGGCGACGCCAACTTTTTCACCAAACTGAGCAATATCGTCAGCAAGCTTCGGATCTCCACCAGAATAAAGCACTCCATAACGACCCGATGCCGCGATAAGCGATCCAGTCTTATCTGCCAAAACCTGAATATGATGCTCGATCGGGTCTTCGCCGTCACGTGGCCCAATAGTTTCATGAAGTTGACCCATACACAGCCGTTCAAACGTTTCGGCATGCAAAAGCACTGCTTCAGGGCCTAATTTAGCCACAATACCAGATGCTCGAGCGAACAGAACATCGCCGGCAAGAATAGCAGATGAATTTCCATAAATATATTGGGCTGTTGGCACACCGCGGCGCAGTGGAGCTTCGTCCATGACATCGTCGTGATAAAGAGTGGCCAAATGTGTCAGCTCAACTACCACTGCCGAATCTAAAACATCTTTATCTGCTGGACGCGGACCAAGCTGCGCAGTCAATAAGCACAATGCGGGCCGAAGCCGCTTCCCACCTGCTTTAGCTAGATGAGAAGTGGCTTCGTCCACAACAAGATCATCAACCTGGACGGCCTCTCGGAGCAAGCATTCAACTTCCTCCATCCGGGAAGTAAGCTCGGTGACGAGTGGCGTCGATTGTTGATCAAATAGTTTCGATATAAGACTCACTGGAAAATACCCGTAATAAAGTTGAGGATCGGACTTGGGAAGATACCAAGAACGATAGTACCAGCCAGTGCAACGCTAATGGCAACTATACTTAGGCCTTCCGATGAAACAACCTCAATCTGTTCGGTTTCTGGCTCAGTGAAGAACATTAGCTGGATCAGACGGAAATAGAAGAACGCAGTCACCACTGAAGCAATGATTGCAATAATAACGAGCACTGAGTTGCCAGCCACGATACCGGTACTGAACACCTCGAATTTTCCGATGAATCCTGCTGTTAGTGGGATGCCAGCGAAAGACAACAAGAACACAACCATTGCTGTAGCAAGGAACGGGTTAGTCTTGCCCAAACCTGCCCAGTGCGAAAGCTTGGTAGCCTCGCCGCCAATATTGCCATCACTATCTTTACTACGTACCAACGTGACAACGCCAAATGCGCCGACTGTTGCCAGACCATAGGCCAATAGGTAGAAAACAATCGAGCCTAGTGCCGCCAGCTGCACACCGTTAACATGTGCTAATACCGACTTCACAGCGATCAAGATGAATCCCGCATGGGCAATCGACGAGTATGCAAGCAGACGCTTGACATCATCTTGTACTAAGCCCATAACTGTTCCCACAACGATCGTGGCAATGATGATAACCCACATAAATATCTGGAACGAATCTGGGACAATCGCGACTATCCATGCGAACACACGTACCATTGCGATAAACGCAGCAGCTTTTGTCCCAGCAGCCATAAATCCGGTGATCGGAGTTGGCGCTCCTTGATATACATCTGGAGTCCAGGAGTGGAACGGCACTGCTCCAACTTTGAACAGCAAACCGATGACAAGCATAATTGCGCCGACAGCGAGGAACAAAACTGTGGCCTGCTGCTGTTGTGCCAAAACGGCTACGCCATAGAAACTGAGCGTACCGGTAGCCCCGTAAATAAATGCCGCGCCCATCAAGAAAATTGCTGACGAAAAAGCTCCAAGCAAGAAATACTTTAACGCAGCTTCTTGGGACAGCAGGCGACGTCGTCGAGCAGTTGCACTCAAAACGTACAGTGGCAAGGACAGTAGCTCAAGAGCAATGAACATTGCTAGCAAATCGAATGCTGAAACGAATGCCATCATGCCACCGGTAGCAAAGAGGGCAAGAGGGAAAATTTCAGTTTGTTCCCGCTGTGCTTCAGTTGATTCCCGCTCTGCGGCTGAACCTGGGCGCGTCGCCGCCGAAGCGACGAAAGCACCATCGCGCAACGAGGTACGATCAGCAATCAGCATGAAGGACAGCAGAGCACACAGCACGATAACTGCTTGGCCCATGACTGAAAAACCGTCTTCAACGAAGGCAACGCCAGAGAACGGAGCTTCTTGCGCAATCGACAATGGACGCAACATACCAGGAGTTTGTTGGTGGGACAAGTCAGTCCATCGCCAAATAATAGTGACAAAAGCAGCGGCAAGCGCCAAAAGCGAAACCGTTACTTGTACGATACGACGAATTGAGCGTGGTAGAAATGCCTCCAGCAATGTACCTAGCACGCCGGCACCCAGAACAATAATTAATGGTAACGATGCGAGCCAATTAATCGTGAGATTCACTTGTCGCTCCCTTCAATAGAAACCTGGGTATTGTCCGTTGCAGTGACCGGAATAATCGTGGCATTGTCAGCAACTGGGGATACCATCTCCAAAACCGGAGCTGGATAAAAGCCCAAAGCCAGCATCGCAACAATCAAGCCACCTGCAACGACCTTTTCCCGTCCGCCCATGTCTTGAACTTCGATATCTGGCTTTGGTCCAGTGAAAGCTCGTTGGTATGGCAACAAAATATAAATCGCGGCTAGAACAACACCGACTACTGCACACAGTGCGACCACCGGCCAAACACTATATGTTCCCATCAAGACTAGGTACTCCGGAATAAATCCGGATAGACCAGGTAGCGCAATGGTCGCTAGTCCGGCGATAAGGAATGTTCCCGCGATGATTGGTGTTACACGTTGCCAACCTCCATAAGAAGAAATCAAGTAGGAATGTCCACGTCGTTCTAAGAATCCAACGATGAGGAACAAACCAGCTGTACCAATACCGTGTGCCACCATGTAAAGAATCGAACCTGTTAATGCGAGTGCCGATCCAGAGAAAATACCCATGACCATGAAGCCAAAGTGGGAAATAGATGTGTAGGAGACAAGTCTCAAGAGGTTATCTGATGAGATTGCCATGAGGGCACCCCAGATAATCGAAATGATAGCCAAGGTAAGCACTACCGGTGCTGCAACAGTGACAGCACGCGGGAAAAGTGGCAAGCAAATGGCAATCATGCCAAAGGTGCCAAGCTTATCAAGGATTCCGACCAGCAATGTTGACGTTCCGGTAGAAGCGGAAGCAGCTGTATCAGGTAGCCACGTATGCACTGGCCACATCGGCGCTTTGATCGCAAACGCGATAAAGAATGATAGGAACACCCACATCTGAGCAGTATCGCTCAACCGCAGCGTACCTTGGATGTGGTCGAGAATGAACGCTTCGGATCCGCCTTGGCCATAGGCGTAAACGGCGATAATTCCGGCAAGCATAATAAGTCCACCAGCAAGAGAGAACAGCAAGAATTTCATTGCTGCTCGTACACGGCCGGTTCCGCCATAACGACCGATCATGAAGTAGACCGGAACGATCATGGCTTCGAATAGAACATAGAAGAGGAATACATCGCGAGCAGCAAAGAGACCAATCATCACCGCTTCTAGAACTAGTACCCAGGCAAAATAACCTGAGTCTTCGCGAGCGTCAAAGTCTTCCCATTCTGCGAGGATAACAAACGGAACCAGAAGTACTGCTAGGCCGATCATGACTGCGCCCATGCCGTTGATTCCCCATGTTAGCGAAACACCGATTTGAGGGATCCACGGATAGGACTCGTAGAGTTGCGTAGTACCAGCATTGGCCATATCAAAACTCGTTGCTAAAGCAGCAACAAATCCTGCTAGTACTAAAACAGAAATAGCTAGAGCGAATTGCCGAGCAAAAGTCCGAAGTTGCGGAACACGCCACAGCACTAATCCGCTAACAAACGGAATCGCAACGAGGACAGTGAGCCACGGAGCGGTTGCTTCAATGATGTTCATGTGAATAAATCTCCTAGTCTCACATCGATGCTTGAACTGCTAAAACCAAAGCCAGCACAACTCCGAATGTAATCCAGCTGGCATAGGTTCGAACATATCCTGTTTGTAGTTTTCCAACCAAATGGCCAGAAGAGTGGGTCGCCTTTGCTAGTCCTTCAACGCCGCCGTCGATCAACACCTGGTCAGCTACTGATGTACCCTCAACAACGGCGATACCTGGTTTCATAAATACGTTCTCATTAAAGGCATCCTGGTAAAGATCAACACGGGCAGCCCGCACAAGTGCGTTGCTGTGCGGAGCGAGCATCGGAACTTCGCTAGCAACATACATCTTCCAAGCCACTCCGACGCCGATCGCAACGACGACTAGCGTTGCAACCGTGATGAGCCAGACCGGCAAAACTGGGTCTGGATGCTCTCCGTGCCCGATAGCTGGCTCAAGCCAGGTCAGGAATCCGGTGTAGTTTAGAACCGCACCTAAACCCAACGAACCAAGTGCAAGAATTGCCATTGGGACCCACATAAACGGTGATGGATCATGCGGATGCTTTTCGTTGTGGTCCCAGCGTTCGTTGCCTAAGAAGATTGCGAAGAATACGCGCGACATGTAGAACGCGGTTAGCCCAGCAACCAACACTGTGATTGTTCCGAAAATCCACGGCTGCACACCACTACCTGTGAATGCGACTTCGATGATCTTGTCTTTGGAGAAGTATCCAGACAGGAACGGGAATCCAATGATTGCCAAATAGCCAGCCATAAATGTAACGAATGTGATCTTCATGTGGCGGGCCAAGCCACCGAAGCTGCGCACGTTAACTTCATCGTTCATAGCGTGCATAACTGCACCGGCTCCCAAGAACATGTTCGCCTTGAAGAAACCGTGAGTAACGAGATGGAAGATAGCAAACGCGGCGCCCACCGGCCCCATTGTTGCAGCGAGCATCATGTAGCCGATCTGCGACATTGTCGAAGCCGCCAAAACTTTCTTCATATCGTCTTTAGCCGCACCAACGACAGCTCCGAATACCAGGGTAATCAGGCCGATAATTGCGACTGCTAACGATGCCGTTGGCGAGGCAGCGTAGATAGCTCCAGAACGTACCATGAGATAAACACCGGCAGTGACCATAGTTGCTGCGTGGATGAGTGCCGAAACCGGGGTCGGGCCGGCCATTGCATCGCCTAACCATGCCTGCAATGGGAACTGCGCTGATTTACCACAAGCTGCTACCAATAGGAACAGACCGATAAATGTTGCGGTGCCAGGAGTTATCGCGGGAGCTCCCGCTACGACGTCGGTAAACGCGACTGACCGGAAGGATGCAACCATTGCCATCATTGCGATAAGCATTCCAAGATCACCAATACGGTTCATAACGAATGCTTTCTTACCGGCTGTGGCGTATGCCGGCACATGGTTCCAGAAGGAAATCAGCAAGTAAGAAGCTAAACCAACGCCTTCCCAGCCGAAGAACAACACCAGATAGGAGTTGCCGAGAACAAGAAGAAGCATCGAAGCTACGAACAAATTCAGATAGGCGAAGAAGCGACGGCGGTCCGGGTCATGTTCCATATACGAAATCGAATAGATATGGATAAGCGTTCCGACGAACGTTACCAGCATAACGAATGTCATGGACAGTGGATCCACACGGGTTCCAAAATCAATGCTGAGTTCACCTGCCGGTACCCAAGTATAAAGTGTTGATTCAAGAACGCGTTCGGTACCTTCCATGCCGAGAAGTTGCACGGTTGCGGTCAAGCCGACGACGAAGGCCGCAGCGGACGCTAGCGTACCGAGCCAATGTCCCCAGCGATCAAGACGGCGTCCACCGACAAGAAGAATTCCACAAGATACGAGCGGGATCGCTACAGCTAACCAAATCATGCTAGCTGCCCCAGTTGCCTGCCCAACCTGTGCTACTGCGGTTAGATTAAACAAGAGATTCACACCTGCTTTCCGTCAGTGCTTCATGAGGTTGGCACCGTCAAGCGATGCAGACCTACGGGTTCGGAAAATAGAAACAATAATAGCGAGTCCAACGACAACTTCAGCGGCTGCGACAACCATGACGAAGAACGCGAACTGTTGTCCGGCCAAGTTGCCATGCATTCGCGAGAATGTAATGAATGCAAGGTTGCATGCCGAAAGCATCAGTTCGATGCCGAGAAGTGCGATCACACCGTTGCGACGCGTGAGAACTGTGGCAGCTCCAATCGCAAACAAGATGGCCGCTAAAGCTATGTAAAACATGAGGTTCATCAGTTTTCCTCCGACTTCTCAGTGTTTTCTTCAGTAATGTCGCGCTCGTGTTTGAGCGTCTGCGCATCGGGTACTGAGGGCTCAGTTTGTTCGGAAGCCACAGCATCGGACTGTCGCGATGTGAGACGTGACAGCGCGCCATCATGATCTGGAGCTTGTTCACCAGGCATTCCGGCGACACGAGCACGGCCCGTTGCGCCGTATGTTGCTGGGCCATCAATTCCACCAGAGACGACACGCTTAACTGTTACTGGCGAGATTTCACCAACAGTGCGGACTTGGCCTCGGATGTGGAGCACTCGGCTAGTAGATTCCTCAACTGGCTGCCCGCCAGTTGTCAGCGCTGGATTGGCAGACGAATTTGATTCTGCATAGACACCCGGCGGTGGCTTCTGGCCAACATGGACCGCTTGCGAGGTAAATTCTTGCATCCGCTGGTGGGCTAGTTCTTCTTGAGAAATGCGCTTTTGCACCCGATCTCGATGAGTAAGTGTCATTGCGCCTAAAGCGGCCACAATCAGAAGTGTTCCGGTTAGCTGTAGGGTTAGTATCGAGCTAGAGAAGATCAGCTTTGCTACGCCCACTGGATTAGTCTCGGCATTTGCTTGTTCTAATCCAATGCCGGCCGGAGCGTGTGCACCGAAAGCAACACCGATCAAAATAGCTGCGATTCCTACGCCACCGAGAGCAGCAACGGGACGCTGTATCTTCAGTGTTTCGTGTCCTGAATCAGCTGAATCAACACCGATAAGCATCAGGACGAACAAGAACATCATCAAAATTGCGCCGGTGTAGACAACTACCTGAACCACACCCATAAAAGGTGCTTCAAGCGCGGTGTAGAGTACGGCCAGACCGACCATAACTCCGATGATGCTCAAAGTTGTGAGTACGGCTTTACGAGTAATAAGGAGACCAAAAATAGCTAAGGCCACCATGCATACTGAAGTGACTGAGAAGAGGATGGTCTCCCCCATACCAATTGTTAGCGTTTCGCTAGGCATCAGTGCTGAGCCTCCTTCTGCGGCGCGGACGTCACTTGTGCTGAGGTAATAGTCGGATCTTCAGGACGCGCCTGCTTGACCCATTCGACTTGGTCTTGAGTCGGACCAGTGATGTTACCTTTATAGTAGTCCGCGTCGGTAGTGCCTTCGGCCATCGGATGCGGAGTTGAGAGCATTCCCTCGGCTAACGGTACGAGCAAATCTTGCTTCTCGTAGATCAACGATTCCCGGCTCTCATCTGCCACTTCGTACTTATTTGTCATTGTCAACGCGCGTGTAGGACATGCCTGAATGCAATACGAGCAGAAAATACACCGCAGATAATTGATCTGATATACCCGTCCATAGCGCTCGCCAGGTGAGTATTGCTCTCCTGGATGGTTCGAGGAAGCTTCGACGAATATAGCGTCTGCCGGACAAGCCCACGCACATAGTTCACAACCAATGCACTTTTCCAGACCATCTGCATAACGGTTCAGCTGGTGCATACCGTGATAACGCGGCCGAGTTGGTGTTTTCTGTTCTGGCTTATGCGGCAAATACTGCTCGGTAACAGCTGGCCGGAACAACGTGGAGAACGTGACACCGAAACCGGCTACCGGTGCGAATGCCCGTCCCAGAATTCCTTTTTTATTCGGACTATAGAGCGATTCGTCTGGCTGTGCGAATTCTTTGTCAGACATTCCTCAAGCCTCCTCGGTCGTAGTTGGTGCAACATGGGCTACTCGGCGCGTGGCACGTGGCGACGGCGGTAAGTGCTGCCCTGGTAATGGTGGCACTGGGTACCCATCTTCGAATCCATCAAATTCTTGGCTTTCGCGCTGGGCAATAATTTCAGCTTGTGACAACGATTCATCATCGCGTACAAAAGCCCAGATCAGCATAATAATTGCGAAGCCTGTTGACAGGATGATCGTTGGCCAGCGGTCATCAAATTGTGGATTGACCATCTTATAGCCGTGTAGGACAAGAACAATCGTCAGCCAGATAAGCGCTGAAGGAATCAAGCCTTTCCAACCGAGTTTCATGAATTGGTCGTATCGGAAGCGCAAGAGTGTTGCGCGAACCCAAACGAAGATTCCGATAAACATCCACACCTTGACGATAAATACCAGCATTGGGAACCAGCCGATATTTGGATTAAAACCGATCAAGCCTCCAAGGAAAGTCAAGATTGGTCCTGAACGCCAACCGCCGAAGAATAGCGTCACAGCAAGCATTGACACGTTGAACATGTTGACGTATTCGCCTAGGTAGTACCATGCGAACTTCATTGATGAGTATTCGGTGTGTGGACCTGCGACGATTTCGCCTTCGGCTTCTGGAAGGTCGAATGGTAGCCGGTTAGTTTCACCGAACATCGTTACCAAGAACACTAAGAAAGCTGGGAGTAGCGATACGACATTCCACAAATCTTGCTGAGCAGCCACGATTCCCGACGTCGACATCGTTGCAGTTGCAAGGAAAATCGTTACGAGACTAAGTCCTTGCGCAAGTTCGTAGGAAATCATCTGTGTTGCCGACCGGACAGATCCGTAGAGTGGCAACGTCGATTTAGCAGACCAACCACCGAATACCAATCCGTATTCACCGAGTGCAGCAACTGCTAACACAAACAGCATAGCCACCGGCGAATCGGTGAGCTGGAGAGGCGTATGTAGCCCGAAGATGGAGACGGAGGGCCCCATCGGGATAACTGCCATAACCGAAAATGCACAGATCGCAGTGATTACTGGTGCTACCAAGTACACAACTTTTTCAGCGCCAGCAAGCCAGAAGTCTTCTTTCAGCAGAAGCTTAAGAGCATCTGGGAAGGACTGTCCCAAACCGAATGGTCCAACGGTGTTTGGTCCCACGCGGTTTTGGAACCGGGCAATGAGTCGTCGCTCGAACCACAGCGCAAAAATCACTGAGAAGATCAAGAATACGACGATAAATAGGGCTTTAAGGGCCGCAATCCACCAGGTGTCTTTAGAGAAATCAGCCGCGACCTGGGTAGCGATCATCGGATTCACTTCGTAACCTCCGTTGCTTGGATAGAGACGACGTCGCCAGCAACACTTCCAATCTCGGAAATGCAACTGCCTACTGAATTTTGTGGCACCCAGACAACGCCTTCTGGCATATCAAGTTTGGTAACTGGCAAGGTTAGGGACCCTTCTGGGCCGGTAATCTTGACCGCGCTACCAATTCCAGCATGGGATGCTGTTGCTGGTGACATCACTGCAACAGCGCGACGAGCAGTTCGCGCCAGGTTTGGTTCATTACTCTGGAGTGCACCTGCATCAAGCATAAGCTTCCAAGATGCCAAAACGGCCTGACCTTCACCGACAACCGGTGCCGGTCCAGGTTGAGCCATCGGGTCTGCACCGCGCTGGCCATCCCAATTTCGCATCATTGCCCATTCGTTGACTGCGTCAGCTAATGTTGCGAGTCCAAGATTTACCCCAAACTCAGCGGCTAAATCATTCAGCACACTTCGATCAGGCGAATTAGTCGATACGAGAGTTTGGCCAAATGGGCGCAACCGGCCTTCCCAGTTAACAAACGTGCCGCCCTTTTCAGACGGTGGTGCCACTGGCAAAACAACATTAGCGAATGGCGTGATATCGGTTTGACGGACGTCTAGTTGAATCACAAAGGCTTTTTCTAGTGCACGTCGAGCAACCGCAGGAAGATCGTTCAGTTCGACTCCGGCCACGATAAGTGCACCAAGTTCGCCCTTCGCAGCAGCTTGTAACATATCAAAAGTAGAACGACCAGGCTTTTCTGGCAGGCGCTCCACTCCCCAAGCAGCGGCAATATCAACACGGGCTGCTGGATCGGTTACTAAGCGTCCTGCTGGAAGAAGGTGTGGAACAGCACCTGCATCAAGAGCACCACGATCTCCGGCACGGCGTGGAATCCATGCCAACCGTGCACCAGTTCGTTGCGCTAATCTAACTGCTGCCGAGAACGCACCCGACGCATCAGCACAGCGCTCACCCAACAAGACAACGCCGGCCCCGCCGTCCAAGTCGCGGAAAGTATCGGCAAAAATACCAGTGCCAGATTCATTCATGGCGTCCAGGACTTCAGCTTCAGTTCCAGGAGTTGCCGGCACAAACCGCGCATTCATCTTTGCGGTACCGCGCGTCTGGTAGGCCGAGACAACCGTTACCGACGTCGTCTTTGCTAACGCAGCTTTTCTTAAGCGCAAGAACACTGAACCGATTTCTTCTTCAGCTTCTAGACCAACTGTTAAGACATGGCTGGCATGCTCAATATCTGCATAGGTGACGCCGAGTTCGCTACCTGCTACGCGTGCGGCTAAGAATTCGTCTTCTTCAACCGAATGGTTACGGGTACGGAAATCAATGTCGTTAGTTCCCAGCACAACACGAGCAAACTTTGAGTACGCGTATGCGTCTTCGAGCGTCAAACGTCCACCAGTGATAACACCAACGCCTTTGGCCTGCGCAGTCTTTAGCCCGTCTGCTGCGGCTTCAAGAGCTTCAGCCCATGAAACTGGCTCACTCGGGTCAACACCGGCAAGTTGCGGATAAATAATGCGGTCGTCACTGTGCTGCCAGCGGAATGCGAAGCGATCCTTATCGGTGATCCAGTCTTCGTTCACATCCATGTCTTCACGGGCCAACCGGCGCACGATTGTGCCGCGTCGGTAATCCACGCGAATGGCAGATCCAGAAGCATCATGCTCTGAAATTGAAGGTACAGAGACCAGATCGAATGGACGTGCCCGGAAGCGATAGGAAGCCGAGGTGAGTGCACCTACTGGACAAATCTGGATCACGTTACCAGAGAAGTAGGACGAGAACGGAGCACCCGTAACGTCCACTTCGCTTGGCTCAACTGGCCCAGAAGCGTATCCAACAGCAAGTCCAGATTCGCCACCAGGACCCGCGAATCCGTTCAGTGCAGCAATAGGCTCGTCGCCATTGCCGGCAGAGTAATCAAGAACGCCAGCGTCAAAATTACCGATTTGTGAACCGTGTAGTCCGTGGACTTCCATACCAGCGGTGCCGCCAGAACGTCCGTGGAGCTGGATGAACGGGTCGCCAGCGATCTGAGTAGAGAATCGGGTACAGCGCTGGCATAAAATACAACGGTCACGATCCAACAAGATGTTAGCGGACACCGAAATTGGCTTCGGATATGTGCGCTTAATATCGATGAAACGCGACTTCGTCCGGCCATCAGTCATGGCCTGATTCTGGAGTGGGCACTCGCCGCCCTTGTCACAAACTGGGCAATCCATCGGGTGGTTGATGAGCAAGAACTCCATCACCCCGTGTTGAGCCTTCTTTGCGACGTCGGATGTTTGTGCCGAATACACTTCCATGCCGGGCGCAACGGTTACTGCACAGGCTGGCTGTGGCTTAGGCATTTTCGCAATCTTGCCGTCGCGGCCTGGAGCTGCCACCTCAACCAAACACTGCCGGCAAGCCGCTGCTGGTTTCAACAGTGGATGGTCGCAAAAGCGTGGGATGTGAACCCCAACTTTTTCGGCTGCTCGAATAATCAAAGTACCTTTAGGTACGGAAACTTCACGCCCGTCAACGGTTAGTGTGACGAGTTCTTCGGTTTGTGAAACCTGCGCTGTCATCGAACACCTACTTCACTGAAAAGAGCCGATTTTTCAATCGGATACTGCTGTGCTGGTGCAGTTGTACACGCATCAACAAACTCTGAACGGAACAAATCAATTGCCGACCTAATCGGGGTTGATGCCGCATCGCCCAAGGCACAGAATGAACGTCCGGCAATATTTGAGGCAATTTCGTAGAGCAGATCAATATCTTCTTCCCGCCCTTCGCCAGCTTCGAACCGGTGCATGATTTGGCGCATCCAGAATGTTCCTTCACGGCACGGCGTACATTTTCCGCACGATTCGTGCTGATAGAAATCGGTCCACCGAGAAACTACCCGAACCACAGATACGGTCTCGTCGAATACTTGAATTGCTCGAGTTGCCAGCATCGAACCGGCTGCTGCAACTTCTTCATATCCCAACGGCACGTCGAGCTGTTCCGGGGTGAACAACGGCGCTGAGGAACCGCCGACGGCGAAGAACTTCAGTTCGTGTCCGTCTCGGATACCGCCAGCCATCTCGAGGAGCTGTCGTATAGTGATACCAAATGGCGCCTCGAACTGCCCTGGATTCTTCACATGCCCGGAAATGGAGAAAATACCGTGACCTGGCGAATTCTTGGTGCTAGCTCCCATTGCGGTGAACCATTCGGTGCCGTTCTTAACAATGCCTGGCACGGAAGCGATTGACTCTACGTTGTTGACGACGGTTGGTCGTGCATAGAGACCAGCGACTGCCGGGAATGGTGGCTTCAATCGAGGTTGTCCGCGGAAGCCTTCTAACGAATCGAGCAACGCTGTTTCCTCACCACAAATGTAGGCACCAGCACCGGCATGAACCGTGATGTTGATATCGTAATCGCCTTGTGGACCCAAGCCCTTGCCGATAATTCCGGCCTGCTTGGCTTCGCGCACAGCGGCAAGAAGACGGCGATAGACGTGGACTACTTCGCCACGCAAATAAATGAACCCATCATGGCCACCGATGGCCATCAAACAAATAGCCATTCCTTCGATGAGGAGATGCGGATTTGCCATCAGGAACGGCATATCTTTACAAGTACCTGGCTCGGATTCGTCGGCATTAACAACAAGGTAGCGGGCGCCGCCGTCTTCTGGTGGCAGGAATGACCATTTCAAGCCAGTAGGGAATCCAGCACCACCACGACCACGCAATCCTGATTCTTTAATCAGATTTGTTAGGGCGCCTTTTTCTTGGTTGATTTCCCAAGCTTTAGCGAGTGCCTGGTAGCCACCAGTTGCTTGGTATCCGCTTAACGTCCAGGGGCGTTCAGTATCCCAGTTATTTGATAGCACCGGGCTAAGGACGCCCGGTTCACGCATTTTCGTCACTGTACGTCTCCTTCTTCTGGACGCGGTGCAGTCCAGTCGTTCGCACGAGCGATCTTCAGACCGCGCAACGAGGCTTCGCCAGCTGCCGGACCTTCGTCAGCATGCCCATCTTCAAATCCCGCGAGAACTCGTGAAACTTCTTTGAATGTGTGGACTTTTTCTGGTCCACGGGTTGGGTGGATATCGCGACCAGCACGAATATCATCAACGATTTGTTTTGCCGACGACGGAGTCTGGTTGTCGAAGAACTCCCAGTTGACCATAATGACCGGAGCGTAATCGCATCCAGCATTACATTCGAGCTGTTCGAGAGTGATCTTTCCGTCTTCTGTTGTTTCGTCGTGCCCGACGCCAACATAGTTGGATAGTTCCTCCCAGATGATGTCTCCACCCATGACGGCACACAGCGCATTGGTACACACGCCAACGTTGTATTCACCGTTTGGATGACGACGATACTGCGAATAGAACGTTGCCACTGCAGAAACTTGGGCACGGGTCAAACCTAAAATGTCTGCCACCAAGGTAATACCGCGTGGCGAGCAGAACCCATCAACTGACTGCACTAGATGCAATAGCGGCATGATTGCAGATCGTGAATCGGGGTATCGTGCCACGACCTCGGCTGCGTCTGCCCGGAATTTTTCTTCTACTTCGGGTTCGTATGAGGTACTCATTAACGATCGACTCCTCCCATAACTGGGTCAATACCAGCAAGAGAAACAACAAGGTCAGCTAGCATTCCGCCTTCAGCTATCATCGATAGAGACTGGAGGTTATTGAAACCCGGGTCCCGGAAGTGGGCACGATATGGACGGGTACCGCCGTCGGAAACCAGGTGAACACCAAAGACACCCTTCGGATGTTCTACCATGGTGAAACTCTGCCCCGGTGGGACTCGGAAACCTTCGGTTACCAGCTTGAAATGATGGATCAGCGACTCCATTGACTCGGTCATGATTTCTTGGACGTGCTGCGGTGTGGAACCTTGACCGTCACCGGCAATCGAGAGTTGCGCCGGCCATGCGATCTTCTTATCGCCGACCATTACTGGCTGCCCTTCGGTCTTATCGAGTTCATCGAGAACCTGATAGCAAATCCGCAGTGACTCGTAGCATTCGCGGTACTTGACATCGATACGGTTGTAGGCGTCAGCCTTGTCCGCTACTGGTACATCAAATTCGTAC
The DNA here is from genome assembly GCF_018913465.1 of Arcanobacterium phocae. GTDB lineage: Bacteria > Actinomycetota > Actinomycetes > Actinomycetales > Actinomycetaceae > Arcanobacterium > Arcanobacterium phocae_A. The sequence continues at coordinate 85,955 of NZ_JABAPM010000004.1, read as the reverse complement.
TTTTCATACCCACAGTATGGCTGGGTTTTACGCAAGTCCCACGGCACACCAGCGGCGCGCACTGACGGTCCAGTCATTGACAACGCCATCATGGATGATAGTGGCGAGACGCCAACATTAACATGACGATCCACGTAGATCGGGTTCTTCATTGTCAGGTCTTGCATTTCGGAAATTGTTAACCGAATCTTCGGCAACAATTCGCGGCAATAATCAGTGAAACCTTCCGGAACATCATTCAGTACCCCGCCAGGACGGATGTATTCGTGGTTCATCCGCAGGCCAGTGACATCCTCAAGAATACGCAGGACATCTTCGCGAGCGCGGAAGGTGAGGGTCAACATGGTTGTTGCACCAAGTTCATTTCCACCTGAACCGATTCCAACGAGGTGCGATGAAATTCGAGTTAATTCCATCAGCAGGACACGAATTGCTTGGGCGCGCTCCGGTACTTGATCTGCAATACCAAGCATCTTCTCTACGCCAAGACAGTAAGCAACTTCTTGGAAGATCGGTGCAACATAGTCCATACGAGTACAGAAGGCTACGCCTTGGGTCCAGGTACGGTATTCCATGTTCTTTTCGATACCGGTGTGCAAGAACCCGGTTGCAGCACGCACTTCTTTGACGTTTTCGCCGTCGAGCTCTACTTGGACGCGCAAAACACCGTGAGTTGACGGGTGAACTGGTCCCAAATTGACGACGATGTGTTCTTCACCGACCTGTTCGGCTTGGCGCGTTACGTCAGCCCAGTCGCCGCCTACAGCTTCATAGGTGGTGTAGGAGCTGACTTCTTCTTCGTTTATTCCACGTGTTGCATGTGGCATTGGATTCGTCATTAGTTGTACTCCCTCCGGGTATCCGGTGGCGGAATAACCGCGCCCTTGTATTCAACTGGGATACCTCCCAAGGGGTAATCCTTGCGTTGTGGGTGTCCCACCCAATCGTCTGGCATGACGGAACGTGTTAAACCAGGGTGACCGTCAAAAATAATGCCCATCAAATCCCAGGCTTCACGCTCTGGCCAATCGTTGCCTGGGTAGACACCGACGATTGATGGGATATGCGGATCGTTTTCCGGTGCTGTGACTTCGATAGATAGGCAGCGATTGTGAGTGATTGAGAAGAACGTGTAAAAACCGTGGAGTTCGCGGTTTTCGTCTTCTGGGTAGTGGACGGCAGAGACACCCAAGCACAATTCGAAGCGCAGGTCTTGGTCGTCGCGTAGATAGCGAGCAATGTTGACCAGATATTCGCGCTTGACGAAGATGACGAGCTCGCCGTATTGCGTGGTCACCTTTTCAATGACTTGATCGGGACGCAGTCCATCCGCTGCCAGTAGCTCTTCGAGGATGTCGACGGCGTCGTCGAACCAACCGCCGAACGGACGGTGAGCTGGCTGGGCAATGGTCACAACTTCTTGTTGACCGCCGAAACCGGTGGTGTCTGCACCACTCTTCACTCCCCACAAACCGCGGCGAGTGGTGACGTATTCAGCGCCAACCTCGTTGGGTGTTAAGGAACTGTGATCGTTCATGCGAGCAATCCCTTCTGCGATTCAATTGGAAGAGCAGCTAATGCAGCCGCTTCAGCCTTACGAGCGACTTCTTTACGGTGTTCGCCCAACGGCCGGTTCTTCATAACGTTGTTGCGAAGCTCAAATACCGCGTTAATCAACATTTCTGGACGCGGTGGGCACCCCGGCAAGTAGATATCAACTGGAACAATATGGTCAATACCTTGCACAATTGCGTAGTTATTGAAGATACCACCCGATGATGCGCATGCTCCCATGGAGATAACCCATTTCGGATCAGGCATCTGATCGTAAATATTGCGAACAACTGGAGCCATCTTATGGCTGACACGACCCGATACAATCATGATGTCGGCGTGACGCGGGGAGGCGCGGAAAACTTCCATGCCGATACGAGACGCATCGAAACGAGTAGCACCGAAGGACATCATCTCAATAGCACAACATGCCAGTCCCATTGTGACTGGCCATGGTGAACGTTGTTGTGCCCAACCGGCTAGGGCTTCAACTGTTGTTAAGCCGATTCCGGCAGGAATCTTTTCTTCAATACCCATAACTCTTACTCCCAGTCCAAACCACCACGACGCCACTCATAGATGAATGGGATCGTGATAAGAAAAACGAACGACGCAATTGCAATGAGGCTCGCTAAACCGAGGCGGTTAGCTGCGACCGCCCATGGGTAGAGGAAAACAACTTCGATGTCAAAGATGATGAACGTCATTGCGGTTAAGAAATACTTAATTGGAAAACGTCCAGAAGCACCAGCAGATGGTGTTGGTTCCAAACCGCATTCGTAGTTAGCAACTTTGACTCTGTTGTATCGCTTCGGGCCCAGGATGGCACTGACTGCCAAACCTCCGATACCAACTAATGAGGCGACTGCAATCATAATCAGCAGTGGCACGTAGGGATTCATGCGACCTCCAACCCTTCAGATATATTTAGCCTATGCTTTTGTGGTAGCCATGTGGGAAGTGTTCTCATGCTTTCGGCACCACTTTCGTCAAACTTGTGATTACTTTGTCCATCCAATCCCCATCATGACGGTCATAAGAATCAGACAAAATTTTCATGACCAGTTTCATCAAGGTGGGCCGTGGTAGTCCGTATTTCACGCACAGATGCATGATTTCCGGGCGTTCAATGAGCGCCGCAAAAACGCGCCCAAGAGTGTAATAGCCACCGAGTTCTTGGCGAAGCTCGTATGGATATTGAGCCATGACGTGATCTTGTGCACGTAAGGTAGGACGGACCAAGGCTTGGGCGATTGCATCGGCCACCATCCGTCCACTGGCTAAGGCGTAGGCAATACCTTCTCCATTAAACGGTGAGACCATACCACCAGCATCGCCAACCAACGCTAACCCGTTGGCGTAATGTGGTTTGCGGTTAAACGCCATCGGCAGAGCGGCACCGCGTAACCGACCGATTTGGTTTTCCGGAGTCAATCCCCACTCTTCTGGGGTGTTTGCGATCCACTTAGCAAATACGGAACGATAATCCACGCCAGTAGGTTGGGCGGTTGAAGACAACGACCCCAAACCAACATTGACTAGTCCGTTGCCCACCGCAAACATCCACGCATATCCCGGGAGCAGTTCGGATTCACCAGGTTTCCCAGCCCACAATTCCAGCTGTGATTCCATCATGTCAGTATTAGCTAACGGCGAGCGGAAGTAGGTGCGATGAGCTACCCCCATAGGACGGTTCATTGCTTTTTCTCGGCCAGTCGCAATAGCTAGTCGCGCCGAAACACCGCCACAATCAACGACGAACCGAGCTGAAATAGTGAATTCTTCGCCGGCAGAGCCATCTGCGGTATTGCGGGCACGCACACCGATAACTCGTCCAGATTTTTCATGAATAACAGGGCCAAGAACAGTAACGCCTTCTCGTAGCCGCGCTCCTGATGCTACTGCGTGTTTGATAAGTAAGTGATCGAGATCTTTGCGTGGCATAGCCGAGCCAAAATGTGGCACCGAAGCCAATTCCGGCCATGGCACTTCGATAACGTGTCCGGCTCCGTATCCGCGCACGCCCCAATTGCGAACCCAGCCATCTTCCTCGCGCACAGATATCCCCATGCGGATTAGCTCACCAACGGCGCGTGGAGTTAGCCCATCCCCACAAACTTTATCGCGGGGAAAAGTAGCTTTCTCCAGGACGAGGACGTCCACTCCGTTTTGTGCTAAGTAATGTGCAGTCGCAGAACCACCCGGGCCAGCACCCACCACCACAACATCAGCGTGTTCAGGCCGAGACACTCTTCACCGCTTTCGATCATAAAATAGGACTTCTCTCCCCAGTCTACGGACTTTCGCAATCCGCTAAGAACTTGAGACAGATACATTTACGTCAGTATTTCGTTGCCAAAATACAGTCGTATCCTACGCCACATCAAAATAGAAGACGGGAATAACGATGTCACTCCCGAACCGCGCGATGTAATGCCACGATTCCGTTTGTAAGGTTCTTGTATTCAACTTGACGCCATCCCACTTGGGACATCAAGCGCGCTAATTCTTCTTGCGAATGCCAGGCCTCTATTGATTCACGTAAGTATTCGTACGCCGGCGCATCTGAAGAAAAGAGCCGGGACAGCAACGGCATTCCAATACGCATAAATTCAAAGTAGGTAGCGCGGAAAAGCGCATTTTTCGGCCGCGAGAACTCCGCAATAACGATCTTTCCGCCACGCTTGGTTACTCGAAGCATATCGCGCAAGGCCGCCTCGGTATCGACCACGTTTCGTAGCCCGTAGGAGATAGTAACGACGTCGAACGTTTCGTCGTCGAACGGCAACGCGGTGGCGTCACCAACACGCAAATCAAGACCCGGATGAAGCTCCAAGCCGCGCTCAATCATGCCTGGGGAAAAGTCACAGCCGATCACGTCTGCCCCGTCAGCCGCATATCCCGCTGCGGATGCACCTGTTCCACAAGCCACATCGAGAACAGACAGCCCTGGCTGAGCACCAACAGCGTCCCGAGTTACGCGGCGCCAGACATGGACTAAACCACCGGTGAGGACCGTGTTGGTGATGTCGTAGTGCTGCGCTACGTCGTCGAACATCTTCGATACGTCAGCGGGTTTTTTCTCTAACGATGCTCGGTGTTGCGAACTAGCGGACTCTGATTGTGTATTTTGCGATAGCAGACCTTTCATGTCTGCATTTAATCACTTTCCGCACTAACATTCGAAACATGTTTACCATCCCACATTTGCGCGTCCAAACAACACGGCTTCCCAGCACCCCGGAATTGGCCCAATTACTCACCGCTAAGCGTGGGCAAATTGCTTGGTTGAAGAATCGTACCGGGTTTGTGTGTGCCGGTCAGGCAGCTCGCTGCGAACTAGGTCCTAGTTCGGCTGAGCTTACCGACAATGGCCGCCGGTTTGCACTGGCTTCACAATGGTGGAAAGATCTCCAAGATAATGCAGAGATACGTGATGACCTCGCCCTTCCCGGAACAGGTCTGGTAGCCCTCGGCTCATTCAGCTTTGTTCCAAATTCACCGGCGGGCTCCACCCTGATCGTCCCGCAAGTTATCGTTGGGATTACTGGGCCAGGAACTGGTACCACAACCGCAGGAACAGCATTCTTAACGCTTATTGGTCCAGACGATCAGGACATTTTCGAAACACTCGATGAGCAATCGCGCGCTTTGCTTGACGCCGTACTTGTTGGGACGGAACTTCACTACGATTCCAGTGGAATACGTCAGGCGCAGCCACGCGAATCGCTTGCAGATTACCGCCAGCACGTTGCACAGATTAAATCGAATATTAACGCCAGTACTCTGACGAAGGCAGTTCTTGCCCGCCAGCTCGACATCACGAGCGATTCGCCTATTGACGAGCGACATATCGTCGCTCAGTTAGCCGGTTCTTATGACGATTGCTGGACTTTCGGAATCGATGGGCTGATCGGCGCCACTCCAGAGCTACTTGCCCAAAGCGAGGGTAATCAGGTGGTCACCCGAGTTTTGGCAGGAACATTCCCGAACACAGAAGCTTATGACGACGACGCTTTGCTCAACTCAGCAAAAAACATGCACGAACACGAGGTGGCAGTCGTTTCTGCCGTAGATTCACTGCAAAAGCTCGGCGAGGTCCAGGCAAGCCAACCGTTTGTTTTGCGACTGCCGAACGTGTCTCATCTTGCGACGGATATTGTTACTACTCTTGCTGCAAACACTGATGTTTTATCGGTAACCGGACTGTTGCACCCAACTGCTGCTCTGGGAGGTACCCCTACTGATAAGGCACTAGAACTTATTACCAAGTTAGAGGCAACTGATCGCGATCGATTTGGTGCCCCCGTCGGCTGGATTGGTTCTTATGGTGCTGGCCAGTGGTGCGTGGCACTTCGCTGCGCTCGTATCGACGACGAATTACACGCACGCGCTTGGGCTGGCGGTGGCATTATGGCCGATTCGGATCCGGATGAAGAATATGCGGAAACGCAAGCTAAATTTGATCCGATTATGGGAGCTCTTGGAATAGCACTGTAAAACCATGCGCAGGGAGGCTGACAGAAGTGAGTCTGTCAGCCTCCCCGCACGCTTTACGAAATACTACGGACGCGGATCTGGACGAGTTGCTAAGGTAACATCGACTTCCATCAGTTTTCCGCCACGTTCGATTTTCACATTAACTACATCACCAGAGCGGTATTGCCGAATGTAGCCGGTCAAAGCAGTAGCCGTAGAAACTTTTCGGCCGTTGACTTCAACGATGTTGTCGTCTTCTTTCAAGCCCGCTTTGGCAGCTGGTGTGCCTGGCTCAACAGTTTTAATCGTTGCAGCTGTGCGTCGCGTATCGTCAAACTTTGCCAGTCCGTTGGTGATAGTGACACCCAAATAGGCATGCTCGGCGCTACCCTTTTCAATCAGCTGGCTAGAGATGTTCTTAGCCAAATTCACGGGGATAGCGAATCCTAAACCAATCGATCCCGCCCCTTGGCCACCAAAACTTGTTTTTACGGTAATGATAGAGGATGCAATTCCGATAACCTTGCCTTGCTGGTCAAAAACTGGGCCACCAGAATTACCTGGATTAATTGCTGCATCGATTTGGATAGCGTTTGTGACGACGTTCGCACCTTGATCAGCTTGGGTTGGCCGGTCTAGCGCGGAAATAACACCTGTGGTTAGAGTCGAATCTAGTCCCATTGGGTTGCCGATAGCAGCAACAGCTTGGCCAACGTTCAGATCTGACGAATCGCCTAGTTGTGCAACAGCCAAATCTTTTGGCGGATCTACAAGTTCTACAACTGCCAAATCTGTAGCCTCGTCCGTCCCCATGACGTGGCCTTCAAAGACTCGGCCATCAGAGAACATGACAAATAGCTTTGTGGCTCCTGCGACAACGTGATTGTTGGTTAAGATTCGACCAGATTTGTCAATGATCACGCCTGATCCTTGAGCTTGGCCACCATCTGTAGTGACGTTGAGTGAGACCACTGTTGCGCCCACTTCATCGGCTACTTTTTCCCAATCAGGAGCCGCAGCCGTACTGTTGACTAGCTTGGTTGTCCCAGCATCATGTTGCGGCGCCGTAGTCATAGTAGCTGGCCGAAGCCCAGTTGGATGAATAAAACTACTTCCGGCAATCCCCATCCCAGCGCCTACCACTGCGGCAACTACCGATGCTGCAACTAGGGCAAACCAACCTGGCCTGCGCCGCCTTTTCTTCTGCTGAGCACCATTTGTTGCCTGTGCGAAGCTCGTAGGTGGAGTAAAACCTGGTTGATACTGAGGATTCGGTTGCCATTGCATAGGTGGCTCCCATTCGCTGGATGCTGGTGGTACGTATGATTCAGATCCAGACGCCGTCGACTCAGATGCAACCGGCATAGGCACAGCTGAAGCTGGTTCAGCCGGAATTGGTGTAGCCGGCGTTGGCACAGCAGCCGCAGGCGTAGCCTGTGCTACCGGAACCTCTTCAAAATCATTTCCGGCGTACGGCATATCCCCTGATAACGGTTGCTCCATAGGCTCACTGACATGTGGGTTCCCATCGGGGTTATGCTGAATATTATCCTCAGGACGTGGAACGTTATTTTCTTCCATCTTTCCTCCAAATGTCAGTTAAATCTCGGTTACAAAATTTAGATTCACACTGCGATCTTTCAATATCCGCAAAGGAATCTGAAAGTTTACTGAAAACTATTTAGCCTGCGGTGAACAGCGTCCAATACACGTTGCCGATTATCGTGCCGCAGTGCCCTATCGGACTTCATACTAGTATGTCCCAGAGTGATGTGTACGATGCGCACCTTCGCCGGTACATTCGCTAAAGCCGCCGCCAGTTCTTCTCGGCTTGCCACTGGACAATACTCCGCACCAACAGCCGCCGCATAGGACGCAATATCGAGGTCTTTAGCAGTGCGGAAAACTCGATCATACGAGTCCGTTTCCCCCTGCCCGTATTCGAGGGTAGCGAATAGCGAGCCACCGGCGTCGTCGATAACCACTACGTCGAGTGCGATAGCAGCTTGTCCCGCGGTGTGGACCAGCGCTCCGAGATCGTGGATAAACGTTAAATCTCCCAATACCACACGCACTGGCTCCCCGGTTGCTAACCCAATGCCGATGGCGGTGGACATTGTGCCGTCAATCCCGGCTAGCCCACGGTTTGCATGAACTGGGCGGGCCGGCAGGGAAGCATAGAGGTTCATCTCGCGGATGATGGACGATGCGCCAACAACTAACTGAACATTGCTACTGAGTTGGCTAATATCGCGGCCAACACTCGCAAATGTTAGTCCGGTCAGATGCTGTGCGATATGTTCGTTTGCCGCCATGCTCACAGCTTGCCATTGTGCGAGCCATGCCTGATTCGGTGTCGTCCACGTCGCTAGCTCGGCCTCTGCAATCACCCGCGCACGCCCGGCTACATCGGCGTAGGTCGGGGCGTCGTCCAGCACGTACACCTCAACTGTTTCATCCGCCAGCAACGCAGAAATTTCGCGGGTTAAGGTTGGATTCCCGACGACGATCGCCCGGTTAATCCGTTGCCGTAACTCAGATTGGAGCACGATCGGATGAGCCGTGATCGCATTGGGATGGCTCCGCAGCGGCGATGAAGGTTCGGCCAAGATCGGCAGTCCAGCAAACACCTGAGGGTCAAGGTTACGGTGACGCACCGTAGACCCGGCGACGACGACGCAGCGCACGTCATCTACTGCTATGTCTTGTTCAGAAAGGCAAGCATCCGCAATATCTTGAGTGAGAGTTGTCCAAGTATCAGCCGGCATCAGAGGTTCTACAAAACCAACATTTAGGTGTACTGGACCGGGAACGCTCCCCTGATCGAGTCCGCGAGCTGACCGCACAGCCCGCCGCACTAAGCCGCACGCATTTGCAAGAGAACCACCGGCTGGGAGCTCCCGAAAATGCCGGACCGAGCCAGCTAGCACTGCTTGGTGGTCGGTCGTCTGGCTAGCTCGAACCCCACGCATATGATGTGGCCGATCCGAACTAAGCACAATCATCGGTACGCCACCGTAATAGGCTTCTTCAACCGCAGGATGAAGATTGGCAACCGCGGAGCCCGACGTCGTTACCACCGCGGTTAGTTCCCCCACTGCGCCTGCACCGAGCGCAACAAATCCGGCTACTCGTTCGTCGGTTTCAATATGTAACCGAATCAGCCCGGCACGTTCGGCGTCGTATAACGCATAAGCGAACGGAGCTGACCGCGATCCCGGACACAAAATAAACGTACGCACATCGCACGCGATGAGGTTGGCAAGGAGAGTGCGGGCGGTCGTCGTCGAATCAGTCACGCTAGTTTCCTTCTCTAATGTATGCATCGGTATGTAACGTATAGCTGGCGTCAATACCCGCATAGGTCCACATCTGCGCTAACCGTTCTTGCCAACGCGCAGCTAATTCTGGTTCCGGTGCCGGAAGTGAGCTTGGGGCCACGTCACGTATCTGGATCTGCCCATCTACTGGCAACAATGGTTCCGGAGTTGGGTCATTGACCCATAGCTGGCTGGTGGCCAACCCACACGCATGATTCAATTCCGGCAAGGCAGCAGCGAACGCCAACCCGGCACGGATTCCGATCGAGCTTTCTAACGCGGATGAGACCACCACGGGTAGCTCGATATCGTGGGCAATCGCGAGCGCAGCTTGCACCCCGCCGAGCGGCTGATTTTTAACAACCACGATATCGGCGGCCGCTAGTTTTTTAACCCGCATCGGATCACTAGCTCGCCGGATGGATTCGTCTGCCGCGATCGGCACATTCGACTGCCGGCGAACCCGCGCTAAATCTTCCACATCTGCTACCGGTTGCTCGACATATTCCAGTCCGCCAGCTGCCCGATCCAACGCTGGAATAGCATCGCAGGCTTCAGCCACGCTCCACGCGCCGTTAACGTCGACCCGGATTTTTCCAGCCGGTCCCAACGCCTCGCGCACGGCCGCCACACGGGAGACATCATCGGCTAGGCTCTGCCCGGGCTCCCCAACTTTCACTTTTGCGGTGATACACCCGCCCCGCGCCGCAATCTGGAAGGCACGTTCGGTAGTGGTGGCGGGAACAGTCACGTTCACCGGGATCGAGTGGCGCAATGGTTCTGGGTAGCCTTGGGTGGCTGCCTCTACCCCGGCACGTAGCCAGGCTGCAGAATACTGCGGGCCGTAATCCCAAAACGGGCTGGTTTCACCCCAGCCGGCTGGTCCGTGAATGAGCAAACCATCTCGCGTAGTTAATCCGCGAAACCGAGTATGGAGGGGTGAGGAGTATATATAGACGTCCAGATACATACTCCCATTTTAGTCTGGATGCAGGTTAAACTGTCAGGCATGGATGCTCAGGGTTGGGAAGAAAAATATGCGTCAACTACACAATTGTGGCGCACAGAACCAAATCAGTTCGTTGTCTCACACTCGGCTTCGTGGCCGGCTGGAACAGCCGTTGATATAGGTTGCGGCGAAGGCCACGACGTCGTGTGGTTAGCTAAGCATGGCTGGATGGTTCGCGGAATTGATTTTTCTGCTACCGCAATTGATCGGCTGCGCCAAGCGGCTCAGCACGCTGGGGTGACTAATCGCGTATCAGGGTTTGTTGGTGAGGCCGCTAAGATTTTTGCGCGCGAAGGCTGGGCGGATCTCGATCTGGTTCTGCTGTCTTTTGTTCACTTCGAGCAGTTGCCACAACTTATTGAGACGGTTGCGCAGGGCGTGGTTCCCGGCGGCCGGATCATGGTGGCAACCCATGCATTCGCATTGCCGTGGCACCCGGCTTCGTTTGTTGCGTGGACTGGTGCAGACCTGATTGACCGCGTTCACTTGCCAGATTTCGACGTGGAGTCGTCTACCCGGTTGGAAACGGAACTGACGGACAAGAATGTGACGCGAGTGGACGACGTCGTCGTGTTCCGCCGTCACATGGCACAATAGTCGTATGACTATTTCACCATTACCCGAGCAAGTTTCTGAGATTTTTGATCCGCGCCGGTGGCGGTCGGTCGATGGTTTTCCAAATGCTGATGTGACTTATCATCGTGGCGTGGAACGTGAATTTGCTGCCGATGGGAGCGTTGTCAGCGAACGGGATCTTCCACTGGTACGTATTGCGTTTAACCGTCCAGAAGTCCGCAATGCGTTCCGGCCTGAAACGGTTGATCAGCTGTATCGCGCGATAGATCATGCCCGGTTAACTGGTGAAGTCGGTTGCGTTATTCTCACCGGTAACGGTCCGTCTGCTAAAGACGGCGGCTGGGCATTTTGTTCTGGTGGGGATCAGCGTATTCGTGGCCGGGACGGTTACCGTTACGACGGAGGCGACGACGATCCACAAGCCAACAAAGCCACTCGCGATTCGATTGATCCCGCGCGGGCTGGCCGGTTGCATATCCTCGAAGTTCAGCGGCTCATGCGTAACTCCGGCATGATCTTCATTGGTGCGATTTCTGGGTGGGCCACTGGCGGTGGTCACTCGTTGAACGTGTTGTGCGATTTATCGATCGCATCAATCGAGCATGCTCGTTTCATGCAAGTCGATGCGAACGTAGGTTCGTTCGATGCCGGGTATGGTTCGGCGTTGCTGGCTCGCCAAATTGGCGATAAGCGGGCACGCGAGATTTTCTTCTTAGCACGCGAATATTCGGCGCAAGATGCCGAGCGTTGGGGCGTAGTCAATGAGGCAGTTCCCCACGCAGAGCTAGAAAACAAGGCATGCGAATATGCCCAGATCATGGGGACGAAATCGCCGCAAGCCTTGCGTATGCTCAAATTTGCGTTCAATTTGGCCGACGACGGCCTCGCCGGTCAGCAAGTGTTTGCCGGTGAAACAACCCGCTTAGCCTATATGACCGAAGAAGCACAAGAAGGCCGGGACGCATTCTTAGAGAAGCGTCCACCGCGCTGGGACGATTTCCCGTTCTACGCATAATGACGGCTCCCGATTCATCTTTCGTACGCGCCTACGATGATCCAATCGTGGTGGTGTGTGACGGCAGCGAATTACCCGCGGTCGAGGACTACGTCCGTGCCGGTTTAGCAGGTGAACTTTCGGCTCCGCTTTTTATGGTCGGCCCGAATGTTGATCCAGCTCAGGCGCATGCAGAGATTGCGCACGCCGGATATCCAGTGGGTACTGGATTGTTGATGCGCACCTCAGGTTCAACGTCTGGCACCGGCACAATTGTGCCGTTATCGTGGCATTCGCTGCGGGCCTCGGCACACGCTACCCATCAGGCTCTCTACGGCCCGGGACGTTGGCTAGCTGATTTGCCGTTACACCATATTGCTGGATTCCAGACGATTGTGCGCTCAGTGCTCGCTGGTGTTGCGCCACTACACCAATTATTAACCGAGGTGCTGACGTCCGCGGATGCCAGCCAACCAACCTATTGCTCGGTTGTCCCTACCCAGTTACGCCGTATCTTGGCAGATAACCGGCTAACCACAGCAGCCCGCTCAGTTGTGCTGTTAGCAGGTGGCGCCGCAACGCCGTCGTCGTTACTGGCTCAAGCCCACGATGCTGGTTTGACCGTCCACACCTCCTACGGGATGACGGAAACATGCGGTGGCTGTGTGTATGATGGGCGACCGATCGGCGATGCCGTTATTGAGCTGTCAGACGCGGGCCAGATTTCGATCACTGGCACCATGGTGACTGGTGCCGGGTTACTGACCACCAACACACAATCCTGCCCACTAACCGCTACGTACCACACCCGAGATCACGGTCGGTTTAATGCCGACGGCACGCTCAGTGTCCTTGGCCGGATCGACGACGCCATCACTACTGGTGGCCTCACCATCATTCCGCATCTTGTGGAGGAAAAACTCGAGCAGCTCACTGGGATGCGCGCGATCGTCGTCGGCGTCCCTGATCAAACATGGGGTGAATCAGCGGTAGCGATCCTTGAACCAGGAGTTTCGCCTCTGTCTGGAGGAGCGGAAAAGCAGATACGCGACCACATCAAGCACAGTTTAGGAACCGGATGGCAACCACGCCGGCTCGTCCCGCTCACTACCCTCGGATACGATTCTTGGCCCCTAAAAGACTCTGGCAAAATAGACCGCCGTGCCATTACCGCTGCCGCTCGCCTATACTTTTCATGTGGTAACAGTTAACGATTGGCTCGAAGGCGCTCGTGTGCGCACCCTCCCAGCAGCAGTTGCACCAGTAATTATCGGTGCCGGAATAGCGATTTTCGATTCAGGTTTTTCGCTCCTGCGAACGCTGCTAGCGGCGTTCGTCGCGTTGGCATTCCAGATCGGCGTGAATTTCTCAAACGACTATTCCGATGGGATTCGCGGCACAGATGACGTCCGTCAAGGACCGCCTCGACTCACCGGTGGCGGCAAGGTTCGCCCCCGCGTCGTGCTCGTTATTGCCCTGAGTTTCTTCGCTCTTGCCTGCGTCGCCGGACTTACCTTAGTTGCCCTCTCCGGCCAGTGGTGGCTCATTGCGTTGGGTGCGGCTGCTACCCTCGCCGCCTGGTACTACACGGGCGGTTCTCACCCATACGGGTACATGGGTCTAGGCGAAGTTTTTGTGCTCGCGTTTTTCGGCTGGATGGCAACGGTTGGCACCGCCTATGTGCAAACAAACAGTGCTCCGTGGTATGCCTGGGCGGCTGGCACCGGTGTTGGCCTGATTGCCTGCGCGTTGCTGATGGTGAACAATATCCGCGATATTCCGAGCGACTCCCAAGCCGGCAAAATCACGTTGGCGGTACGTTTGGGCGATCGCTGGGCACGTATTTCCTACGCTGCCATGCTCATAGTCGCGGTTGTGATCCTGGTTATTACCGAGATGATCATCGATGGCCCCCTTGCGTTGCCGGGCATAATCTTGTTTGCGATACTTGCCTTCCCAATCAAACGTGTTAAGGATGGCGCGCAGGGTAAGGATCTTATCGTTGTCTTGAAATACACTGGCCTCTTTGAGCTACTCTATGCCATCGTGTTTTTCATCGTTTTTGCGCTCAGCTGACACCCGTGAGCTATCTTTACATCGAAAAGTTCAATAGACTATAAGACGTGGCTCGAATACTCATAGTTTTAACAGCGTTAGCACTTCACATCTACACTTTTATTGATGTGCTACGAACCGATCGCAATAATCTCCCGGCACGGCTCCCTAAGGCAGCGTGGGCGGTTTTAACCCTTATTGTGCCGTTAATCGGGCCTCTCTTGTGGCTATTTTTTAAGAACCAAGATTTGTTCCGCTCTGGAACTACGCTATCGTCTGATTCTTTGCGTAAGCCTTTTGGCACCGGCGCTAAATCGAACGGACCAGTAGCTCCCGACGACGATCCGGAATTTCTCGCGCGGCTTGAGGCCCGTAATCGTCGTCGTGCTTACGAGCAACAAAAACGAGCCGAAGCCGGCTTAGATCCAGAAGAAGAGTTACCGGAAGATCCTGATGACTCCGACAACGACGGCGGACTTTACGGCAAGCACAGTGGCTGATGCCTACAAGAACTATTTCTTAATCTGTGCTTTCGACGTGCCTGGAACCATATCGGCCGCCTGATCGAGAATATCTTCGACCGGCTCCCAGTAATCCAACGAGATTAGTTGACGGCCAACGAACGTCAATGTTGTTACGGAAGCCAACGAGCATTCGCGCTTGCGAGGATCGTGAGCCAATGGAAGTCGCTCAATGAACCGACGCATGGTCCAGATCGGGAGCTGGTGGGAGACGATAATAGCTTCACCACCACGCGCTTGAGTGATCGCATCTGAGATCGCGGCTGACATTCGAGCTACGATATCGGTATACGGCTCACCCCATGATGGCTCTAGTGGATTTGCGTACCAGGACCAGAATTTCGGCGACGCCAGCTTCCACCGGTTGGAATTAACATCGAGCCCTTCGAACTTGTTGTCAGCTTCGATGACTCGCTCATCAGTGCGGATATCTAAACCAAAATGTTGTGCAGTTGGGGTACCGGTTTCAATTGCGCGTTCTAGCGGCGAAGTAATAACGGTACGAATATCATGCCCATCAAATGCTTGGGCAAGCTTTGCAGCCATCTGGTGGCCTAGCTGAGTTAAATGATATCCAGGCTGGCGACCATACAGAACGCCTTCCGGGTTATCTACTTCTCCATGACGAACTAAGTGAACCGTTGTGATATCCATACGCCCTAGCTTACTAGATCGCGGGGTCACTGCCCACAAACGCGCTTCTCGGTTTCCTCGTCGTCAATAAGCTTTGCGAAAATCTCGCCAATCGTTAGCAGTTCCTCGCGTGAGAGCTTGTCGAGGAAATGCCGCCGCAACGATTCAATATGTTGCGGCGTAGCCGACTCAAGCTTTTCTTGTCCTTCTTCGGTGAGCCGACAGAAGATTCCACGCCGATCGTGTGGGCACTGGAAGCGCTGCACATATCCAGCTTTTTCGAGGCGCGCAACGGTGTGGGTCAGGCGCGAGCGTGAATGAACCAGTCCGGTAGCCAATGATGACATTCGTGACTGCTGTTCAGGTTCTTCAGCAAGCCGCACAAGCACCTCAAATTCGTGAAGTGCTAAGCCGAAGCTTTCCAGTCCATCGTGATTGACCGCGTCATGTACTGTGGCTTGGCCACGCAGGAAGTTCCGCCATGCCTGTTGCTCTTCTTGGTCAAGCAATCGTTTTTTCGCCATGGTATGCCTACCCTAACCCTATACAGCAATGTTTAATCTTTAATTATTTTAGATGGTGTTTCTTTTGGTTTCAACCATCGCTACCTTAGTTTAACCTGAGTTACACCCTAAAGCCATTACGCTCTAGCAAGCGAGCCGGATCGCCTGCCATCTAAACACTATAAGCCAATCAAGCCTAGATAGAAATCGAGAGCCCGTAGGCTCTCGATTTTCATCACTTCTTATTACGACGCTGGTGACGAGTCTTGCGAAGCAGTTTGCGGTGCTTCTTCTTCGACATGCGCTTGCGACGCTTCTTAATAACGGAACCCACAGGTTACCTCCGGACTTGGAACTGCCGCGGCTACGCCGCGATTACGAACAGAACAGATTCTACATGATTTTGAGCTGTGCAAACGAATCAAGATCCGGATGCTTCACGAAAATCTACCGACGCTCCTCCAGTAAGCAGTTGATCAACTGCCGATTTAGGAACGCGATACGAGTTGCCAACACGAACTGCCGGGAGATCTCCCGAGTGGACCATACGATAGACAGTCATCCGCGAAACCCGCGTCATATCAGCAACTTCGGCCACAGTAAAAAACTGTGGTGTTGATGATGGGAGTTGAGCCATCTACGTGTCCGTTCTCGTATCGGCGAGCTTGGCAAGCTCGAAGGATTCACATTATTGGTGCTTCGTCTCAATTTCGTCCGTGGTGAAAAACGCCACGTACCGAAACACTCTGTTCTTAGTTAATTGTACCTGATATTCCCTCAACCCACACCTTAAACACTAAGGTTTGTTCGCTAGATTACGGCTTCCGGTACGCCATAAACCGCTATCAATGCCACATTTACAACTCGAGCACGATAGGCTTAAAGGGATTAAATTTTCAGTTATCAAGGAGAAATATTCGTGGCGCACGGAGCTCCTCCACAGCCGCAGTCATCAGGCCGTGGACGGTTTGATATTCGCATGTCGTTAGGTCCGGATTCGGATACTGGTTCTACCGGTCATTCAGTTCGCTCCTACATAAACTCCTTAGCACGACGCTCTCCAGCCCGCTTAGCAATGCTCGTCTTTGCGGCCCTCATTCTTACTATCACCTTGCTACTGATGCTACCGTTCGCAACTCGCACCCCCGGGAGCACGTCCTTTGTCACTGCCTTATTCACAGCAACGTCAGCGGTATGCGTAACTGGCCTGACCGTCGTCGACACTGCTACTCAATGGACAGTTTTCGGAGATATCGTTCTGGCTTTAGGCATCCAGATCGGCGGATTAGGCGTCATGGTCATTGCGTCCATTTTGGCACTGGCGGTTTCCCGACACTTAGGGCTGACGCAACGTATGCTCGCGGCAACGGAAACGAAAAGCCGGCTGGGCGACGTCGGAGCCTTACTGCGCGCTGTCATCGCAACGTCACTTGTGGCTGAGACTGTTTTAACCCTTATCTTCTTGGCAACGTTCGTTGGCATCGATCCGTCCTTTGTAAGCGCACTGGGCCACTCCTTATTTATGGCTGTATCAACGTTTAACAATGCCGGCTTCGTAGTTTTAGCTGATGGACTTGGACAATTCGTCGGCAACTGGGCCGTAAGTCTACCGATTATTTTAGGAACCATCGTTGGCGCCGTAGGCTTTCCAGTTACGTTAAACATCGCTCAACATCTGCGCAACCCACATGATTGGACGTTACATTCCAAGCTGACGCTCGTCACCTACGGTTCGATACTCGGTATTTCGATCATTGTTATCGGCTTGTTGGAGTGGAACAATCCAGCAACGCTTGGTGGACTAAGCGGGTCAGATCGAATTCTGGCAACGCTATTTCACGCTACTACCCCGCGTTCGAGCGGACTGGCAACACTCGACGTCGGACAAATGCAACAATCCACGTGGTTCTTTATTGATATCCTCATGTTTATTGGTGGCGGTTCGGCATCTACTGGTGGCGGAATCAAGGTAACAACATTTGCCGTGCTGGTACTCGCGATCGTGGCCGAAGCACGCGGTGATCGTGACACCGAAGCATTCGGCAAACGGATCCCACCAGACGTTGTCCGGCTGGCCATTTCCGCTACTTTCTTGGGTGCATTTTTGGTGGGAACATCAACGCTTGCGATTCTGCACATCTCTGACTATTCCCTAGCTCAGATTTTGTTTGAGGTTATCTCTGCCTTTGCAACCTGCGGACTGTCAACTGGTATCACACCAGTCCTTCCGGAGTCCGCGAAAATTATTCTTATCGTGCTGATGTATCTGGGGCGCGTGGGAACGATGACCTTAGCTGCTGCGCTTGCACTGCGCAATCGCCGTCGAGTTATCCGGCTCCCAGAAGAACGCCCGGTTATCGGCTAACCTAGAATTGTCGGTATTCCAGAGAAAGAAGAGACATGGCTCGAGTTTCTAACGAAAGTCCAGATGCGGTTTTGGTGATTGGACTAGGACGTTTTGGTTCCGCTATCGCAGTAACGTTAGATAAATTAGGCCGCGACGTATTAGCGGTAGAGTCTGATCCTGATTTAGCTCAGCAGTGGTCACATCGTTTCCGCGTGGTTGAAGCTGATGCTCGATCTGCCGAAGCACTTCATCAGTTGGGCGCACAGGATTTCCAGATTGCAGTTGTTGGCGTAGGCACATCGCTCGAAGCCAGTGTTTTAATCACCGCAAACTTAGTGGACATGGGGATGCGGGAGATCTGGGCGAAAGCGACGTCGCGTGAACATGGCACAATTTTGCGGCGTATCGGCGCCAATCATGTTGTTTATCCGGAATACGACGCCGGTCAGCGCGTAGCCCACATGGTTTCAGGCAAAATGCTTGACTATATCGAGATGGAAGACCAGTTCACCATCGTGAAGATGTTGCCACCGAAGGACATGATTGGCTTTACCCTAGAGCAAAGCCGGATTCAAGAGCGGTTCGGGGTGCGGGTGATCGGAGTGAAATCGCATGGGCAACCGTTCGAATACGCGACCCCACAAACACTAGTATCTAGTGGGGATACGCTGATTGTTTCGGGAGAGCCGGCGTTGCTGGAAACGTTCGCGAACCGGCTGTGACGCGGTGTTCTACAAAGTATGTCGGACCTGGTTGGTAGGGTGTGGCTATGGCGAAAACTAAAGCATCTTTTGTTTGTACCGAATGTGGCTGGACTACCTCGAAATGGGTAGGGCGGTGTGGCGAATGCCAGCAGTGGGGCACAGTTGTGGAACATGGAACTGGCAGCATTGCACGCGCTGTCACCCCGTTAACCCCGCATAGTCCGGCACAACCTATTACCGATGTCAGTAGCCAAGCCTCTGTTAAATCGCCTACTGGCGTTAGTGAGCTTGACCGGGTACTTGGTGGCGGCATTGTTCCCGGTGTGGTTATTTTGCTCGCTGGTGAACCAGGAGTAGGTAAGTCTACGTTATTGCTTGATGTGGCAGCGAAGGCCGCAGCAGAAGCCGCTGCAGCTGGCAAGAATCCGGTGTTATACGTGACGGGAGAAGAATCTGCGTCACAGGTTCGTTCCCGTGCAGAACGCATCGGTGCGTTGCATCCGCATCTGCTACTTACGGCAGAAGCTGATTTGGCCCGGGTACTTGGCCATGTGGAGTCTTCTCGTCCATCGCTGTTGATCGTCGATTCTGTTCAGACCATTGCTGATCCTGATGTGGAGGGCGCGGCTGGCGGAGTGGCTCAAGTCCGGGCAGTTACGGCTGCGTTAGTTAATCGCGCTAAGAGCTCAGATCTTCCGGTTATTGTGGTCGGCCATGTTACTAAAGAAGGCTCGATCGCCGGCCCGCGAGTTTTGGAACATTTGGTTGATGTGGTCTGCCAGTTCGAAGGCGATAAACATTCGCGGTTACGCATGGTGAGAGCGGTAAAGAATAGGTATGGCGCTACCGATGAAGTGGGCTGTTTCGAGCTGATTGATTCTGGTATTCGAGGTCTTGCAGATCCTTCCGGACTGTTTTTAAGTGCCCGTAATCTTACTGTTCCTGGCACCTGCGTCACTATCACGCTAGAAGGACGCCGTCCGATGCCGGTAGAAGTGCAGGCACTACGGGTTCCGGCCGGTGGTCCACCGCGGCGCACTACCTCCGGTGTTGATTCTTCCCGAGTTGCCATGATGATAGCTGTTTTGCAGTCACGATTGGGCATTGCATACGATCGGTCCGACGTCTTTGTTTCCACGGTTGGTGGCGCGAAGGCCACTGAGCCCAGTGTAGATATCGCTACCGCACTAGCGCTCGCATCTGCTGCAGCAGATTTGCCGCTGGCGCCTGGCGTTGTGGCGCTTGGCGAGGTGTCGCTGACCGGAGAGTTACGCCCCGTCGTCGGCATCCAGCAACGGATCAACGAAGCTGCCCGGCTAGGATTTAATATCGCCTTGATCCCAGCCAGTGCAGATAATGTGTCAGCCCCGGGAAACCTAACGCTCCGCAGAGTAGCCGACGTCAAGCAAGCAGTAAATACGGTTCTCCCAGTTTCCCACTAGAGCTACTCAGCAGGTTTAGCTTCAGGCGGTGGCGCTGGAGCATTCAGCTCAAAGGCATATCCTTTAGCTGTTAGTTCCTCGCCAAGATAGTATACGCGGGCAATATACGTTCCTGGATTTGCAGGAGTCGTAGTTGAGCAGAGCTTGCCCGAATACATTCCATTCCAGGTAATTTTTTGGTTGGATTCAACATCTTTACTCAAGAGTAAGCGCGGCGCGGAAACACCTACGTCACACGTAGCTGAATCGAAAACTTTCAGGTCACCAGTTTCAATTGTGACCTTGAAATCTTTCGGACTAGTTTCCATCACACACGGAGCTTTACTCCGCGAATTTTTCACCTTAATCCCAATATTCACTGGCCGACCAGAGACTGAGCCCTGAAGGGACAACGTGGCCGACAAATCTTCAACAGAGCACGGCACCGGATCAAATACTCGTGCCGGGTCAGGTGGTGCAGTTTGCTCTTGAATCTTTTGTAGCGAAAAGGACACCAGCCAGATCGTAGCCGTTATCGCTACTATCGCACCCACAACACCAGCGATCCGCTTCCTTGTCCGGCGGCGCCGCAGCAAAGCCTCCCGGCTGACCTGTGCCTGAGTGGCTCTCCGGCGCTGAACTGTTGGATTTACGCGCCTATTTTCCACACTGTGCGGACGGGCTTGGGTGGTTCGTGGAGCGCGGGCTTGTTGGGTCCGAGCAGGACGCTCGGACGAATTCTGCCGCTTCCGTTCCTGCGAACGTGGTTGCGATTGAGCACGACGTGGACGTTGTTCTTGATTACGCCTAAGTTCCGAACGCTCAGCAGACTTTCGAGTAGTTGCCGACGACGGCGTCGGGCGCCCACCCTTGCGCGGGGAACGAGAACCTGGACCACGTTTAGTATTCACGTATTCAACCGTAGCGGGCTATTGCCGTTGAGCGAAACGTCCACGCCGATAACATGCTCCGACTCACGTGAATTTGCAACTTCACTCGGCGATATCACTCTAAAGTGAAAAAGACGCCTCTCGATGCTTACCGTAGGCCAGTTTTATTATTCGTCCGTTGGGAGCAATAGTTTTTGGCCATATCGGCGATACTCGCGGGCGCACCACTGCACTCATCACTTCTGCCATGCTGATATCTATCTCGATAGGCGGGATCGCCATTATGCCAGGGTACGCTACTATTCGGCATCTGGGGTGGTATCGCCGTTCTCGCTCTCCGAACATTAGCAGGTTTTTCAGTTGGCGCGGAGTACACCGGCATTATGGTCTACCTAATGGAAACAGCAAAGAAAGAACCCCGTGATTTAGCACCGAGTCGGGCAGCCGCAAAATCCATGGTTGGCGCCCTTCTCACCGCTAACATACACCGTCCGCGAACACGAACGTCCACTCGCCGTTTCTTTCCTTATCTCAACAGTCGGTTCAGCCACATACTGCTTAACAATTACCTATATCCCGACATATCTTGAGTCGGTACACAACGGCGATTCTCAAGCGGCCTTAAATCTCGGCGTCATTGCGGCAATTGCAGCTATCGCAGTTACCCTATTTATCGCCCTACTATCGGACCGAATTGGACGTAAGCATGCTTTTGCTTTAACACTAGCCGCCGTCGTTTTGTTGGCTGTGCCTGGATATATCATGCTCGGTTTGAACAACACAACGATCCTTATTATTGCTATTGCTATGTTAGCTATTCCAGCTGCTGCTTGGAGCGCAATTGGAGCGGCTGCAATCCCGGTAGCCACGGGCGCTTTTCTGGCATGGCGATTGGCTACAATGTAGCGACTGTCCTTTCCGGAGGTCTTACCCCGTTCGTGGTGAGTTGGTTAAGTAACTATTTTGGCAATCTACTGGCCCCTGCATACTATGCTTCGATCGTTACCTCACTTGCCGGGATCCCCGCTGTGTTGCTGATGATCGACCGAGTGAGAGATCGGCGACGAAACGCCAGCCACACTTCATAACCATACCGAACGTTCGGTACAGTTACGGGTATGTCGAATGCTCGTTATGATTCTCCACTTTCTGTACATCGTAAGTGGCTTTTCTTAGCTGTACTCAGCTCCGGCTTATTCCTCGTCGGAGTCGATAACTCTGTCCTCTATACTGCCCTTCCCCGCCTACGCGAAGTATTGCATGCGTCGGAACTGCAAAATCTGTGGATCATCAATGCCTACCCACTTGTTTTAGCCGGACTCTTACTCGGCACCGGAACCCTAGGAGACAAAATCGGCCATCGGCGAATGTGGATGATCGGATTAATCATCTTTTCGTTCGCGTCATTGGCAGCGGCTTTTGCTCCAGGTCCGTGGTGGCTGGTAGGAGCTCGAGCTATCCTCGGGTTTGCAGCCGCAACACTAATGCCAGCCACACTGGCACTGATCCGCACCACCTTTTTAGATCCTCGCGAGCTGGCCACCGCCATCGGTATCTGGGCGGCCACCTCAACGCTCGGTGCAGCCACTGGCCCAGTTATCGGAGGCTTCTTGCTTGAACATTTCTGGTGGGGTTCTATCTTCTTAATCAACATTCCGGTGGCTATCGCAGCTTTTATCGCAACGTTTGCGATAGCACCACCTAATCAAGCTAACCCAAGCAAACATTGGGATTTCATTTCGAGTGTGTACGCCATGTTCGCCATGCTTGGCATGGTCATGTTCATCAAGGAAATCTCGGGTCAACAAAACCTTTGGATCGTAGTTATTTCGCTAGCAACTGGCATCGTTGGCGCAGTAGCGTTCAAGCTCCGGCAAGACAAACTCATTGAACCACTCTTGGAATTCGAAATTTTCCGATCTTGGATGTTTACCGCAGGAGTCATTTCCGCCGGTATGACACTTTTTATTTTGGGTGGATCTGAACTGATGACAACCCAGCGTTTCCAATTAACTGCTGGATTCACTCCGCTCCAAGCTGGAATGCTAGTAGCTGTGGCGGCGCTATCGTCATTCTTCACGTCAGCTCTCGGGGGAGCAATCGTTCACATCATCGGATTCCGGACTCTTATCTCCGGTGGCTTAGTTACGTCCACCCTAGGGTTAACCGCGATGTACTTCGGTGTTTCACACACTATGTTGTGGCTAACTATTGTTGGTCTGGCATTAATGGGTGCTGGCGTAGGATTAGTTATGAGCGTTTCATCTACCGCGATTATCGGTTCTGCACCACGCCGTAAAGCCGGCATGGCAGCGGCTGTAGAAGAAGTCTCGTACGAAATTGGCACCGTTGTGGCTGTGGCAATTGTTGGTAGTTTGTTGCCGTTCTTCTACCGAATCAATGTACCGGAGGAAATCAGCACATCTATCTACGATGGGTTAGCTCATCCAACCTTAGCCGATACTGCCCGCGCCGGTTACGATGCCGCGTACCTGGATATTATTTTACTGATCATCGTCATCACGATTTTTGCCGCACTAGTTACCGCATATGCGTTGCGTGGCAATCCAAAGGAGACGCCTTATGCGCACGAATAAAAAGACCGACATTCTCGACGTGATCGTTGAGATTATCGAAGAATCTGGGGTGGCTGGCGTAACTTATGATGCGGTTGCTACCCGAAGTGGAATGAGTAAATCTGGACTGATTTATCATTTTCCGTCACGTGAAGAGATGATTCACGACGTTCACGAATATATGGCACAGTGCTGGGAACAACGGTTACTTGACGCAGTTAGGGACGACGACGCCGACGACGTCGCCACGAAACTTCGCGCTAACTTAGCAGTATCGAAAAACGCGGCTACCCGAGCTGAACTCATGATGACCATTGATGCCTCATCTGACCCGCAGATGTATTCGATCTGGGCGGATAAACTTGACCAGTGGACGTGTTCTCCAGAAAACATCACAACCGATGAACAAGCCTGCCGAGCCTATCTGGTCCAGCTCATAGCCGATGGTTTATGGGCACACGATTATATTAACGGGCGTCACCTCACCCCGAAGCAGCGTGAAGCACTCGCACAGGCAGCAGCTAATCTTATTCCATGACGATGCCAGAAAATTCATCTCTCTACAGCGATTTAACAAACTGGTTTGCTAGCAAAGCCCGTCCCTTGCCGTGGCGTCAAACTCGCGACCCGTGGGCAATTTTGCTGTGTGAGGTCATGAGCCAGCAAACCCCAGTATCGCGGGTTGAACCAACCTGGTATGCCTGGTTAGAACGGTGGCCGACTCCAGCCGACCTTGCAGCTGCTTCCCCGGCAGACGTTCTATTAGCGTGGGACCGAATGGGATACCCTCGTAGAGCCTTGCGGCTACGCGAATGCGCACAAGCAATCGTCCAACAATTTGCTGGGAATGTTCCACGGCAGCGGGAGGACCTGCTGAGTTTGCCTGGAATAGGCCCCTACACTGCCGACGCAGTACTTGCTTTCGCCTATGAGGACTATTCGGTTGTCTTGGATACAAATATCAGGCGAGTCTTAGCACGCTGGCATGGCGAGGCGCTACTCGCACCAACGCAAACTCAGGCCGAACGTAACCGCGCTACCAGTTTTGTTCCTACTGATCCAGCACAAGCATGGCGTTGGAACGCGGCGATTATGGAATTTGGCGCACTCGTGTGTACAGCACGGAATCCGCGGTGCGAGGAGTGTCCCGTCGTCGACGTGTGTGAATGGAAAAAGGCTGGCTACCCAGCCGATGCTTACGCACCTACTCGGACAACCCAGAAATGGGTCGGTACGAATCGACAAGCGCGCGGTATGATTATGAAAATTTTCCGTGCACAACCATCCCAGTCGTTTGCGGAAGAAACCTTAATTGCACGTAGCCAGCTTTCGAGCCAGCGGTTTACGCCAGCATTGGCCGGGCTGGTAAGCGATGGCCTACTCGTTCAGACAAAAGCTGGACATTACCGTTTACCACATAACTAACTAGCTGATTTCACGTAACCGCGCGGCAGCGTCTTCGTCGATAATAAGATCCGTAACTACGCCGGCACGCAACGCTGCCCGAGTAGCCAACACCTTATCAATACCCGAAACAACACAGATTCGGCGTTTAATATGCGACAGCTCATCCGGGGTTGGACCAGAGGCACGTTGATTAATCGCCAAGTCTCGCCAGGTTCCGTCAGCGCGCAATAAGACGGTACAGACGTCACCGACAACGCCATCTTCTTTAATAGCCATGAGATCTTGCGGGCTAAGATAACCGCCCGAATACACGAGTGAAACGTTATGTCCGGTCATGGACCCAACCCCGAACACTGCTACGTCTGCCGAAGCTTGGAGTTTGCGTACCGACGCGATTGAGCGCTCGCGCCACAAGGCTTCTTTGGTTGCAGTGTAGTCGAAGAATGCTGGAACCGAAAAATGTTGGACCATGCTGCCGTGGGCCCGCCCGAAAGCTTCCATGATTGCACCTGCATAAGGGATCCCTGTTGTTGACGGATTCGCGGCTCCGTTTAGCTGTACTACGACCGATCCTGCGGCCTGCCGTGGCACTAAATGATCGGCAATAGCGGAAACAGTATTGCCCCAGGCTACTCCAATTACTGTGTTTGGTTCCATTAATCCTGAAATGAGCACACCAGCCATTTGAGCTACCGCGTTCAGACGACGCACCTCGTTGGCCTGGAACGGTACTGGCACCACGTGAGTACGTACTTTGTATGTATCACTCACCCAGGTAGCAATAGTGGAGGCTACTTCCTGCGGCGGATGCAGAGTAATTTGCACTAGGCCTTCATCACGAGCTGATTTAATAAGACGAGAAACCGTAGAGCGTGAAACGTTTAACCGGCGAGCAATAGTTTCCATTGTTTCGCCTTGCACATAATGCATCATTGCTGCTTCATATGCGGTATTTACTCGTTCTGCCATATCTAATCTTTCTGCCACTCCAGTGAATACGGAACACCTCTCACTCTACATGAACGATCGTGCACAGTTGTTCACGATCCAAAAATTAGGGTCACTTAATGAGATGAGTGCACCATAAAACATTACAGTAGAACCAGGTGTGCGACGATGCGCACAATTCAAGAGTGAGGAAAAGATGCCATGAAAACATTGTCAACCGATGTTGTGGTAATCGGTGGCGGCGCCACCGGTGCTGGCATTTTGCGTGACCTAGCTATGCGCGGTTTTAACGCAATATTGCTAGAGCGTGCTGATGTTGCACAAGGAACATCCGGCCGTTTCCACGGCCTGTTGCACTCCGGCGGACGCTATGTCGTGTCGGATCCCCGATCTGCAACCGAATGCGCCGAAGAAAACGCCATTATTCGGCGGATCCATTCTGACGCAGTTGAAGAGACCGGCGGCCTATTCGTTGTCACTCCAGAAGATGACTTAGAGTTCTCTGATCGGTTCTTGCAAGGCGCTAAGGACACTGGTGTTCCGTGCGAAGAAATTTCAGTCAGCAAAGCATTGCAGCTGGAACCTCGACTTAACCCGGGAATCAAGCGCGCTTTCGCCGTCGAAGACGGTGCAGTTGATGGCTGGCGTATGTGCTGGGGACTAATCGAATCCGCCCGTGCACTCGGTTCCCAAGCTCTGACCTATCACAAGGCCACCAAGATCATTCACACCAACGGCACAGTTTCCGCCGTCATCTGCCAAAATGAGCGAACTGGTGAGCAGATCCAAATCGACTGCCGGGCAGTGCTCAATGCGGCTGGACCATGGGCGGGTCAAGTGGCAGCTATGGCTGGTGCCCACGGCGTCGACGTCGTCCCTGGCCGCGGAATCATGATCGCCATGAACCACCGCCTCTCCCACCGCGTCATTAACCGGTGTATCCATCCGGCCGACGGCGATATCATCGTCCCAGCTCACACCGTGTCTATCATCGGCACCACCGATAAGGCTGTTGAAAACCCCGACTTCCTCGAAATTGAGCATGATGAAGTTATCCAGATGCTCAACGCTGGCGAAGTACTTATCCCAGGATTCAAGAACTCGCGTGCAGTCCACGTTTGGGCTGGCGCACGTCCACTTGTTAAGGACTCGCGTGTATCATCCACTGATACCCGTCACATGTCCCGTGGTATGGCGATTATTGATCATTCCGAACGCGATGGCATTTCCGGAATGTTTACGATTGCCGGTGGAAAGCTCACCACATATCGTCTTATGGCGAAGAATGTGGTTGATGCACTTATGGAACACTGGGGCGAGAACCGCCCGTGTACCACCGAAACCGAAGCCGTCCCTTCGGCTAAAGGCAAGCGCACGCACCGCAATTCTGACCGGTTGGCTAAGGTTGAAGCCACCCGCGATCAAGATTCAGTACTGTGCGAATGCGAGCTTGTTACACGGTCGATGATTGAAGACCAACTCACTGCTCAGCCGGAAGCTAACTTGGACGATGTTCGTCGGCAGACTCGTCTAGGGATGGGTCCATGCCAGGGTACTTTCTGTGCGATTCGCGCGGCTGGCGTGATGCATGAAGTTTATCGCAAGGCAGAAACTACTACTGCTGAAGGCTCTGCTCCAGCGGCTGCCGACCGCACCTCAACGATGCTCCGGCTATTTACCACAAACCGTTTCGATGGCGTCTACCCACTGCTGTATGGTGAGCAAATGCGTGAAGCTGCGCTCAACCAATGGATTTTGCAGGGCACTCTTGACATTGACCATCTCCCGGCACCAAGTTCCGAAGCGAAGCTGGCAACTGGAGATCTGGCAATGGTTCACGGCCGACCAACTCCACCTAAGACCCAACTTGTTGGTCCACGTATGGCCCACACTGACTCCTCGGTTAACGAAGAAGGTGACAACTGATGAAAATTGTGGTTGTAGGCGCAGGACTCGCTGGACTGTCCACCGCTATGATGTTGACCGAAGCCGGACACCGAGTAGAGATTGTTTCTAAGGGAATCGGAGGACTGTTGTTGTCCTCCGGCGGCCTAGATGTTTACGGTTGGACCCCTGACGGCGTACCCGTATCTCAGCCGTTTGAGAAAGTTGCCGAACTTGCTGGCACTTCTCATCCGTATGCTCAGATCGGAGCAGATGCTGTCCGCAAGGGCATCGGCTGGCTCAGTTCCCGGATCCCGGCATTTTCGTTCCCTGCAGGGGAAGAAACGAACGCGCTAGTGCCGACGGCGGTGGGTGCAGTTCGCCCGATGCTCGGCTTACATTCAACTATGTCTGCGTTGGAAGATGGGCAAAAGCTCGTCGTCGTCGGGTTTAAGCAGTTCAAGGACTTCCCGGCACAGCTGATCGCCGATAATCTCAGCCGGTCTCCGCTGGTTGATGTTTCGGCACGAGCAATCACGATAAGCCTCGATGTTCGTTCTCACGAAGCTGATTCAGCGGCAACGAATATTGCTCGTTTCTTAGATACGCCAGAAGGTCGCGAAACTTTCGTCAGCGCACTGCGCGGGCAGGCACAGCCGGATGAAATCCTGCTGGTCCCAGCCATGCTCGGGCTAAATCCGCAAACCTACGAGCAGATTGTTGAAGCTCTAGGCGTACGGATTAGCGAAGTCCCAGTAGCACCGCCGTCAGTTCCGGGCCGTCGCGTTAACGACGCCCTGGTCCAGGCAGCTAAAGCTTCTCGCGTGGACCTCTCAAACAATGCACAAGTTATTGGCTGCGACCACGAAAATGGCCGTATTACCGCGGTTCATATTCAGCGCGCTGGCCGAGTTACCGTGGCTGAAGTCGATGCGGTCATCCATGCCGGTGGTGGTTTTGAATCTGGTTCACTCACCCGAACCCCGGAAGGTACCATTTTTGAACGCGCTTTCGATCTCCCTGTACACCACGCTGAGAATATTTTCAGCTCTGGGGTGCTCGTAGATGAGAAGATGCACCCGACCGATGAGGACGGCAACGTCGTCTTCCACAATATGTACTTGGCTGGATCTATTATCGGCGGAGCGCATGCCCCGGCAGAAAAATCCGGCGAAGGAATCGCGTTAGGTTCAGCTTGGGCGGCAGCTCATGCTGCAATGAGCGAAGGAGAAAACCGATGAGCCTGGAATACGCCAAAGCGTCTCTGGCGCGTATGTCCCTTGATTCGTGTGTTAAGTGCACGATCTGCGAATCTCAGTGCCCAGTTATTCGGGCAACGGATCTGTTCACCGGCCCGAAGTTCGTCGGTCCACAAGCCGAACGTTTCCGCGCTGGTAAATCTGTCGATTATTCGCTCGATTACTGCTCCGGTTGCGGCATCTGTACGACGTCGTGTCCACAAGGCGTGAAGATCGCAGAGATCAATGCACAAGCGCGTGCAGTGATGAAGGCCGATCACATGCCGATCCGTGACCGCATCATTCCGGAGACCATTCTCGAAGGTATGCTCCTAACTCCAGTCGCTCCAATCGCCAACGTGGTATTGGCTAACAAGCCTATCCGTACGGTCATTGAGAAAGTTGTGGGAGTACACCGCGATGCACCAATGCCAAAGGCGCGGATGCAAACCTTCCACGGCTGGTACAAGAAGCACAAGCGGCAACGTGATCAAAAGTTGGGTGCAGACTACATTGCACCACGCGGTCCACTCGTGTTCTTCCACGGCTGTGCTGGTGGCTATTTCGAGGTTGAAACATCGAAGGCTACTGTTGAAGTCCTGGAATACTTAGGCTACGAAGTGCTAGTTCCAAAGCAAGGCTGCTGTGGCTTGGCTCATCAGTCGAACGGTTTGTTTGGTCGTGCAGAATCGCAGGTTAAGAAGCTGGCTCGCCAGCTTGCCGATGCCGGCGAAGGCCTCACCATTATTGGTTCGTCTGGTTCTTGTGCAGGTATGTTGCGCCACGAAGCTCACGAAATCATGGGCGTGGACGATCCAGTGCTAAACGACGTTGGTTCGCGCGTTGTGGAGCTGTCTGAGTTCTTGCTCGAATTGATCGACAAGGGCGAATTCCCAGTCGAAGATTTGCATCACTGGGATATCACTGTTCCATATCACCAGCCGTGCCAGGTGAAGTCCCAGGGTATTGGTATGCCAGCAATTCGCATGATGGAAACCATTCCAGGAGTTAAGGTCATCGAGTCTGGGGAACCGTGCTGCGGTATCGCTGGAACTTACGGTTTGAAGAAGGAAAAGTACGAAGTCGCACAGCGTGTTGGTAAGCCACTGTTCGACATGGTCAAGAGTACTAATCCTCGCTTGGCTGCGTGTGAGACCGATACCTGCCGTTGGCAGATCGCCAAGGGCACCGGCGCGAAGGTTGTTCACCCGGTGCAGATTATGCATCACGCGCTTGGGCTCGGGAACGTCTTTGCTAAGTAAGCATTAATTCACAGTTGACAATGCCACGGCACCTCGTCTGATGACGGGGTGCCGTTGGTTGTAAACTGGGTGCTATGTCCACCCCACTGAGTAATGATGGCTTGTTCGACCTTCCGGAAGGCGCCCAGCGTGTGCCACGTGCAAAAGTTATTTTGGTTACCGGCCCTTCTGGTAGCGGGAAGACTCGTTTTACGTCACGTACCGGTCTTCCCGTGGTTTCTTTAGACGATTTTTATTACGACGGCGATCGGCCGGGTTTGCCACATCGGCACGGCATGGTGGACTGGGATTCCCCCGCAACCTGGGATCGTGCTGGTGCAGTTACTGCGCTCGTAGAGCTGTGCACAAAAGGCGAAACGACTGTTCCCATTTATGACATGCCTTCGAATGCTCGTGTCAGTGAACGAATACTGAGCATGGATGGCCGGCGTCATGTGCTAGCAGAGGGTATTTTCGCCGCTGAGATTGTTGATGATCTACGCAAAGAAGGTATCTTGGCGGATGCCTTGTGTATTTCACGGCCGCGAGTTCAAACCTTCTGGTTCCGCTTGATGCGCGATCTTGATGAGGCGCGTAAACCATTACCTAACTTGTTGCGCCGCGGTATTGCACATTTTTTCCACGAGCCACAGATGTATCGCGATCTCGAGGCTAAGGGTGCTCGCCGAGTTTCTTATCAGGAAGCTCAAGAAGTACTGACTCAAATGTTGGCAGCACAGCGCTGGTCGATTTAACAAATCGCAACGAAAACTAGTGCATGATTAACAGCTAATCGTGCACGATTGTGCATCTGAGATTTCACCTTAACAACGCACCCCAATATATGTAAAAGTAGGAGTGTGTGCTGGATTACACGTCAGCATTCGTGTTATCACGCTCCCCGCAAGGAGGCGGGTAGGGAAAGGCAGGAGAATATGACTCTTCTCGAAATTTTTGTGTCCGAAATGATCGGTACAGCATTACTTATTACTCTTGGTGTTGGCGTTGTTGCCACAACATTGCTTACAAAGTCCAAAGGAAAAGGCACTGGTTGGTTGCTTATCAACTTTGGCTGGGGTTTTGCAGTTATGATCGGTGTCTATGGTGCCTGGAAGACCGGCGGACACCTTAACCCCGCAGTAACTCTTGGTATCGCAGCAACCGGAGCAGAGGAGTTCGTCCCTGGCGTTGCTATTACATTTTCTACCATTTCTGCCTACATTGCTGGCCAAATGGTTGGAGCTATGGTGGGTGCAGCGCTCGCTTGGTTGGCTTACAAGGACCATTACAATGCTCATGAAAACCAAGCAGAGATTCTTGGCACTTTTGCAACCGGTCCAGAGATTCGTAACTACACATCAAATATCATCACTGAGGCAATTGGAACCTTTGTTCTGCTGGCCTGGGTCATCATTAACGGTAGTACCCCTACACAGATTGGCCCGTTGGCTGTAGCCCTTGTCATCGTGTCTATCGGCGCCTCTCTCGGTGGCCCGACTGGATACGCAATCAATCCTGCCCGTGACCTTGGCCCACGTATTATGCACGCAATTTTGCCAATCAAGGGCAAGGGTGGTTCAGATTGGGCATACGCATGGGTACCTGTCGTTGGTCCGATCATCGGCGCAGTTCTTGCTGGCCTGCTCTTCGGCGCTAATACACTCAACATTGCCGGACTATAAACCACACTATTCATAGGCGACGATGACGTCGCCAAACGCTACTAAGTTAGGACTACTCAATGACTGAGAAAAAGTACGTAATCGCAATCGATCAGGGAACAACATCGTCCCGCGCTATCGTCTTCAACCATTCCGGCGAGATCGTTTCCCTTGGACAGAAAGAACACGAGCAAATTTTCCCGAAAGCAGGCTGGGTTGAGCACGACCCAATCGAGATTCGGGATAATATTCGTGAGGTTATTGGTCAAGCTCTGTCAAAGGCAGATATTAACCGCCACGAAATTGCCTCGGTTGGTATCACAAACCAGCGTGAAACCGCCGTCGTCTGGGATAAAAACACCGGAGAACCTGTTTACAACGCAATCGTTTGGCAAGATACCCGAACTGACGCGATCGTGCGCGAGCTCGCCGGTGACGAAGGCCCAGACAAGTATAAGGAAATCTGTGGCCTGCCACTGGCAACCTACTTCTCAGGTCCAAAGATCAAGTGGATTTTAGACAACGTGGAAGGGGCTCGCGAAAAGGCAGAAGCTGGCGACCTGCTCTTCGGAAACACTGACTGCTGGGTTTTGTGGAACCTTACCGGTGGACCAAACGGTGGCGTCCACGTCACTGATGTCACCAACGCATCTCGTACTATGCTCATGGATGTTCGCAAGCTAACGTGGGATGAAAGCATCTGTAACGAGATGGGCATCCCGATGTCGATGCTGCCAGAGATCCGTTCCTCGTCTGAGGTTTATGGTCATGGTGCAAAGAACTCCTTGCTGATTGATACCCCGATTTCAGGTATTTTGGGAGACCAACAGGCTGCAACTTTCGGCCAGGCTTGTTTCCAGAAAGGCATGGCAAAGAACACCTACGGCACTGGTTGCTTCATGCTCATTAACACCGGACATAAAGCCGTAACGTCGGAAAACGGCCTGCTCACCACCGTATGCTACAAGATTGGCGACCAAGAGCCGGTTTATGCACTTGAAGGTTCGATTGCAGTCACCGGATCTCTTGTTCAGTGGCTACGCGACAACCTCGGCATTATTTCAACTGCTCCTGAGATCGAGGAGCTAGCCGAGACAGTTGAAGATAACGGCGGAGTCTACTTCGTTCCAGCGTTCTCTGGCCTTTTCGCTCCATATTGGAAGGACGATGCTCGTGGCGCAATCGTTGGCTTAACACGCTTCAATAACAAGGGCCACTTGGCTCGCGCAGTTCTGGAAGCTACCGCATTCCAGACTGCTGAAGTTCTTGAGGCTATGAATGCTGACTCTTCGGCCGATCTTACTGAATTGCGCGTCGACGGCGGTATGACCGCGAACAACACGCTCATGCAGTTCCAGGCGGATCTGCTTGGAGTTGACGTTGTGGTACCAGAAGTCGCCGAAACAACTGCACTCGGTGCCGCATATGCAGCCGGTATCGCAGTTGGTTTCTGGAACGGCGAAGATGACGTTATCGCTAACTGGAAGGAAGGCAAGCGGTTCACACCGAAGATGCCTAAGTCAGAGCGCGATCGTCAGATGCGGCTATGGAAGAAGGCTGTTACCCGCACCTTCGACTGGGTCGATGAAGATGCCGAAAAGATTGACTACTAATCAACTGAACGATTAACTGAGTGGAGCCCAGAGAAATTCTCTGGGCTCCACTCCTTTAACACGTGCCAATTATGCTTAAATTCTCGGCACTGAACGCGTCATATTCACAAGCCCAGCCAGACCAAGCACCGCAAGTAGAAAAGCTGGAACTGATACTTCCCATGCGTAATCACGAACAAGATCTGGCGTGTGTGTAATCGTCCATACGCCGTATATGAACGCATAAGAAGCAACGCCAACGATCAAGGAAACACAGTACGTTACGGTTCGAAGAAACGCTCGTGCAACTCGGTTCGATAGCAGGATTTGAATAATAGGAAGAAAGAGCCATACGGCTAGTGCTACCAAATGACTTAGCGCAACTACATACATAGGCGAATGCTCGAGAGTAGCAAGACTGTAGCGTCCAGCAAGAGCCACACCTACAATCAATACGACGAGACAGTAACAAATCATCAACCCGTCACTGCGTTGAAATGTAGAATCTTTTCTTTGCCACCGCGCTACGTCTGAAAAGAATCCAGGCAATGCCATTCTCATCGTTACTCCTCCCAACAACTACCCATTGAGTAACATCTCAATGCTGCCCAAAACGAAGAAGCACGCCAAAGAATCGGTGTTTGTGTAGACATTCGATGCTCCTTTGAATCATTTGTTACATCTACAGAAAAACTATAACACCACAAATCCATAAAAATATGCAAAATCGGCTGGTTCGGAAATTTCTTTGCAGAATTTCCGGACCAGCCGATAACGCAGTTAAAATCAGCCGCGTGGTTTCACGAATGGGAAAGTAATCGTTTCGCGGATACCGAGGCCGGTCAAAGCCATCAGCAAACGATCGATACCCATACCCATGCCACCGGCCGGCGGGAAGCCCTGCTCCATAGCTTCGATGAAGTCCTCATCGAGTTGCATAGCTTCCGGATCACCGTTAGCAGCGTCAAGCGACTGCTGAGTGAGACGCTCACGCTGGACCACCGGATCGGCTAGCTCGGTGTATGCGGTAGCAGTCTCTACACCGCGGATGTAAAGATCCCACTTCTCCGTCAAACCCGGCTTCGAACGATGGTTACGGGTAAGCGGTGAGGTATCTTCTGGGAAGTCACGAACGAATGTTGGCGCCCATAGCTTATCTCCAACGAGTTCTTCCCAAATGTCTTCCGCAATCTTGCCAGCAACAGCGTAATCCTTGACTTTGATGCCGTGTTGCTCAGCGATCTCAACCAAGCGTTCGCGTGGGGTTTCAACTGTGATTTCTTCACCCACTGCTTCTGAAAGCGATTCGTAAAGCGTGACGGAGTCCCATTCGCCGCCCAAATCGTATTCATTGCCATCAGCCAAGGTCACCGTGGTAGAACCAAACACATCCTTAGCTGCGTTCTGAACCAACGCCTGCGTTAGCTTAGCCATGGAATCGTAAGTGCCATAAGCCGCATAGGCTTCAAGTGCTGTGAACTCTGGAGAGTGCGAAGAATCGGCGCCTTCGTTACGGAAGTTCTTACCAATTTCGTAGACACGATCAACACCACCAACAACTGCACGCTTGAGGTACAGCTCAGTAGCAATACGCAGGTAAAGATCTTGATCGTAAGCGTTAATGTGCGTGGTGAACGGACGAGCTGCCGCGCCACCATGCAAAACCTGCAAAATCGGGGTTTCTAGTTCGATGAAGTCATCCGACTCGAAGGTGTTGCGCAATGAGCGCATAACCTTGGCTCGGATACGAACCATATCGCGAGCGCTCTGGCGGGTAATAAGATCCAAGTGGCGAGCACGCACCCGCGACTCTTCGCTGAGTGCCATCTCTACGCCGTCGGCGGTGGTAAAAGTCTTAGGCAACGGACGGATAGACTTCGACGCCATCTGCCATTCGTGCGCGAAAACAGAAAGCTCGCCACGCTTGGAGGTTCCCACGTGTCCGTGAACGAAAATAAAGTCGCCTAGATCGACATCGGCTTTCAATGCATCGAAAGCTTCCCTGCCAACGTTAGCAAGCGAGAAAATAACTTGAAGCCGATTACCAGCACCGTCTTGAAGTACGGTGAACGCAATCTTTCCAGATGGACGCATAAACATGACACGGCCAGCAAGACCAACCATGTCCTCGGTTTCGTCACCGGGCGCTAATACCTGGACACCCTCGCAAGACTGCTCGACGACGTTGCCGTCTGCATCGAGTTCAGCAACAGCGTAGCTTTCCCGAACCTTCAGGACCGAGGACGTAATAGGCAACTCGGCCGCATAGGCGTCACGTCCTTCAGCAAGCAAGCGTACGCGCTTATCTTTACGAACCTGGATCTGATCCGAGGTATCGTCAGCAACAGATGGAGTATTATTTTCGTTCATATTCACCCTTTAAGATTACAAGGAAAACGTGAGCTTATTCAGACAATCGGACGTGAGATGGAGCGCGAATTAACGCACCTGATCAAACGGAACACCAGAAGATTGAAGACCAGGCGTTCCCACTGGGACTTGACCAGGTTCGTTACCGATATCGATTGGCTTGTTGTCGCTATCTACCAAAACAACGCGAGGGTCAATGGTACGTGCGGTTTCGTCGTCGAGCCACGAATAGCACATGATAATCACCAGTTCCCCAAGGGACACTTTATGAGCGGCTGCACCGTTGAGAATAATTTCGCCTTTACCGCGCTCCCCCGGAATGGTGTAGGTTGTGAGCCGGTTACCGTTGTCGACGTCAACAATGTCTACCGCTTCGCCAGGCAGAATATCGGCTGCGTCTAGCAGATCAGCGTCAATCGTCACTGATCCAACATAGTGCAAATCAGCCCCGGTAACAGTTGCGCGATGAATCTTTCCAGTAATCATCCGGCGCAAACGCGTGTTAGCCAATCATAACCTCCAAGTTATCAATCAACCGGGTGGTTCCCACCCAGGCTGCTGTGACAAGCAGACCGTTTCCACTACCGTTCAGCTGAGTGAACGTATCGCGGTCAACGAGCTCAAGATAATCTACTTTAATTCCTGGTGCGTGCGCTAATGATTCGCGCGCTACAGCCAAGGTTTGGGCGGCACTCCCGCCAGCATCGGCTACCCGTTTTCCAGCGGCGAGAGCTTGAGATAGCCCTAGAGCTTGTTCTTTTTCAACGTCCGAAAGGTAGCTGTTTCGAGAAGACATTGCCAACCCAGATGGCTCGCGTTTAATCGGCACCGACTTAATATCCAACGGCATATTCAAATCCGCAACCATGGTCCGAATAAGCGCGAGTTGCTGAGCATCTTTTTGCCCGAACCAGGCAGCTCGCGGACGCACCAAGTTAAATACTTTGTGCACCACCTGCAACACCCCAGCGAAGTGAGTTGGGCGCGTCTTGCCTTCCAGAATCGTCGCCACTGGGCCCGGATCAATCCGAACTAGCGGGGTGCGCGGATACATGGCTTCGTCAGTAGGTGCGAAGACGACGTCGACGCCGTCCAGCTTTGCCACGTCACCTTCGAGATCGCGTGGATATGCTTCAAAATCTTCTCCCGGCCCGAACTGCAACGGGTTAACATAGATAGAGACGACGACGTGATCGGACTCGCGCCGAGCTGCTTCTACTAAAGACAAGTGCCCTTCATGCAATGCACCCATCGTCATCACCAAGCCGATGTCGCCTTGCAACGGCTTCAACGCTTCGACCAGTTGCGCTGGGGTGGTAGCGATAATCATCGTTTCTCCGATCATCCGCACAATAGAATGTTATCTACGTTTCGGTAACTAGTTTCCGGTTAGAGTTTACTCCGAATCTGTTCGAAAACATCGTCAGTAATAACTCTGCGAGCCAACGCACGCTCAGCAGTCGCTTCCGCTAATGCCCGATAAGTCGTAGCCACGTCTTTCAGCTCCGGGTCTTCTTCTCCCACAGTAGTCAAGGTCGCCACATGTTCTGCTACTGTTCCCACGTCACCGCGGACAACCGGACCAGTTTGCAACGCCTCCCCCGAACTCAACGCGCCCTCAACTGCGGCTGTAATAAGAGGACGCATATACTCCGCTTCTAACCCAATACTACCTAAGAGTCGAGCAGCCTGAGCAATAACTGTCACCACATGGTTAGCACCATGAGCAAGCGCAGCATGATAAAGCGGACGATCACCCTCAGCAATAACGAAACCCTCCCCGCCGATATCAGCAACCAACGCCAAGCCGATAGGCTGAAGCATCGTTGGAGCAGTCACCGCGAACGGACATCCGCGAAGCCGAGCAACATCCAAGGTAGTCCCGGTGAACGTCATCGCTGGATGAATTGCTATCCCTAAAACGCCTTGAGCTACCGCCGGCGCCAAAATTTGAGTACCGTAACGCCCCGCCACATGGATCACCAGCTGTCCTGAATGCCAAGATCCACTTTTCGCTAGACCCGCGATAATGCCAGCAAGTTCGTCGTCGGGAACAGCTAACAGAACAACCTCGCTGCGTTCCACAATCGCACGAACATCGAGTGCCGGAACTCCGGGAAGCATCGTCTCTAACCGGTCAACGCTTGCTTCAGATGTTGCGTATGCGCCAATAATTTGGTGACCGGCAGCACGCCACGCAGCGCCGAGGGCAGCGCCTACTTTTCCCGCTGAAATAATGCCTATACCTAGACGGCCAGTTTTATTCTCCACGGGTAGGCTCCTGGGTTGGCGCGGTCAGCCCGAGCCGAGCCTTCCATTCGTCAATGTTTTCGCTCACCTCAATAGCGCGGGCTTGCTTCGTTAGCTGGTTTTCTTCGCGCAATAGCTGACGCATATCTGCAAGTGCAAAGTTCTTCACCACACCATCGCACGGTCCAGCAAGAAGATGGATGTTAAGCGACGATAGTCCTAGCATGCGTTGCAGTGGGCCTTGCAAAACGGCAACTGACTGAGTGTGGTCTTGGAAAATCAATTGAACCTGGCGCCAAAACCTGCCACGCCGAATCGCGAAAACATCAACGTTAGCAAAATAGCCACCCACGGTTGCCGCGATCGGATTGATCCACCGCGCCCGCTTCGGCGGGGTATGAACATAGTGGTTCTCGCCGCGGCGATACAACAGCTCATGCATCAACAACGAGTCATTATCAGTACCGAGAGTGGGGAAAATAGTAGCCAGAATCCGCATGACTTCTTCGCGGTTCGCGCATGGTACCAGCGCCCCAATATTCCCGTCCTCCACCGCAACTGAAATAGATTCGCCAGCAACCGTGACGCGAATCTGCCACCAGTCAAAACGCCGCCACAATAATGGTTGCTTGATGCTTACTGCATGGATTCGCGTGGGCGGTAATGATCGAGTCACTAGTTTCGTTAACCCGTGCCGAGACTTCAGCCCAGTTTCAGCAACAAATAAGGTGGTGCCATACGAACGCGAAACATACTGAATCGAATTAACCACCGAGCCAATAATGATAATAAGGAAACCAATTGATAAGCCACTGCCAAAAACAAACTGCCAGATAGCTGCCAGAATCAGACCGGCAAAGGCAAACCACGCATGGCCTGTGAGCACAGTTGATCCGATGAGCCGTTTAGTGGAGAGCTGATACACATGGTGCTCATCAGCAGGTGCTACTACCGAAGCTTGCAACTCCTCCCGAGCGGTGATGCCCTTACCTGCTCGCGCATCAGCCAAGCCGGCCAGGATCTCCTGGCGCAGTCGTTCGCATTCGTCACGGCGAAGTAAACCAAGCTCGACTGGGTCTTCATTGAAACCAGCCGCATCAACTTTGACGGCACCGAAACCAAAAATACGAGCAAAAAGCTTCTGTTCAATCTCAACTGACTGGATGCGATCCCAGCGCACATGCTGGTATTGCTTGATAAACACACCGTTGCGATAATGGATTCCGCTCGGCACAATCGCATAGGACTTGTATCGCCACATGATTGTGCCCACGCCGAGGAAAATCAAGGTGACACCCAGCAAAATTCCGATACCAACAGCCAACCGGAACGGGGTAATGAGCTCGATATATAGCCCAATATTATTGAACGCATCTTCGATCCATTGGGTGACGATATAGAAACCACCCGCAATAAGTGCGAGCCAAAAACTTCCGACGTCTGCCAGTGGGGTCACCTTGTGGAATTTTCGCCACGACCCGGCAGGCACACTGGTCTGGCCAAGTTCATTCTTATGCTTCATGGTTTAGAGGCCTTCCAGCTTCGCTTGACCCATCCGCGTCAGCTTTTCCCGCAAACGTTCGGCTTCGGGTAACGGCAAGCCTGGAATAGAAGCATCCGATCCGGCCGATGCCGTAATCAGTTCAACAGATGCTAGACCGTAGGCATTCAAGAGTGGTCCAGAACCGAGATTCACTTGTTGCATCCGGCCGTATGGAACCATGGTGACACTTTGGAACATGATTCCTTTACGGACAAGAAGCTCATCATCAAGCTCAACGTATCCCAGTGCTTTAGCCCGGCGAACCGCAAGCCATATGTCCCAAACAGCACCTACAGCGATACCGCCAACCACGATTAAACTAATGATGCCGAACCAGCTCGTCACATCGTCTACGGCGAAATAAAAGACCACACCCACGCCGATTCCTGCCAATATCCACCAAATAATATGGCGGATAAATGTCACTTTGGCGAAGGCCGGATCTACCGGCTGAAATTCAGTATCTACTAATAAACGGTTACGCATATGCCTAGTCTATCGGCTAGGGACTCACAACACTCAGTGCAAAAGTTAAGCTGCTGCAGCCGGTGGAACCGATTCGTCGTCGTCATCGTTTTTGCACCACAATTCGGCGATGACTCCGGCCACCGTCATGCCAACCGATACGGCACCTGCAGTTCCCACGGCGATAGCCTGGTACACCATCACATCAGAATGAAGGTAGCCAACGTAACTGGCTGTTATTCCGGCGCAAACCCCAGCCATAACAGCCCCGGTACGCGAAGTCGCTTGCGCCAGCAACCAAATTCGGGCGGCACTGAGCATATTCAGTGGCCGATTCCCCATCCGATAAGAGCGCACCTTCCATGCTTCCCACAACACAAATACGCTTACGATCGCCGGAACAACAAATGTGTAGATCGGTATTAACACCGGAGCATAGCCGTAGCTCAGCCAGGCGTCGGTAACAAAAAATGAGGTTATTGCAGCAACGATAAAAATACTGGAGAGGAAGATCCAGGAAGTCGGCTGAATATCTGGGTCCGAATTAGCTGCCATCACCAAACCCAACCTTGCTCACTCGCTGGTCTAATACGTGCGGTAATAGATCGCTCACCTGAGTGCCGTTGAGCTGGGCGTTAGGATCAATCTCTAGCCACGGTTCCAAAACAAAACGACGTTCATGTGCTCGTGGATGCGGTAAAACCAGTACTGGATAATCAGACACCACACCAGAGACATCGATGATATCCAGATCGAGCGTGCGTGCTCCCCACCGCTCGTTTCGTTCCCGACCATGTGCTTCTTCAACCATGTTCAAAAAGTTCAACATTGCCATCGGCGGGGTGGGCGAGGTGATCGACACAACCGCATTAATATAGTCTGGTTGCGGATCCTGCCCCGGAGCTAACTGTGGTGCGCTGCGGTAAAGCGAGGAGACATCTTCCACCCGCTCGCCAAAGTCTGACAATTCTGCGATCGCTTGGCGAACGTGCTCTTCCGGATTATCCAGATTCGATCCAATCGCAATAACGTATGTACGTAATTGCTCGCTAAAGAGTGGACCTTCGCGCACAATCGATACCGAGACGTCAGAAAACTGGTGACCAATCGGGGCATTCGGTTTATGGACAACAACTTCCGCACTGACAATTCGAGCATTCATAATAGCGTTGAGAATCCGATGTGCTAAGGTCTCAATCAAATCGCAGTGCTCACCTTCGATTTGGGCCACAATCGTATCGGCAAGTTCCGCGTAGTTGATCGTATCGGCAATGTCGTCAGTTTCTGCGGCTCGATCGGTGTCCACCAACAGATCGACGTCGACGACGAATTCCTGCGGTTCGTAATGCTCATGGTCTAACACCCCATGCGTGCCGTAAGCCCGAATCCCCGCCAAATGTATCGAATCGTTCAGTGCCATAATACTCCCAAGTTACTTCGCGGTGTATTGCTGAATTTTATTCAGCGTAGCAAGAACTAGCGCCGACGCTCGTACGTTATGCACACGTGCTGCCCAAACCCCGTGTTGTGCCGCGTATCCGGACACGACGGCTGTGGATAAGTCACGTTCTGCTAAATCGTCGCCAACCAGGCGACCAATAAAGCGTTTCCGTGAGGCGCCAATCAGAACCCGGTGTCCTAGGGAAGCAAAGCCGTCTAATCCGGCGACGATCTCCCAATCGTCGTCGCCCATTTTGGCAAATCCTAAACCTGGATCGAGGATGATTCGCTCGGGCGCAATCCCGGCGGCGACCGCCTGATCGCGAGCCGCAATAAGTTCGTCCCGAACATCTGCCACCACGTCACTATAGGTAGCCAGAGTGTTCATTGTTTGGGAGGTCCCGCGCGAGTGCTGCAAAATGTAGTCACAGCCCAGCTCAGCTACCGTAGCAAGCATTCCCGAATCGCCGCGTCCACCTGTGACATCGTTGACGATCGCGGCACCAGCTTGGACCGCTAACTGCGCTGTGCGCGCATGGTAAGTATCAACTGATACCACCACCCCACGTTCTTGACCTTGCGCACTGAGTTCTCTCACGACGTTTTCGATGCGTCCCCATTCTTCGTCCCATTCCAACGCACGCGCACCTGGCCGAGTCGATTCGCCCCCAACGTCGATGATGGTGGCACCCTGATCCATCAGCTCGATGCCATGGGCGATCGCTTCGCTGGCGCTTTCCCACTTACCGCCGTCAGAAAAAGAATCTGGCGTAACATTGACGATTCCCATGATGTGCATACGATTGTTACCTCACTTTGCCATGATTAGGCTCATTGCTTCAGCCCGGGTTGCTGAGTCGCGTAATATCCCGCGAACCGCTGACGTGACAGTTCTCGAGCCAGGTTTTTGTACCCCGCGCATCGACATACACAAGTGTTCTGCTTCGACGACGACGATCACGCCCTGCGCATGCAACCGTTCCATAATCGCGTCCGCAATTTGCGAGGTGAGCCGTTCTTGAATTTGTGGCCGGCGAGCAAACCCGTCAACTAAGCGGGCAAGCTTCGATAGACCAGTCACAAGCCCATCAGCACTTGGAATGTAGCCAACGTGCGCCACTCCGTGGAACGGTAACAGATGATGTTCACACATCGAATACATGGAGATATCACGTACTAGTACGAGCTCTTCATGATGGATATCGAAGGTAGTGTTCAAAACATCTGCCGGGTCTTTTTCTAGACCAGCAAACATTTCTTTGTAGGCTCGTCCCATCCGTGCTGGAGTGTCCCTTAGCCCGTCACGATCAGGATCCTCCCCAACTGCAACCAGAAGCTGACGAACTGCGGCAACTACCGCATCTTCATCGTAGTGACCCACATGCACAGCTGGCTCACTCATGGGTTTCTCCCGCTTGCGCGTCTTGTTCCGCCGGAGCTTCCATCGATTCCGAAGTTTCGTCAGATACCTGCGCTTCGTTCGGCGTAGCTACCGGAAGCGAAACTGGCGGCAGATCAGATACTGGACGATTTGGCGAAGACAGCCACTGCTGACGTGCTGGAGCTTTCACGATCTTCGTGAAAATCTCCGCAAGTTCCTTCTCCAAAATTGTTTCCTTTTCCAGCAAGGCAGCCGCGAGCGCATCAAGCACATGACGATTTTCCATCATGAGCGTCCACGCTTCTTGGTGTGCTGTTTCGAGGAGCTGATGTACTTCGTCGTCGATAACACGGGCAAGATCATCGGAGTATTCGCGTTGTCCGCCACCGCCAAGGCGAGTCATCGGATCTGACTCATCCGGAACTAAGCGCACTGAGCCGACCCTGGCAGACATGCCATATTCCATCACCATCTTGCGAGCAGTATCAGTAGCTTTCTGGATATCGTTCGAAGCGCCAGTTGATGGATCGTGGAACACGATCTCTTCGGCTACGCGCCCGCCCATGGCGTAGACAAGCTGATCAAGAAGTTCGTTGCGCGACACCGAATACTTATCTTCGGTCGGCATCACCATGGTGTAACCCAAAGCGCGACCACGCGGCAAAATAGTTACCTTAGTGACTGGATCAGTATGGTTCAACGCAGCAGCAGCCACCGCGTGTCCACCTTCGTGATAAGCAGTCATTCGT
This sequence comes from Arcanobacterium phocae, assembly GCF_018913465.1. GTDB lineage: Bacteria > Actinomycetota > Actinomycetes > Actinomycetales > Actinomycetaceae > Arcanobacterium > Arcanobacterium phocae_A. Next base: position 42,204 of record NZ_JABAPM010000004.1, on the reverse strand, counting down.
TTTTCATCCGCGTTCATCACATGGGTACGACGCTGTGGACCAGCAATGACACGGTCAATTGCTTCATCCAGATCGTCTTCTTGAATCGCCTCATGTTCTCGGCGCGTAGCTAGCAAAGCAGCTTCGTTGAGTAGGTTAGCTAATTCCGCACCAGCAAAACCAGGGGTACGCCGGGCAATCGATTCGAGTTCAATGCCGTCAGCGAGCGGCTTGCCTTCCGCGTGGACCTTAAGGATCGCCGAGCGACCTTTGAGATCTGGTGCGTCAACCGCGATTTGGCGATCGAAACGTCCCGGACGCAACAAAGCAGGATCCAGAACGTCTGGCCGGTTAGTCGCCGCAATAACGATGACGTTCGCACGCTCATCGAAGCCGTCCATCTCCACCAAAAGTTGATTGAGGGTCTGCTCGCGTTCATCGTTGCCGCCGCCCATGCCTTGGCCGCGGTTACGACCAACCGCATCAATTTCATCGACGAAAATAATGGCTGGGGCAAGTTTCTTTGCTTTGGTAAACAAGTCACGAACTCGCGAAGCACCTACACCAACGAACATTTCCACAAATTCAGATGCCGAAATATGGAAGAATGGCACACCGGCTTCACCCGCGACTGCTTTAGCTAGAAGAGTCTTTCCGGTTCCTGGTGGGCCATAGAGCAACACGCCACGCGGAATCTTTGCACCCATCTTCCGGAACTTATCCGGGTGATCAATAAACTCTTCGATTTCTTGGAGTTCTTCAACAGCTTCATCGGCTCCAGCAACATCTGCGAACGTCACGTCTGGCCGGTCTTCTTCCAAGCCGTCCTTCTTCACGCGGCCGAAAGCACCCATGCTACCTTGCTGGATCTTCGGCAACATCCACATCAGCAAGCCAAACAGAATCAGCAGCGGAAGCACTAGCGTCAGTAGCGATCCTAAAAACGACTGCTGTGGAACGACCGAGTTATAGCCGTTCTTCGCTTTCGCGTGAGAAACTAAATCCTGAACTTTGTCAGCTTGCGCAGAGACGAACTGGAACTGGACTTTCTTTGTTGGAGAGCCTTTCCTGCCTTCTAGATCATGTGGCGTGAATTCCTTAGCTAGCCACACTTGAACAACCTGGCTACCGTCTGTGACCTGGATACGTTCCTTGGCTATCTCACTCGTTTCGAGAATCTTAATTCCTTCAGACGTCTTGATAGCAGAGAAACCACCCGGCGCGAAGAACCAGAAAACGCCTGTGCCGATCAGTAAAACAACGGCGATATAGCTGACGATCGAACGGAATGGACGCTTTTTCTTATCATCCTTGCCATCCGATTTTTTCGTAGAGTGCTTCTCCGCATTCTCCGCGAGCTTCTTGGCTTCCTCCCAGCGCGCACGCCAGCTCTTCGGATCCTTGCGCTTGTCAGAATCCGATGACTGGCCCTTTTTACCGCGCCGGCCGCGCCGACCATTAGAGTTGAATTCCTCTAGTTTACGACGGTTCTCTGACTGCGTCGTATCCTTTTCGGGGTTGCTCATGTATCCTCCATCGGTGCTTACGCGACCGGATTAGATTGAAAATGTAGGCGATGTCGGGATTGCGCACCGGGTTCAAATCTCAGTTGATGAGAGTCACGCCAAGCTCGCACTCCAGGCAAGTCGAGCCCACAGTTGTTCTTACGTTCTGTTACGAGTTTATCAAGTCTTGCGATATGCCAATAGACTAGTTCGCCGCCACGTACGCCACTTTCTTCCAGGGCGTATTTAAGTACACGACGTCGAACCGCCTGCGGAACATCCGCCAAAGCTAAACAATCAATAGTTACTGGCTCACTGCTGAGGCACACTCGATCATATTCAGCCCGGGCGTAAAACTCTAACGCCTGGTTGTCTTCTTGAAGCATCGTTGCCGTCCGGCCGATCGCTGAAACGGTTCCTGGACCGAGCACATCTTGTAGTTGAGGCAAAATCTGGTGCCGTACTGCAGATCGGCGCAACGAAGTTCCGTCCGCGCACTTCCACGGACCATCTAGCTCGTTGCTCGGGTCATCAACCCACGTCACCCCCAACTCGTTGCATACAGTACGCAACTGGTCACGAGTTAAGCCCAGAAACGGCCGCACCATGGGAACATCCGAATGCAACGGCAACTGCCCCGTCTTAGGCATACCAGCAATCGATTTTGCCCCGGAACCACGCCCGAACCCCAGCATGACTGTTTCAGCTTGGTCATTAAGTGTGTGCCCCAAAAATACCGGCGCCGGATGTGAATCTCCCAGCAACCGAGCCTGCTGCGCGATCGCGCCATAACGTGCTACTCGCGCATTTCCCTCCGGACCGTCGTCGCCGGCTAGATCGACTTCAGCGATATGCACGTCGACGCCCCACTGCCCCAGCATGTGCGCAACATACTGGGCCTCGCGAGCTGATTCTGGACGAATCTTATGATCTACACAGATAGCGTGAAGCTCCACGCCATATTTCGGGCCGATGAACGCCGCCGTTTTTGCCATCGCCATCGAGTCTGACCCACCAGAAACTGCCAACAAAAGTGGCGCTCCGTGTGCCAGTCCAGCAATAGCCTCACTCATCGCGTGCCGAGTGACATTAACAAGATGATGCGGTGGCGTCACGACACACTCGCAATCCATTCGGCAGGATTGTGCAACTGTTCTAAAGTAGGAGCATTCTGCGGTGCTATCCACACTCTGTTGAATCCGTCTAGCCCCATCTGTTCCACAACCGCCTCAACAAACTCATTTCCTTGGCTATATTGCTGAGCCTTCTTCGCCAACCCAAGCATCTTCTCAAGACGTTTCATCATAGCCCCACCAGCGGCCCTCCGCTTCGCCATGGCGTCAATAAGTGTCGATCGGCAAGGCAACACGTCGTAAGACACATTATTCATAACATATGTGGCATGTCCCTCTAGGAGGGACATAATTGCAGTGATCTCATCCAAAGTAGCGTCAACCACGGCGTCGTCGTCAGCAGATACGAGCACGCTGGCCCGCTGACCGATATATTCTGCCAGCCACGGCGCAGCCTGAAATTGTGCCACATGCGTCCACTCATGCACGGCAACCCATAATCCCACATCGGCTTGGCTAACCGGAGATTGGTTATAAAAATCAGCAATATTTGGGGCAACAAGATACAAGCTTGGGTTAGTGGAATAGGGATCGTACTGTCCCAGAACTTTCATCGACAAGACTGAGGTGGCGAAACCAATCTGGTTGTCTTTTATCTTTAGCAATCCAGATTGTGCATCCATCATCGCTTTAATCGAGGCGATGGCTTGATTCGCCCACACCGAACGATCGACGATACGCACTGGCACCAGTGCCACCGAAAGCCCCGACACGTCTTCCACGACTGCCCGCGCGCGCCCGGCCGACTCCCGCAAATCTGACACAAATGTCTGCGCCTGTTCTTCTTGCCATGACGGCCCACCACCAGTAAATAACCGCGATAAGAGCGCCACACTTGCTACCATTTAGTCCTCCCAAAACCGCTTCGCATTGCTACAGCGTATCAACGAGTTTCCCGACCATATCGTCGATGGCACCACGTATCTCAAGTTGTGCATTTTCCTGATGATCCGAAACGAGTGCCACCAAGATGAGTGGGCGCCCAGCCTTTGTGGTGACGAAGCCAGCCAGCGCCGTCGTCGTCGATAATGTTCCTGTTTTCGCACGAACCATACCGCGAGCAGGTGAATCCAAGAATCGCTGTGCTAACGTGCCTTCTAGCCCACCTACCGGAAGTGCCGAACCGAGCGCACTGATCTTACACTTGTCACACTCCCAAGCTTGTTGCAGCACCTGAGCAAGTAGTGGTGCGGGCACTCTGTTGTTTTCTGACAGACCCGAATTATCATCGATTACCATGCCACCGGTTGAGTATCCGCCAGAAACCAGAGCTTGCGTCACTGCTTTGCTAGCACCGGCGAAGGTAGCTGGCTGCTCAGATGCGATCGCCACTTCATGCCCGAAAACTTCAGCCAAAGTATTGTCTGATTCAGTCATCATGACGTCGATCAGTTCCCGAACTGGCGCACTGTGGGTTCGTGCAATTTCAGTGGCATCCTGGGGTGATTGCGCCCGATCTGCGACTGTGGCCGAAATTCCAGACTCCGTCAGCCGCGTAGCGAATTCGTTGGCAGCTGCAAGATCTGGATCTGCCACGAAGGCCGAAAATTTATCGTCCGACACTTTTCCACGGTTGATGGCGATCGGCCGGATTGGCATCACAAATTCAGTGTTGTTTTCTGCTACTGCTTGCGGATGGAAGAGCGGCTCCTCGTAGCGCGAGGAATCGACGTGTACTGTCACGGCGGTTACCCCGTCACGAGACAGCTCTGCGCTGGCTTGCTGCGCTAGGTCGTTGAGTCCTGCCCTGCCAATCACACTCTTGCTATCGCCATCGCCGGCAGCTAACGTAACGTCGCCGTCGCCAACAAGATAAATATCGTCACCACTGTGGGTTACATGTGTATCAAGGGTCGTGTTCGGGCCGAGCGTGGTCAAGGCGGCTACTGCGGTCACATACTTCATGGTGGAAGCTGGACGCAACGGGGTTTGTGATTCGAGTGAACCGAGAGTTTCCTTTGTTTGCGGATCGACGACGACGACGGACGCCACTCCACTCATGCGCGCATCTGTGCGAAATTCTTCGAGAATTGTGCGCACATGTGCAGAATCTTCAGCAGTAAATGTGGTGAATTCTGGAAGAGATTCTTTCGTGAGGTGCAACTCATTTAGGTGCGGATAGGGCAAAGGCGCAGTAAGTGGCGGTTTCGTAGTAAAAAGTCCGGGAACAAGGTCCCAGGCGTCTGCAACAATATATCCCCCGACAGCAGTGAGGAACACAGAAATTCCGATCTTTACTTTCTTCACTCTTCAAGTCTCCCACACGCTGACGCTAAACACCGGCTACAATCGTTAAAAGCAGATTAACTGACATGCCAAAGGAGTCACCCATGGAGTTTGATGTCACCATCGAAATTCCGAAGGGCAATCGTAACAAGTACGAAGTCGATCATGAGACTGGGCGTATCCGTCTTGATCGTATGCTCTTCACATCTACCCGTTATCCAGACGATTACGGTTTCATTGATAACACGCTCGGCGAAGATGGCGATCCATTAGACGCTCTTGTCCTTTTGGATGAACCAACGTTCCCGGGTTGCGTTATTCGGTGCCGCGCACTCGGGATGTTCCGCATGTCCGACGAAGCTGGTGGCGACGATAAGGTACTTTGTGTACCAGCAGCCGATCAGCGCGCATCTTGGCGTACCGAGATCGAGGATGTTTCCGAATTCCATCGTCTTGAAATCCAGCACTTCTTTGAGGTTTATAAGGATCTCGAACCTGGCAAGTCGGTAGAAGGTGCTCACTGGGTGGGCCGTGAAGCAGCGGAAGAAGAAATTCGCGCCTCATTTAAGCGAGCTGAAGATACTGGTTATTACGCCAAGCACTGAGCTATAACGAGTTGTGGGGGCTGACCTTTTGGTCAGCCCCCACAACTTATATCAAGTATTTTTAGTTATCGACTACTCGGATGTATACCGGGTTTCCATAGACTGGGCCTTCTTGAGTCCCCATAGCCGGGTTGTAAGCTGCAATATGCATGCCATTTCCGGTGTACATTCCAACGTGGCCTGGCCACCACAAGACGTCTCCAGGACGTGCTTCGGATGGAGAAACACGACGATAGCCAGCAGACATATACCCTTCAGACACGCGCGGGACACTGATGCCGTGGTTATTGAAGATGAACTTCATAAATCCGGAGCAGTCCCAACCAGCTGGAGTTACTCCACCCCAAACATATGGTGTTCCAAGGTAGCGACGGCCAAAATCAACAAGCTTTTGACCAGTTGTTCCACTTGATGCCTGCGGAGCTGGTGCTGGCGCAGGGGCTGGAGCTGGAGCTGGTTGGGCGGCCTGAGCAGCGGCCTGTTGCTGGGCAGCAGCGCGATCTCGCGCAGCTTGCTCTTCAGCGGCTTTCCGCTCTGCTTCAGCGCGAGCTTGTGCAGCTTCTTCTGCCTTACGAGCTTCTTGAGCTCGACGCTCAGCTTCAGCTCGTTCTGCTGCCGCACGTTCTGCTGCCGCACGTTCTTCGATCGCACGCTGATTTGCTGTGGTAGATTCACTCGACTGTTCGGCGCGTTGCACTGCTTCGCGAGCCAACTTAATAGCATCAGGATTACCAGAGGCCTCAGCAGCCTGGAGGTTAGCGCGAACCTTAACAAGTGCTGCAGCCGCTTCTTCGCTAGCTTGACGGGCGACGCTCACGGCTTGATCGAAACGATCTGCATTTGCACCTGCGATAAGCGCGTCCGCCGCCGCCTGGGACCTCTTGGCACGATCTAATTCGATATCGCTGAGTCGCTGCGCTTCCAGCGCCTCAGTTGTACCACGCTGATGTGCCAATACGGTGACAAGTTCGGCTCTCCGGTCTGCCGCGAGGCTGACCTGCTGTTGAGCCTGTTGTGCTAGCTGATCAGCTTTTTCTTGAGCTTTGGTTGCGCTCTCTGCAGTATCACGTTGCGCATCTGCCGCTTTATCAGCCTTGCTCTGCAATGCGCGGGCAATTTCTTCAAGCGCGGTGAAATGTTTAACTTTTGAGTCAGCTTGGGTAGCAACAGCGTCATAGGCGCGGGTGCGCTGATGAGCATTTTGGAAGCTCTCAGCGCCCAGAAGATAGAACGACGACGTAATGTTCGCTGCCGAATCACGGTAGACAGCTTGCGAGATTGAGCCGAGCTGTTGCCGAGCACGATCAACATCCTCTAGCGCTTTATTAGCATGATCCTGAGTACGGATTGCCTGGGCAATAGAGTCAGCCAGTTCGCCTTGAGCCTTCAAGCTTTCTGCCTTAGCTCGGGCAGCTTTCATCTCTAGCTTCGTTGATTCACCAGATAGCCGCGCAATTTCCAATTCGGCATCCGCGATAGACATTTGCGCAGTTTCTTCAGCCGACCGTGACCGAGTGATGTCATCATCAGAAACTGGGGCAGCAATAGCTGTTTGTGACGACAAGACAAGCATGAGCGCGCTGAGTGCGCCTCCAACACTATAAGCTCGCTTCTTCACAAAAACCTCCACATGTTTTCTTTTCTCCCGCGTGTCGGCTTGATTTAATCCAACAACCCAGGATTGCTACGTAACGACCTTATAACAAATTGCACCAATAAGAAACACGAAAAACAAAATTCACGTTAATCGCACCTTTAACATTTGTAACAATAAGCACTTCTTGATCACAGAAGCAGTTTTTACAACGAAAAGGTGCGGATGACGCTTATCGTCATCCGCACCCAGTGCAAACAGTCGCTAACTACTAGAGCTGCTCCAATACAGCTCGTTCCTCATGGCTCCGGTTCAAAACAGCAAGCCACCAAGAAAGACCAGCACCAACTAATCCCACAACTGCCATAGCTATGAAAATGATGCTGAAGCCGGTAGCCGGATCATCCTTGTATGCATCGAGGATAGAGCCATTCAACGTCGTCGCCCACAAAATACAAGCGAACGCCAAGAACGAATTAACTGACATCGCAGATCCCACAATTGAGTTAGGCAAATTCAGTTCCGCAACCGGAGCTTGCTGAATACCTTTGGCCATCATCGTCAAGAAAACAAAAGCGGAAATCAATCCGAGCGCAACGTAGAAATTGCTTGCCTGAGCTGGCAAGAAGGCCAAAATAATCAAGAATATTGCGCCGCCGAATAGCGTTGCCGCCAGAGTCTTGGCCGAGGACCTAAACACCTTATCAGCAACGAGTCCGCCCACCAGACCACCGCCTAGACCAAGCAGAATTGCGTTGACCGTAGCATAAAGCGCAGCAGATTCTTGCCCCATACCGTACACGCGAACGAAATACGGCGTCGTATAAATAAGAGTGGTGTACACCCAGTAGACATTCATGCCAGCGAAACCGGCAAGCCATACACGCGGAATCCGCAGGGTATGCCACAGCCCAGCCAAAGCTTCAGAATTGGTTAGCTCAACCGTTTCTGCATCGGCAGACACGTCACCGTCTTCCTTCGGATCTGCTGGAACATAGCGGTAGATCAGCGCAATCAACGGCAAGGTCAGCAACGCATAGGCAATCATCCCAGAGCGGAAAGCGAGCATAGAACCATTCGCAATCGCCATGATGCCGATAAGAATGCCGTTAAGCGTGGCTTCACCACCGGCTCGGAACGCCGTCAATGTACCAAGCGCAAAGCCCTTATGCTCTTTCGAAGAAAACAGCACAACACCTTTAACAACAGCTGGCCAGAAAATTGCGTCAATAACACCCCAAGTAAAGGTAATAACAAGCATGAATGCAAAGGCAGGACGCAGAATAATCATGATTAACGCCGTCACACAGCGATAAGCAAGACCCCACATCAGCACGGTACGAGCGTTGAAACGGTTGTTCACCCATCCTGCAGGGATATAGAAGAAAACAGCCACACCAAGCATCGTGAATAGTAGACCGAACTGCGTATCAGTTAGTCCATAAAACTCTACTAACCGCTCATAGAACGGAATTTTGAAGGACTCAAAAGCTGAATAGATTATCTGCCCGGAAAAAACCACAGTCAGAAATGCTGCCACTTGCTCTTTGCTGTGGAAGCCATTACGACGGAAAAACCCCATGGAAACCCCTATGTTTTCATGACTAATACGAATACCAGATAGATTTTACACATAAATCGACTTGTCATACGAATTTCTGGAAAATATGGCAGAAACAGGGCTTCTTTGCCATTATTAGTTGTCTCGCTAGGTTTGTGCCAGATACCCTTATAAGCATGACAACGTGGTACCCAGATTTTCTTGGAAAAGATTACACTTATACAACTATTGACCTGCAACCTGACGATCAAGGCCCAGTTAAAGCAACGCTGGTACGGCACCTACCGGAAGCCGCCCAAACTGCGGACGCACCTAAGTTTGCTTTCCTCGGTGTGCACGGCTGGAATGACTATTTCTATCAGACGGAACTAGCTCAAGCCGTGACCTCGTGCGGGGGCCGTTTTTACGCCCTGGACTTGCGCCGCTACGGCCGGTCCCATGAAGAAGGTCAGATGTGGGGATACATCAGCGATTTGAAGAAATACGATGAAGAAATCCTCGCCGCGATGGAGATCATCAAGGCTGAACATCATGAGGACTTCCCGATCATTCTTTACGGTCATTCAACTGGTGGATTAACGACGAGCCTGTTTGCCTCCCGGCACGCCAGCAAACTCGCTGGACTTGCATTGAATTCACCGTGGCTGGAGTATCAAGATTCCCCGATCACTCACCATGTCGGAAAGCCCTTCGTGGATACCGTAGCGCGTTTTTCGCCAGAAAAAATTCTCTCGGAATCCGATAATGGCTTCTATCAACGCGTACTTACCGGATGGAAGGAAGAGGACGGGCCAATGCCAGTCCATCAAGCTGGTGACCCGTTCTTCGAGGGCGGCTGGAAGCCGGACGAAAGATTCCGTCACTTCCCGTCCTTCCCTATTCGTGCCGGCTGGCTTTCCGCTGTTCTCAACGGTCACGCTCAAGTCGCGAAAGGTCTGAATATGGACCTTCCAGTTTTGGTGATGACCTCGGCTCGCTCCGATATCACGGAAACATGGAATCAGGGACAACGCAGTGTCGACGGCGTGCTCGACGTCGAACTGATTTGGAAGCGCGCCGTTTACCTATCTAATCACACCACTATTGTGAAACTATCGGGCGCAATCCATGACGTAGTTTTTTCGCGAGCAGAAGTTCGTACTGAAGCTTTCGCCCAACTGCGCAACTGGATCACGCACGTAGCACGTATTTAGTGGCGGCGTGAACGGCGTCTACGCGCTGGCTGCGGCTTATTATTAGAAGCAAGTTGTTCGGCTCGCTGGATGGTAATCCACTCAGCGAGCTTTGTACAATCCTTTTCGGCTGCTTCAGCTACCGCACGAGCCGCCATATTGGCCGACTTCTCCTCAGAGAAAATAGTTTTCTCGGTGTGCACCTGCGGTGCTGACCGGTCCCATAGACGCTGTTCGGCGCGCTTGGTACGTTCCAAAAGCTGTTCGTATAGAACGGTCCCCGATTTCGATTTCGGCAGATGCGGGGTGCTGGCTGGCGCTGTGTCACGCTCGTTGACCGATACGTGTTCTGATTCAGTTTGGCCTGCGGTGGCACGACGCCGCGCCCGACGGCTACGACGACTGGGCTGCTCAGTTAGCTCAGCCAACATAATTGCCGTATCAAAACGACTTACTTCCGCTTCTTCTGATGCTTCGCGGACGCCATCTTCTGAATCTGGAAGGATGAAATCAGGTTGCTCTGTGGGAAGATTATCGGCCTGTGATTGCTGGGCGACTGCTTGATGATACGGTAGCGGCGGAATGCTGGGACGCTCCGCCCATCCTTGAATATCCCACAAAGATTGATCAAGTAAATTTTCGGCTTCCTCGCCGCTACTAGAACTCCCGGCGCTGATCATCCACGGTGCTTGTGGCTGGTTGATGACGTGCGGCAAATGCTGATCCACATCCACAACTTCTATCAGCGTTCCATTTGCGCCCTCATGCGCGACGATAAGTTTAACATCAACGTCTACACCACTAAGTGAGTTGCGTGCTTCGTCGTCGAGATCTTGACAAAAGATGTATAACCGAGGAGCTTGCTGCGATGATGGTGCTGTGCTGTCGATAAAAAGTCCCCACCGGTGGGCAAAATCTTGTTCTGTCCCCGGATAAAAATCAACGAGTTGTTGCCGGCTAAGAGAACTAAATTTTCCGGCTCGCGCTGACGCCTGAACCAACGACGCAGCAGTCAGGATATCGACAACTTCAATCGTGACAACACGTTTATCTGAATCCAAGGCAATTAGCGACTGCTTCGGATCGCCACTATCCTGATTCGTCACATACCCGATTGGGAACAGCGGACGCTGAATTAAAGCTAAAGTCTGAGATTGCACTGCATGGAGAATATCTTTAATAAGACCTCGAGAAAACTGGGAATATGTAGGTGCTTCAACGAGTCTTCCATCACTCAATGCAAACACTGACATGTTCCACTCTTCCTTCCAATACGCGTATCTACAAGACTATCGGATAATTCAGCATCTTATAAGATGATCGGGACGCGATATAGCCCACCAATTGCACTTCAGTATCTTATCTTACCTATGAAAATCTTACCTATGAAAACTGTGTAATGCCTGAGAAACAGCAGCCGCGAGAAGCCGGGCTCCATCAGCATCCGGATGTATTCTGTCTCCGGCGAGATTATCCTGGTGTGCCAATGCGATCTGTTCCCAATCTGCAATTGCCACACGATCGGGATAGCGCGCGGCCAAGTCACGTATTGTTGCATTAGAAATTGGAACCCAAGTTGCATATTCGGGGGCACTGGCAGTTATGAAAACGATTCGCCTATTTGGGCCCACGCTCTTCATTACAGCTTCCGCATCTGCAGCTGTAATAGCCACGTTTGTCCCCAGACCTACAACCACGTATGGGCGAAGCTGGTTACGACTGTCATAATCAGCGGCGATAGCCGGAAACTGCTTTATCGATCGAGACACCGCACCATCTACGATGACTCCGGGTAGAGCTTCGGCGAATGCGGGCTGTGCCGCCAACGTGACTGAGTCACCGATAATAGTTACGTTGCTTCCTACTGGATCTGGAAATTGGCTTGGCTGGTTATTTTCTGGCTCCGGAGCTGCAGTATTCGGTGCCTGCTCTGGAGTAGGTTCAGCTGGAGCTGGTTCTTGCGATTGTGGATCGTCATTTTGCGGATCCTCCTGCTGCCGGTTCTTTTCCACCTGCTCTTGAGCTTGACGAATAAAGCTTTCGCCCGACGACGTTTTCTGCTCGGTCAACAAGCCGATAACTGCCAGGCTCAGCAAAACACCAAAAATAACTCCACCAGTTATCGCAGCAGTCTTATGAGATGCCAAGTTCTTCAACCACGCAATAAAACCATGCCGACGGATCGGGGTTTCAATGAGGCGGTAGGACAGATCTGCAAAAATAATGCTCAGGAGAAGGACGATGATCGACGTCGGAAACGCTTTGAGCGGCGAGTGATAGAAACCGATAACGTGTAACGGCCAGTGCCACAGATAAATACCGTACGACCTATGCCCTAGCCAGGCCACTGGACGAAATTCAAGAATTCCTTGCAGCACTCGCGCTCCCCAACCCGGAACATCTGGTAGTAGACCACGGACGACGATAACTGTAAGTATCGAGAAAAGAACCATTCCCCACGGGTACATGAGTTCGCCGTCGGGCACGATGGCACTCAACGCCACGATAGATGCCAACGCCAACCAGGAAGCGTACCCCCACCACGAACTAGTCTGTTTCCGAGTCCCGCGGAGTAATCCGGGTAAGCTCAGTGCCATGGCAGCGCCCATCATGAGACCAAACGAATGACTAAAAGTCGACACATAAGCAGTTGTGGGATCAGCGCCAACCGTCACTGCGTGTAGCGCGATCGAAGCAACCGCCAAAACCACTGCGGTTACTGTGCGAACTTGGAACGGGAAAAGAAAGAGAATGAGGACGAGAACTGGTGGCCAGATCAGGTAAAACTGCTGCTCGACTGCCAAGGACCACATATTGTTCAGTATCAGTGGCGACTGTTGGTCGAAATATGAGGAAGAATGAGCGATTTGGAACCAGTTATATGAGCCGGTAACCGCACCAAGCGCTTGCCAACGCAACTGTGTTAAAGCATCTCCGCCGAAAAGTCGCGCCAGAGCTAGAGCCCCAACGGTTGCCACAACCACTGCGGGAACAAGACGGCGAATACGGCGCATCCAGAATCGACCGAATGAGATCGAACCGTTTGTTTCATATTCCTTCATCAGCAGTGAGGTAATAAGAAAGCCCGATATAACAAAGAACATATCGACGCCGATATAGCCCACATCAGCAACACCGGGGATGAGGTGATAAACCACGACGATTAGCGCAGCTATTGCACGTAAGCCGTCTAAGCCTAGGATGCGTCCGTGCTGTTGTTTCTTCACTTATCCTCCTCAGCCGCCTGGATTTCTATTCTACTTGCCTGCTTTTACCATCGCGATTGGCAAACATCGCTGAAAGATAGTGTAAGAATCTTCACCGCACTTTGACCAGATACACTACTGGCGCATATTCGCCAAGAATATGCGCCAGTGTGCTACTGAATTATGTCAGTTCATGGTTACTCAGGCAGTACGGTTAGCAGCACCGCCAGCCGCCCGTGGCGATTCGTTGGAAATCGCTGCACGACCGGCTTCGAGGCGTGCCACTGGGACACGGAATGGAGAACACGACACATAGTTTAGACCGATCTCAGCAAAGAAATGGATCGATGCTGGATCGCCGCCGTGCTCACCACAAACGCCCATCTTCAAGCCCGGCTTGGTTGACCGGCCACGCTCAACTCCCATTTCAACAACCGCACCAACACCGTGAACATCGATGGATTCGAATGGCGAAATGCCGAATACACCGTAGTCGAAGTATTCGTTGAAGAACGTGGATTCGACGTCGTCACGAGAGAAGCCCCAAGTTGTCTGAGTGAGATCGTTGGTACCGAAAGAGAAGAAGTCAGATTCGGCCGCGATCGTATCGGCAGACATCGCTGCGCGAGGTAACTCAATCATGTTGCCGATGGGGAGGTCAAGCTCAACGCCGTGCTCCGCAGATACTTCGGCCAATACTTCTTCTGCCATATCGCGAACGATCTGCATTTCGCGCGAAGAACCGATCAGCGGAACCATGATCTCTGGGCGTGGATCCTTGCCGGCCTTCTTTAGTTCAGCTGCTGCTTCAGCAATGGCTCGCACCTGCATAATGATCAAGCCGGGGAGCTTAAGACCAAGACGAACACCGCGCAAGCCAAGCATTGGGTTTTGCTCATGGTTACCCTTGACTGCTTCCAGCAATGCTTGCTCTTCGACGCTGATCTTCTCGCCCTTAGCCTGCTTCACTGCGAGCTCTACCGACAGCGCAGTCATGTCAGGAAGGAACTCGTGCAATGGCGGGTCAATCAGGCGAACTGTAACTGGTAGTCCATCCATCGCCTCGAAAATACCGAGGAAATCACCCTTTTGGAGTGGTAGCAACGCATCGAATGCAGCCTGCTTAGCTTCCTCAGTCTTTGCCAAAATAACCGTTTCGATGAGCTTACGACGATCTCCGAGGAACATGTGTTCGGTACGGCACAAACCGATGCCCTGAGCACCAAACTCGCGAGCGCGTTGGGCATCTTCTGGGGTATCTGCGTTGGCGCGAACAAGGAGCGTACGAGCGTTATCTGCACGAGTCAAAATAAGGTCAACTGCGCGGACTAAATCCTTGGTGTCGTCGTCTTCAGCAACCTTGAGCGCCTCATCTAGACCGTCAGCAATGTAGGTCATAACTGGCGAATTAGTGACCGCTACCGCTCCGGCGAAGACTTCACCGGTTGTGCCGTCAATGGAGATAATATCGCCAGCTTTAAAGACCTTATCCGATCCCTTGATAGCGACCGTTCCAGCAGCTTCTTCGACGAGGAGCTCATCGGCGCCGACAACACAGCACCGACCCATGCCACGTGCCACCACAGCCGCGTGGGAGGTCTTGCCGCCGCGCGCGGTGAGCACGCCGGATGCAGCAACCATTCCTTCTAGATCGTCTGGGTTGGTTTCGCGACGAACGAGAATAACTGATGCGCCAGCTGCTACACGTTGTGTTGCCTGCTCATTGTTGAGGACGATTTCACCAACGGCTGCGCCTGGAGAGGCTGCCATTCCGTGGGTAAGTAGCGTCTTTGGTGCCTTCTTATCAAACTGCGGGAACAGCAAGGACGTCAGTTGTTCGCCGGTTACCCGGGTTACCGCTTCGTCTTCACTAATCAAGCCTTCTTCAACAAGCTGCTTGGCGATGCGGAAGGCGGCTGCCGCGGTACGCTTACCAACTCGGGTCTGAAGCATCCAGAGCTTACCTTGCTGAATAGTGAACTCGATATCACATAGATCGCGGTAGTGGTTTTCGAGCTTCTTCATAATGGCAACGAGCTCATCGTATGAGGTCTTGTCGATCCGCTCGAGATCAGCTAGCGATAGTGTGTTTCGGATACCGGCAACAACGTCTTCACCTTGTGCGTTCTCGAGGTAGTCGCCGTAGACACCCGAGTCACCGGTAGAAGGGTCACGAGTGAAGCAGACTCCGGTTCCGGAGCCTTCGCCCATGTTGCCGAACACCATGGTTTGTACGTTGACTGCGGTTCCAAGATCGTTCGGAATGTGCTCCCGACGGCGGTAGATGCGCGCACGATCCGTGTTCCAGGAATTGAACACTGCGATAACTGCTAGGTCTAGCTGGTGACGTGGGTTCTGTGGGAAGTCCTGACCGGTTTCCTTCTTAAAGATCTCCTTGAAGGTAGCAACGAGTTCTTTGAGGTCCTCGGTGGTCATGTCAAGATCGCCAGCGTAGCCTTTACGTTCTTGGAGACCGTGGAGGGCGTTGGCGAATAAATCGCCATCGATATCCATAACTGTTTTTCCGAACATCTGAATGAGGCGGCGGTAGGAGTCCCATGCAAAACGTTCGTTGCCAATTGCGGCAAGGCCCTCGACGGACTGATCATTCAAACCAATGTTAAGCACGGTTTCCATCATGCCTGGCATGGAGAACTTTGCACCGGAGCGAACTGACATAAGAAGTGGGTTAGAAGGATCGCCGAGTTTCTTCCCCATCGCTTCTTCGACACCAGCAATAGCTGTACTCACTTGTTCTTCAAGTTCTGCCGGAATATCGTTTTTCTCGAGGTAGTATCGGCAGGTATCGGTGGTAATGGTGAAGCCGGGTGGCACTGGCAATCCCAGCTTCGTCATCTCAGCAAGGTTTGCTCCTTTGCCGCCGAGAAGATCTTTTTGATCCTTGTCGCCTTCGGTAAATTTGTAAACATACTTCGTCATATGTAGTAGCCCCTCCAGTGGGTCAAATGAAATGGCCGGACACAGCCACACTAATCGCTGTTAAATGTACCACCTTAGTCCCACGATTGAGAACTTTTATGCGACCTGGGTCACTATATTTAGGACGTTAGTCGCACATTTACGAGTTATTTGGACACTCCTTCCCAAAATATGATGGGGATGGGCCGTTCTGACCCATCCCCATCAACTGGTAGGAAACTACAGATTACTCTGCGTCGTCGTCCTTACGACGGCGAAGCAACGCTGCACCACCAAGTACTGCAACTACAGCCAATCCACCTAGAACACCAACGGATGCACCAGTGTGTGCAAGCTGGCCATGCTCAACTGGCTTTGGCGATGTTGGAACACCACCACAATCCACGTCTACACCGACCATCTGATCGGCACTGACAAGCACCTTGCCCTGATCGTTCATCACAACAAGCGGAACATGAACGCTCTTTGCACCGGCCGGGCACTTGAAATTAGCGTGAATGTTGAATGCCTCGGTGTATCCGGCACCGTCTGCAACAACAACCGCGTTTTCGGTAGTCGCCTTTGTATCAATAACCGAGTTGTTGACCGCGGCAGTGAACGTTTGATCGCCAAACTTGACGGTAACTTCCTTTGTTTGAGCCTCGGAATCAACCGTGAACGAAAGTCCACGCAACGAAAGCTTCGCGTTAACGTTGCCATCCTTGGTGTCCACATCGGTGATAGTGACACCAATAGAAGATGTGTAGTCACGTGGCTGTACTGCCTGGTTGTTCTTCAGGTACTTCTGCATCCAGTCGCGGTCCAGACCATCCGGAATAACCTTATATGTTGCCTTCACTGCAGGATCGGCGAGGATATTAAAGGAGTCACCGCCAGCGAGCAAGAAGGTTACCGAGCCAACGGTGTAGTGACCAGCAGGATCGATCGGCTTGCCATCAAGCATGATTGAGGTGATGCGGTCCCCCATCGGGCGGGATGGATCGAACGTGTAGGTAACATTCTTTGACAATCCCAGCTTGAGCATTGGTCGGGAGGAATCGCCGCCGAGAGTCTTCCACTGCTCTTCTAGTAATGTCTTAAACTGAGCGCCGGTCAACGTCACATAGCCAACCTCGTTCGAGAACGGCATGAATGCGAAGACGTCACCAACAGTTACAACGCCGTCCTTCGGCGTCAAGTCTGCACGAATACCACCAGCGTTGATGATACCGATGTCAATTGGCTTCTTATCAAGAGTCAAGAAGGAATCCTTCATCGCATCGGCGATCAAACCACCGATTGTCGATTCCACACCACGGTTAGAGCCTGGCGCAGGCTTCTTGGCTGGATCGGTTGTGTGAATACCACGGTAGAAGTTGCCGGTGCCTTCCGAAACAACCTTTTCCTTCTCTGCCTTTGCGTTAGCAGCGGCTTTATCCACGATTGCCTTCACAACTGGGTCTTGACCACAAGCGAAAACATCGGTTGCGGAGATCTTGTCTGCCCGTGATTCAACGACCTTCTTGGCTTCCTTATCGTATTTGACGACGACGTTCGACAAGTTATCGGTGAATGAACCAGAGGCTGTAGCGGTGATCAAATGACCATCCTCAGCAGGAACCATATCCAAACCGAAGTATGGAACGTGGGTGTCGCCACCCATAATGATGTCAACATTCTTGTTCATCTTCGGGTAGGACAGCTTGACGTCGTTGTCGTACATAGCAACAACGATATCTGCTTCGCCGTTCGTCTCGTCGCCGTCCTTGAGCTGATCAGCAAGCTTGTTGATTGCTGGTGCAGCTTCGTGGAAGGTCAGCGAATCAACAGTTCCGGCTGGAAGCTTGGTAGCGACGTCGTTCTCGATGCCACCAATGAAGCCAACCTTCACTCCAGATGGCGATTCCCAAATCTTGTAGTCACCGAGTTCAGATAGGCCTTCAACATTGGCTCCCAAATACGGGAAACCAATCTTGGTGAAACCATCAGTACCAGCAAAACGTGACTTCAACGCCGGGATACCTTTATCGAATTCGTGGTTACCGATCGTGGATGCAAAAACGTCCATGGCATTCAATGCTTCGATGGTTGGGTTATCCATCGCTGAACCAGAGGTAAATGGTGAAGCACCAATGTTATCGCCCAGTAGCGTGAACTGGGTGTTAGCGTTAGTTCCTTTAACCTTGTCAATGTAGCACTTAACTGCAGCAAGCCCAGATTCCGCGTAAACGCCTGGCGCCTTGTACTTTTCTGCCGGCTCGATGTGACCGTGAATATCGGTGAGGTTGAAAAGGTTGAGAGTAACAACGCTGTCTGCTTTTTCAGCCTTCTCCTCTTCCTTAGCGGTCGATTCTTCGGCGGCAGGCTGAACCGTTTCAGCCTTAGTTTCCGCAGCAGCTTCAGCTGGCTTCTCTGCCGGCTGAGCAGGTTCATCCGCCCATGCAGTAACAGGGGCCATAATCAGCGATGCGGCAGCAAATGCTCCAATTGCCACACGCTTCATCGGATTCTTCATAGAAATTCTCCTAGAATTTTGGAAGCTAGAAAATAAACTTCACTAACTAGATTAGCAGTCAAGAAAGATTGCCACGGCAATTACGACAAGAATTTCCGCAGAAAAACGCCAAAATCACCTGCCGAGGTGTTCATATAGTGAGAAGAATTCTGGTTTCTTGAGCTCGTCTTGGTTCACCGTTAGAGTAGCCGTATGAATGCTGTATTAATTGCTGTTGTTGCCATGCTCCTGCTAGCTCTTATGCGAGTCCACGTGGTCATTGCATTATTTATGGGCGCACTTATTGGCGGCTTCACTGCCGGTCTTGGCCTAGACGGTACCATGCTTGCCTTCCAAGATGGTTTGGGAGCCGGCGCTAAAATCGCGCTATCTTACGCACTCTTGGGAGCATTCGCGATGGCGGTCGCACAGTCGGGCTTGCCGGATTTACTGGCATCGTGGCTTGTCTCTCGCACTGCGAAGCGCTCTCCTGGCGGCTCTACCGCGGTGATCAAGTACAGTTTGCTCGGCGGCATTCTTCTCATGGCTATCTTCAGTCAGAACCTTATTCCGGTTCACATCGCATTCATTCCGATCCTCATTCCGCCACTGCTACCAGTATTCAACAGGTTGCAGCTCGACCGGCGCATTGTCGCGTCCACCGTCACGTTCGGACTCGTGACCACATACATGTTTATTCCGTTGGGATTCGGTTCGGTCTTCTTGAACGATATTTTGCTCGGCAATATTGAATCTGCCGGGCTCGATACCTCGAACATTAACGTCATGCATGCGATGGCAATTCCGGCAGCCGGGATGCTCGTTGGGTTGCTAATAGCTATCGGTTTTTCATATCGTAAGCCGCGCATCTACTGCTCGGGTGAGGCATCGACGTCGACGTCGAAACCACAAGTTTCCACAAAAAACACCATCGTTGCGATCGTAGCTGTGCTGGTCACCTTCGGGACTCAGCTCACGCTGAACTCTCTCGGCTACAAAGCCGATGCGCTTCTCCTCGGTTCACTCCTTGGTTTAAGCGTTTTCCTGTTTACTGGCACGCTCAAGCTTCGCCAAGCCGACGAGGCTTTCACCAACGGTATGAAGATGATGGCAATCATCGGCTTTACCATGATTTCTGCTCAAGGTTTCGCTTCGGTCATGAACGCGACCGGTCACGTCGAATCACTTGTTGAGTCGGCCAGCACCCTGGTGGCTGGCAACAAAGGACTGGCCGCAGTAGCTATGCTGATTGTGGGCCTGATTGTTACGCTTGGAATCGGATCCTCGTTCTCTACTTTGCCGATTATCACCACGATCTACGTACCACTATGCGCTTCGCTCGGGTTCTCTCCATTGGCGACTGTCGCCATTATTGGTACGTCTGGCGCGCTTGGCGATGCTGGCTCCCCAGCATCCGATTCGACGCTCGGACCTACGTCTGGTTTGAATGTGGATGGCCAACACGATCACATTCGTGACTCGGTTATTCCGACCTTCCTTCACTTCAACATTCCACTGTTAGTCGCCGGCTGGATCGCTGCAATGGTGCTGTAGCTATTCTCCGCGGGATTCATACCAATCAGTGGAACCCGTGAAGGCCTGAATAGTCTTGTTCGTATACAAGGAAAATCACACGAGCTCTGTTACCCTTATCTCCATCTCAGGGAATTTACGTTTTGAGTTTGATTCGTCAACTTATTGTTGGTTATTTTCTCAACATGACTATTATGAATTTTTCTTCTCGCTCAGCCCTCGCGCTTGCTATCGCGGGCCTAAGTATCACCTCTACGACTGGAATAGCTTCGGCAACTTCGGATGCGCAAATCGACAAAAAGTGCGAGCAAGCGCGGATTACCCTTTCTGAAGAGAATAAAAAGATTGAACGATTAACTCAGCTCAAAGCTGAGTTAGAAAAGAAAGTAGCCGAGGAAAAGTCTCAGCGCGTTGCGTTGCAAGAAGCGCTCGCTAAGCTGGCACAAGATTCCAATAAAGAGACTGCCACCGCTAAAGCGCTCACAGAAAAAATTACTGCTACTACTCAGACCATTGAATCTGTCAAAGCTCAAATTACTGATATTAAAACCCAATTGGCTGGCACAACAGCTAAGATCGCCGAAGTAAAGAAGGCACTTGCTGAGGCTACCGCACAGCGCGACAATGCGAAGAAGGTCGCTGATGCAGCAATTGCAGATGTTACTACAAAGAAGTCTGATAATGACACAGCGGCGCAAAAGGTGGCACAAGCCGAGAACACCGCCAAGGGGGCACGTGAAAAGTACGAGCTAGAACTTTCGAATGCGCAGAAGGAAATCAGCGATCTTACTAAGAAAGTAGACGAAGCGAAAGCTCAAGAAAACGTTGCTAAAGATGCAACAGATAAAGCCAAAGCGCTGCAGACGGCAGCAGAGGAAGCTTCACGTAACGAGGAAAACAAGCTCATCCAACTCAAGAACGATAAAGAGACTGCCGCTAAAGAAATCGGTAGTACTTTCGACAAAATACAACAGTCGTTCAAAGATCGAACAAAGATTAATGATCAGATTACTGCCCTAAAGAAAAAGACGTCTGAACTTGGCGAAGAAATAGCAAAGGTTCTAGAAAAGCAACAAACTATTAAACAGAGCAAACCCGAGAATAAGCTTTATGAGAATCAGAATAATGCAGCTCGCACTTCGCTTGATCTTCATTTAAAAAAATTAAATGAAGAAAAGGCCTGGGTTGATAAATACGAAAATGATTTAAAACAAATTGAAGAACAAATTAAAACGAATCCTGAAAAAGTAGATGCTCTAAACCGGGAAAAACAGAGCGCTCAGAATAACCTAGACGTAGCACGAGTAGATTACGAGAAAGCCAAAGCTGAAGTTGATAAATTTACAGAAAAAGTTAAGCTTCTCGATAAAGAAAAAGCTGAAATACAAGCAAAGTTAGCCGAAAATGACAAGCTAACTAAGCAAATTGCAAACTTGTCCTCCCAAAATGTCGCTTTCGAGCTAACTCTTGGAGAGCTTGACAATAAGCTAAATGTAACTGATAAGAAAATCAAAGATTTGCAGGACAAGCAAGCTAAGCTTCTTACTGACCAGACCACACGCAACCGCGACATTCAGGATTCACAGCGTCGTCTTGCAGATTTACAAAAGCAGCAAGCCACAGCCGAAGCTGAGCTCATCAAGACTGAACAGGCCCTCACACTAGCCACACAAAAAAAGATGGCACTTGAGAAGAAGCTAAATGAGGCCCAAAAACAGGTTGACGATTCAGAGCTTCGTAAGGCCGAGGACACTTTAACAGCTGCTAACGATACCTTAGCGAAAGCTAAGAAGGATCATGCCGCAGCGACCAAAAATGCCGAGGAAGCCCAACAAGCACTTACCCAGGTGGAAGCCAATATTAAGGCTGCGCAACAAATGCTTGATGAGCAATCTCAAAAGCTCACTCAGCTAGAAAACAAGCGAAATGGACTCCAAGCAAAGCTCGATATGCTTACTCATGAAGTAGCTTTGTTGGACAAAGATCTAAAGCTATCCGAAACTCGACACGAAGAACTGAGCAAAAAGATTGCTGATACTGAATCGCTTCTTAAAAAGGTAAAGGATTCAAGTGAGGAACTAGCAAAGGCAACCTTAGATCTAAATACGGCAAATATGCTGGTAAAGGAAGCCGCAAAGACGCAGAAGAATTCATGCACCCCTAAAGCAGACCAACCTCACACGAACAATACACCTGAATCCCCGGTAGCTCCTCAATCTGTTTCACAGATGGGTAAGCACAAACAACAAAATAACGGTCTTGCACACACAGGACTCTCCGCTCAAGAAGCTCTATTCGCAAGCGCAACATTAGCAGGCCTGGGAACGCTGGCTCTAGCTACTCAGCGTCGCCGTCGAGATGCAAAATAATCCACATAATCACATACATCATATAGAACAGTTTCGTCTGTGAAAGTCGGAACGAGCTGATTCTAGTGTATTAACAGCTGAAGGGCTTGACTCCGATATTGTCGACGTCAAGCCCTTCAGCTTTACATTATTAGGATCATATCCATCGTTGCACTCGCGACTGTAATTTCACAGTCTTTCGTGACGGTTCGATTCGGCCGTCATCTGAGCTAACACTTCCGCGACAGCCGGATCAGTCACCGGCGAGATACACGGATCTTCGTATATTAAATCCCCCAGAATATTGTGCACATAGGCTACGTCTTTATCGCCTCGGCCAGAAAGATTGACGAGGATTGCTAGTTCGGAATCGTCGTCGGAAACATTTGCCGAAGCTGACTGGGCTATCTTCAACGCATACGCAACCGCGTGAGCCGATTCGAGAGCTGGGATTATTCCTTCGTACCGGGAAAGCAATCGAAATGCCTGGAGGGCTTCAGCATCCGTGATGCCCACGTATTGTGCTCGGCCACTTTCCATTAAATAAGCGTGCTCCAGTCCAACGCCTGGATAATCCAAGCCAGCCGAAACCGAATAGGACTCATTAACCTCACCGGATTCGCCCAGTAGCACGTATGATTTGCTGCCGTGGAGCAACCCGATTTTTCCACGCTCAAGCGGTGCACCATGCTTGCCCGAATCCAGGCCTTCGCCCGCCGGCTCCACACCGATTAAACGCACCTGATCGTTGCCGGGCTTGTCGGTAATATAATCAGCAAACGCGCCGATCGCATTCGACCCGCCGCCTACGGAGGCGACCACGATGTCTGGCAACCGCCCAATACGATCTAACATTTGCTGACGCGATTCTCGCGAAATAACTGCCTGGAACTCTTTGACCAACGTCGGGAACGGATGCGGACCACACGCAGAGCCAAGAAGATAATGTGTTGTTTCGAGGTTTTCTACCCAATCATCTAGGGCGACATCAATCGCTTGCGACATCGAACTTTCCCCAGCATTAACCGGGACTACCGTAGCCCCCATCATACGCATCCGCAACACGTTCGGTTGCTGACGCGCCACGTCTTTCGCACCCATATAAATCGTGCAGTCCATTCCCATCAACGCCGCCACCATCGCAGTAGCAGTACCATGCTGACCAGCACCGGTTTCCGCAATCAGGCGAGTTTTGCCGAGCCGCTTCGCGATCAGCGCTTGAGCCAGTACCTGGTTTCCTTTATGCGCACCGCCGTGAACAAGGTCTTCGCGTTTGAGGAAGATTCGGACCCGACGACGGCTCTCCGGCTGCATAAACGGCAGGTTTGCGCACTCAGTGATCGGGGTAGGCCGGCCGAGGAAGTTAGCGCGCAGATCATTAAGTTCACGGAAAAATTCCGGATCTGCAAGCGCCTCAACATACGCGGCTTCTAGCTGGTCTAGCACCGGCAGAAGCTTGTCCGGCACATACTGGCCACCGAACTGACCAAAGTAAGCATTGAGAAGAGTAGAACGAGTCATGAGTATGCCTTTCATCGAAGTATGTAGCAGAACACTTCTTGAGGCAGCCTACTCAGAAACAAAAACCGGTCCGCTACTTCAAGGAAGTATGAGCGAACCGGAAAGAATCGTCACTAAACGGCCCGCC
The DNA here is from genome assembly GCF_018913465.1 of Arcanobacterium phocae. Classification (GTDB taxonomy): domain Bacteria; phylum Actinomycetota; class Actinomycetes; order Actinomycetales; family Actinomycetaceae; genus Arcanobacterium; species Arcanobacterium phocae_A. The sequence continues at coordinate 18,281 of NZ_JABAPM010000004.1, read as the reverse complement.
TACGCGAGCCACCACCAGTTTCGATTCAATGTGATCATGGTTAGAGCATACGAAGAGATAATCTAGAATGCAACTTAAGTAGCTCTAAGTTTAGGGGGAGCTACCATTTCGGTAGCTCCCCCTAAATGTCGAGTTTAGTTCTCGGTAACAGGCTGTTCCGGTTGGTCACTATCCGGCCCTAACGAGGCCGGCTGAGCAAGTCCGTTAATCTGCTCAGCTTCGGCTGCCGGTTTGACACCTTCCGGTAGTCGATAGTCAGAATCTTGACCGGTAAAAGTGAACGACATTGGAATATTTTCCTCATTCACATCAACCACGATCGTTTGACCACTCGAGAACTCACCAAACAGCAGCTTCTCAGACAGCTCATCTTCAATATCGCGCTGAATTGCACGGCGTAACGGACGAGCGCCCAGAACCGGATCATATCCGCGTTCAGCAAGCAGATCCTTAGCCTTCTGCGTCAACACAATGCTCATGCCCTGATCAGCCAATCGGACATCGAGCTTGCCGATCATCAGATCCACAATCTGCAAGATCTCCGGCTTCTGCAACTGCGGGAAGACGATAATGTCATCAACACGGTTCAAGAACTCCGGACGGAAGTGGTTCTTCAACTCGTCATTAACACGAAGCTTCATCCGCTCATAAGACGTTGTCTGGTCACCATCGATCTGGAATCCGGTAGCAACACCGCGAGCAATATCCTTCGTACCAAGATTGGTAGTCATAATAATCACGGTGTTCTTGAAATCAACCACTCGGCCCTGTGAATCAGTCAAGCGACCTTCTTCAAGAATCTGCAACAACGAATTGAACAAATCCTGATGGGCCTTCTCCACCTCATCAAACAACACAACCGAGAACGGCTTACGGCGAACCTTCTCAGTCAGCTGGCCACCTTCGTCATATCCAACATATCCCGGAGGAGCACCAAACAATCGTGAAACCGTATGCTTTTCCTGGAACTCAGACATGTCCAGCGTAATAAGAGCTTCTTCATCACCGAACAAGAACTCTGCCAACGCCTTCGCAAGCTCAGTCTTACCAACACCAGTCGGTCCAGCAAAAATGAACGATCCACCCGGACGGTTCGGATCCTTCAACCCCGCACGAGTACGGCGAATAGCTTGCGACAGTGCCTTAACAGCCTGATCCTGACCAATCACACGCTTATGAAGCTCATCTTCCATACGAAGTAGCTTCGCCGATTCAGCTTCGGTCAGCTTAAAGACCGGGATACCAGTAGCCATCGACAGAACCTCGGAAATCAGATCCTCATCAACTACCGCAACAACGTCAAGATCACCTTCACGCCAAGCCTTGTCTCGCTCTTCGCGCTTCTGCGTCAGCTGCTGCTCCTGATCACGCAAAGCCGCTGCCTTCTCGAAATCCTGCCCATCAATAGCAGCTTCCTTTTGGCGCTTAACTTCAGTAATTTCTTCATCAAGTTCCCGCAACTCCGGTGGCGCAGTCATCTTCCGAATCGCCAACCGAGCACCTGCCTCATCGATAAGATCAATAGCCTTATCTGGCAAGAAACGATCGTTAATATAACGATCTGCCATCGTTGCCGCAGCTTCCAACGCCTCATCAGTAATCGTCACACGATGGAAAGCCTCATAGCGATCGCGCAAACCTTCCAGAATCGCAATCGTTTCCTTCACTGACGGCTGCTCCACCTGAATCGGCTGGAAACGCCGCTCAAGCGCCGCATCCTTCTCAATATGCTTACGGTACTCATCAAGCGTGGTAGCACCGATAACCTGCAATTCACCGCGAGCCATCATCGGCTTCAGCAACGACGCTGCGTCCAGCGCACCTTCTGCTGCGCCAGCGCCAACAAGCGTATGAATCTCATCAATGAACAAGACAATATCGCCACGGGTGTTGATCTCTTTCAAGATCTTCTTCATCCGCTCTTCGAAATCACCACGGTAACGCGAACCGGCAACAAGCGAACCCATATCCAACGAATAGAGCTGCTTATCCTTCAAAGTCTCCGGCACATCGCCATGTGCAATAGCCTGAGCCAAACCCTCAACAACGGCAGTTTTACCCACACCAGGTTCACCGATCAGAACCGGATTGTTCTTGTTTCGGCGCGAAAGCACCTGCATCACGCGCTGAGTCTCAGTGTGCCGGCCAATGACCGGATCCAGTTTGTTATCCCGAGCAGACTGAGTGAGGTTACGACCAAACTGATCCAAAATAGTAGAACCAGCCTTGACACCTTCGCGCGGGCCACCGCCACCAACACCAACAGCTTCTTTACCTCCTTGATACCCGCTCAACAGCTGAGTAACTTGCTGGCGAACCTTAGGCAAATCTGCATCGAGCTTAACTAAAACTTGGGCTGCTACGCCTTCTTGCTCTCGGCACAAGCCCAGCAAGAGGTGCTCAGTACCAATATACGAGTGACCCAATTGCAGGCCCTCACGCATCGCGTACTCAAGAACTTTCTTAGCCCGAGGCGTGAACGGAATATGGCCAGAAGGCTGTTCTTGCCCTTCACCAATAATTTCTACAACCTGATCACGGACAGCATCGAAAGAAACATCTAGTGCTTCGAGCGCTTTAGCTGCTACGCCTTCGCCTTCTTTAATCAGACCCAGCAGAATATGTTCGGTGCCAAGATAGTTATGCTTGAGGTTGCGTGCTTCCTCTTGCGCTAGCACGATTACTCGGCGTGCGCGGTCAGTGAACCGTTCAAACAATGTGGTTTCTCCTTCAAAATCATGTAACTGCCACCTACCTTAGCGACAAAAACCCATTTTAGGGTAACGCGTTCGCCACAGGCTTGACAGTTAAATATCGAGAATTATGGTGAATGGGCCATCGTTGAGAAGCTCAACGTCCATCATCGCCCCAAATTCCCCGGTTTGCACGTCAAGTCCATATTTACCCACGGCCTCCACCAGCTGATCAAATAAAGGTTGAGCAACCGGCCCCGGCGCCGCATGCGACCACGACGGTTTCGTCCCCTTACGCGCATCCGCATACAACGTAAACTGCGACACCAACAAAACACTGCCGCCCGCATCCGCCACGCTCACCCGATTCTTCGGATCATCCGACCCCTCAAGATCCCGCATAATTTTCAGCTGCGCAATTTTCTTTGCAAGCTTCGCTACCTGGGCAGATCCGTCGTCGTGAGTGATACCAACCAACACCGCCAAGCCGGTACCGATCTGGCCCACAATTCGGCCCTCAACCGTCACACTCGCATGCTTTACCCGCTGAATAACAGCTCGCACTATTTTCCTCCCAGCGACTTCGCCTGCATCGTTGGCGCTGGACCGCCCAACCGGCGAGAATTCAGCCCCGTTCCCGGACGCTGCTGTGGCGACGCCGACGACTTCCCGGCACGCCCCACAATCTCCACCTGCGAAGCAACCGCATCCCCGACCTGAACAACAGCCGAAACCGGAACCTGCCGTTTCAGCAATGCCAACCCGATCGGACCATCTTCAACCGAACGCGCCACCGACGTCAACACCCCAACCGGCTTACCATCCAGCGTCACCTCGCTACCAACGGCCGGTAAATCTTCTTCCACTTCAAGATACAAGAACGTCAACCGACGCGGCGGCTTACCCAGATTCACCAGCTTCGCCACCGTCTCCTGCCCCGGATAGCAGCCCTTCGCCAAATGCACTGCAGTACGCAACCAATCAACCTCGTGCGGCAACGTCGAATAAGCAGCCTCGTGCGACAGCGCCGAACGCCAATCCGCCACTCGCGCCGCCTCCCACGCGCTCAAACCCGCCGCAGAAAGCCCCGCTTCCCGTAACGTTTCGATCGCACGCTCAGTTTCGCTACGCGGAACGACGACGACGCAACGCCGACTCCCGAAAGCCGGATGATCGGCGTCGGCAACCCCATAGTGAGCTCCACCTACTGCCGTGAGCGGCCACGGATCATTCCAGACCGCCACTGCCCGATCACGAAGCTCGGCCGGCAACACCTCGGTGAACAAACCAATCGTGGTACCGTCCACAACCGAAGTCTCCACCCGCATCATGAACGTCATCCGTTGAATATGCTCAGCCAACGCAGCACCACGCCCATGCTCCGTCAACAACCACACCTGCTCCGCGGCCACAACCACGCCAGCCGCATGGGCAATGTGACCCTGCGCGTCAAGCACCAGCATCTCCGACGAATCACCAGCAGCCAAAACCTCAAAGTTTTGCGACGAAATCAGATGGAGTAGCTTAGCCCGGTCAGCACCAGAAACCGCAATCACATCCCAATCCAGCAATGTGAAAGCATCCCCTGAACGCAACCGTGACTCCTCCATAAACGGGTTGCCGTAATGAGACGGAACCACAGCGTCGTCGTCAATACTCACGCGCACGCCTCATCATCACCAGCTGGATCAACCGACTCATCGAAAGTTCGCGACAGCCGGCCCGCCATATACGAGCGCATTTCAGCACCAAAGGCAGCCATATCGATCGCGTAGAACAGATCCGAAGCAACCGAACCCGCCATCAACTTAACGCCATCAATCTGCGCCCCCGAACCAGAACGCATCACCGAATCCGTCACCATCTGCAACCGCGGACCATTAATCAAACCAACCCACGCATGTGACACACCAACCGGAGAAGCCAACATTGCCTCCAGCTCCACCGAGCCATCCTTGCGCTTATCAGCCTCTGGATTAACACGGATAAAACCAGTATGTTGCATCCACAACTCACGCTTAGTCAGCTGATTGTACGTAGTCTGCCCAGAAAGCTCTTTATCTACAACACCAGCCGGCTCATTCGCCAGCCACACCTTCGACGTGACCTTCAAGTACGGGCCACCGTCGGACGCATCAAAACGCACCTCGTGAAGATAGGCCGCCGGCTCCACATTCTCATACTCAAGAATGCCGCCGCCGACCCACGAATCAATCATCCACGCGAGAGCAGTATTTTCAGGAACTAAATTTTCAGGAAGTCGAATAGCCATACTCTAAGGCTAAACGACTATCGCAGTTACTGCCTAGCCGGCAATCAACGCAACAACGCCCACCAGCAATGGCGGAATCATCGCCCGAGCCGCCCCATTAATCGCTGGCGACGGGCGTGGCATCTCCAATACTCCGCGTGCAGTCAGCAAATAAGCACTCGCCGTGAATACCCCGATCAACACCGACGATTCAACCCACAGCTGAGTCAAATAGCCAAAACCAATCGCAAAAGCAATACCGTTAACAAAACCAGCAATCCGCGCCGCCACTGAATCAAACGCATGCATAACTGCCACAATCGCTATCGCCATGGCAGTCACAATGACAACATTTTTACCGTGACTTAACCGCATTGCATGGATCCATAGCGAGCCCGACATCAACACAACCGCGCCAGCAAAACCGCCCGAGAGCTGCTCGATCAAACGCGGTCGCCCATCGGTGCGGAACATTTCCGCAATGAACGCAGCAATAACACTCGCCGCCCCGACAATAGCCGAATGTGCAACAGTCCCAAAAAGGCCCGTCACAATCAGTGCGATAGCCAACAACGTCAGCATTGTGCGCGGGATTGCATGGGCCGGCAAATCGAGCAAGCTCGGCCAGCCTGCGATAAAAATCGCGCTCATGATTGCTACCGCAGCCGCAATAGCATACGGGCCAAACACAGCTCCAACTGCCAATGAAGTTGCGGCATAAATCCCGATCAATGCGCGCGCATAGCCAGCTCGCTTTGCCCAGGCTGCGGTTAAAAGCTGATCTGATGGCGACTGGGCCGAGGCAGGTTGCGGCGAGGCAAGTTGCAGTGAGGCAAGTTGCGGTGACGCAGGCACAGACTGAACCGGCACCGACGCAGACACTTCATCAAGGGTTGATTGTGGTTCCGTTGTATTCACAAATTACATTGTTTCACAACTGGCAAATTATTGGGAAAGATGGGACGAAACACAAGATAGTGAATCCGCTAAACCCGTCATGCATCACCTAAGCGACCCTGCAACAGTGTGCAGTAGAAATGGAAAGTGTGCACCTATTTTGGGGTGACAAACCAAGGCAGGCACCACTATAGTTTTAGACAAGACACCGGGTCGTGAAAGCCCCGGGCTCCAAATATTTGCCGCTACGAGCGGCCTTCGCGCCGACAGGCGCTCTCGGATCCGGTGTCCTTGACTTCGGCAGGGGTCGCGGCGAAAGGTTGCGACCCCTGTTGCGTTGCCCGGCCCTGGCTGCCCACCCGGCGGCTCCACCCAGTAACCCTGGCCCGGCTGCCTCACCCGGCAGTACGCACAAAATCTCGTCCAGCGAAACGGTAGTACTCTATAGGCCTCTACCGTGCTGGATTTCGAGATTTTATACGTAGCAGAGAGAGTTCACCAAACATCGGACGGCAATTCGCCCGGTATTTCAGCCTGATCAGCCCGGAATACCGCCGGAGACCTCCCCTGGCGCTCATAGTCCCGAAGCAACGCCACAATCCAGGGTGCCAACGCCCAGATCGCAACAAGGTTCAGTAACGTCACCACAAACATTGCGGTGTCCATAACTGTCCATACGAACGTTAAGGCCATGATTGAACCGATGAAGCTGAAAACCACCAACACTGCACGGGAAATCAACTCAAGTGGTCGCGATTTTTTCAAAAAGACCAGATTAGCCTCACCATACGCATAGGCACCCAAGATTGAGGAGAATCCGAAGAAGAAAATCATGATTGACACCGGCCACGCCATCCACGACCCCAGGGTAGCGGTGATTGCATCGGTGGTGATATGCGCAGCATCTTCGGCAGTGACGGATGAGTAATCGAGCGCTCCGGTGGTAGATACAATAAACCCGGTTGCAGTGCAGATAACAACTGTGTCCAGAAATACCCCGAACGCTTGAATTAAACCTTGCTGAACCGGATGATCTACCGTTGCTGTCGCGGCAGCATTCGGAGATGTCCCCATGCCTGCCTCATTAGAGAACAAACCACGGCGCGTCCCGTTCAGCAACGCCGCTACGAAGGCCGACCCCGTCCCCACGAAAGTTTCCCGCAACCCAAAAGCCGACGCGAAAATATCGGCAAAGAACTGCGGGATTGCACCGATGTTTAAGCAAATAATAATAAGAGCTACCACTAAGTAGAACAGTGCCATCAACGGCGCAATAATCTCGGTCGCCTGTGCTACCCGGCGCACGCCGCCAAAAAGCACGAGTGCGGTTAGCCCAGAAATAATCAGCCCAATAACCCAAGGCTCGACGCCGTGAGCACTTGAGATAACATGCGAAATTGTGTTCGCCTGAACCATTGGCATCGCAACGAACATACAAAAGACCATGGCAGAGGCAAAAACAACTGCTAGCTTGCGCGATTTCAAGCCGTCCATAATATAGGAGGCCGGACCGCCTCGAAAAGACCCATCGTTATGGCGAAATTTGAAGATCTGCGCCAAGGTCGCCTCCGAAAAAGCAGTGGCCATGCCTACGAGTGCAACTATCCACATCCAGAAGAGCGAACCGGGACCACCCAGGATCATTGCCAAAGCTATACCGGTAATGTTTCCAATTCCGATGCGGGTAGACATCCCCATTGCAAATGCTTGGAAAGATGAAATCCCACCCCGCGCACCACTACGTGAATGCACGAGGTTGCGTGCCATCCCTGTGAAATGCCGGAGCTGGACTGCTCGAGTTCGAACCGTGAGATACAAGCCGGTCCCCACTAAAGCACAGATCATTATCCAGGTGTAGAGCCAATCATTAACACTGCTTAGCCAGGTAGTCATATCCTGAATCACGTCGTCAACAGCCACGCCTACACCTCTTTCCATAGGAGTATTTTCGTCATAAACAACGCCATCTTACCGGCTTCTCGCACTAGATAGACCAGTTGTCCACTATATAGTCATGAAACGGCTGCGCCACAGAAGCGCATATAAGCTGGCTGTCCAGAGACAAAAGACCTTGTGAAATATGCGACTCACGTCTACTTAATTCATGATTTAACAAGCGCACTTAGCTTTCGCCACGTAAGGTGAAAGCGACAACTGTTCACTTAGTGTTCTGAGGGCATTGTGAGTCTAAGTAAATTTGCACCGGGTAAAGCCGTGCTGGAAATGTTCGCAAAGCAAGCCAACCATATCGTTTCTGCTGCTGAGATTTTGGCACAGATGGGTACGGCTGACCGTTCAACTCGTAAGGATCTGAACAAGAGACTTCACCAAGTTGAAAACCTCGCAGATGACGGCACCCATGACGTCTTGCAGAAGGTTGCCCACAGCTTTGTTCTTCCTTACGATCGTGAAGATATCTACGGTCTTGTTTCAACTGTTGATGATATCGTTGATCTGATCGACGAAGCTGGCGACAACATGGTTCTGTACCGGGTCAATGAGCTTCCTGAAAAAGCACTGGAGATGATCGACATCATTTCTAAGTGTGCAGTTCTGACGAACGACGCCATGAAGCTTATTGCGTCGATGGGCGAGCATACAAAGAAATTCGCGTTGGAGATTAACCAGCTTGAGAACCAAGGCGACAAGATTTATCGCAAGCTTATGCGAGAGATCTTTGCCGACGACGACGCGAACGCTTTAGAAGTCTTGAAGATCAAGTTCGTTGTTGATGCACTCGAAGCAGCAATTGACAGTTTTGAAACTCTAGCCGTGTCAATCGAGGGCATCGCGATCAAGGAGTCCTGATGTTCGCTTCGACCACCCTTATCGTTGGCATGGTGATCTTGATTGCGTTCGCATTCGATTTCACCAACGGCTTCCATGATGCCGCGAATGCCATTGCTACCTCGGTAGCTACCCGTGCGCTTGCACCGCGAACTGCGCTAATCATGGCCGCGATTATGAATTTCGTCGGCGCCTTGTTAGGAACTGGTGTTGCTGAAACTATTGGTTCAGGCATTGTTGACATCAGCGGTGTGGAGAATCAGCTCGTAGCCTTATTCGTTGTTTTGTCTGGACTTGTTGGTGCAGTTACCTGGAATCTCATAACGTGGTGGCTGGGGCTTCCGTCGTCGTCGTCACACGCATTGATCGGCGGACTTGCGGGTGCTGGCTTGGCCGCATCTATTTCAGTTCAGTGGAGCGTTATTGGCGAAAAAGTTGTGTTGCCGATGTTCGTCTCTCCCGTTGTGGGATTCGTGTTGGCTTACCTACTGATGTCAATTGTGATGCGCGTCTTCGCTAACTTCGCCTACCGTCCTACGATGCGCCGGTTCCGTTATGCGCAAACGGTTTCCGCAGCAGCAACCGCTTTGGGTCACGGCTTGCAAGACGCGCAGAAGACGATGGGCGTTGTTGTTCTCGCCTTGGTCGCTGGCGGATTTCATGAGGGACATGCGGTACCACTGTGGGTCAAACTCGGTGCAGCTTCTGCGATTTCGTTGGGAACCTATTCTGGCGGCTGGCGAATTATGAAAACGTTGGGTTCGAAGATTATCGATCTTGATCCGTCGCAGGGTTTTGTCGCCGAATCGGTGGCGTCGTCGGTCCTTTACACGACGGCTTTCTTGTACCACGCTCCAATTTCGACGACGCACACTATCACGTCTGCGATTATGGGTGCGGGCGCAACGAAGCGGCTTTCGGCTGTTCGCTGGTCAGTCACGAAGTCGATTGTAGGCGCATGGTTCTTAACCATGCCGGCAGCCGCGATTGTGGCAGCTGTTTTCTATGCGGTTTTCCATTTCTTGTTTATCTAACGCGTAGTAAGCATTAGTCCTTTCTTTCATTTGTTGGGCAGTCAGGTCTTTCCGATTTGGCTGCCCAACATTTATAGTTACTGGTAAGGCTTTATCCGAAGGAGCAACCATGTCCACTTCCACACCCAGCACGTCGTTTTTTGCAAACCGTCTGACTATTTTCGTCACAGTTTCCTTGATTGTTGTGGCCGCCGTTGGATTTGGGATTTGGCGTTGGGGACAGAGTCTCAATTACTGGGGAACACCGAAAGCATTGTCGGCTTTGCTAGCAGAGGATATTTCGCGCCCGACGGCGCTCGGCTTGGAGCCAATAGATTTTTGGCAAACTCCCCCGGCTGGTTTTATGGGCAAGTCTCTACCCTATGAGGTTCGGTATTCTGTTAGCGAGGATGCCGACGGCGAGACGCTGGCAGTCCTTCAAAAGGCCGCTACCGACGACGGATGGGTTGCCGATTCTTCATGCCCCGAATCACTTTTATGGTGTGCAAATAAACGAGATTCATATGGACCGACTAAACGACTAACGATCTCTTTACCAGAAGATATCTCACCTATCGGGAACAACTTCCCAATAATAGTGTCTGTAACATACTATTAGACTCATGAAATTTGTAACGAAGAAGTTATTCGCAGGTTTTGTTGCACTATCAGCATCATTATTCACTGCCTCTCCCGCATTAGCGGACACATCTCACCAAGATGAAAAGTATCTGACCTTAACTCTCATTGGAGATTCCTACACAGCCGGTAACGGTGCTGGTTTGTATTATGGACCAACCGAAGCATACCGGAGTATGCGAAACTGGGGTCACGTTTACGCTGACCAGCTTAATGCTGCGGGCGTCCACACCACAGTACATAATCTAGCCGAATCGGGGCAGGTTACTAAAGGAGTATTAGATAAACAGATCTCCCAAGTTCCAGTAGATTCAGATATCGTTCTGTTTACTATCGGCGGTAATGACATCGAGTTCCAAAATATTATATCGGGTTGCTTTGTTCCATATCCTGTTGGAGAATATGCCAAATGTAAGGCGGCTATTTCTACGGCTAACGATAAGATCGATGCGACCTTTAAAAATGTGGAAGAGATTCTTAACCAACTAAATGAACGCTTATCAGCAGATGCTGAAATCGTCATGGTTGGGTACCCGTATTTATCGCTAGACAAAGAATTTATCTTGTCTAGTGGCTGGTTTGGATCAGGTGACAAATACGATGCTTCACGTGAAGTACGAGCCTTTGGTAAAAAGGCAGTTGATCTACAAACTGGTCTTGTAGCTAAGTGGAACGAAACTCCTTCTCATGTGAAAGTGAAATTCGTTCCAACTCATGTTGCTTTTGAAGGCCACGAACCAGATCCAAGCTCAATTACTTACAACCCGAAACGCTGGTTTAATGAGCTAGCCGAAGAAAATGGTCGCGCTGACAAAAACGGCATTACTCAAGCAGAGTGGTCAAAGAACACCATGATGTTCTATCATCCGAATATCACTGGTCATGAAGAAATTGGAAAACTTCTTTATAAGGCTATTGGAGTGCCGAATTCTGCCCGCACACAACAAAGTTACGCTCGCCCGATCGACGTTACTTTCCTAGTTGAAGCGTCCTCGCAGACAAAAGCAAAGCTACCTGAAATTAAGAAGCAGATTCGTCGTATCGCTACAGAAACTTTTGATGCCTCTGCGAATGCGGACAAAGATGCCCGTTTTAGCTTAAAATCGTACGTTGGCGACGAGCCAATTCCTTATGCGGAAGCTCAGGCTGATACCAGCCTCCCAGATGTTCCACAATCTGAAGCAAATTCTCCAGTAGAATCAGTTGTACCTGATCTACCAGATGATTCCCAGCCTAAGGCCACTGCCACTCAGCCTTCAGAAACTACTGCGCCAGCAGAAGCTATCGAGCTAGAAGAGAACGCTACTCAGTCCACGGAGACTACTAAGCCCGCAGCGGGCACTGAGCCAGCAGAAGTTGCCGATCCAGCACCAGCAGATGGCAACGTGGATGCCCCAGCTGAAGGACCAGCTGCAACAACGTCATTCGGCGAGCTTTCTGATGTCCTTAACTCACTTAACAATTTAGGCACAACCACGGACCAGAATGCACAAGATTTCTTGACAACCCTTAAAGCTGTAACCGAATCGAATGAATGGCGCGCTGAAGCTCGAAAGATTGTCGTCGTCATTGGCGATGCAGAGCTGAAGGATACATCCAAGCTTGGTGAGAAAGTTCAGAGCCTGCTCCTGAGCGCATTCGCAGCTAACACTGTCGAGTTTAACCTCATCGACCTTGACGCTGACCGTACTGATCCCATCCCATCTCTCTTTACCCGAACTGGTGGTCGGATGCAGCTACTTGGCGATTTACGTCCACTGATTCTGGAAGCACCTACCGCAAAACTCGGTCAAGTTCCTACCCAAAAACAAGGTCACGCCGTCGAGTTCAGTGCTGATGGATCTTTCTCACCTAACAGCGACATTGAGTCATATGCATGGGATTTCAACGGCGATGGACAACCAGATGCCACCACATCAGAAAACAAGATATCGCATGCTTTTACAACAGTAGGCGAGCATACTGTTTCGGTTACCATCACAGATAAGGACAAGCAAACCGCAATCGCTACCATCATGGTTGGTGTGACAGAAGATGGCGACTTAGTCGATCAAAGCATCGACAACTGCCCAGATGTTGCGAATGAAGATCAGCTCGACACCGATAGCGATGGAGTCGGCGATGCTTGCGATAACTTGAACCTTGCTGAAATTCAGAAGAAGGTTACCATGGGAGCTGAAGCTCAGAGCTTCGACATTCATTCGGTATTACCTAAAGCAACCGACATCAAGTTAGCACTGGAGTCTGAAACTCCACAGTCATGGAATGTATCATTGAATGATTCCACTCTTTCCTACGCTACGACTGATAAAGCAAAAGCAGGCGACACCGTAGCCGCTATGTTGACTATGAAGGTACCTGCTGGAACAACGTTTAAGCGAAGTGCGCAAGAGATGAAGGATATGGCAGTTCGAGTGACATTGACTGCTACCGAAATCATTCCGGCACTGGATCTGACCCCAGCCAAGGAAACAATCCCAGCACTAGAGCTCACCCCAGCCACAGAAACAGTCCCAGCCATGGAACTCACCCCAGGTAAAGAAACAATCCCAGCCATGGAACTCACCCCAGCCAAGGAAACAATCCCAGCACTAGAGCTCACCCCAGCCACAGAAACAATCCCGGCACTGCCGCTCGTACCGGCAACCACGTTGCCACAATCACCAAAGGTTGTGGAGGCACAAGCAACGGGAACTGGCCTAGCTAAAACAGGATCGAGCGTTGGCGCAGTTGTACTATTCGCGATGATTCTTATTACCTCTGGTATGACCCTTAGTATTCGCAAGGAAAGCTAAAATAGTCATCTGATAGAGAACCAAGGGGCCGGCGAAGAATGATTCTTCGCCGGCCCCCTGCTAGCTACACTTGCCCGTGATGGAATGCTTTCTCCCCCGCCAAATAGAACTCTTGAGCAGTCCGAGCCATGGCAGTATTTCGCCTAGTCACCTCGGTAGCAAGCGGATGATCATCGTCCGAGATCCACAGTGGCTCAACGCTAGCAATAAAGTCAGTAAACCGTGCAGACTGCCGGACAACATCTAAAAAGTCCCCATCAAACGAGCCGGAAAAGACTCGATCCCATAGTTTTTTCACACCGATAGGATCTAAAACGCCAGCATGTTCAACGCCTGCCTTTTGTGCTGCGCTAAATCGTTGCCGAACGTCATCAGGGAACCGACGAATCCATTCCCGAAGCAGGTAACCACGCCACAAAATACCAGGCAACGACGTTTCCGGTGTATCCACCCATGACTCTGCTACTACATCTATACCTTCATTAGCAATTACTTGGTGGAGCCTTGCTGTAACCGCATCATCGATATCCGCATCAAACGGGATAAGAGCATGTGCAGTCGCATAAGCTAATTCCAGCTTTGCTTCAATATTGACGTCACCATCAATAACCTCTAGTTGCTCTGGACGTAACTGAGCTGGACGGCGAAACGATGTATTCATGGGATAGGCCTCCTTCAAAGCACTATAGCTACAGTCAGGATTTCTCAAGCCATAGTTTACTGACCATCATAACCAAAACACTGTTGGTGGCATCGCAAAAAGATACTGATTGCGAAATCCACTAGGCAAAACCAATAAACAGAAAATTTGGCGAGACCCCACGGCACACTGATTTTCGTCACATATTCTGATTTTTACTCTGAGCCAATTAAGCGCTATACTAATAAAAGTTTCGACGCAAAAATGCATCGAAATGACGCTTGGTTTCAAGCGTGGGCCTCTAGCTCAACTGGTTAGAGCTGCGGACTTTTAATCCGTAGGTTGTGGGTTCGAGTCCCACGGGGCCTACGAAATATCGCCGGTACTTAATGTACCGGCGATTTTCATGTCTACTATTGTCTGTTAAGTGTCAGCTATTCGTCCGAGTCTCACTGCTCAACCGACGTAGGTTACTCGTTCGCCGTTTGCGCCAAGGCGCGCGCTTTACGGTGCCCAAACGGCTGAAAATTAACCAGCGCCACCGCCGTCGTAATAAACACAAGACCTGATAGTTCACCAACGGTCGGAACCTGCCGTAAAATAATCAACCCCACAAGCAACGACGTAGCCGGCAGTAACGAATTGAGCAATGCAAACGTGGGTGCGCTTATCCGACGCATGATTACCGCATCCATCGCATAAGGTGTCACCGAGGACAGCAACGACACAACCATGATCAGTCCTAACACACGCCCGTCAGTAAAAATCGGCCCCACATGCGGCAAAGCCACCGGAAGCCAGACGAGCGAACCCACAAACATGCCGATTGCCAGCGAATCGAGCCCGTTCCCGCTAACCGCGATTTTGCGACCCACATACATATAGACCGCCCAGCACAGTCCAGCCAAGAGCGCGAGTATTAAGCCATGCATCACCTGCGGATCACTAGTGTCTACGCCGATCCACGAGATAGTGAAGACGCCGGTTGCCGCGAGCACAATGCCAGCTCGAACCCGCCATCCGGTTCCTAAAAGCGTTGCCAGAATAACCGGGCCTAAGAATTCCAACGCAACCGTGGTGCCGAGCGGGATTCGCGCAATCGCCATATAGAAAATGACGTTTGTAGAAACAATCGACACCCCGTAAAACATGCTGTGCCCGAAATCTCGGCGGCCTTGCGCAGTTACTAAGGATATGCGGGGCCGCCGCCAGGCAAGGAGCATAAGTGAACCGAAAAAGCCGCGCCCCCATGCCACTGCGATTACGGCGACGCTGGAAAACAGGCCGATTGCTATAGTTGCGCCAGTGTATTGGATTGCGGCCGTGGTGAGCAGTATAACCGGCGCCCACGCCCATGTTTCAGTTGAGTTCTCGCCCATGAAACCTTGCCTTTAATGCTTTTAGTTGAGATCTACCTCAATAATAAGGCCCGCATGGTCCGAGATTAGTGTGCTTAACGAACGGGAATGTTTCGCAACTATGCGATGCCCGAGCATGTGGTCGATCTGCCAGCGAGGTTCAGTGTGGGGGAAAGTCAGCTCGGTAGCAAGAACAGTTCGCGGAATCGTGGTGGCCTCCGGTATCTTCGCGAGCGTGTCCGCCACTGCGTCGGGACGCAGGTTCATATCACCGCTTAGCAATATCGACGACGACGCAGCCCCACCGGGAACGCCCCACATCGTGGCAACGTGCTCAAATCCTTCGGCGACGATCTGTAGCTGGCGTGGCGCTGCTTGCTGGTCAATATCTAGATGTGTGGTGCCAACAAGGAGTGGCTGAGCTCCCGTGTCCAGTTGTACGTAGAGGGCTACTCGCGGTTCGGGCCACCGTATTTTCCAGCTCTCATCTGGCTTGCGGTAGATGGGTTTCACGATTGGTGGCAGGCGCAAATACCGTGCTGCACGGATAGGCAGCCTGCTGAGAATCCCCACTCCGTAACCGAAAGCAGATGGGGCGTAAGCGTATGCCATATTCAGGTTTTTCGCTAGTATCTGCACCTGACCGCCTCGTTCCGTGTGACCGGTCGTGAATCGGGCACGGTACGGACCGTCAGCTTCTTGGACCATCATCACATCAGGTGCGAGGTCCTGTAGCTGTGCCACCGCTTCTGTGAATGCTCCTTCGTGGTTGTCACAAGCGGGGCGCCCATGTTCTAGATTTAGTGTGACACAGCGCAAGCTCATCAGTTATCGCCACCATCTGGCTCGAAACGCAAAGACACTGAGTTCATGCAGTAACGCAAACCGGTAGGTGTTTGTGGCGAATCATTAAAAACGTGCCCTAGATGCGAACCACAGTTAGCGCATCGGACCTCGGTTCGGATTCGCGGCGCCAAGGTGCGATCCTCAATGTAAACGACTGCCCCTTTTTCATCCGGGTCATAGAATGACGGCCAACCGCAGTGGGAATCGAACTTCGTTTCCGAAGAAAATAGTTCCGCATCGCAGGCCCGGCAGTGGTAAATACCGGAACGGTTTTCGTGTAGGAGCTCGCCGGTTCCTGGACGTTCTGTGCCAGCTTCACGCAACACAAAGAACTCCATATCGGTGAGAAGGTTTCGCCATTCTTCTGGCGTCTTATCCAGCTTGTATTCAATGTTTTCCGTGGGCTTTGGAGTTTGTTCTGCGTAAGCCATATTATTCTTCCTCATCGGTTGTACTATCAGTGTGATCGTCAGCGTCTACTTTTTTCGTATTCGCTGTCTGCTCTAGTTTTCTATTGCGTTCTTCATAGGCGTCCTCACCAGGTCCGGCATATTGCTCTGCACGTTTCTCAGCTTCTTCAGAACCGTGGAATATTGCTGACTGGTATCCTGCTGGAGCTTCGTCGGTGCCGACGACGTCGAATTCGTCCGTTACTGGCTTCATCTCAAAATTATCATCGCCGACTCGCTCAGCAAGTGGGGTGCGCGCAAATTTTTCGAGCTCAGACCGCGAGATCACAGTAGTTGCAGCGGTGGTCGTCGTCGGCGAGTCTGGTGTGAAAGCTGGCGGCTGCGAGCCGAGACGCTTATCAACGCGAGCTTCGGTTGCTTCGGTGGCTTCCGCAAAATTCGGAGCGTCGTCAACAATGCGACGATAATGTGGAATGGCTTGCGGTGCTTCATGTTGGATCCACTCAACCATTGATTCACGTAAATAGTGTCGCAAATCAATGAGAGCACCAGCATTACGAGCAGAGACGATGGCACGCAATAAGATCGTACCGTTAACAGCTTCGGCAACCTGGAGAACACCAGTACGACCATCCCATAAATCAGTGTTAGCCAACAGGTGATCGAGCTGCTTGCGCGCCTGCTGTACCGGCACAGCCCAGTCGACCTGCCATTCGACCATACCCATCATTTCTGGCGATCGCCGGGTCCAATTCTCAAATGGCTCCTCCGTCATTTTGGTTGATGGAACCATGATGCGCCGTCCATCCCACACTGCTAGCACAACGTATGTCAGTGTTATTTCTTCAACCGTGGCCATTAGGTCATTGAAATAGACGATGTCTCCCACGCGCATTGAATCTGAGAAGGCAAGCTGGAGTCCTGCAAACACATTGCCGAGCACTGATTGGGCCGCTAAACCAGCAACAACCGATAAGAGGCCTGCTGATGCGAGTAGCGAGGTTCCTGCAGTGCGAGCAGCTGGAAAAGTCAACAGGATGAGGCCGACTGCGAGCACCCAGATAATTGCTCCAACTACTCGGTGGATCACTTGGACTTGGGTTTCGATACGGCTTGCTCGTTCTTCAGACGATACTTCCATACGTAGATAGACGGATTTAACCAGTCCGTTCGTCAGCGACACAATTGCGCCGGCAGCCACCACAATGAACAAAATAAGGAAGGCATGATTGAGCCACCCGTACCAATGTGGCACATGCGACTCGTCGATTCGCTCAGCTACAATTCCAAAGCCGATCCATGCTCCCAGGACAATCAGCATCAGACCAAGCGGTTTACGAATCGTGGTATGCACCGGGGTGTAATACTTATATCGCCCCGCAAAAAGATGGCTAATTGACATCAGCACAATCGTGGTTACCAGCCCAACGAGAGCGCCCACTACAGCGCCCGCAACAAAACTCAGCACATCAACCGTCACCTCCACAACAGCTTCGGCTTTTTCCGCAGCTGGGGTGGCGGGATCGTCTGTTGTTTGGAGGAATAGCGGTATCTTCGCAATCACGTCGTGAACTAAAGTCAAAGAAGTCATAATCTAAGCCTAGGCTATATCCGCTTAATACCAACGAAAAACTGGCTTCTAGCGAACAGTGACAGGCAACACAGTGGATTCGTTTTGCATTATGGGGCCACTTCTGGCTAAGCTATAGGGGTTCCACTCGAACGGAAACGTTCGGAACAAGAAGCCTTCGGGTTTCGCCCCCATCGTCTAGCGGCCTAGGACCCCGCCCTTTCACGGCGGTAGCACCGGTTCGAATCCGGTTGGGGGTACGACTTCCCACAAGGAAGCAAGATATCGAAAGATATCGGCCGTAAGGCCCTGTAGCGCAGTTGGTTAGCGCGCCGCCCTGTCACGGCGGAGGTCGCGGGTTCAAGTCCCGTCAGGGTCGCCA
>NZ_JABAPM010000003.1 GCF_018913465.1 Arcanobacterium phocae | reverse complement strand
CTCAGAACCGAGCGGAAGGGACAGCCGGCGCTTGGGCGGCGTAGGAGAGTCTGCCGGCAGCTCAGAACCGAGCGGAAGGGACAGCCGGCGCTTGGGCGGCGTAGGAGAGTCTGCCGGCAGCTCAGAACCGAGCGGAAGGGACAGCCGGCTGAGAGTGCGAAAGAAAGTCGGTGAAGAGAGGCGAAACAAGCCGGCATGGTAGCCTAGCCCACCATTCCTGAACAAAGACCTTGGCTATTTAGTCAGTAAACCAAACAGCCGGACCAGCGGCTAGCAATTCTACATCTACCCGCCATGGTTCACGCGGCAAAACCGCCGGATCAAAGACGTCCAGAAAGGTTGCCGTATCGCGGATGCCGGACCGTTTCCGTGCCATATCCGCACCACTATCAGCACCAGCACCACCTGTGCCGCCATCAGCTGCACTAACGCCACCTGCACTAGCACAACCAGCTTTTCCCATATATAACGAGCTAGCCAGTAATTCAACAATATCTGCAGTCGACCAGCCCAACTCGGCCAGCTGACGCAGAGTAACTGCCCCATCACGTTTAGCCAGCCGGGCGCCAGCCTGGTTAAGAACAAGTGGCATGTGAGCATAAACCGGATTTGGATACCCCAGCAAATCCTGTAAGTGCATTTGCCGAGGCGTGGACGGTAGCAGGTCATCCCCGCGCACTAACTGAGTCACATTGTATTCGGCATCGTCCACAACCGAGACGAAATTGTAGGAGAAAACCCCGTCCCCACGCCGAATAACAAGGTCGTCAATTGCTCCGCAGTAGTGCCCCAACTGCTGATCGATGAGCTCCCCGGTCAGCGCATCCGTTCGCAAGCGCAACGCCGGCTCGCGGTTGGTTCCGCGCAGTTTTTCCCGGCCTGCCTCGCGTTCCGACTCGGTAAGATCACGACATGTGCCGGGATAGGATCCGGGTGGCCGGTGTGGCGCAGAGGCAACTGATGCCAGTTCTTTTCGGGTGCAGTAGCATTCGTACAAACGCCCTGATTTCAGCAACGAAGCAAATATTTCTTCATACCTATCGATGCGCTGGCTCTGATAGAGTTCCGGCCCGTCCCAGTCGATGCCGAGAGTGGCTAGGTCTTCAAGTTGCCGTAGGCAGTATTCCGGGCGGGATCGTTCATCGAGATCTTCGACCCGCATATGAAACCCGCGCCCGGTTGAGCGTGCACACGCCCATGCCAGCAACGCAGTCCGTAGATTCCCTATGTGGAAGTCACCGGTTGGTGACGGCGCAAATCTGCCATTGCCTAGAATCGGTTGCTTGGTATTCTTCTCGTTCATTATCT
Organism: Arcanobacterium phocae; assembly: GCF_018913465.1. Lineage (GTDB taxonomy): Bacteria > Actinomycetota > Actinomycetes > Actinomycetales > Actinomycetaceae > Arcanobacterium > Arcanobacterium phocae_A. The sequence goes on along the minus strand of NZ_JABAPM010000003.1, from coordinate 341,227 downwards.
GCTCACAGCTAAAATATCGGTATAACCCTATTATAGGGACAAGACTAGATGCATGAGTTTGCTAAGAAATATTGTTAAAACGACAGTTGCTACTGGATTAGCTGCCGGTATTGCTTCGTATGCTACTAACACTGATACGTTGTGGAACAAGATGCAGGTCAAGCCATCATGGCAGCCACCGGAGATCGCCTTCCCGATTGCGTGGTCAGTATTGTATACGTCGATCGCGGGCGCTTCAGCGGCGGTGTTGACGAAACTTGATCGTAAGGCCGCCGAGGCAGCTGATGATCCGGACGAGTTAGCGAGGATTGCGGCGGAGCGCCAGAAGTTCAAGCGCGCGTTAGGAACGAATTTAGTTCTTAATGCGACCTGGAGCGCGCTCTACTGGAATGTCCGCAACAATTGGCTTTCGGCTGGCGAGGTGGCGGCGTTGGCGGCGTCGTCGTCGTATTTGGCGTATCGTGCGGGGAAAGTAAGCCCTGCTGCTGGTATCGCACTCCTTCCGTACGCTGGCTGGACTGCGTTCGCGACGGCGCTTAATGTGAAGATCGCTTACTTGAACAGCTGAACGGTTATCGTATAAATGCTGAGTATGCGCTTGGTTGTGGCGCGGTCGGCAGAAGATCGATAGCGACGTCGGTTGCGTCGTCGTCGTTTTCGATGCGGGTGAACCCGTTATTTTCGTAGAAACCGGTGCTACTCGCGACGGCACGGGGCGCGTATGCGTATGCGGGCATGTCGCCGATGGCGGCGTTGAGTAGTTTTGTTCCGTAGTGACGACGACGAACATCAGCGCGCACGCCGAACCAGGTGACGGCGAGCATTCGGTTGTGTCCGACGCCGAGCGAGTCGGTCCGAATGTAGCCGGCGATGGTGTTGTTGAGGTCGGCAAGCCAGATGCTTGTGCTTTGCGGGTTGGTGAGAATGCGGACAAGTTCGTCATACTCGGCGGCGGCGTCGAACGGAAATTCGGGGAATTCTTTGGCAAAAATGACGGCTCGGAGTTGATGGATTGCGTCGGCGTCGACACGCGCGGCGGGGCGTAGATAGAAACGGTCACGATTATTCATGCTTTTATTGTGTCATGGCTGGTAAGAAGAAATCAGGACAACACAAGGCGGGCCATGCGGGAACTCCGGCACTGATGGTGCTGGAAGATGCGCAGGTGCAGTTCACTTTGTACGAGTATGAGCATTCGGAGCAGATGGAACATGGTTATGCTCGCGATACGGCGGAGATTCTGGGTTGTGATCCAGATGCCGTTTTTAAGACTTTGATGGTGGAGTCGGGGCGCGATATTTTTGTGGCGATTGTGCCGGCTAGCGCGCGGCTTCATTTGAAGTCGGTGGCGAAGGCAGCGGGCGTGAAGTCGGTTGCGATGATGGATCCACGCGAGGCGGAGAAGGTCACTGGCTATGTTACTGGCGGTATTTCGCCACTGGGGCAGAAGCGTCAGTTCCCGATCTTTTTGGATGAGTCTGCGCTGATGGCGGACGAGATTCTGGTTTCTGGCGGTAAGCGCAGCTTGTCGGTTGGTATTGCACCGGCGGATTTTATTGCGGTGTCTGGTGCTAAGGTTGCCGATATTGCCGAATGGTAAGTGCTTGTTGATGTAAGTGAGGGTCCTAGCGTTGTGCTAGGACCCTCACTTATCTACTGGGTATGAGCGTTATGCGTTTCGACGACGGGCGACGATTGCTCCGCCTGCGATCATTGCGATAACTGCTAGGCCAGCCAAACCGGAGGTTTCAATACCGGTCTTTGCTAGTCCTGACTTGCCAGAGTTACTGTCTTTCTTGCCGCTGTCCTTCTTGTCCTGACCAGGCTGGTCTGGAACTGGAGTTGGATCTTGTGGTGCTGGCGTAGCTGGGGTCAGTTCGGTCCATGGAACGGAGCACTTGAGCTCTTCACGCGTTGGCGCAGTCCACGACCATTCAGTCTGTGCACCTTCAGCCAGCTTGAAACCGTCCTTAACCGTTGCTACAACCTTCACTGTCTTGCCGTATGGATACTCAAACTTGTTAGCATTTCCGTCAACAGGCTTGAGCTGCTTACCATCAACGGTCACCTGGTAGGTCACGCCCTCAATAGGTTCGATGGTGACAAATGGAGCGATCTTGCAGGCTGCCGGGTCAGAAGCTTGCGGGTTAACTACCGAAGCCTTTGGCGTAACGACAGTTGCCTCTGGCTGCGGCTGAGGCTCCGGTTCCGGGTCTACTGGAGTAGCTGGGGTCAGCTCGGTCCACGGCACGGAATCTCGAGTCTCAATGGCAACCTTGATTGGATCATGATCAGATGAACGGTATGGCGAATCAGCATCGAACAGGTTTTCATAGTTCACGTTGTAATTCCAGCGCGCATATTCGAATGCGACTGGTTCCATTGCGTTCACGTTCCACACGTCGGCCGCCTTAACCATCTTCATAGCTGCTGCGTTTCCGAGAGCATGGTCAAGAGAGCCGACTACTCCGCCAAATTGGTAGGAGTGGTTCTTGACGCCCATCTTCTCAGCGATTGAGGTGTAACCGAACTTTGTTTCCAGCGTGGTCAGCGGATCTTCGTGGGAGTAAGAATTCAGATCACCAATAACAAATACTGGATCGTTGGCAAAGTTGTCTTTCACCCAGTTCGCCATTTCGGTGACTTGTCGGACACGCATCTGGTTGTTGTTACCTTGGTATTGGTCAGTGTCGGTGTCATCTTTCAGGCTACCTTTTGACTTCAAGTGGTTAATGACGACGACGAACGGCTTACCCTCATCCTTGCCATCCTTGATTGCTTGGAACTTCTGTGCTAATGGCTGACGAGCATACTTCCATTCTTTTCCGTCATGCAACACCTGTGATTCACCAACTGGCTTGATGGCGTCTTTTTGGTAAATGAATGCAAGCCGGATGACATCTTGGTTCTCCAGCGATGGAAGCATATCTTGTGCTGGCGACTTAACGAATGCCCATTTCTCAGTTTTTGCATCTGCATTGAGGGCGTCTACCAGGTTACCTATTGCTTCGTCTCGGTCTTTATCGAACTTCACCGAATTTTCGATTTCTTCCAATCCAACGACGGTCGAATCAAGCTCGTTGATCGCTTTAACAATCTTGGACTGTTGCATCTCGAAGGCTTGGCGAGAATGCGCTCCGCGTTGGTCACATTTCTTAGTCGTAAGCAGTGTGCCGTCCTTGGCGGCATAACCATCACACTTTTTGGTCTCTTCGCCGAGCTTGGTGAAGTAATTTAATACATTAAACGATGTAATAGTTACGTTGCCTTCTTTAAATTGCGGAGCTTTCGCCCGCGTTGAGGTGAATTTAACCCAGTTCGTCCATTCTTTGTTGGCTTGATCTTTGATGTCAGTCAACGGCTTGGTTGGCTGTAGATTCCATCGATTTTCATAAACTGCCTTATTGTCCTTAAATCCAGTTCTGTTACCTCGATAATCAAGAATCATTGCCTGTGGCAAAGTAATCACAGTTCCAACACGCAACGGATTATTAACGTCAAGATATGGCACCGGATACTGGTAATTCGGCCATGACTTGCCCTTATTGCCCGTGTCAGTGTAGTCCAGGGAGGCACCATCATCGAGTGCGATACGCTCGCGTTCGATCTTTTCGGCTAATCCTGGCCACTGGTTTTTATCTGCGGTCACATCTGATGGAATGCGGAAGGGTTCTTTACCTGGTGCCAAATCTAGGCGTCCATGACGATTAGTTAGGTAGTTTGCGGAAATTGTGTACTCGCCAGTAACTTTGACAAGCATACCCTCCAGTTTTTCACGGTCAGCTTCCGCATCAGGAATACGATCTAAGACTACTGGCTCAGGGGCGACAACATTACTTTCTTTCGCAAGTTTTGTTACCGATGCCGACTGATTTTCAGTATTCTTTTTACCCTTATATACGCTGACTTGGGTTAGACCAAAATGCTCAGTTGCTGTTCCGGTGACTTGAAGGTAGTCACCTATACCAATATTGTCTGTCTTCTTGCCATTTTTATCGACTAGTTTGGAAAAGCTACCGACATAGACGAAGATTCCATCGGAAGCAGTACGAGCACCTGTAGCAACATTCGTTCCGGTACCTGGAGTCTGCATATAGAAGCCTTGGAAGCCACCATATGGGTATACTGCGGTCACGATACCAGTTGTGGTAACAGTTTGACCAGCTAATGGAGTCTCATTTCCATTGCCTTGGATTTCCGCAATCGTTACCTGCTTATGCGGAGTAGCTGGATCCGTCGGATTTGCCGAATCGGTATTATCTGGCTGGGTATTGTCGGGCTGTTGCTCGTCAGTTCCTGGTGCATCTGGGATATTCGGAACTTCACCTGCATTTTTTGAATTCATTGGGGTTGCAGGTTTGATCGAAAAATCAGCGCTATTGTTATCTGTATCAACGCCATCCGTATTTCGCTGAAACGACGCCTCTCCCTTTGCTACCTCTGTGATGGCTTGACCTTCACCTATTCCTGAAGTTCCCCATCCAACAAGGTCTACCGCAGAGTCACCAATGGTAAGTTTTTTGGGAACATTTCCCTTGGTAAACAAGCCAATAGTAGCACCTGCATTTTTAGAGCTCAGATTAAAGCTTCCTTCAGTAAAATCCGCCTTAAGTTCTGTAGTTGGGCTTCCCTCAGATGCTGTAACAAGATAATAGCCATTTGGCGCAATCACTCCGTGCAAGTGAGTTTGACCGCCTGCCTTATTTCCGCTGGACGCATATCCCTGCAAAACATAAGAGCTTAAGTCTATCGGGGCACTAGTTGCGTTATAGAGTTCAACAAAATCACGGTAATATCCCTTTGACTTTGTCCCATCAACATAAACTTCATTAATTACAAGATGCCCGGCTCCCTGAGTCTCGACCGCCTCTGCTGCCACAGCCGGCTGCACTGCCGCTGGGAGTGCGAGAAGCGATGCAGTGAATACAGCCGCTATCTTCATCGAACGCGAAAGTTTCATTTCTTTGCTTTCTTAGCTTTCTTTCCGCGGTAGTTAGCCCAGCTGTGCCAACTACCCTGAATTTATTACTCTTTCAAATTACCAAGTTTCACTCTCAGCAGACGGAGGAATCTCAAAACATAGGACTAAAACTGAAGACATAAACCGCTAAACGACATTAAAATACATCAAAATAAGCAGAATTATTGAATGTGTTTCACAACACTCTAAAGTTTCATTAATTGAGCTACGAACTATATTTTCTCAATGTGTGACTACAAATTAAACTATAAAGTATGACGAGTTTACATGTACGCCAACTATCCGAATCTGAAATCAACCAAATAACTACAAACGTTGATATAGCAACAAACCGGAACTTAATTGAATCGGTTGAATGTATCGACTTAGCAGCCCAAACTTTACGCCAATCCCAACCTGCAGACCTCAAATCGCAACTCCAAGTTCTCGGAGCGGCGCTCGGAGTAATTATTTCTACCCAGACTCAGATGCAATGGGCAGCAGTTACTGACGGAATTGAATCAGCAATTGTTCTGATTGGAACCGTTGGTGAGAATACCGTGGTTGTCTACCCATTCGACGTCGTCGAAAGACGATGGAATCTCGATGAATCGAAGGTGTTCACGCAGTACGTCAACGATGTGCTCGACTCAATTAGAGCGAGCCAAAACGCTGCGGAATCTCCAGAATCCGAGTAACATCCCACGGCTCATTAAAACCAGTCTTTACCAGTAACCGATCAATAATTTGAGCGGTGAATCCCCAGATCATGAGTTCCCCGACAGCGAAACCTGGGCCAGTGCGTTCAGCACGTTGCCAGGTTCCACGATTTAGAGGACTAGCAAGGTCAGTCAGACTTACCCAGTGAGCACTTGCTACTTCATTAGTGCTGAGCTTTAACGGGTACGGATCCGATTCAGTTGAATCGTACGTGAGACGGCCGATAACCGGGACGACGACGTGACCCGTTCGGGGAGCAACCGTCTTCTGCATCGTCCCTAATACGTCAACGTATTGAGGGTCTATTCCTACTTCCTCCCACGTTTCTCGCAAGGCTGTTTCTTCTGCCGTCTCTCGACCGTCACGACCGCCACCCGGCAAACTTATCTGCCCAGCGTGGGTTCGCATTTTTGGGGCACGCACGGTAACCAAAAGAGATGGATTGTCACCGGGACCGCTCAGTAAGGCCAGCACCGCCGCGTTAAACGGGGTCACGGCAGAATCTCGTTAATGTCGAGAATTCCAGTAGCATCTATTGTTTTATTCTCGGATTCGCGACGCGAAGTAACAAGGTTTGGTTGTCGATGGCTGAGCCGCTCTAACATATGTTGCTCGAGTAGTTCCATGAGCCAGTCTAATTGTTGCGGGCTGGGAACAACTGCGCTTGATTGGTTGTGAATATCAGAGCTCGTTGCAGTTTGTGAACTGCGGTTTCGTTCGTCTTCCCGAACAGCGCGCAGGGTACGACGCAGAGATTCAATTGATCCAGATGCCTCGACTTTTCCGGAAGAATTAACAGCTATGACACGCTCTTTGCGTTCGCGTTGATTACGCATATGTTCTTGCATTGCCACATGTTCATTGCGTAAATCGATAAGTTGCTGTTCAATAACGGATTTCGCTCGAGACATTTTTGCGAGTTCGTCACGCAACTCAAATATTCGAGCAATACCAGCTAGGTTAATGCCTTCTTCTTGGGAAAGACGTTGTATCTCTGTTAACCGATCTACATCATGTAGCGAATACCGGCGTCCGCCTCCGCGCGTTCTTTTGGCAACAACAAGTCCTAACCGATCGTACTGTCTTACTGTCTGAGCATGCATTCCTGCTAATTCAGCAGCTACCGATACTGTAAAAATCGGAGCACTATTGGAAACTTTCGACATTGTGCCACCTCCTTTATTGAATGTTACCCGCCGGGCGTACCGACGGGTAACTAGACATTAAACATGCGCCATCTTATCGAATTCAGCACGCGGATCAGCATTACCCATTTCACGGCGATACTGCTCGATTGCCTGGCGCGCAGATTCTGGAATATCCTCTGGCACTACGATACTCAGGTGAACATACATGTCTCCGGTAGAGCCATTTGCTCCCTTCAGACCTTTGCCACGAACTCGCATCTTTTTTCCAGATGAGGAGCCCGCTGGGATTTTAACTTTGACCGAGTCGCCATCGAGAACTGGAACGTCGATCACGGCTCCAAGAACTGCTTCGTCGAATCCAATCGGAACATTGACATGAACATCATGCCCGCGCAATTCATACACCGGATGTTTTTCGACGGTTACCGTGACGAGTAAATCACCGTTTTCTCCACCGTTACTTCCGGGATTCCCCTTGCCTTTTAACCGAACTTTCTGCCCGGTTGCCACGCCTTTAGGAATCTTTGCAGTGACTGGCTTGCCATTGACGTTAAGCGTGATCGTAGCACCGTCAACTGCTTGCCGGAAGGTCATTGTGGCGGAGGCTTTCACGTCACTTCCACGTGATGGCCGGCGACCGAAGCCACCAAATCCACTAAAGCCGCCTTGGCCTTGTGGCTGCGGGGCACCTTGCCCGAACATATTCTTCAGTATGTCATCTAGTCCGGAAGTGTCCCCCATGGAACTGTATTGTGCACGGCTTGGACCGCCCTGGTTGAAAACTCCAGAGAAAATGTCTTCAAAACCGCCGTTACCACCTGGTGTGAAGCGGGCACCGCCAGACATCGAACGGATTGCATCGTATTGCTTACGTTCTTGTTCATCTTTCAGAACACCATAAGCTTCCGAAATGTCTTTGAATTTTGCTTCGGCAGCAGTATCTCCAGGGTTACGATCCGGATGATATTTACGCGCTAGTTTACGGTAAGCGCTTTTAATTTCTTCCACCGATGCGTTCTTTGACACCCCAAGGGATGCATAGAAGTCTTTGTTCATCCAATCTTGACTTGCCACAATCTTCACCTCCTAAATTGTTAAGTCCCTTGTTAAATATATTTTTCACTCAGGCTTGATTACTCCGACTCGCGCGGGACGAATAACGCGATCGCCAATCTTGTAACCTGGCTGAATAAGTTGAGCAACTTGTTCCTCAGAAACTTCAGAAGATGTTGTTGCCATAAGAGCTTCATGAAGGTTTGGATCGAAAATGTCACCTTCTGAACCGAAGCGTTCCAGCTTCACGTTGGTGCGTAAGGTAGCTTCAAGCTTCTCCATAATCGCACCTGTTGGACCTTCAAGATCGTCATGTTGGCGAGCCAGCGCAATATCATCAAGGACCGGCAGTAAAAGATCGATTACTTTGTTGATTCCAGATTCATACTGCACAAGTCCGTCGGCCTTAGACCGCTTCACATAGCCGTTGTATTCCTGACGTAGGTTGTACAAATCTGCGTTACGACGTGCCAGCTGCTCCTCTAGTTCAGCAACTTTTAACAAAGCTTGATCAGTTTCTGAAATCTCTGGCTCACCATCATCGACAGAGCTTGCTCCAGTCTCCGATTCCTTCGCAGCCTCTGGATCTACCGGCGCAGTATCAGCATGCTGATTGGCTTCTACCGGCTTTTCTGGTTCCGGATTATTTTCTGGCTCTGGGGTGGTGTTCATTGGTTCATCTACCATGATCTTTCCTCTCTCTCAACGCTAAATGTGACAGCCGGGGGCCGCGGAAATACTCGCGGCCCCCGGACTTAGTTATCACTTCGAGTCGTTATCATCTACGATCTCAGCGTCAATAACATCGTCATCAGCCTGTGGTGCCTGACCTTCGCCAGCACCAGCAGCTTGCTCTGCTTGGGCCTTAGCGTAGAGAGCTTCACCGATCTTTTGCGCCTTGGTGTTGAGCTCTTCAGACGCAGTCTTAATCGCGTCAACGTCTTCGCCCTTAAGTGCTTCATTCAAAGAGTCAACCGCCGCGCGAACCTCAGTTGTAATCGAATCGTCAAGCTTGTCCTCGTTGTCCTTCAGGACGGACTCGATGCTGTAAACCTGTTGTTCTGCAGTGTTACGGACGTCCGCTTCTTCCTTACGCTTAGCATCTTCTGCAGCATGCTCTTCAGCTTCCTTGACCATTCGGTCAATATCTTCCTTAGAGAGTGCAGATCCGCCAGTGATAGTAACGGACTGTTCCTTGCCAGTGCCAAGATCCTTCGCAGAGACGTGGACAATACCGTTGGCATCGATATCGAAAGTAACATCGATCTGTGGACGACCACGTGGAGCTGGAGCAATTCCACCTAATTCGAAGGTACCGAGGAGCTTGTTGTCCCGTGCGAACGGGCGCTCACCTTGGTAGACCTGAATAAGAACGGAAGGCTGGTTATCTTCCGCTGTGGAGAATACCTGCGAACTCTTGGTTGGAATAGCCGTGTTGCGCTCAATCATTGTTGCCATGCGACCACCAAGGGTCTCAATGCCGAGGGACAATGGCGTAACGTCAATAAGGAGAACGTCTGTACGATCACCGGAAAGCACGCCGGCCTGGAGAGCTGCACCAACGGCTACGACCTCATCTGGGTTAACACCCTTGTTTGGTTCCTTACCACCAGTAAGCTCCTTGACCACTTCGGTCACAGCTGGCATACGGGTTGAACCGCCAACGAGTACTACGTGGTCAATTTCAGAGATCTTGACATCCGCGTCCTCGATAACCTTCTTAAATGGCGACTTAGTGCGCTCAAGAAGGTCCTTAGTCATTTCCTCGAAAGCAGCACGGGTTAGGCGCTCATCGAGGTGAAGCGGTCCGTTCTCAGACATGGACAAGTACTGCAAGTTAATGTTCGTTGAGGTTGCCGAAGAAAGTTCCTTCTTCGCCTGTTCAGCAGCTTCTTTCAGGCGCTGCAAAGCAACCTTATCCTTAGATAGATCAACACCGTGGTTGTTCTTCACCTGGGTAACGAGCCAATCAATGATGCGCTGATCCCAATCGTCACCGCCGAGCTTGTTATCACCAGAGGTTGCCCGAACCTGAATAGTTGAGAAACCGTCTTCATCCTTACCAACTTCGAGGAGCGAAACATCGAACGTACCGCCACCCAAGTCGAATACGAGGATGAGTTCATCTTCCTTGCCCTTTTCCAAACCATAAGCAAGAGCTGCCGCGGTTGGTTCGTTAACAATTCGCTGAACATTTAAACCAGCAATCTGGCCAGCATCCTTTGTTGCTTGACGCTGAGCGTCGTTGAAGTACGCCGGAACAGTGATGACTGCATCAGTTACGGTGTCACCGAGATATGCCTCAGCGTCTTTCTTCAACTTCTGCAGAATAAATGCGGAAATTTGCTGTGGAGTGTACTTCTTGTCATCGATGTCCACAGTCCAGTCCTCACCCATGTGACGCTTCACAGAGGAAATGGTTCGCTCAACGTTGTTTACTGCCTGACGCTTTGCGATTTCGCCGACCAGAACTTCACCCGTCTTAGAAAATCCGACGACGGACGGTGTGGTGCGCATACCTTCAGCATTAGCAATAACTGTTGGTTCGCCACCTTCCAGAACGGTAACTACTGAGTTTGTGGTTCCCAAGTCAATACCAACTGCACGTGCCATGGAATTGCCTCCTTCTATGTGGCGCTTTGCGCCGTTAAAACTTCTACCTCTCAAGTGTGCACTAGTTTTGAACTTATGTCCAGTCCACTAATTCATTCTTGAGTCCATCTAGCTCAACTTGCTCTTCCCTCATTTTATTCCCCGCTATAATTTTTCGTAAGATTTACGCCGTCGTCGAGCGAGTTTTTGCCGAGCATGAGTACCGACGGCGGAGCCATACACATTGGCGAATGCCACAAATCATTGGTTCAACCAAGGTGACCTGAAAGTATGTGGGAGGCGACAGGTAGAATCACAATATCCAACGAGGGAGGAAACAGATGGCAAGCCACCTAGACCTAGAAGACACTGATCCGTATATGCATCTAGAGAACCTCTCAGATGAAAATATGGCCTGGGCTAACAATCTTTCAGACCAAACTCTTTCACGATTTGGTGGCGCTGGATTTATCGAGCGCCAACAACAACTAGATGAGATTTTGTCAGCGAAAGATCACCTTGTAGTCGCCAGTAAGCGTGGCGACTACGCATACAATTTTTATATTGACGGTGATCACCCTCGTGGGTTGTGGCGCCGAACTTCGTTCGATTCTTATATTGCTTATGTTTCCCCTGAGACAGAACCTGACTGGGAGATTTTGCTCGACATAGACGCCTTATGTGAAGAAGAAAATACATCCTGGGTTTTTGGCGGGGCGCAACTTCTTTTCCCTACCTACGATCGTGCTCTCATTTCCTTGCACCCTGGCGGCTCCGACACCAACGTGGTTCGCGAATTCGATTTGCCAAGTAAAACATTTGTCGCTGAAGACCACGCCTTTATTAAGCCTAATTCGAAGGGCTCTATGAGCTGGGTTGATCGAGATACGGTTGTGATTAGTGCTGATTTTGGCCCTAACAGTCTTACCGCATCTGGCTATCCACTTTCGGTCCGGCTATGGTCTCGCGGGCAGAAGCTAGCACAAGCACCCGAATTTATTCGTGGTGAATATGACGACGTGATCGTGGGAGCTTACTATGATCACACACCTGGCTATGAGAAGCTTGTGGCACGTCGAGCAACAGATTTCCGAACTGACCGCTTATGGGATGTTGATATTGATTCTGTTCGACAAGAAGAGACACAGCCATTACTGCGAGAGTTCAACTTGCCTGGATCGGCAATAGTAAGCACATTGCGGGATTGGACCATAGCCGAACTACGCTATCCGTGGGAGCTCGATGGAATCACCTATTCAGCTGGTTCTCTCCTTGCTATTCCAAACTCCGCTGCGCTTAGTATCCCAACGAGTAATGACATAACAGTTCTCTATCAGCCATCTGAGTCGTCCTCGCTTTTGTCTATAGCTCCGGTAGCTAGTGGCCTTGTTTTCACCAGTCTCGATAATGTTGTGCAACGATTCTGGTTCGCGTCTTGCACAGATAACAGCTGGAACGTGATTGAACTTCACCCAGACATTCCACAGTACTCAACAGTCAGTATCGTAGCTGTCGATTCACAAACATCTGATGACGTCTGGGTTACCGCATCTGGATTCTTAGAACCAACAACGCTCTTCCACGGGACAGTCACCGAGCACGGGCTTTCACTAACTCGGCTACGCCAAGCACCACACCGCTTTAACAACGCGGGTCTCATCGTTGCACAACGATGGGCTACCTCCGATGACGGCACTAAAATTCCATACTTCGTTGTTGGTCCCCAAAAAGCGGTAGAAGGCAAGCAACCAACTCGTACTTTGCTTGATGGATACGGCGGGTTTGAGGTTTCTCGGTTGCCGTCGTATACCTCTACCTATGGCAAAATGTGGCTAGAAAAAGGCTATGTTTATGCTTTGTCTAATATTCGCGGTGGCGGTGAATTCGGTCCACGCTGGCATCAGGCTGCGTTGCGAGAAAACCGGCATAAAGCTTATGAGGATCACGCAGCTGTTGCTACAGACTTAGTTCAAGCTGGGATTACTACAGTTCCGCAACTGGCAGCTACTGGTGGCTCCAACGGCGGCATGTTGATGGGAAATATGTACACCACATACCCGGAACGCTTCGGAGCAATTGTTTGCCGTGTACCACTGCTGGACATGAAGCGTTTTTCGCATCTCCTGGCAGGTGCCTCATGGATGGAAGAATACGGAAATCCAGATACGTCCGATTGGGATTATCTCAAGGCATACTCGCCTTATCACAACGTCCGAAGTGGCCCGTATCCGCCTATTCTTATTACAACATCAACCCGTGATGATCGAGTTCATCCAGGCCACGCCCGTAAGTTCTACCAGAAACTTCACGATGCCGGATTCGAGGCCTACTATCACGAAAATACTGAAGGTGGTCATGCTGGAGCGGCTGATATCAAGCAAACAGCGCTCGTCATGGCACTGATTTTTTCGTATCTCGATTCTGTGCTCGCCGAATAGTTCTGCCAGTGCCAAGTAATCCCGCGAACACCAGATAACTTCGCACACGCAAGATAACTTCACGAGTGACGTATATCTGACCCGCAAGCTACCACAGACAAAAAGAGGCTGAGGTTAGATCTTTATCTAACCTCAGCCTCTAACTGACTACTCAGTCCTCGTTCGGATCTGCTTCGGCGTCAGCCTTGGTCTTGTGGACTGTTCCAGCAACATGGTCTGGGCCAGCATAGATGGTGTACAACTTCAATGGTGTGTCACCAGTATTGGTGACGTTATGCCACATATCTGCCGGCACGAAGATCGCATCGTCATCGCCAACTTCCACTTCGAAATCCAGATTGTCCTCGGCAGGACCCATCTGGCACAAACCCTTTCCAGATTCGATTCGCAAGAACTGCTCAATGCCGTGATGAACTTCCAAACCGATGCATTCGCCAACTGGAATCTCCATAACAGTTAGCTGAAGCTTGCCTCCGGTCCACATCGTTGTGCGGAAGGTCGTATTCTCTAGTGTGGCTTCCTCGATGTTAACAACATATGGAGTCTTACCCTTGTCATCAAACTGGCCAGCATACTCAACCATAGCTAATCCTTTCTAAGATGGCACCGCCACGGTGCCGCAACAACATTTTCTCTTGTTGCTACCAAGCCTAGCCCAGATTTGATATTTAATTCTGCGAATCCAATGCAGTTTCATGATCGGCAGAATCGAAGAAAATCCACGCCAAACCGGCAATGATGAGGACGCTTCCACCAACCACATATGCTGCCACGTAACCGGAATAGTCAATAATGAGCCCAGCAATAATCGGCCCGAGGATAGTGCCAAAATCATTGAATTGCTGGAAAAAAGATACCACTCGACCACCTTGCCGGTCTCCCACCACATCAGCGATTGCTCCCTGCTGCGCCGGCTGGATAAAACCTGCTCCTAATCCACCAAAGAAGCACAGCAACAAAAATGAAACAGTCGAAGCTGAAAAGCCTAGCGCGATCGTAAAAACACCAGATACAAATAAGCCCACAAGGACCACAATTCGCCGACCATAGAAATCCGTCCAGTGCCCAGCACGCAACAAAGAGACAACATTTCCGAGCGCAAAAGCAGTCATCGCTCCACCAGCAAGCCACTGTCCGGCTGGCAACCATGACGGACCCACTGCGATAGTACCTGCCAGTAGCGGAACTACTGCCACGCGCATGCCCATATTTGACCAGCCTTGAACGAAGGTCGTCAACAGCACCAACGGAAAACGCGGGTTTTGGAATGCTTCGTGCACGCTCATAACCGAGCGTTTATCATTGCTACCCGACTTGGCCAATACCGACACCTGTTCTACAGGATTTTCCAGTGGTGGCTGGGCGTCGTCGTGAACTTTTTTCAGCCACATATTTCGCAATTTACGACGGCGATGTCCATCTGCCGGAATCTCATAGGCCACGATCGCGATCGAAATCAGAAGCATGACGGCGTAGATCAAGAACGGCCACCGGTATCCTAGCGGCGCAATCACCGCGCCGAGCGCAGGACCAGCGATATTACCGATCAGATATCCGCCGCCGAATGCAGCTGAGGCTCGACCACGTGCATGGGTTGGCGCCAGCTGAATAATCAATGACATCGCCGCTACTGAGAACATGATCGAGCCGAAACCGCCCATCCCGCGCAACACCAGCAAGTGCCAATATTGCTGAGACACTGAGCTAGCAGCCGAAGACAGCGCAACGATGAAAATTCCTAGGAGGTACATTCGGCGTTCACCGAGCCGGCCAGACAACCGCCCAGCTGCCGGGGCAAAAATGAGCCGGGTAAAAGCGAAGGCAGACACGACCAACGTCGCCAACGTCGTCGAAACCCCGAATTGGATCGCAAAACGCGGTAAAACCGGAGCTACAATTCCATACCCTAAAGAAATAACAACCGAGGCTGCCACTATCACCCAAATTTCGCGCGGCAACCGCACTTTCTCCACTTGTTTACTCACAAAACAAGGTCTATCAGGCACGCATTCAAAAATAAAGCTGTAGCCACGTGCCCTCACACACGTATAGACTTAGGAGCATGGTTGACACGTATTCATTCCCCCCGCCCATCACCAAAATGGCAGATGGCACTATTAAACAAATCAACCCATTTTCTGGCACTGAGGTGTGGACAATTCCAGGACGGGCCAACCGTCCGATCGAAATAACCCACGAAGATGTGCGCCCGATTGACCCGAATCGGCTTGGTCATACGTGTGCTTTTTGTACCCAGCGCATTCTTGAAACACCACCAGAAAAGTCACGTATTGTCCGTAAAGGCAACGACGCCGTGGTGTATCGCGGTACCGACGTCGATATGCTCACTCGCGAGTGGGAGTTTCGGCGAATTCCTAATCTGTTCGAGATTCTTTCGTTCGATTATTGGGCAAAAAACTATGATTATCGCCTACCGGCTGCAGCGCGTGGTCGCTTGGAGGCCTATATGGCAGATCCGGCGGGGCGGTCTCATGTCATGAAAGTGTTGCGGATGAAGTTACGTAACACTCACACCGAGGAAGAGTTCGCGGCGCTGTCGGAACAAGACATTGTTCAACTGGCACATCCGTTGTTTGGCGGTGGACACGATCTGATTGTAGCGCGGCGTCATTTTGTTCCCGATGCCACCGATACCTCTCAGTTAGCTTCGGCAGGCACGCTCACCCCGCAAGAACACGAGTGGTTTATTCGCCTCACTGTTGATGCGATGCAGGACTTGTATAAGCAAAATCGTTATGTTCGCTATGTTCAGGTATTCCAGAACTGGTTGAAGCCGGCGGGTGCGTCGTTCGATCACCTACACAAGCAGCTGGTTGCTATCGATCAGCGTTCTGTTAATGGAAAGCTGGAGGTTGAGCGGGTCCGGCAGAATCCGAATCTGTACAATGAAGCGGCTGTTGATTATGCGGGTTACCATAATTTGGTGTTGGCAGAGAACAAGCATGCGGTTGCTATTGCCGGGTTTGGTCATCGTTACCCAACGCTGGAGGTGTGGTCTAAGTCAGCCGCTTCGCAGCCGTGGGAGCATTCCGACGACGAACGCCGCGCGATGAGTGATCTCATCCACGCCATGCATGCAGCAACTGGTACTTCGGTGCCAACGAATGAAGAATGGCATTGCAAGCCGATCGATGCAGACGTGAATATGCCGTGGAAGGTTCTTATCAAATGGCGGGTTTCCACATTGGCAGGGTTTGAAGGCGGTACGAAGATTTATGTCAACACGATTGATCCGTGGGCATTGCGGGACCGGGTTGTGCCACGCCTCTTGGAGCTTCGCGCTGAGGGAGCAATCGCGCAAAATATTTCGATCGCGTCCGAATGCAGCTTGGAGCCAAATTCACTGAAATACAATCCGAACCTGTGAGACGCTGAATTCTCTAGCTAGTAGTTATTAGCTGCTACGTACCTACCTGACTGTTACTGGGTGTGTCTGCACAAGATTGTGCAGACACACCCAGTTTTCGCTCTATTTAGTCGTTAATTTCGATAAGGCATCTCTGTCGTTTCCGCTTTTCAATGTGTCAGTCGGGTGATAAACTGGACTTACTTTACCGGTTTAGTTGTGATATGGGATACATAAAAATTCATCAAATCTCATATAACAGCTAAAAGGTAATCGGCATTTCAATGAAGAATCGCCACCGAAACACATATAAGGAGAACATCGATGAAGATCCGTTCCGCTTCCATCGGCTTCCTAGCCGCAACTGCACTTCTGCTTAGCGCCTGCACCGGCGGCAGTGCATCCAGCGACTCCAAGGATAACGCTGGGGAAGGCAAAGCAACCGGCGAAATCACGTTCCAGACGTGGTCACTCAAGAATGATAAATTCACCCCGTACTTCGAAAAACTTGTTGCTGACTTCGAGAAAGCTAACCCAGGAGCCAAGGTTAAGTGGATCGACCAGCCAGGCGACGGCTACGAAGACAAGGTCCTCCAGCAAGCCGAATCTGGCGAGCTTCCAGACGTTATCAACCTTCCGCCAGAATATGCTTACGCACTCGCATCCGTGGATCAGCTCATGGATCTAAAGAAAGAATCCAAGGTTATCGACGAATACGTTCCTGGCGGTGTTGAAGCCTACACCTTTGATGGTGTTGAAGGCTCGTTCGGTTTCCCATGGTACCTAGGAACCGAACTTAACTACTGGAACACCGAGCTCCTTCAAAAGGCCGGCGTTTCCGAAGCACCAAAGACCTATAAAGAATTGTGGTCCGTGGCAGAGAAGCTAGGCCAAGACGGCATTCAAACTATTTCTGATCTTCCTAGCCCGAAGGGCCTTCAGATCATGGTTTCGGACGCCGGTAGCAAGCTGGACATTATTAAGGACGGAAAGTTCGCGTTCAATACTCCAGAAGCTGAGGAAATCGTCAACACCTATATTGACCTTTACAAGAAAGGCGCCATCTCCCCAGAAGCTCTCCAAAACGCCGGAACTGCGAACGCAAACGTCAACAACTTCAACAAGGGCACTGCAGCTTGGACCACTGCTGGACCGAACTACATCGATAAGGACGTTGCCGTTAACGCCCCGACTTTGCTGCCAAACATGAAGGTAACAGCTGGCTTTGGCAACCCACCATTGTTCGTTCAGGGTATCTCGGTTGCAAAGAACTCCAAGAACCCGGAGCTTGCTCTTAAGTTTGCTGAGTTCGTTACCAACACCGAGAACCAGATCGAGTTCGTTAAGCTCGCTGTTGGCTTCTTCCCCGGCACAGTTGCAGCAAATGCAGACCCATCAGCCTTCGCTATCGAAGCTGAGCACGAACAGCAGAAGGTTGCCACCGATCTCGCTGCCAAGCAGATGGACAAGGCGAAGATGACCGGCGATCCAAAGTTCACCACCGAAATGGAAACATACGCGAAGCAGCAAATCGCCCTGGCAGTCAAGGGTGAGATTACCGCTAAGGAAGCCCTCGATAAGGCTGTTGAGCATGCTCAGCAGGCTATCGAGAAGTGATAATTAACGCCTAGGACGAAGGGGACGAGCACATGAAAAGACAGAAATGGTACACGCCGTACCTGTTAACACTCCCAGGAGTGATTTGGGTACTTGTTTTTGCACTATGGCCGTTCCTCAATACGGTGGCGTTGGCATTCACTGATGCTCGTCCCCTTCGTCCAGCAAAATTTGTTGGCTTACAAAACTTTTACGCACTTTTCAGCGATGAACGCTTTATCTATGCGTTGACGACGTCGCTGGTATACGTCATCGTCTGTGTTCCGTTGCTAACGTTCTTACCACTCTTGTTGGCGTTGCTAGTTCATAACAAAATTCCTGGCATCGGCTTTTTCCGCACAACCTTCTATTTCCCAGTTATCGCATCGGCCGTCGTCGTCGCAATCGTGTGGGAATTCCTCTTCTCTGGCAACGGAACCATTAATGAAGCTCTGAAATTCTTCGGTCTTATCGACCGTCCGATTGAATTCCTTTCTGACCGCTGGCTCTTAATTGGATGTGCGATTGGTTTGACCGTGTGGAAAGGCCTCGGCTACTACATGGTTGTCTATCTAGCAGCGCTTGGCAATGTCGGCCGTGATCTACATGAAGCTGCTGCACTTGACGGTGCCGGCAAATGGCGTCGCTTCTGGTCGGTGACAGTTCCTGGCGTACGTGGCCCAATGTTGTTAGTGTCAGTATTAATCTGCGTTGCCGCTATGCGTATCTTTACCGAACTTTATGTCCTGTCCAATGGATCCGGCGGTCCAGGAGGCCGCGCGATGAGCGTTGTTATGTTGATCCAGGCAAGCGGCAAGGGCCTCAATGGTCAGGTCGGCTATGCGTCGGCTATTTCTCTGGTCTTGTTCCTACTCACGTTAATCCCGCTCCTGATCGTGGGAATTTCAAACAACGGCGACATGCTCCGTGAAGCACTCGCAGCTCGCCGAACCCGGAAAGCACATAAAGCCGCTCTTAAGCTTGCCAAGCAAACCGCTGCCGCACCCGCAGCCAATGCCGTTAAGGAAGGAATCTCCGCATGAGCACGTCAACTGAATTGATTCGTCATGATCGTCCCTTCCGTTCTCGCGGGTCTTCGGACATTATGAAGCCGTCTCTGGCTGGGCTTATTGGTAAATATGTTCTTTTGTTCGCCATACTTGCAGTGATGGTGTTCCCGTTCTTATGGCAGCTCTCTACCTCGTTTAAGGGCGCAACGGAAAACATTTACGACTTTCCGCCAACGATTATCCCGCAAGAACCAACGCTGTCTAACTATGAAGAAGTGTTCCGCACTATCCCTGTTCTTAACTATGCATGGCATTCGTTACTCGTCGGTGTAGGAACAGTTATTTCCAACATTATTTTTGCGACGTTGGGCGGATATGCACTGGGTTGTTTGAAGTTCAAGGGCAAGGGAATCATTATGGCGATTTTCTTCTCTACCTTGCTCCTACCAGGCGAAGTGACCTTGACTAGCCAGTATTTGACTGTGAAATCGTTGGGTCTGGCGAACACACTGTGGGGCGTGTTCTTACCCGGTGCTATTTCAGCTATTAACGTGTTGTTAATTGCGGCGGCTTGCCGCATGATTCCGCCGGATGTTCTGGATGCAGCGACGATCGATGGCGCAAATACATTCCAGCGCTTGCGTCATATTGTTTGGCCGAATATTCGCGGTATGGTTTCGGTTATTGCCTTGTTCGCGTTCATCGGCGCATGGGATGATTTCTTGTGGCCGTTGGTTGTGTTATCTGATCCGGCTAAGTACACATTAACTGTTGGTATGCAGTATTTGAACTCTAACTTTGCGGCTAATCCGCGTGTTATTGCGGCCGGTACGATGATTGCACTGGTCCCGATCATCATCCTGTTCGCCACATTGCAAAAGCAGTTCTTCAAGGGCGTTGAGGAAGGCGGCGTAAAGCAGTAATGGTTACGGCGCGTTGTAGGTGGATTCCGACGACGACGGTTGCGATCGTTTCCGATCTTGCTGTCCGTCACGAAGCACAGCGGTTAGTAGCTGATTTAGTTAAGCGTGGCTTAGCCGCAAATCTCGACGATCTTCCGGGTGCTGAATTTCGGATTATTTTGCAGGTTTCTTCGCAATCCTCAAGCAATCCAGAAGCCGCAACGATCGATGTTTCGGAGACATCGATCGTTGTAACAGCGTCCGCTCCGGTCGGAATTTTCCGCGCAACGCGCCACCTTTTGTCATTGTTTGATACCGACGGATCACTATCCTGTGGACAGATCCACATGCGCCCGTTGGTAGCTGAACGTGGCCTTCACATTGATGCTGCTCGTAAATATTTCGATGCCCAATGGATGAAGGATCGCATTCGGGAAGCTGCATCGCTCGGGCTGAACACTATCCAATGGCACTTTTCCGAAAATGAGGGATTCCGGTTAGAATCTCGTGCTTTTCCGCAGATTGTTTCGGAGCATCATATTACTCGTAACGAGGCTCGCGAGATTCTCGCACTGGCACGCGATCTTTATGTAGATATTATTCCCTCGTTAGACATGCCAGGACATTTAAGAAAAGCGTTATCTACTTTTCCAGAGTTGCAGCTTCCTCCTGCACATTTAGCTCCCGACGCACAGCCTCTAGCCATTCCAGATACCGGTCATGCTCTCAATATCACCCTTCCTGAAGCCCTTGATTTTGCTCGCGCACTCATCGATGATTTTGCTGAGCTTTTCTCCGGCTGTCATTCGTGGCATCTTGGCGGCGACGAATTTGTTGATTTTGCACGTATTTCCGAATATCCGTTATTGGCACAGGCTGCTCAGCGTCAGTTCGGCGCGAATGCAAACGGTTTCGATCTGTTGACGGATTTCGTCAATCAGATGAGTTCTCACCTTAAAAGCCACGGTTTTACGCCTCGCGTGTGGAATGACGGGATGCTTCGTGGGAACATAGTACAGCTCGATCCGGAAATCGTATTGACGTGGTGGACCAACTGGCATGCAGAGATGCGCCCGGTTTCAGATGCTCTGGCAGCCAATTATCGGATCGTCAATTTCAATGATTCACTGTTCTATTATGTTTTAGGCGAAAACGCCGGGTACCGTTACCCGACCGCTGAACGTATCAAGGCTGCAAACTGGCATCCAGGTCTTTTCCCACAGTTACCATCGGGAGTTTCAGCATCACCGATTCAAGCGATTCTGCCTGAAAATGGCGTCTATCCGAACCAGCTTGTGGGTGCGTTCTTCTCAATCTGGTCCGATCAACCTGATGCACAAACATCAGCCGAGGTGGCAACTGGGATTCACGAACCGCTAGCTGAGTTCGCTGCACGTTGTTGGAATATTTCCTAAACGCCTGAGCTGCTATCTTCAATTCTGCCATCGGTCATACGCAAAACACGATCGGCAACAGTGGTAGCCTCATCTGGATCATGAGTAACGAACACGGCCGTCATCTGTGCGCTTTTGAGGATATCGCGCACGTCTACTGCCAGACGTTCTCGCAATTCTTTATCGAGAGCCGATAGTGGTTCGTCAAGTAACAACACATGCGGGCGCGGAGCCAGCGAGCGCGCTAACGCCACCCGTTGGGCTTGGCCACCAGAAAGCGTACCCACCTCACGTTTTTCATACCCGGCCAGCCCGACGACGTCGAGCATCTCAGCCACCCGTGCTTCACGTTCGCTACGCTTCACCCCGGCCATCTCTAAGCCATAGCCAATATTGCGTGCCACGTTACGATGCGGGAATAGTTGTCCATCTTGAAACACCATGCCCACGTTGCGCCGATGCGGCGGTACCCCGTTCATATCATGTTCCCCGACGACGATCCGTCCGCCGTCGATCGGCTCCAGTCCAGCAATCGCACGCAACAACGTGGACTTGCCGGATCCCGAAGAGCCAAGCAACCCTACGATTTCACCATGTGCAACCTGTAAGCTCACGTCGTTCAATGCCTGAAAACCGTTGGGATAGGTCAAACTGACATGCGACACGTCGATCGAACTCATGCTGTTTCCTCCTTAACATGCGTAGTCCGCGAACTGCGCGGTTTGCTCAGCATCTCCACGACAACCATCACCAGCGCGGTAATGCCACACAATATGACTGTTCCGGCATATGCCATGCCTTGGTCAGCAGCGCCTGCCCGGCCCACGAGCTGATAGATCATCACTGGCAGGGTCGGTTCGCGTTGCAGTACTAGGAACGACGTCGCCGAAAATTCCCCGATACTTATCGCAAATGCAAAACCGGCGGCGACTCCCAGTGCCCGAGCAAGAACTGGCCCTTCGACCGTGAAAAATGCCCGAAACCGGGAAGCACCCAAAGTCAGGGCCGGCCCGTAGAGGTTACGGTTAACGCCGTCGAGCATCGGCACGATCGTCCGAATCAGAATCGGTAACGCAACCAGAGCTTGTGCAAGCGGCAGGAGAAGCGGCGAATCAGCGACGAACCGCAACGATCCGCCCAGTGCCACGAGCATGCCGAAGCCTAACGTCACCGATGATATTCCTACCGGGAAGATGAATAATGCATCATAGAACCCAGTGATTCGTTGCCACAATTCGCGTCGGATACGGAGTTTTCGAGTAACTAAGAGTGACACTATTATTCCGACGACGACGGCGATCGCAGTTGCATAGATAGCAGCCGATAGCGACTGCCAAATCGTTGAAGCGATCGCAAAATCGACCGAGCGAGCCGCACCGGGACGGAAAAGATCCGTGAAATTGGCGGCGGTAAACTCGCCGTTGCGCCGCAATGAGCGGATCACAACCTGAACTATCGGCAAAATAATCAACACAATAACGACTGCTACCACTATGCCAACTAGTGGCCGTTGGGCACGAGTCAACCGCGGAGCATCTGCCACAAACCGCGAGTGCGTATCAACCACCGCTTTTTTACTAACCCGCTGGGACACAATCAGCGCCACGACTACAATGACTGCTTGAACAAGCGACAGCAGTGCAGCCGTACCAAGATTCAAAAACTGCGAGGTTTGCCGATAGATCTCAGTTTCGAGCGTGCGCGTGCGGGTTGTCCCTAGCACCATCACCAAACTGTATGACGTAGAACAGTAGAGAAATACGAGCGTTGCTGCCGAATACACAGCAGGTGCAAGACGCGGCCACGTCACAGAGGTAAATGCTCGCAGCGGCGATGCACCGAGCGTACGAGCCGCCGCCTCATAGTTTGGATTGAGTCCACTCCACGCCGCTCCCACGGTACGTACAATCACCGAGATATTGAAGAACATCATGGCAAGCACAATGAGTACCGGCGAACCAGCGAGCCTCAAGAAGCCGAGCAACCCGCCGTCGTCGTACAACGAACGGAATGCCGTAGCTACCGCAATTGTTGGCAACACAAACGGGAAAACAATCAAAAAGCGAATAATGCTCTGGCCTGGAAAACGAGTACGGTACAGCACGTAGGCAGCCGGCACCCCAACAGCAATGGATAATAACGTACCCGCAAAAGCCAAGCCAAGAGTGGTTACCACTGCGGCGCCCGCATGTGCTCTGCTCAACTGGGCTACTAACCCACCTAGGCCCACGGTATCCCAACTCGTGATCAGCTCCGCAACTCCCAAGCTCAACAAGTCCACCACGGGAGCAAAAAAGAACAACCCGAGGAAAAGGGCTGGGGCAATAGCGCACAGCGCCCACCAAAAAAGCGGGCGCTGTGCGAAGAACCTATTCATCACGTTCAACAACGGACTAGAACGGTTATGAGTTAGAACAAATCAGTAACGGATGTGATCCACAATTCCTTAGAATCCGCGATCTTCTTTGCATCCAGTGGCTTTACTGCGTTTGGCCGTGGCGCAAACTCAGCCATGCCCTTGGGAAGCTCGGCCGATTCGTCGATCGGGTAAGTCACGTTTTCCTTGGCAATCACGGTTTGCATCTTAGGCGTGCTCAACCACTCCAAGAACTTCTGCGCGCCCTCGGTGTTCTTCGCACCCTTCAGCACACCTGCATATTCCACAACTGGGTAGCATCCACCGGCAACATTCGCCGTGCTAGACGCATCCCCTGCTTCATTGATCGTCCAGAAAGGTGAAGATGCGTAAGACATAACGATCGGGTAGGCGCCCTTTCCTTCACCAGCCGTGAAATCAACCTGGTAGGCATCCTTCCACCCAGCGTCAACCTTGGTGCCGTTGGCGAGCAACTGCTTCCAATAGTCAACAAAGCCAGCTTCCCCGAATTGCGAAATGGTCGAAGCAAGGAGTGCAAAACCCGTATCTGACTTGGACGGATCTTGAATGACCGTAAGATTCTTGTACTCTGGCTTCACTAAATCTGCTAGGTCAGCTGGCGGGGTTAAACCCTTATCCTTGAAATACGCAATATCGTAGTTGAAGCAGGCGTCAGAACGGTCATAAGCAATTGCGCCGTCAGCACCCGCAACAGCATACTTGTCCGCACCGGCTGGACCAGCCACTTTCACCGAGGTATCGAAAACGTCAGCTTCGGCAACCTGAATGATGTTGTTGGCAGTCAAACCGATAACGGCATCGCCCACCGGGTTGGCCTTGGTCAAAATAAGTTTCGAATCGAGTGTGCCGGATTCTTCGCCGTCCAGCAGTTCAACCTTCATTCCAGTTTCTTTGGTGAAATCAGCCAGCACGTCATCTGGAAGGGTAAATGAACCGTTGGTCACTACCTTAACGACTGCAGGCGCCTTTGTAGTAGCTTCGTCCGCCTTGTTCGATTTCTTATCTGAGGGTACGCTCGACGTGCACGCGCTCAAGGTAAGTGCACAAGCGGCAGCGATTGCGAACGTCATCTTAACGTTTTTCATGAATATCCTCCGTGATTATTGGAGGGCCTGCCACTTTCAGGTATAACCCTAAATATGCAGCAAGGAGAGAACTCACTTCCTCCGCCGGTATGACCCGGATCAGGTATGAGGGTCTGCAGTTTTATTCTGCACTCTCAGCGCATTCGCGCTCCCCTGTGACGTCTCAATCCTATCATTGCCCACCCAAAAAGATTCACGGCAGAGAGTGTGATAGTGGCCGAGGTCAGTCACATCTAACCCCGGCCACTATCATGTATCAAAAACTATTTTTGCTGGTACCACTGGTTGGTCTTGTGTTGCATCGCTTCGTTGACGAATGCAGTAACACCCGCCGTAACAGCCGCAAAGGTCGCAACCTGTGCTAATGGCAGATCGGCGTCAGTTTCATCCCCATTGGGTGTTGCCTTGCCAAATCCTTTTTCCCACACCAGCGTGACAACCTGTCGTGCAACCATTCCGGCAACTGCACCGGTAGCTAGACTGAAAAGTCGGTATCCGAGGTTCATCTCTGTCCTTCCTACATGGCCTACCAAAATCTCTGGTAGACATACAAGCCCAGTCTACCGTGTCACTAAAACTCGGGCATGGGCGGAGATACTATTCTTTTATGCCCTATCGCATCCCACAGCCGAGCTAACGTGACACGTCAATTCGGTGAAAATTCAGATATGAACGCGAAGCAGTCGGACCACGCTGACCTTGGTAGCGTGATTCGTTTGCACCCGAACCATAAGGTTGCTCTGCCGGCGAGGAGAGCTGGAAGAAACACAGCTGCCCAATCTTCATTCCAGGGTAGAGCTTAATCGGCATTGTCGCTGTGTTAGATAATTCGAGCGTAATGTGCCCCGAGAATCCTGGATCAATAAAACCAGCAGTGGAATGGGTCAGTAAGCCGAGTCGTCCCAAACTAGATTTGCCTTCCAACCGGGCAGCGACATTGTCACCCAACGAGACATATTCGTACGTCGCCCCCAGCACGAATTCGCCCGGGTGAAGCACGAATGCTCCATCCGGTTCAACCTCAACAAGCCGGGTTAATTCGGGCTGTTCTTTCGCCGGATCAATCACATCGTATTTGTGATTGGCGAAGAGCCGGAACATTCGATCTAGGTGGACATCCACGCTAGATGGCTGGATCATGGCCGGATCCCACGGATCTAATTCGATGTGACCGGCAGAAACAAATTGTGCGATATCGCGATCAGAGAGAAGCATGTTTTTATTGTGCCATGAGTTGAACGTGTTACCATGCACATATGCCCATTTCTTCGTTATCTGAAAGTACTCAAAATTACGTTAAGTCAATCTGGTCGCTACAAGAGTGGTCAGACGAGCCGGTAACAACCTCGAGTTTGGCGGCGCGTACTGGTGTAAAACTCTCCACCGCATCGGACGCTATCCGTAAATTGAAAGACCAGGGACTAGTACATCATGCTCCGTATGGAGCTGTTCATTTAACCGATGAAGGGCGTGCGCTCGCGGTGGCAATGGTTCGTCGTCATCGCCTTATTGAAACGTTTCTAGTGGAGTTTCTCGGTTATCCATGGGATGAAGTCCATGACGAAGCCGAGGTCCTCGAGCATGCGGTTTCCGATGTGATGGTTGAGCGCTTGGCAACGAAATTAGGAAACCCGGAACGCGACCCGCACGGAGATCCGATCCCAGCAGCTGACGGCACGGTGGTCCGCCCGCCCGCATTCTTATTGAGCACCTTCACCGATGGTGGAACGTACCGTATTGAACGGATTTCGGATGACGACGCCGAACTCTTACGTTTCTTTGATAGCCACAATATTTCCTATGGTCAAGTGATAACAACGAAACCGCCAGCACCATATTCAGAGTCCATTGAAGTCAGCATTGCCGGCGCGGCACCAGTTCTCCTGGGTAGCGGTGCGCTGTGCGCAATCTGGGTTACGCCCGCGTAATCGACAGCGTTATTAGTCGGTCTGTTGAGATTGGTGAACGAACCGTTTGGCCTTGCCGACAATAAGCACAACCGTGAAGGTGAGGCCGTAACAGACGGCCATCGCCGCTGAGGTTGGTGCGTGCAGGACATAGGCAACCCAGAATCCGATGATGGCACCGCTGACGGCCACAATCATTGTTCCAATCATCATGTGCTTCATCGAGTTGCTGACGAGTCGTGCAGTTGCAGCAGGTGCGATCATAAGTGCCACGATCAAGATAGCTCCGGCGGCGTTAAACGCAGCGGTGACAGTCACGGCTACGAGGAACATGAAAATAGTATCGACGGCTCTGGTTCTGATTCCGATCGTGCTGGAGAATGCCGGATCAAAACTGGTGATTTTCAGTCTTGGGTACATGAACCACATGGCGATAGCGTTTGCCAGCAACACGATAAGTAACACGTATAAGTACTTCGGACCGTAGGATATGCCGCCGATTATAAGCTGATGCCAAGCAGCTAGATTGAGGTCACCAGATAGTACAACGTGAGTGTCTAGGTGGAGATTGCCGAAGTTGAGCGATATTAGAATCACGCCGACTGAGAAAAGCATCGGAAAAATGAGCCCTTGCGGCGCATCTCCAGAAACGAATCCGGACCGTACTAGCCAATCATTTCCTAGCACCACCACGAGACCCGCGAGCGCAGCTCCGACGATGAGTAGCGGGGAATCGAAATCGTGTGTCACATAGTATCCCATCACGATTCCCGGAAGAATTGCGTGGCTCATGGCATCGACCAACATGGAGCTACGGCGCAACACGATGAATGATCCGGGTAGTGCACAAACCAGTGCAGTGACGATAGCCAGCAGGCTTGTTCCGACGACGAAGCTCATACGTTGCGTCCTAGGAGATAGTTTTTGAGTTTAGCGCGGGCTCGCCGTCGTGAAATAATCTGCATGACGAGTGACCGGCGTGGAGAGAAAATAAGCGAGATAACGAAAATCGTAAATAGTACGATCACGATCATCGGCCCGGTTGGAACTTTGCCAAAGGTGACAGCTAAATAAGCTCCAATTCCAGAACCGGCGGCTCCGATAAGCGCGGACAGAATCACCATAGAGCCGAGTCGGCTCGTCCATTGCCGAGCGGCGGCTGGGGGCGTGATCACAAACGCGATCATGACAACAAGACCTACTGCACGCACTCCAATGACGGAGGCAATCACGATAGCGGCGAACATAAGAGTGTCGATAAATTTACCGTGGATCCCCATCATAGATGCGTGGACCGGGTCGAAGGTTCGGGCAGCGAATTCTTTCCAGAAAATTGCCACGATTGCGAGCGCTACCCCGCCAACTGCAAGGGATGTGTAGAAGTCGTTTCTAGTTATCGTGGAGGCGTTACCAAAAAGGTAGTCTTGGATGCCACCTTTGCCGGGGAAAGCCCCATCGGAGATGATTCGCATCAAGAGCATTCCGGCGCCGAAGAATAAAGATAACGTCACTGCCATTGCGGAATCGACGTGGACTTTCGAGTTACGCACGATCCAGTGGGTGAACAAAACAGCAGAGGTTCCAACAATAACTGCGCCGATAATCAGCGCAAGCATATTTCTGCCGTCGGATTGCAGGATCACCACTGTAAATAAAAAGGCAGCGAGGGTGCCCGGCAACGCTGAGTGGGAGATAACGTCAGAGATCATTGATTGCTTGCGTAAGTATGCGAATGATCCTAGCGCTCCAGCCACGAATCCAATGGTCATAGTTCCGAAGAAAACCATCCGGAAGGTGTGGTCGGAAAAGAACTCAATGAGATTCACGCGAAGTTCTCCCACTCGTCATTGTCAGATACTCGATAGGTGGTGCGAATATTTGTGTCAGTTAGGGTGGTTTCGCATGGGCCACTGGCGATTATTTGGCGATTGAGCAAAGTGACATAGTCGCAATAGTCGGCGACGGTTGCTAAATCGTGGTGCACAATAACCACCGTTTTTCCTTCGGACCGCAACCGGTGCAAAACATCGACGATAGCCCGTTGACTTTTGGCATCAACACCTTGGAATGGTTCGTCCATGAAGTAGATATCGGGTTGTTGCACAAGTGCACGTGCAAGGAATACCCGCTGGCGTTGCCCGCCAGAGAGTTCACCGATTTGTCGATTCGCTAATTCTGGAATCCCGGTTTGCTCTAGTGCGGCCGTAGCTTGTGCGCGTTCTTTGCGACCTGGCCGGCGCAGCCAGCCAAGTTTCCCGTATGTTCCCATGGTGACGACGTCGATCACCGTCGTCGGAAAGTCCCAATCAACACTGACGCTTTGTGGCATGTAGCCAACGCGTTCCCGGACTTGAGCTAATGGTCGGCCAAAAAATTCGGCCGTTCCAGTTAGTGGCTTAACAAGTCCTAGCATTGCTTTAATCAGGGTAGATTTGCCGGCTCCGTTAGGCCCCACGATACCCATGACGACGCCTTCTGGAACGGTGAAATCGACACCGTATAGGACTGGATCTACGCGGTAGCACACCGACATGTTCTGGGTTGAACATGCCGGTGTGCGCGCTGGAGTTTCGATTGTCACTTGCTCAAAGCTTCGGAAACAGCCTTGGCGTTGTGCATCAGCGTTCCGAGGTAGGTATCGACGCCTTTTTCTGCACCAAGGGAGTCGGCGAAGAGTTCTTCGTCAGAAATCTTCACGTCCCAGCCATTGGCATGAACTGCTTCTTGGAGAGCCTTGATTGCCTGTGGGTTGGCAAGGTTGTCAAGGAAGATGACCGGAACCTTCTTGTCTGCAATGAGCTTGGCTAGCTCAGAGATTTCTTGGGTGGAAAGCTTTGCTTCGGAGGAGACAAAGTCGGTTGCGTGAACTTCAAGGTTGAAGGTCTGACCGAAGTAGTTGAATGCATCGTGGCCGGAGATAAGAATGCGAGGTTCTGCGACCTTATCGAGCAGTTTCTTTGCTTCAGCAACGGTGGTCTTGATTTCTTCGCGGTACTTGGCCACGTTCTTTTGGTACATGTCAGCATTGTCTGGATCGATTTCCGAGATCTTGTCTGCTGCAGCTTGTACTGCTAGTGACCAGCCCTCTGGGTTGTTCCAGATGTGCGGATCGTGTAGTTCGTTGCCTTCTTCGTCAGTCTCTGGCCATGGCAAGAGGTACTTCTCATCAAGAGTATTGCCAACGGCGATCTGCTTGTCGCCGAGCGATTCAAGCTTGTCGAGCATTTGTGCTTCGAGGTGCAAACCGCTCCAAATAACAACGTCAGCGTTTTGGAGATCTTCGATGTCCTTAGTAGTTGGCTGGTAGGTGTGCGGGTCTCCACCTGGACCAACCATGGTGATGACCTTTGCATCTGGCGCAATGTTAGCGACAGCATCTGCAATGTAACCAGTTGTCGCAAATACTGTCAGCTGCTTATCTGACTTTTCGGCTTTTTCTTCCGAAGCTGAGGAACAGCCAGAAAGAAGCAGTGCACTGGCAATAATAGCGGTAAAACCAGCTTTAATCGCGGAGCGAATCTTCATAGAAAACTCTTTCGTTATTGTGAATATCTTTGGCTTGCAATGAAACCTAAGGTAAGCGACAGTCGCTTATACGTTAGCTAAACTACAGCTTAGGCTAACCTTAATTCAAGGACATACGTCCGCTTGTTCCGTAAACCACACATATTTTTCCCAAAAAGCCTGCATTACAAGCACTTGCTATCGGAATAATCTGAGTCACTTTTAAAATCTGCATCCAAAATTCGGGAAACATCTCTCATTATCTGAACTCATTTCTTTGAAAAGCTGGTCAGGCGGTAACATCGTTTCATGGCATACCATGCAGACACCACGGATTTGACCGGAAAAGAAGTTCTCCTTTGGGACCAGTTTGGCGATGCAATGCGCGAATTGGCTCAAAACATCGCTGATTCGGGCTTTCGCCCAGAAGTCATTATCGCCATTGCTCGTGGCGGGCTCCTCCCAGCAGGCGCACTAACCTACGCCTTGGGTACAAAACTATCAGATGCAATGAATATCGAATTTTATACCGATATTGAACAAACATTGCCAGACCCAGTCCTACTTGAGCCTCTCCTTGATACCGAATCAATTAAGGGCAAGAAACTACTCGTAGTTGACGATGTAGCTGATTCAGGTCGCACATTGAAAATGGCAATCGACATGCTCACCGAGTTTGGAGCAGACGTGCGATCGGCCGTCATTTACGATAAGCCACGTTCCGTTATCGAGCCTGACTACTCATGGAAGGCAACCGATAAGTGGATCGTATTCCCGTGGTCATCCCAACCACCGGTAACCCCGAACAAATAAGACTATAAACTTTCATTAACGTGGGTGAGTGGATTTTCCACTCACCCACGTTTCACACTACTCATCTTGAATTAGCGCTGGCTTTACCTCAGAAATATGTGGCTGTCCCGGAGCAGAAGGCCGAGATACCGCCGCAAATGTTGCTACCGAACCGTACTTCCACCCTTCGATTCGGGCACGTTGTCCCGGTTCTCCCATCGCAACCGAAATAACCATCCGGCCAGTTTCGGCAGTGACATTCCGGGTGACCTCAAGTAACCGATCGACGTCGTCATCATTATGAGCAGCCACCGCTAGCTTAGCCACTACTCCTTCGATCGCAAGCATATCTTCGAACATGATGCGCAAAATATCTGAATCCGGGGTCATCATCCAGTTGTGGTCCGAAATCACCACTGTGAATCCTAGTTCTTGCGCTCGCCGAGCTAGATCTGGAGCTGCCCGATGCCAGTATTCAATGTCGACCGCAACTCGTTCTGCTGGCACCTGCAGTTGTAGTAAGGTGTCAAGCATCTCGGCCAGCAACAACCGATATCGGCCATCACTCACCTTGATCTCGCCACCCTGTTTCGCAGTGCGGATCGTTAAGAGAATCGGTAGTGTTGTGGCACTGATGAGTTGTGGGATGATCTCTGATCCGAGTGTTGAAAATGAGAAGTTTGGGTGGTCACCAAACAACATATCCACGCGCCATTCCACCACATCTGCCCCAGCATCTTGAGCTTCACGGGCTTCTTGAACGAGCATAGCCGGAGTGGTTCCGAGCAATGGCACAATGACTGTTCGGGTATGAGGAGAAAAAATCATTCCGGCTCCTTTGACGCAATACGGTATTCTTCTCTATCAACGATACCGTAGCGCTTGCCTATCGGGTAGAGTGTGCCGTGGAAAGTTTTATAGCTGGTAGCTAATAAAGGGGAACGTATGACGATCAACTTCGATCAGTTCGATCCAGCTGACGCACCATCTTCCACACCGGCAACAAAATCAAAAGGGCCGGTTTACTTTTTCATTGCAAGCCTCGGTGTGCTCGTCGTCGTATCAATTATTATTCTGTTTACTTCTGTTATTGGCCGGGGCCGCGACTTGGCAGAGACACCATCACAGCCAGTGGTCAGTCAACAATCAACAGAGGCAGAACCAGCAGAACCGTCCAATACTCCCCTAGATGGCTCCGCTCTACGGCAAGCAATGGAATCGTCGACCTGTGCCGACGCGATGGCCGACGCAACCCCTATTTTCGACTTTGTTCTGGCAGCAACCTCAAGTAAACAGTGGAACGAGGATACCCAAAAAATCGTCACCAATGGTCTAGCTACGCTCAACCGCACCTGCCGGCAACACGTTCCACATCTTCTTGCAGTTCAACATGCTCTCGTTGACCCGCAAGCACCGCCACAGTTAAATTCACTTGTCAAAGACGCCAACTGGATAAGTCGCCAACATCCGGCGCCTAGTGATGCTCAGATCCCAACTGGACGATTCACAACCGGACTGCGCAACATTCACTGCTCGATCGAATCGGGTGGAGCTTCTTGCACGATCAATAAGTATTTATGGCCGGCACCAGCGAAATGTGACGGGAATCCGGCTACATTCCGGATAGATGCGTCGATGGAGGAACCAGTAGGCGGTTGCACCTCACCAGTTGTTGCCGAAACTGAATACGAGTATGGAACGACGCTCGCTAACAATGGTTACGTATGTAGCATCGAAGCGGCCGGGGTTTCGTGCTGGTCAGAGTTTACCGGTCACGGATTTGAGCTGAGCCGTGAAAAGCTACGGAAGTTCTAGCTAATGGCACCACAGCGTAAAGCCCGCTGGATCCCAAATTATCACGGGGCCTGGGCAATGATCCTTATCCCGCCAATACTCGGTATTATTGCCGGCGGTTTCGTCTGGCAGCACATCATTTTACTGACCCTATGGTGGGTGGGATATTTTGATTTCTTCGCTATTGGCTTGTGGCTCCGTAGCCGGCGAAAACCACGCTATCTACCACCTGTCCTTACTTACAGTGGTATCTGTGCAATTCTTGGCCTTGCTTTAGCGCTCCTCAAACCAGCATTGCTGATCTGGATACCGATTTTTCTCCCACTTATCGCAGTGACGTTTTGGCAATCGGCGATTCGTGCCGATAGGTCAATGCTCAACGATACGGTGACGGTTATAGCAGCGTCACTGCTCCTTCCAGTTGCCTATCAGCTCGGTTCCCTCGACGGTCCCACTGATTCGTGGAATCAGGTCTGGCTCCACACTGCATTAGTTTTTGGCTACTTTTTAGGCACAGTTTTCTACGTGAAAACAAATATTCGCCAACGTGGTCATCAAAATTGGCTAGCCGCGTCAGTCGGATGGCACCTAGTCTGGTGTGCGCTGGCTACGATCGCAACCTGGTTTATCGACGACGTTCACCTATCTCCTTGGCATGTAGCTATCTGGATCATGTTGACTATCCGCGCCTATCTAGTTCCGTGGTGGGGTGCTCGTCACGGCTGGATAAGTGCAAAGATGCTCGGAATTGGTGAAATAGTTGCTTCAGCTGCGGTTATGGCAACGCTTCTTGTGTCATAGTGACCTGATAAGCTGTCTGTATGAAATTTCTTATGAGAATCTTATGCAACGCTGTGGCGTTGTGGATAGTTACCATACTGCTCAGTGGCTTTGCCTTGCGCCAGCCCACAATTGCGCAACTATCCAATCTTGACCCCCAAGTACAATCAATTATTGCCCTGATTATTTCCGGCGCAATCTTGGCCATCGTCAATTCATTCGTGCGCCCGATCGTTAAGTTCTTCTCCCTGCCGATATATATTTTGACGCTCGGATTGTTCTTCGTCGTCGTCAATGGCGCAATGTTGATGCTCACAAGCTGGATTTCGGGACAACTCGGAGTAGGAATCATCATTGATAGTTTCGCGTGGGCACTCGTGGGCGGCATCATCATTTCCGTGGTGAACACAGCTCTTGATGTTCTCATTCCTGGCAAGCACTGATGCCATACTAGAACCCATGTTGACTCTCGCATTAATCGCTCAAGCTGGCGATTCTCAAGACTTAACCGGAATCGCCGCCTGGACGGTGGACTTAATGGACAAGCTGGGTGGCCTTGGTGTTGCCTTGATTATCGCCATCGAAAATATTTTCCCACCGATCCCCTCCGAGGTTGTTCTCCCGTTAGCTGGTTTTACTGCATCTCAGGGGGGCTCGCTGACATTTGGCAGCGCACTAGTATGGTCCACAATCGGTTCCGTCGTCGGAGCGCTTATTCTCTACGGCATCGCCTATCTTTTTGGTCGCGAACGCTCGCGGGCATTTCTGCTTTGGTTGCCGTTAACGAAAGAGTCCGACGTCGATAAGACCGAAGCGTTTTTCGAAAAATATGAGCGTCCTGCTGTTTTCTTCGGCAGAATGTTACCTATCTTCCGGTCACTTATTTCGCTTCCAGCGGGCGTCATCAAAATGAATATTCCACTGTTCATTGCGCTCACAACGGTCGGCTCGCTGATTTGGAACACGGCGCTCATCGGTGCTGGTTTTATGCTTGGCGAGAATTGGGCATTAGTGGAGCAATACGTCGGGCTAGCATCGAAGATCGTTGCTGGGCTCGTCGTTATAGCAGTAATCGTGTGGATGATTATGCGCCTGCAGGCTCGCAAACGGAATCAGCGATAGCTCCCTGTTTTTCTCTGCCGATTTACCGATTTGTTACCCTTCCCGGTATTCTTAGAAGAAGAATTCCAACAAAGGGGTAAACGTGACCACAACATATTTAGTGGCTGTTTCAGACAGCCAGGCCGAATCATTTCTCAAGTATGGCTATGATCTGGTTGCCGGTTTCGCTGTTGATGCAGCCGATGTTGCTGACGTGACTGAGGTGAGTGCACTCCTCGATTTGTTGCAGTTGCGTTACCCAGATTCTCCGTTTAGAGATGACGCTCCCCTTGATGTTCTTCATATCCCAGCCGATGCTTTCACCCATGCTCGGCACGCTGTTGGTCCACTCCATCCACAAGCATTTCGCGGTGGCGTGATTGATTTTGCTCCCTACGATGGTTCCGGCATTGCGCAAGGCGGCGGAGTTCACACCGATCTTCTACTACTAGATCCGTGCCGGCTCACGATAGGCACACGACTCTGGCGCTTCACCCCTGGCGAATCTGAACCAGAATTGCGCGGGGTCTATCACGGAATTGCTTTCGGTTGGGAAAATACCGAAACTGGCACATTTGCTGCTGGTGTCCCGTCACCTTATGCGGGTGCGCTCGTGAAGCGAGACTGGGGAGACATTCCTTGCGATGTGGAAGTAGTTGACGGCAAGCCAGTAGCTCTCACCATGGTGGCTCCATTCCAGCCAGAAGCCGAAGATGGTTTCGAACAGCTCGAAAGCCAACTGTGGGCCAAGCGGATCGCATACGATGATTCCCTTCATGTGTTCACTCAGCTGGCACTCGCCCAGCTTTCTGGTATTCCGGTTCGTGTGATGCGAGCGGTTGCAACCGGTGAGGATGAGATCAAGTTCCATATCGTTTCTATGTTGCCTGATGCGCCTTACTGTTCGACCGTCAATTTTCAGCGGTGGGCCGGTGCTACCTATAACGCCTTGGCATTACCAGAAGACTTAGAAAACAAAAATCAGCAGGAAGCTACCCCGGTTTCTTGGGATGTTACCGATCGTCCGGCAGCGACTGCTATTCGTAATGACCCATTTGATGCCACCGATCAAAATACAATCGTGCAGGAGACATTTAACCTGCTCGGCCAAACAACTCCGCCATCGTGGACCGAAGTGTCATTACAGGTTCAGATCGTTGGTGACCAAGTCATTTACGAAGCCAATGCAAAGCTTAGCGAAGACCAAGGGGCACGCCTGAAAGTCATCCCGACCGCCATTTTGCACTATCTGCGGCAGCTGAAGAAGTTGCGGATTGCCGCTGGCGAAGGCCCGTTCTTCACTATTGTCTTGCACGCGGTAAAAGAAGGACAAGGAACCGTTTCGCTCAACGCTAAAGCTCTGCCTCCATATGCTGATCAGGTCCCAGAATCCGAGTGGATCAAGGAACTCGAGATCGTCAAGCGCAGCGGCAAGGAAGTGCCGGAATGGCTCAGCGCTAAGGTTCTGTCACCTACTGCTCCGACCAGCGCATTTGGCCCTGGCGCGTCACAACGTGAAACTGCCGCTACTGATCTGACCGCCAATATTTCCTCAGCTTCAGAGAACGAATAAAACCACTCTTTTCTTGCCCCGCTACTTGTGTCATGATTGGTAGCGGGGCAATTTAATTAAAAATGAAAGGACTTCCTATGTCTACTACAACTCTTCACGTTTCTGGTTTAACCTGCGGGCACTGCGCTGCGCACGTCACCGAGGAGTTGTCCGAACTCGCCGGCGTCGCCAACATCAACGTAGACCTCCATCCAAGCGAAGTTTCCGTTGTTACCTTCGATTCGCAAAATCCGGTGTCCGACGACGACGTTCGGGCTGCTATTGCAGAAGCTGGCAACTACACGGTGGAAAGCATCGAAACAAAGTGAACATTGATCTCAAGATTACGGGCATGACGTGTGCGTCGTGTTCAGCTCGGGTGGAGAAAAAGCTCAACAAGGTTGACGGGGTTACCGCCGTCGTTAATCTGGCTACTGAACGGGCGCATGTTGAGTTTCCGCCGCAGCTCACGGACGCGGACCTCATTGCAGTGGTTGAAAAGGCCGGCTATGGGGCAAGCGTGATCGAGGACGAGACTCCCGATACGTCAGATTCACAGGCGCGCAGTGATGATTTACGGCGTCGGTTTATCGTGTCCGCAATCTTGAGTGTTCCTATTATTGCCCTATCGATGGTCCCGGCGTGGCAGTTTGCTGGCTGGCAGTGGCTAGTGACTGCTTTAGGTAGTCCGGTGGCTTTCTGGGCAGGGTGGCCGTTCCACCGCTCTGCGTTTGTTGCGGCGCGCCACGGCACATCCACAATGAACACGCTCGTATCGTTAGGTGTTCTAGCCTCGATGGGCTGGTCGCTGTGGGCGCTGATATTTGGTGGCGCCGGGCATCTGGGATACACGATGTCCATGAGCGGGTTGCTCAATCTCGAATCGCATGGGCACACCCATATCTATATCGAGTCGGCCGCTATGATCGTCACGTTCTTACTGTTGGGACGGTGGCTGGAATCGCGTTCCCGACGGCGCGCTGGCGATGCGTTGCGGTTGCTTCTTTCCACCGGGGCACCTTCGGCACATGTGGTGGAACGCAGTGACGGCACGGTTACGGACCAAACTATCCCGGCTGCCGATCTGGCGGTTGGCGATATTTTTGTGGTTCACGCTGGTCAAAAGATTCCTACCGACGGCGTTGTTGTTGCTGGTTCCAGCGCAGTTGATGCGTCACTTATTACCGGCGAATCAACGCCGATTGATGTGGCCGACGGCGATTCCGTTATTGGAGCAACACTGGTAACGAATGGTTCGTTGCGGATTCGCGCTACTCGAATCGGCGCGGATACCACGTTGGCTCAGATGGGCCGACTACTTGAGCAAGCCCAGGTGGAAAAAGCTCCATTGCAGCGGTTGGCTGATCGGATCGCCAGTGTTTTTGTGCCGGGAGTTATCTTGATTGCATTGGCTACGTTCATTGTGCGACTTACCGTGATCGGTAACCCAATCGACATCGCACTCGCTTCCGCAATTACGGTGTTAGTTGTTGCGTGCCCGTGTGCGCTTGGGCTAGCTACTCCGACTGCATTATTGGTGGGTTCCGGACGGCTATCGCAACACGGAGTGTTGATTTCTGGTCCCGAAGCACTCGAAAATGCCCACTCGCTTGACGCAATCGCGTTAGATAAAACCGGTACGCTCACCACTGGAGATTTGGCGCTCGTTGAAGCGGTGCAGACAAGCGACGTCGATGTTCTTTCGATTCTTGCCGGTATCGAATCACATTCTCATCACCCGTTAGCACGCGCAATTGTGCGGGCTGCTCAGGAACATGGTCATCCATTCGCCACAGTCAGCGACGTTCACGAGGAAGCCGGCCGCGGCTTGAGCGCACGCTGGAATGACACCACGGTGTATGCCGGCAGCCTAACGTGGCTCAGCCAAAACAATGTTCCATTGCCAGGACTACCCGCATCCGGAACGCTAGTTGCTTGTGGTAGCACAACCGAGTTTTACGGATATGCACTGCTATCTGACACGATCCGCCCTGAGGCACGCGAGACTTTGACATGGCTTCGTGACCAAGGGATCGAGCCGATCATGATAACTGGCGACAATGAGGCCAGCGCGCACGCCGTCGCCGATGAGCTCGGCATATCCCAGGTTCATGCCAATGTGTTGCCGGCCGATAAGCTCGCCATTGTTCATCAACTCCAGCAGGCCGGACAAAAAGTCGCGATGGTTGGCGATGGAATAAATGATACGGCCGCGTTGGCTGCCGCAGATCTCTCCATCGCAATGGGATCCGGCACAGATGTCGCCCAAGCAAGCGCCGATGTCACGATCGTGCAATCACGTATTGGCGTCATTCCTACTATGTTGCGGATTGGTCAGAAAACGCTTCGCATTATCAAGGAAAACTTAGCATGGGCCTTTGGCTATAACCTGATCGCGATTCCACTGGCCATGTGCGGCGTGATTGCTCCCGGGCTGGCGGCAATCGCCATGGCAAGTTCGTCAGTGATTGTTGTGGCAAACTCGTTACGGTTACGCAACGCTCAATAGCCCGCTGACAAACACGAGGTTGCCGATACACGTTAGGATTGAAGGGTGAAAACAGCAACGCCCCCATCTTCTGACCGAGTTCGTGATCCCGCACGCAAGGTGCTTCTGGTTGACGCACCGCAACGCTGGATGCGTCAACCAGCTGATTTGGTGGGCGCTCTGGTCGCGTTCTTGGCAATCGCCGGGGTTGTTATTTTATCTATGTATGGGCGCCTAACCGTGCTGGGCGTAACAAGCGACGTGCGGGCTGCTACGTCGAGTTTGCTGGAACAGATTTTCTTTATCCCAATCAATATTCTTGAAGGTCTTGTTTCGTTCTTTATTCCGCTGGCGTTGCTTATTGATATGCTTGTGCGCCGTCGTTGGCGTACTGCAGTTACTGCACTCGTGGCAAGTATCGCAACCGTGGGGCTTACTGAGCTTTCACACATCATCGTGGATCACTTTCTCAAGACCACTCCAGCCTCATTTACATCGCCACTTCTTATGTTTACCGATCCCACCCCTTACCTTGCTGTGATCGCAGCCTTACTGACGATCGCCGGAGGTTTCCGTGGGAATCGCTTAGTACGCTGGGGCTGGATTTTAACAATTTTCGTTGCCCTGTTACTGGTTTTACAAGGTAAACAAACCTTGCCAAGCGCGGTAGCAACGGCGCTTCTTGGGGTTGGTATAGCGCTGCTATCTCGATTTGTTATCGGCGCATTGCCCCGACGGATCACCGGAGCAGAGTTTGTTGATTTAGTGCGCCGCGCGGGTATCGATCCGGTAAAAATCATTCGCCACGATATCGAAGTGAGCGACGATGTTGTCGCCTGGTCGGTTTCTTCACATGGGGCAATCGGTTACGAAGACACCGGAACTATCCAGCGCATCACATCGATGTGGAGTACATCCGGCGCTGTCACTGATTATCCTGATCCTGAAACAGCACAAAAACTTGAGCGTTCCGCCACTATGGTGGCTGCCCCGGAAATGAATGGTCCGGCGATGGCTGCCCATGTCCGCGCTGCGTTCCCAGCATTCCGACCAGCTTCAGTGTCCCGAATGTATGTGGTCACTGATGCCGATGGTGCCACCTACCAGGTACATGTTCTCGATGAGGACCGGCTCATTGTTAGCGCATTAGCGGACTTATGGCGTCAGTTCCGACTGAAGATCACCTATCGCGAGGGAGCTCGCACATTAGGCGACGCCGCCCAACAGCATGTGTTGATGCAGCTCGCGGTAGAGAAGGCCGGTATTTCCCATAAGCTATTTGTGGGCGGTTCCCATGGGGATTCGTCAGTATGCTTGATCTATCAAGTTCCGCAATCAGTGTTGTTGGACGACGTCGATGGTCGCACTATTTCTGACGACGTGATTGACTCCTTGTGGGATAACCTCCAAAAAGCACACGTTCGCGGCATGTCGCATGGTGATCTCCACGCTGGTTGTGTGCGTGTCGACGACGACGGCTTATACATCGCCAACTGGCAAGATGGCTCATTGCTGGCATCTGAAACTGTTCGTCTTGTGGATTTGGCTCAAGGCTTAGCGATGCTCGCCGGAATTGTGGGAATCGATCGGGCGGTGGAGTCCTTGACGCGCTCGGTACGATACGAGCGAATCATGGCACTCGTGCCACTGCTTCAAAAGACAATTATGCCGTCACGCACCCGGGAGGATTTTCCAAAAGCTAAGGATTTCCAACAGATTCGGCAAGAACTAGAAGATCGGTTGCCGGACGCAAGTGCGATGGAACCGGTGGAGATCAAGCGTTTTTCACCGAAAACTATTATCACGGTATCTATTGGTGTTGTTGCTATCTACCTGCTCGCCGCATCGGTGAACTTTACTGAATTGTCGCAAGCGATTCGGGCTGCGAACCCGATGTGGATGATCTTGTCCTTCCTCACTGGATTGTTGACATATCTGGGGGCAGCTATAACGCTCAAGGCTTATACACAAGAACATGTGCCACTGGGTCAATCCATTTTAGTGCAGGTGGCGGCTTCCCTCGTCACTCTCGTTGCCCCGGCTGGCATTGGTCCGGCCGCGCTGAATCTGCGGTTCTTGCAAAAGAAGAATGTAGGAACGGCTCCCGCGGTTGCAACAGTCACGGTTGTGCAGTTGGCTCAGTTTATTACCACGGTGATATCGCTGATTGCGTTGACGCTGATTACTGGCGAACTCGGTGCCCTCTCAATGCCGTCTAGTTCGGTGATGATGAGTATTGGGCTGGCTGTTGTAGCAATTGCAGCAGTGTTCTTGATTCGCCCGTTGCGCGCCTGGATTCTTGCGAAAATTCAGCCGACCGTAGAACAGATTTGGCCTCGCCTAGTGTGGTTGGGTACTCATCCGCGCCGGCTAGCGTTCGGATTCTTAGGCTCAGTCATCATGACCGTAGCCTTCGTGGCGTGTTTTGGTTTCGCGTTAGGCGCGTTCGGCTACCAGTTACCGTTGGTGACGTTAGCAGTCACCTATCTCATCTCCAATTCGGTTGGCTCGCTCGTACCGTCACCGGGCGGTATCGGACCGGTTGAAGCCGCGCTCACCGGTGGTTTGGTTTTGGCCGGCATCCCGTATTCGGTTGCATTGTCTACCGCGGTTTTGTATCGATTGTTTACGTTCTGGGGTCGCGTGCCACTGGGATGGATTGCGTTACGCATTGCCACCAAACGCAATTACATTTAGTAGACTAGAGTCATGAACGAACGCGCAGGAACTCTGGCTCAGCAATCTGACCTTATCGACGTCGATGCTCTCATCAGCGCCTACTATGACATTGAACCCGATCCAGCAAACCCAGCCCAGCAGGTTGTGTTTGGCACATCAGGCCACCGTGGTTCTGCTTTCGATGGGGCCTTCAACGAAGCCCACATCGTAGCAACCACTCAAGCAATCGTGGAATACCGTCGTGCTCACGGTATTGACGGCCCACTCTATATTGGCCGTGACACGCACGCACTTTCCGAACCAGCAGAGCGTACTGCGCTCGAAGTTTTGGCAGCTAACAATGTTGAGGTGCGGGTTGATGCTCGTCATTCGTGGACCCCAACTCCGGCAGTTTCGTTGGCTATTTTGACGGCGAACGGCGCCAATACGCTTGATGGGGTACGGACGTCTGGTCCTGGTTTGGCTGACGGGATCGTCGTCACCCCGTCGCATAATCCGCCACGCGATGGTGGGTTCAAATACAATCCGCCACATGGTGGTCCGGCTGGCTCGGATGCTACCGCGGCGATTGCAGCACGCGCGAATGAGATTCTGCGTCAGGGCTGGCGCAATGTTCCACGCGTCAGCTATGAAGTAGCCATGGCAGCTGAAACTACCCGTGGCCATGATTACCTCTCTGCTTACGTTGACGATTTGCAGTCCATTATTGATCTTGATGTGATTCGCGAAGCTGGCGTGCGTATCGGTGCCGACCCGATGGGTGGCGCATCGGCCGAATACTGGGGGGCGATCGGCGAACGTTACGGCCTAGACATCACCGTTGTGAACCCCACCGTGGATCCAACGTGGCGTTTTATGACTCTCGATTGGGACGGCAAGATCCGGATGGATTGTTCGTCTCCGTATGCGATGGCTTCGTTGTTGAACCGGATGAAGGCGGACGACGCCGGTCGCTCACCGTTCGATATTGCTACCGGTAACGATGCTGATTCGGATCGTCATGGTATTGTCACCCCGGATGCTGGGCTGATGAACCCGAACCATTATTTGGCTGTTGCCATCAGCTATTTGTTCACGCATCGCCCACAGTGGCCGTCAGGTGCTGGCGTAGGTAAGACGCTCGTATCGTCGTCGTTAATCGATCGGGTTGTGGGCAATATTGGACGCAAGCTCGTCGAAGTTCCGGTTGGTTTCAAATGGTTCGTGCCAGGTTTGATTTCGGGAGAGATCGGTTTCGGCGGTGAAGAATCCGCGGGCGCTTCCTTCCTGCGTAAGGACGGAACCGTGTGGACCACAGATAAAGATGGTCTGATCATGGATCTGTTGGCGGCCGAGATCACTGCAGTGACGGGTAAGAGCCCATCGCAGTTGCATCGTGAGCTGGTGGCGGAGTTTGGTGCGTCGTCGTATGCCCGAATCGATGCGGCCGCAACGAAAGCACAAAAGGCGAAGCTGGCAGCTCTTGCCCCAGCTGACGTGACTGCTACCGAGCTTGCTGGCGAAACGATCACGTCCCGGCTGGTTGAAGCACCGGGTAACGGTGCGAAGATTGGCGGACTGAAAGTGACCACGGAGAACGCGTGGTTTGCAGCTCGCCCATCGGGTACTGAGGATGTCTACAAGATCTACGCCGAATCTTTCCACGGTGACGAACACTTGGCTCGGGTTCAAAACGAAGCCAAGGCCGTTGTTGCTGCTGCGCTAGAATCCTAACCAATCATTATGCTCCACCCATACGCACCTCGGATCGAACTCAATCGGACCTCAGATATTCCACTCCATGTGCAAATATCGCAGCCGATCGAGCGTGCCATTATTGCCGGCGAATTGACAGCCGGCACGGTAATCGAGAACGAGATTTCGATGGCACATCGGCTCAAGGTCTCCCGACCAACCACCCGGCGTGCCATGCAAACGTTGGTGGAGCAAGGACTGCTGATCCGGCGGCGAGGCAAGGGCACTATTGTGGCGCCCAAGCCTCGCCACCGGCTTCTCAAACTTTCTTCTCTTAATGAGGAGCTACGCCGGCAAGGCCAGCATCCGTCAACCCATATTTTGACCTATAACGTTGTTCCGGCAACTGCGCGGATGGCGCAGCGTCTTGATTGCGTCACAGGTACGCCTATTCTCGAACTGGAACGGTTACGGTATCGTGACGGAGAGCCGATCGCGGTGCTTTATAACTGGATTCGTGCCGACCTTGCACCCAGCTATGGCGATCTGGAACAGCGCGGAATGTATGAATTACTGCGCGAATCGGGAACAATTATCGCTTCCACCACCCAAGCAGTCACCGCGGAAAAGCCGTCCCGCCGGCACGCAAAACTCCTCACTATCCCCACCCGCCAGCCAGTATTGACGATCAACCGCACCGCATTTGACGATCACGGTGACATTATCGAATGGGGAATCCACACCTACCGCGGGGATCTGTATACTTATGAATCGACGGTTTTTGCCCAAGGAGAGTAAACCGTTTAATTTCGATTAGCCTATCCACCCGCGAGGTAACATGTCTTTCCAACTGTTGCGCCGAGTCCGCCGAGTCATGGTAGTTGGCCTGATCCTCACAGTTTTAGGTAATCGTCTCATCGAAGGTGGCTGGAACGCGCTTACTGCTGCCGGACAGGTCAGTGTGGGCACATTCGTGCTGATTTCGTCTGCCGAACAGCTCTGTGTTTTTGCTTTCCCGTTATATGCACATATCCTCAAGAAATATTCGCCCGATACGACGCTTATTACCATTGACTTCGTTGAGACCATACTGTCAGTTATTGCAGTTATTGCACTGATGTTCACCGGCATACCGCAGATGTGGTTGCTCGTTGGGTATATTGCGATCGACCTTTTCCTCGCCCCAGTATCCGATATTGCTGAAGAGTTTTACGGCGCGGCCTTCGCTCAACAATCCGAAGAACACGCGCTATCGTTCAACGCCGCCTTGTATGCTTGGCTCGGCTTTATCGGTCTGGTTGTTGCCAGCCCGGCCGGCGCTTGGATCTCTGTTCTGTCCGTACAGGTTCTGTTCGTTGCCAACGCAGTTTTGTCGCTTGCCGGAGCCAGTTTCCGGATGTGGGCCCGGCACACCTACGCGATGCCTGCGTTAATTGATGCCGACGACGACGAATTCTCCGTCACCGGTACGCGCCTACCGATACGTCAGTTCTTCTTTGATCTTTTCCGCTCCGGCCCAGCTTCTCCACTACTTTCCTTCGTCTTACAGGTCATCGGGGCATTGACCGGCTCACTCGTATTCTTGTGGGCAGCGAATTTGAGCGAGCGCCCGGCACAGATAGCCATGGGGTGGGTGCTGATTGCCTTCGGTAGTGCAGCAACCGTTGGCCCACTCGTTGGACGACGCATCTCCAAAGCCGTCCCAACTAAACGCGCCTTACAAGCAACCGCCGGGCTTTCGACCCTCAACATTGTGATCGCCGTCGTCCTCATTGCCAGCAATAACGCCACGTTCTATACCGCTATCGGATTTATTTTCTGCAACGTGCTCTTCAATAAAGCCCGGGTGATTATCCTGGAAACTCACCGCCAAGTAT
Source organism: Arcanobacterium phocae (assembly GCF_018913465.1). Lineage (GTDB taxonomy): Bacteria > Actinomycetota > Actinomycetes > Actinomycetales > Actinomycetaceae > Arcanobacterium > Arcanobacterium phocae_A. The sequence goes on along the minus strand of NZ_JABAPM010000003.1, from coordinate 296,416 downwards.
TCTTCCGCGGAAGCCAATTCGCTCGCATCATGAGCTGGTCCTATAGCTTCGGCGCAATCGGAACTATTTGCGGATTGCAGTTAGGCTACCTGCTCAACACGCCAAATTCGCCGCTCAGTGCCTTGCTCATCGCGGCTACTTTATGGGTTGTTGTTGCCGGTGTAGTCAGTTCCCGTACCTCCCAGACCCCAAACGCACCCGCTACACCACGTACCTGAGCGCCGACTTTCGGTAGACTATCCCTATGGGCTTGGCACATATTGCACGGACAATCGAAGACACGGTTAACCGCCGTGGCATCGTCAAGCGTCGCCATGCCGGTTGGCTTCCACAAATCATTGGCTATAGCGGATACGGCTCAACCAGTGCAGTTCGCGTGCTTGCTCGCGCAGTTATGGCTGATCCACAGGCGGAGAAAAAACCTTTTACGTTGCCGTTCTTACCAAATTTGACACATAAATATGCCGGTAACGTGGTACAAGAAATTGCCGTCCTAGCCCAAGAGAAAGCCGCCGAAGCCGAACGCGGCTGGCGTCAATTCTTCACCACTCAAGTGGGCTTCTTACCTGTTACGGTCATCATTGGTGACCAAACGATCCGCACTCGGACAGATCGTAGTGGGTACTTGGATATCGTCGTCGAAAATCATGGGCTCCAACCCGGCTGGCACGAAGCACTCATCATTCCAGCCGCCGGCGAACCCGTCAACGCTCCAATAATGGTCGTCGAGCCGCAAGCCAAACTCGGGCTGATTTCTGATATTGATGACACCATCGTCGTCACTTGGCTACCACGAGCCATGTTGGCCGCCTGGAACTCTTTCGTCAAACACACCAATACCCGCCAAGCTGTGCCAGGCATGAGCACGTTCTATCAGACACTCCTTGCTGACGCCCCAGAAGCACCAGTATTCTATCTATCTACCGGAGCCTGGAACACGTATTCCACATTCTTGAACTTCATCCAACTCAACGACCTGCCAATCGGTCCCATGCTCCTGACCGACTGGGGTCCCACCCCCACCGGCCTGTTCCGTTCCGGCCAAGAACACAAGAAAAGCCAGCTTCGTAACCTGCTGATTATGTTCCCCAATATTGAGTGGTTCTTAGTTGGCGACGACGGACAAAACGATCCACACATCTATGACGAACTCGCTCGCGAACACCCATCACGGGTACGCGGAATAGCATTGCGTGAGCTCAACCCCGTCGAGCATGTGCTATCCCACGGGTCTCCCGAAGCCTACCGCAAAGACCGCGACGATAAAGATGCCGAAGAGGATGGCGTTCCAGTTATCCGTGGCAAAGATGGATTCGAGCTAGACGCCCTCGCCCGCCGGCATGGATTCGTTGATTAACGAGGATCGTCCTCAACGATGATCTCGTCAACCGTGTCACGATGTGGCGCAGTGAAGTCAGCAAGCGGGGAAGCATTCCACAGCTAGAATAGATTCCGACTAGGCATTTTTATTTATGCCCCCGAACTTTCACTTAGCTTTTTGCGTCGCTTATCCTCGGAGGCTCCAATAATAGATGCGGTATTACGCGATTATTTTGTCAATAACAGCCACTTCATCGCTTTCTACGCTACATCATAACCGCGAAACTTACTTTAATAAGCCAGCTATCTGAGATGAGAAAAATAGATACGCTCTACCATTCCCGCCAATCATGCGTTTTATTCAGAGAAGCCCAGGCAGTTACAGAGATATCACATTTTATTTTTCAAGTTTTCTTTCTCGAATTTCTCGATCAAATGCCTCTATAACCGTCCGGCATTTCTCTTGATTTTTGAAAAGATAAGCCAAATACGTATCTGGATAATTATCGTATATAACTCTAGCAAAAACTGAAAAATACAAAGCTAAATTTAACTTATCCAACTGTTTATTGAGACCAACAACTGGGACAGCTTCGTCAAATATCCTCAATCCTCGCATAACTGCATGTTGGAACAAGCGATTCCCATGACGTGCAACTTGTCCATATTTTAGTGGCCGTTGCCCACCTTCATCAATCACATCTAAAGATTTGATCTGGTCTTGCAGATGTTCTTCAATCCTATTAAACGCATCTACTGCTTTAACTAAAGCAAGAGCAGTCGTTGTTTTAATATCGAATATCTCAGTATATGGTGGTTTATTTATGTCTTTCCATAGGGCACCAATTCCAGATTTTGCACGGACCACATTGCTGGTTTCCCTTCTCGCGCAGGTCAGTGCAATAGTGGCAGTTTGCAGATCAAAATCGCCAGTTTCATTTTGACCTGCAGATCCAGTGCCAGACCTAATGTAATAGTTTCTGGCAAATTGCTCATCAACTTCCTTTTGAAGACGTTTCTGGAAATCGTCTAAAGACACGAATTCTTTTGCACCAACCCCATTCTGACTATTAGTAAATCGAGTAACTTGTCGTGGAAATTCTTCGTCTTCATTGGCATTTCGTGCACTAATAAGCCTTACCTGGACACGCACTCTCTCTAAATTAGCATCAAAACTACCCGAATCCCTCAAACTAGCAAGGGATGATGATGTTTGCGCACCGTTTACAATAGAGCCTTTAGTAACTTTCAGTCTTGCAAAAGCCGGATCTCGGAGAGGCGGCGTCTGAATATCGTCGGCGAGAAAAGTCAAACCATTATTAAAATACCAAAAATTTTCAGGCTCATCCTGAACAGTTTGAATAATATCTCTATTAACTTCAGTATTACCTAGCGCTCCTCGAATATTTCGAGAGTATATGTTTTTTCCCTGTTTAATTACAAGATCGGCAATGTCTAGCCCACTAGCCCATCCGTAAACAGCATTATAAGGTGTAGCTAATATACCAATTTCATGCAAAACAATATCGAAAGAGGATCCACCCCCAAGTTCCTCATTTGTAAACGTCTGGTATGTTTCGATTTGGTTGACAATTTTTAACTCATAGTCTTTCCCTAAAACCCGTTCGAGTCCATCCTCAATCCTCTTCTTCGCATTTGGATGTATGTCAGAAGTAGTGGTAGAAATAACTATCAATTGAATTTTAATATCATAATCATCGTTAACGCGCTCGAACATACCCTTCAAATTCAACAATGCAGAATTGCTATCATCTGGAAATGTACCGGTCATCGCTTCAGAAATACCGTTAGCAAAACTACCAGCATCTGTCTCAGAAATTAACGTTCCAACACCTTCAGAACTCCATTTCGATTGTACAAATGTTATCTGATGATTTAAATCATCATAATAAACAGCATCTATACCGCGATCTTGTCTTCCATCAACTACAAAACGCGATAACTCATCTACTGGAGCATTACCATAATAATGAATCGCATGTGCAGCAAGCGTTTTTGTCCAAATGCTTGCTTCACTATCATTAGGCAAACGGGACCTGAGCTCTTTTTGGAAATCAGAGTATGAAGATTGAAGTTTCCTTTTAATTTTTTGTAAATGCAACTCTGCCATTGAACTTCTCCCAGCAAATAGGAACGACTATACAAGGAACAGTATAGCTATCATCCGTTTATTTGGGCATATCAGTAACGATTTCCAAGCACTGAATACTTTCCGCATGCGCGTATATTTACACAAATAGAAAAAATGGCAAAAAATAATAAGATAAGGTGTTTATTATGGTAGAAAACAGCACAACTATCTGCATATTATTGGAATACGAAATATTGATCCGCTCACTAGCTTAACCATACTGCGACAATAAAAGGCCGAAGGCGACGGCGTTCCAGTTATCCGTGGCAAAGATGGATTCGAGCTAGACGCCCTCGCCCGCCGGCATGGATTCACGATCTTTTAACATAAGTGGAATCGCTGGAATATCTATCATTCCACATAACTGAGAAACGTATACCCGCACATACGGCAAAACATCAGAAACTACTTGCCCCGAAAGAAAACTCTCCCAGTTATAGTCCTTCGGCAACACACTAAGATCATCCTCGGAATGATAAATTCCACGCACATGTATATTTACGTTGGCGATTTGAGTTTTAATCAAAAACTCAACATCAACCAGTAGCCTGCTATTAATAACTTGCGGAGCGTAGAAACTGATATTGGTTTCCACGTTCAACTTGTCCGCTTGGTCAATCTGGACGTTTTCTGAACGAATGAGATTTTCCACTCCAGATTTCACTACTTTGACATGCTCTAAGGCTATTTTGTCAAGCATCATGCCGGAACCTTATCAGTGTAATGAACAGTATATTTATTTTTTCCGTATTGCAGAGGCGGCATTTCTTGATACGTGGTTACATCTTGGATAACGTGACGTATTTCAGTATCTAAAACCAGTTGATATTCGATACTCACCCCAACGATACGTGCATATCGGCGAATAGTTTGTTGCGTAGGATTAATCTGCCCTGATTCAAAACGTGAAATAGTCGACTGGCTAACTGACATTTTCTGCGCAATATCTGCTTGCTCAATCCCTAGTTTTTTACGTATTTCCACCAGGTCAGAAATAAGTTGCCAATCGCGCTTATTTTGTTCCCGTCGTTTCCGGATGGATTCGCGTCTTTCCCGATCCAACATATCCCTCACCTATTCACTATATGCAACTGATGCATATAGTGAATATATCTTATGTCTACTCACTAGACAATAGGAAAGTTCTCAGCCCATGAGTCACATCTATCCATTGCTGTTGCCATAAAGTCGTTCTGCATACTATTAAGCCTGCCGTTACCATCTTGTTTAACATGCATCAGCAAAGTCACAATTCCATTAAAAGGCGGCTGCTCTGGTTCAACCACATAGATACGAATCCGATATTTACCATCTCCAAGTTCATACGGCTCACGCAATCGAATTTCAATGAGCCCCGGTTGCGATTGAGTTTCCGTTACATCAGCACGGCGCCCATAACTCAGTTTCCCGAACGCTGCTCTTTCAAATTGGTCCTCCACCGCACTTATCAGCTCATCAATTTCTTCATCAGAGATATGGATACCCACTCCGGCAAAATTCTCAAGGAATGAACCCAACTCTAAAATGTCAAGCATCACCCAGCAGTCATCCGGAAGCTCATCATTTAGTGGCGACCAATCAATATTTTCACTTTCCCCACCAGCATGACGCATCCGGTAACTTGCTAGTTCAACTGGCAAGTTACAGCACCTTACAGCCCCCGTTGCGGGTACGAAATTCACATCTCGTCCTCAACGATGATCTCGTCAACCGTGTCACGATGTGGCGCAGTGAAGTCAGCAAGCGGGGAAGCATTCCACAGCTTCGACGCCACATCGACAATCTGTTCATAGCGCTCATGTCCTGCCTTAGTGCCCAAGACGTAGGCGCCACCGGCGATAATCAGTGTTCGCATTAACCGCATGATCATCCTTCTTTCCCGTGGCGTACTCGACGCCACTACATATCTGTAATACGTTGTTCTAGCTAGTCTACTTGGTTGGAGTGAGTCGAACCAAGAGTCCTCGGTGATCTGATTCGCCGACTTTCACGATTGCTGCATCGGTTCCCCGATAGCTGTGACCATCGTGAAGCACCCGGTCGATCGGTGCCGCTAGTGACGCCGGCATGGTAGCCGGCCAGGTACCAACCGCACCTGAACCGGCGTCACGCGCACCATCTCCACAGGAAAAACCATGCGCCATTTGATGATCGATCGTGGAATTAAAATCGCCCGCCATAATAAAGTTTGTTTTCTCGCATAGTGCATACACTGCACGAGTTTGCGAATACCATTGGTCCATCAACGCAGGCACTGGCGCAATTGGATGGACACCGAAAAATTCTGGACCTTCGCCAGACACCGGCCGGGCTGCTACCGCAGCCGAATCAGCCGGGGCGTCATCACTTTGTTCATACTCACCAAGCGCGGCTGAAACAAGAAGAATCGTTGAGCGAAATTCCGGATCATATTGGGAGGTATGTGTATCAAACTGTTGAAAATTCAGTCCTTGGGCGGCTAACAGCTCCACAACTTCGCGACCCCGCTTATGTCCCGTCTCGGGTAGCACAACCACATCAACGCCATTGGTTTCAACGAGCTGGGAGATCCGCTCTGCCGTGGTCTTTCCACCAAGAGTGTTGTAGGTCAGCACGGTGATATCGCCGTTGCCTGCCGACGACATCGTTACACCGCGATCCGGCCCAAGCTGTGCCGGGTTAGCTACCCCGCGTTCTAGCAACAGCCCAAACTGCAAAATGCTCGCAACCAGTAACACCCCGGCCAAACTACCCGCGATCCGACCCATGTTCAAAAGCTTGTAGCGTATCAGCGCGAAAACAGCTAGCATCACGGCACCGAAAAGGAGTACGGCACCGATCCAGAAACGCATCGATAGGATCTGGGCGAATGGCAAAGTCAAAGCATAGTCACTCAGGTAAGGGACTAGGTCCGGGCGGAACAACACCAACGCAATTCCAGCAATAACTAGCGAAACTAGTGCCCACACAAATTTCATAAACCCTCCAAAAACACAAGCAAAAACAAGTCTAGACCAACCATTGCTGCCATCATTCCATCACCCACCGGGGAACTGCCATGAGGCACGTCTCCTTGCCCACACCGCCAGTTCCTGCGTCACTGACAAGTTGCCGGGAACGTGCGAAAATAGAAGACGATGTCTACCGAAAAACGCAACTCAGCCAACCGCCGTCGTCCCCGCCACCAGGCTCGCACCCAGCGCGGGCCACGTCCGTTCACCCCGGACCAAATCGCCGCCCGCAAAGCCAGCGTCCCAGACATCACCTACCCGGAGCAACTACCCGTCTCTGCTCGGCGCGCCGATATTATGGCAGCCATCGCCGCTAACCAGGTAGTGATTATCGCGGGCGAAACCGGCTCCGGGAAAACCACTCAGCTTCCTAAAATGTGCCTGGAGCTCGGGCGTGGAATCACGGGGATGATCGGCCACACGCAGCCCCGCCGGCTTGCGGCACGCGCCGTCGCTACCCGTATTAGCGACGAACTTGGGGTCGAAATGGGCGGCGCGATCGGCTTCCATGTGCGATTCACCGAACACGTCTCCCCCAACACGCTGGTCAAACTCATGACCGACGGTATTTTGCTGGCCGAGATCCAGTCCGATCCGATGCTTCGGCGCTACGACACCATCATTATCGACGAAGCCCACGAACGCTCTCTTAACATCGACTTCCTGCTCGGCTACCTCGCCCAGCTCCTACCCCAACGCCCCGACCTCAAACTCATCATCACCTCTGCCACCATCGATTCGCAACGCTTCGCCGAACATTTCGGGCGGTATATGCACGGCGGCGGGCCCGGCGTCGTCGCACCGATGATTGAGGTTTCTGGGCGCACGTTCCCGGTCGACATTCGGTACCGTCCGCTCGGGATAGATACTGACGACGACGAAGCCCCGTCCGCTGATGACCCGATTACTGGAATCGTAGACGCTGCACACGAGCTGATGAACGAAGGCCCCGGAGACATCCTCGTCTTTTTATCTGGCGAAGGCGAAATCCGCGAAACCCTCAAGGCTTTCCGGGACGATCTCGGCCCGAAATTCCTGGCCGCTGGCGAACACAGTAACGTGCCGGGCGCCGTCGAAATCCTGCCACTATTTGCCCGGTTGTCCTCCGCCGAACAGCAACGCATCTTCCAAGCACATTCAAATCGGCGAATAGTTCTTGCCACTAATATTGCTGAAACGTCCCTGACCGTGCCGGGAATCCGTTATGTGATTGATCCGGGAACTGCACGTATTTCGCGGTATTCGCCACGAACCAAGGTGCAACGCCTACCGATCGAGCCGATTTCGCAGGCTTCTGCGAATCAGCGTTCGGGACGCTCGGGGCGTGTGGCGGACGGTATCGCTATCCGGCTCTACTCTGAAGAGGACTTCGCCTCCCGGCCAGAATTTACCGAACCGGAAATTCAACGCACCTCGCTCGCTGCGGTTATTCTTCAGATGGCGTCCCTTGGCCTAGGCACAGTTGCTGATTTCCCATTCATCGATCCGCCGGACTTGAAAGCCGTTCGGGCAGGTATCCAACTGTTGGAAGAAATCGGCGCCCTCGAGCCCGATACCCGCACCCCGATTCTCACCAAAATCGGGCACAAACTTGCCCGGTTGCCAATCGACCCACGTTTGGGACGTATGCTGCTTGCCGCGGTAGACAACGGCGCTGCCACCGAAGTTCTGGTGCTAGTTGCCGCAATGTCAGTCCAAGATGTCCGCGAGCGCCCAGCCGAATATAAGGCCCAAGCCGATCAGCTCCACGCCCGCTTCACCGAGCCAACTTCGGACTTTTTGGCTTACCTGAACCTGTGGCGGTATTTGCGCACCCAGCAACGCGACCTGTCTGGTTCGGCATTTCGGCGGTTATGCCGGGCCGAGCACCTGAACTGGTTGCGGTTCCGCGAGTGGCAAGACGTCGTCGCCCAACTGCGTGAACTTGCTAAACCACTCGGCATTACGTTGAAAAATATTGCATTGCCGTCCGCGGCGCAGATCCGCCAGGCGCGCGACACCCACAACGACGTCAGCCACAACCGCGATGTTACGCATGCGGTCAAAGCGGTGGGAGCTTCGGCCGATGCCCCGGCTGCCGACGCGATTCACCGGTCGCTCCTTGTTGGGCTGCTGTCCAACATCGGAACGTTTGACCAGCGCAAGCGGGACTATCTAGGTGCGCGCGGCACCCACTTTGTAGCTTGGCCGGGATCTGGGCTTGCCAAGCGCACCCCAGATTGGGTGATGGCCGCCGAGCTGGTGGAAACATCCCGGCTTTTTGCCCGAACCATTGCCAAAATCGATCCGGCCTGGATCGAGCGCGTCGGGGCACATCTCATCAAACGCACCTATTCAGATCCATTCTGGTCCACCCGGGACGGCGCCGCCAAAGTCCACGAAAAAGTCCTGCTATATGGACTAACCATCACAGCTGACCGGCAAGTATTGCTGTCTTCTGTTGGTACGCCGTCGGCACGCGAACTTGCTCGCGAGATGTTCATTCGCCACGCACTGGTAGAAGGCCAATGGCGAACCCATCACCGGTTCGTAAAAGACAACCACGATGCGTTGGCACAGGCGCACGAGGTCGAAGAACGGTTGCGTAGCCACGGGCTGGTAGCAGACGAGGACGCCCAGTACGTGTTTTTCGACGAACGTATCCCGGACAACATCGTCTCCGCCCGGCACTTTGATACCTGGTGGAAAAAGGACCGCCACAACCATCCCGATCTGCTAACGTTCACCCAAGAATTTTTACTTGGCGAAACAACCGCATCGGATGACGACTTCCCAACCGAATGGATCCAAGGCGATATCACCTTACCGATCGACTACACCTTTGTGCCCGGCTCACACGCAGACGGACTCACTATTGACGTGCCGGTAACTCTGCTTCCGCAACTCAGCGATGACGGCTTCGACTGGCTCGTTCCCGGCATGCTCGACGAACTCGTCATTGCAACCATTCGTGCGCTTCCCAAACGGATTCGCCGCAACCTTGTGCCGGCGCCCGATGCTGCCCGGCAGATTCGCGCCAAACTCCCAGATTGGGACAGTGTGGCACACGGTCAACCTGACGCTATCAGCTTCCAAGACGCATTCACGGCAGCTGCACGGGACCTGCGCGGGATCGATATTGACGCCGACTCCTGGGCGGATGTAGTTTTGCCAGCGCACTTGACGATCAACTTCCGGGTCCGCTCCGAACGCGGTGCCGTGCTAGACGAAGGCACATCTATCCACTACCTGCAGCGTTCTCTTGCTCCGCAGACGCGCACCGCCGTCGAACACGTTGTCAAAAAAGCCGTCTCGCAAGCCCTCGAAGCAGACCCAACCGAGCCCGGAATGACTGAGGCACTTACCCGCCACGACCTCACTACGTGGCCCGAGCTCGACGGAGACGACATTCCCGCCAGCATCGAAACGACCGGTGCTCATGGGCTGACGATTCGTGGTTATCCGGCACTGATCGAAACACCTGGGAAAGCTGGGTTCACGGTAGAACTGCGGGTATTAGCAGAACCGGCAGAACAAGTGCGCGACCACCGCAACGGGGTTATCCGACTCCTTGCCATCGAGCTTGCCCTGCCCGAAGCCCGCGTCACTAGCCGGTGGACTGGGCGTGAATCCTTGGCAATGGCTGCTTCGCCATACCCTTCCACGAGTGCGCTCATCACTGATCTACATGTTGCCGCTATTCGCAACCTCGCCGATCAGTGGGCTCGGGAGAATAAGAAACCGTTGGGGACGCTGCGGAACCGCGGCGACTATGAGGCGCTGCGCACCTGGCTACGTGACCGGTTTGAAGATGAAATCTATCGGATTGCGCAGATCGTGGTACGAATTTTGGAAGCCTATGGGGAGGTCGATAGCGTCTTGCGCACAACGTCCTCGCTGGCACTGATCAATACCGTGACTGATGTTCGCGACTATGTGACACGGCTCGTTTCCGATGGGTTCATTCGAACCACCCCAGGCGAATATCTCGCACATTTGCCGCGCTACCTCAATGCTGCACGGATTCGGGTAGAGAAAGCGCCAACGAATCCGGCTGATGATTCGTTGGCGTGGCAGGTCGGCGAGATTAGCGATGAGGTTGACAAAGAACGGCAGGCGATGGGGAGCTATGATCCGCAACGAGCCGCAGCCTTGGTGAAAGCCCGCTGGATGATTGAGGAACTGCGCGTTTCGCTGTTTGCTCAGCAGCTCGGTACGAGCGGCAAGGTTTCCGTGCAACGGATCCGGAAGCTGTTGAACTGATTACCGCACTGTGCGTAAAACTCGGCAATAGCGCAAACCTCGGCCATATACGTGTAGGTTTGCGCTTTTGCCGAGTTTGCCTGACGCCTACATAGCCGAATCTCCAACTGTGCCCTATCTTACCCACCAAAAATTGTATAACTATACATTCAACCGTATATACTTTCATTATTGGCGTAGTGCCACCCGAAAAATCCATCCGCGAGGAGAAACCATGAAAACCCTGAAATTCACCGCTGCCGCAGCGGCACTTCTGTTCACCCTGGGCGCTTGTGGCTCCGACGCCGGAACGTCATCCACCACCGATGCCACCGACGCCGCAGCTACTTCCGGCGACGTTCGCGCAACCGATGTATCCCACATTGAAAAAGTTGATGACATCGCAGCACTACTGCCAGAATCCGTCACCAAGGATGGAAAACTCACCATCGGCACTAACGCGTTCTACGCTCCGGCAGAATTCTATGCTGAAGACGGCACCACCATGCAAGGCTTCGACGTTGACCTAGCCAACGCACTCGGTAAGGTCCTTGGCCTCGAAGTCACCATGGAAAACGCTGAGTTTGCCGCGGTTATCCCAGGCATCGGGAAAACCTATGAAGCTGGTATTGCTGCAATTTCGGTAAACCCAGAACGCCAAGAAGCCGTTGATTTGACTCAGTACTATGAAGCGGGTTTGCAGTGGGCAGTCCCAGCTGGCAACCCAAAGAAGTTTGATCCGGCAGACGTGTGCGGCAAGGTAGTCGGCGTTCAAACCGGCACCGCACAAGACGAATACTTAACCGAACTAAACACCACCGACTGCAAAGACAAGCCTGTTCAGATCCAACGGCAGTCCGAGCAGCCACGGATCAGCCTCGAACTAGCCCAAGGCCAGCTCGACGCCATGTTTGCGGACACCCCAGTTATTGACTTCGCTATTTTGCAGACCAACAAGCAGATTGAAAAGATCGGCAAACCAATCGACGTCGTCGGCCTCGCAATCGCAACCCCGAAGGGCGACCCAACCACCGAAGCTATCGACAAGGCCCTCCAGCACCTCATCGACACCGGCGACCTCGCCAAGATCTTCGAAACCTGGGGAATCAAGGATGGCGTTGCCACCTCTGTTACCCTCAACCCAGCCAAATAACATTCACTAGCCAGGACGAATCATGCCGTCACAGAACACTCCGGAATTGATCCACGCAGTCCCCGTCCGCCATTGGGGGCGCTGGATTTCAGCAGCGATCGTCGCCGTCATCGCCTACGCGATCCTCAACCAGCTCATCACGAATCCACAATTCCAGTGGAGCGTGGTGTGGGATAACCTCTTCAAGATGCAGATCCTGAAAGGTGTGGCGTGGACGCTGGCGTTGACCGTGGCCGCGATGGCGTTAGGTATTCTCCTGGCAGTGACGATGGCAATTATGCGGCGGTCGGATAATCCGGTGTTGCGGTCGGTAGCAACTGGATACATCTGGTTCTTCCGTGGCACCCCGATCTACACCCAGCTGATTTTCTGGGGACTGATCGGAACACTGTTCCCAACGATCACGGTCGGCATTCCGCACGTGATAGATTTCTTCACCTTCGCACCGAATTCCATTTTTGCAGAACGGCAATACACGATGTTCTTGTTCGCCGTGCTTGGGCTTGGCATCAACGAAGGCGCGTACTTGGCGGAGATCGTCCGGTCGGGTTTGAACTCGGTGGATCCAGGCCAAGAGGAAGCCGCGAAGGCGTTGGGCATGAGCAGTGGCATGATTATGCGGCGGATTATTTTGCCGCAGGCGATGCGTGTGATTGTTCCACCAACAGGCAATGAGACGATTTCGATGCTGAAGACGACGTCGTTGGTGACGGCGGTGCCACTGTCCCTAGAGCTCACCCATGTAACTAACGCGAGTGGCTTCTCTTCTTTCCAGCCGATTCCGTTCTTGCTGGTGGCAGCGATCTGGTATCTGTCAATCACGTCGGTGTTGATGGTTGGCCAGTATTATGTGGAGAAATTCTACGGGCGCGGTTCGGCTGACGATTCGGCCGCATCGAATGGCCGCGGTGCGAAGAAAACTCGTGCTGGCCGCCAGGCTGCGATCAATGCGTCGCAAACGACTATGGACGATCCGTTCGTGGAGTACACTCCGTGATTGGGGCTGTTTCTCTGTCCTTTTCTATAAGCCAACTGTTATTTCAGGATTATTACAATGAGTCAACTCCCCAAAGTCAGCGTTAGTGACGTTCATAAGTTCTTCGGAGATCTGCATGTTCTCAAAGGCGTTTCGTTTACTGTCCAGCCGGGCACGGTCACCTCGATTCTGGGCCCGTCTGGGTCTGGTAAGTCGACGATGCTACGGTGCATTAATCTGCTGGAGACTATTCAGGCCGGATCGATTCATGTTGATGGAACGCTGATGGGTTTCCGGGAAAAAGACGGCAAGCTGTATGAGCTGACGGCGAAAGAGGCGGCCGCGCAGCGTGCCAAGATCGGCATGGTGTTCCAACGCTTTAATCTGTTCCCGCATAAGACAGCGTTGGAGAACGTGATGGAAGCGCCGGTTCATGTTCTTGGCAAATCTGTTGAGCAGGCGCGGGAGCAGGCGAAGAAGCTACTTGACCGGGTTGGGTTGGCAGACCGCATGGATCATTATCCGGCGGAGCTCTCTGGTGGTCAGCAGCAGCGTGTGGCGATTGCGCGCGCGTTGGCGATGGAGCCAGAGTTGATGTTGTTCGATGAGCCGACGTCGGCACTGGATCCGGAGTTGGTGGGCGAAGTTCTTTCCGTTATGCAGGATTTGGCAGCTGAAGGCATGACGATGGTTGTGGTCACGCACGAAATGGGGTTCGCCCGCGAAGTATCTGACCAGGTGATCGTCATGGACGACGGCAAGATTATCGAATCCGGTTCCCCAGACGATGTTTTCGAGCGTCCTCAAAGTGCGCGCGCAAAGGAGTTCTTCACCCGCGTGGTGTAATTACTCGTGACTACCCGCGCAACGAGCCGACGAACACCATCGCTAGGAACGCGGCAGTGCCGGCACTGGCCCACCATTGGATGGCGGCTGTGCGCGGGGTACGTTCTAGTGGGCCGCGCCGGATAGGCAGAATTTCAGCCTTGTTAGCGAGTATTCGCGGGCGCTTGGCAAGTTTATCCATAAGTTCTTGCTGCTCAGCCGTAGCTTCGCCTTCCACTAGGCGGCCGATTCCAGGTTCTGGTTGGAATAGTGGCAATAGCGTTCCAACGGGTGGTTCAACGACGTCCCGCCCCGACTGCGCCTGAATCGTCACCATCGATCGGAATGATGGCCCACCATCAACGGGCATCGCCACTACCGGAACAAGGATTCCACGCCGGCCGCCGGTACGGACTTCACGCCCCAGGGTTGATTCGGTTGTTCCCAGGACACGCGCAACTACCGCAGTTGGCTCAATACGTGACGTCTGCCAAATTCGCCAACAAATGTAGACTATGACGCCAAGTATCGCAGTTGGAATAAGCACGTAGACCATCCGCGCTAAGGGAACTTCGTCAATAAACAACAGCATTCCAACTACTGCACCAAACAAAAATCCCATCATAATAGCTGCACTAATACGACGAGCAATATCGATAGGCCGGTTTGCCGGCACGGCGGCACGACTCATTCGCAAAATCAGATCAGTTCCAGACATAGTGTTTATTATATCCTCCCACTCCGACATCCTTTGCTGCGCACTTCAACGCTCGCTTATTCATTGCGCTAGAAGCTGCCCAACAGTTAGCGGCGGATACATCGTCAGCCACAATGGTTCGAGAACGAACCCCAATGCTTTATTCATTCGTAGCGAAGCTTGATTAATGCTCGCCCCACCAGTCCCCCACTGACGTACACCACTGGCATATGTTTCAAGAACCGAAGCGGATTTCATTGCTTTTGCCACGCCTCGCCGTCGATAATCTGGGTGAACACTTGTTCGGTCTACTTCCCAGCGTCCCCCAGCATCAAACACAATACTGAAACCAACCAGCTGGTCACCCTTAAACGCACCCCATGCCCGGGCATTGTGATCAGCAATGTTAACGTCAAAATTGTCTGGCAACGGCTCGTGATGAGACGCCGGAGTGGATGGAAAATCCGGAGCAACTAATCGGTCAAGCGTATAGAGCTCAGTGAGATCATCACCAGTCAGTTCGCGGATCTGAAATCCAGCCCGGACAGTATCATCAACATATCGATGATAAGACGATAAATCAGCGTCGTCGTCGAGAAAAAGGCGCGCACCCCACGACGTCGAACCAACCGTCCAACCTGCTTGATTGAGCTGATGAACCTCTGGCGAATCTTCGCGCAAAATCCGCGGATCACCCGCGAAATCTGCCGCCGGTTTCAGAAAGCCTACCGGAAGTTCACCCCCATAAATGTGTGGGAATTTTTCGGATTGTGGATTGTCGGGATCCCCTGGCTCGTAACGAATCTCGTAACCAGCCTGATGCAGTTCACTATCATCAATGTCGATGACGAACGCGTCCGCACGGTCCGAATACAAACGTTCTGCGACGGCAATGACTTGCTTGAGCGAACCGCTGGCATGCACATAGCCCACAGACTTAATGTCACATCCGCGTGTTGATTGCGTATAGGTTCCATTTTCTACGGCGAGCTTCCAGTCTTCAGGCAAAATAATATGAAAAACCATACCGACACTCTAGCATTCGGCTCGACACTACCTCCCCATACCGTTCTGCGAGTCAATAGGACTTTTGCCGTGAGCCGGTCGAGGTTCATTCGCACAAAATCTCGCTCAACGAGACGGTAGTCCCCTATAGTGTGCTACCGTGCTGGATCTCGAGATTTTGAACGTGCACAGTCTGCCAGCAACATCGATACCATAGGATGGTGGATATCGAAAAAGCGCGCGCACTTGCACAAGATTTACTGGCGGCTCACGGCCTGACCGACTGGTCTTTTGCCTTTGATCGTGCCAAGCGCAGGGCAGGAGCCGCCCACTTCGCAGACAAAAAGATTACATTGTCCCGCGCAATCGCCGAAGCGGCCGATGAGCAGGTTGTCCGCGATACTATATTGCACGAAATCGCGCACGCCTTGGTCGGACCAGAGCATCACCACGATCGGCACTGGCGTGAGGTATGCATCCGCATCGGCGGGTCGGGACATGCACAGCTCAGCAATGCACCCCATATTCCTGGAGCATGGATTGGAACCTGCCCAGCTGGGCACACAATCGAACGCTTCCGCCGGCCAACCCGGCTCATGAGTTGCGCCCGGTGTAAACCAAGTTTTTCACCCGAGTACCAATTTGTATGGCACCGCCGAAACAATGAGGCTTAGCCAGCTAGACTCAGCCCTTCACCCACGTCACAATCCCGCGAGCGCCCGCTTCGATCATTGCCAGCGTGTCATAAAACCCTGACGCATCCCCGAACCACGGATCGAGCACATCCAAATCGCCGCTAGACGTATAAAAATCCGAACCTCGTCCAGCTTTAACTTTTTCTTGGCCTTCAAGCGGACCGCCTGGACCAAAAGCCCCCGCGTCAGCCGGCGGAACAGTTCCGTCAAATTCGCGCCATAGGTGAATCCGGGAGATATGCTCCTCTCCTAGCCCAGCAGCAAGCATCATCCGGCGCAATGCCCGGGCGTGCCCCGTCGTCATCGCCAAAACTAGATCTGCCTGCGAAAGTTCGGCTGCGGTGGCTTGGTGAGCATAATGCTTGCGCGGGACCTCATAGCCGAATTCTCGCAACACAGCCTGCGCCCGCCGATCAATCGGATTCCCAGTTTCCTCAGTAGACACCCCGGCGGACGTTACTTCCCCGGCAACCCCAGCCTGTTCCGCATAGTGGCGCAACACAATCTCACCCATCGGTGAACGGCAAATATTACCGGTACACACAACCAAAATCTTCATATCATTCCTTCTTATACGGCCAGCAACCATCTTTTACCTACACAAAATCTCGGGATACCGAACAACAGTGCCCTATAGCGCACTACCGTACCGGATCCCGAGATTTTGTACGGACGGACAGCGATTAGAAGTCCCAGTCCTCGTCCTCAGTAGCTTCGGCAGTACCGATCACATAGGATGATCCTGATCCGCTAAAGAAGTCATGGTTTTCATCCGCATTCGGCGAAAGAGCGGCCAAAATTGCCGGATTAACCGCGGTCTGGTCTGCTGGGAAAAGGGCCTCATAGCCCAGGTTCATCAGCGCCTTATTAGCGTTGTAGCGCAGGAACATTTTAACATCGTCGGTTAGCCCCATTTCGTCGTACAACGATTCGGTGTAGCCTTCTTCGTTTTCATACAGGTCTTCAAGTATTGAATACGTGTAGTCTTTCAGCTCTGCCTGACGTTCCGGGGATGACTTCTTCACTGCCTGCTGGTACTTGTAGCCAATATAGTATCCATGTACGGCCTCGTCACGAATGATGAGCCGGATGAGATCTGCCGTGTTCGTCAGCTTGGCGTGCGCACTCCAATACATCGGCGCATAGAACCCGGAATAGAACAGGAAGGATTCGAGCATGGTCGAAGCGACTTTGCGTTTTTCCGGATCGTCCCCACGGTAGTATGACAGAACGATATGTGCTTTCTTCTGCAGGTATTCGTTTTCTTCCGACCACCGGAACGTTTCTTCGATTTCCTGCGAGGAATTGAGGGTGGAGAAGATCGATGAGTAGGATTTGGCGTGGACTGATTCCATGAACGCGATATTGGTGTAGACCGCTTCTTCGTGCGGGGTTATCGCGTCTGGAATGAGCGAGATAGCTCCTACTGTTCCTTGGACGGTGTCAAGCAGGGTGAGCCCGGTGAAAACGCGCGTGGTCATGAGCTGTTCATGTGGCTTGAGCGTGTTCCAGGACTGGATGTCGTTTGAGAGTGGGATTTTCTCTGGTAGCCAGAAGTTTCCAGTGAGACGGTCCCAGACTTCTTGGTCTTTTTCGTCTTCGATTTTGTTCCAGTTGATGGCCTGGACGGAATCGATTAGCTTAATTTTTTCGCTCATGTTGTTCTCCCCCTGTATGTGTTTGTTCCATCATCTCATGGGCAGATGTCACTTCCAATGGCATCGCTCAGCGTTTATTATGTGACGTATGACGACGACGAACACCACCCCTACATTTTCCGCTTCAGCTCGCCAATCCTCCCGAATTGGTGGACTGGATTTAGCTCGTGGCTTAGCGATTTTAGGCATGTTTTGGGCGCACACCACAGCGTATGAACCCTATGGTTTTTTCGATGGTTGGCTAGCCCAAATACCTGATGGCCGGTCTGCGGTGTTGTTTGCGCTATTGGCTGGGGTGTCGGTGGCGTTAATGACGGGCCGGCAAGAGCCTTATATCGGCGAGCAGATGAAGGCGGCGCGGTTGCGGATTGTGGGCCGAGCGTTGCTTCTGTTTTTCCTCGGAAGCTTGTTGAGTTCTTTGAATACCCCGGTGGTGGTGATTCTTGGCTTTTACGGTTTTTGGTTGATGCTGGCGTTGCCACTCACATCGCTGCCCGTCCGCACGCTGGTGTGGGCTGCCGGGATTGCAGCAGTCGCGGGACCGCTCCTGTTGATTGTGGTTAAGTCAGCAATGGCAGCGAGTGGATTGTTTGTTGGTGCGGACCCTAACTCGGCATTTTTTGCCGTCATGATTTCCGGAACCTATCCGGGCTTGCAGTACGGCGTGTTTGTGATTGCTGGGCTGGCGATTGGCCGCAGCGACCTCCTCAATCGGGTACGACAGTTACGGCTCTTGGCAGGTGGATTAGTGTTGGCAATCGGCGGGTACGGGTTGTCCTATCTAGCTACTGGTGGCGAAAATACTATCCCACAGCATATGCCGTGGGACCCGATTAACTCACTCTTGGCGCGCGAAGGTGGTGAGCGTTCCTTGTCGGGGTCTATCGGCTGGGTGTTCCCGTCGGTTGGTGAATTTTTCTCTGCTGAACCGCATAGTGGAATGTTGCTGGAAACGATTGGTTCGGGTGGCTTTGCGATCGCAGTCTTAGGCGCCTGCTTGTTGATTGGTTCGACCGCGCGCCACGTGTTGTATCCGTTGGCGGCGATGGGGTCGATGCCACTGACGAGTTACTGCGCCCACGTTGTGGTGATCTATGTTGTCCCGGACGCTGAAGAAGCATTGACGTTGTTGCCGTTTATTACTATTGCGGCGACGACGATGTTGGTTGCGTCGCTATGGAAACTCAAGTTTTCCCGTGGCCCGTTGGAGTGGCTGGCATGGCGCAGCGGGCTGCTGTTTACGATGTAAACGTGCAGCCCGCTGGGTAGCTAGATTTAGAGCATACAGGAGACGCAGCCTTCGACTGCAGTTCCTTCCAGTGCAGCTTGCCGAATACGCATGTAGTACAGCGACTTGATGCCTTTTCGCCACGCATATATATAGGACTTGTTCACGTCACGAGTAGTGACCGTGTCTGGATAGAACAGGGTCAGCGACAGCCCTTGATCGACATGCTGGGTTGCTTCTGCATACGTATCGATAATGGCCTTCGGCCCGATTTCGTAGGCGTCTTGGAAGTATTCCAGGTTGTCGTTCGTGAGGTAAGCGGCCGGATAGTACACGCGCCCAAGCTTGCCCTCTTTACGGATTTCGATCTTTGACACGATCGGGTGGATCGACGACGTCGAATGGTTGATATACGAAATCGAACCAGTTGGTGGAACGGCTTGCAGGTTCTGGTTGTACATGCCGTAGCGAACCACGTCATCTCGTAGTTGCTGCCAGTCTGCCTGGGTTGGAATATGCGTGTTAGCGAACAGTTCGCGTACGCGCTGAGTTTTCGGCGCCCACTCCTGCACAATATATTTCGTGAAATAGGAGCCGTCAGCGTAGGCGGAACGGTCAAATCCTTCGAATTGCTGTCCACGCTCACGGGCAATGGTCATCGACGCACGGATCGCATGATATGCCACGGTGTAAAAATACATGTTGGTGAAGTCCAGAGCTTCTTCGGAACCATAGAAGATTCGTTCACGCCCTAAATAACCATGCAGGTTCATCTGGCCGAGCCCGATCGCGTGCGACATATCGTTACCACGTGCAATTGATGGTACCGAGGTGATATCGGTTTGATCAGAAACTGCGGTTAATGCTCGGATTGCTGTTTCGACGCTGCGTCCGAAGTCCGGCGAATCCATTGTCTTGGCAATATTGAGCGATCCTAGGTTGCACGAAATATCCTTGCCGATATGCTCGTAGGACAGGTCTGGATTGTACGTTGACGGTTCAGAGACCTGCAGAATTTCCGAACACAGATTCGACATCGTGATGCGGCCATCGATCGGGTTGGCTCGATTAACCGTGTCTTCGTAAACAATGTACGGGTATCCGGATTCAAACTGGATTTCCGCTAGGGTCTGGAAGAACTGACGGGCGTTGATCTTGGACTTACGGATGCGCTCATCGGCAACCAGTTCATCATACTTTTCCGACACCGAGATTTCGGTGAACGGCACCCCGTAGACCCGTTCGACGTCGTACGGCGAAAACAGATACATATCCGCGTTCTTTTTCGCCAGTTCAAACGTAATATCTGGAATAACAACGCCTAACGAGAGCGTCTTAATACGAATCTTTTCGTCCGCATTCTCGCGCTTGGTATCCAAGAACCGCAAGATATCCGGGTGATGAGCATGTAGATAGACGGCTCCAGCCCCTTGCCGTGCACCCAATTGGTTAGCGTAAGAGAATGCATCTTCAAGCAGTTTCATAACCGGATTAACACCAGAAGACTGGTTTTCAATGCGCTTAATCGGAGCACCCAGCTCGCGGATATTCGACAGATTCAGCGCTACCCCGCCACCACGCTTCGATAGTTGAAGTGCAGAATTAATACCGCGCGAAATTGATTCCATATTGTCTTCAACACGCAACAAGAAACATGATACGAGTTCGCCACGCGCTTTCTTTCCAGCGTTCAAGAATGTTGGGGTAGCTGGTTGGAATCGGCCGGTAAGAATCTCGTCGACAATCTGCTCAGCAAGGGTAGTATCACCGGCAGCAAGCGTCAGCGCAACCATGACTGCCCGATCCTCAAAACGTTCTAGGTAGCGTTTACCGTCGAACGTTTTCAGCGTGTACGACGTGTAATATTTGAACGCACCTAAGAATGTAGCAAATCGAAATTCGTGGGCATACGCGCGTTTGTAAAGACTCTTAACAAACGCCATATCATAAGCGGTAAAGACTTCTGGCTCATAGTAGCCTTCGTCAATCAGATAGGAAATCTTTTCTTCGATTGAATCAAATACGATCGTATTCTTATTGACATGCTGGAGGAAGTACTGACGGGCCGCCTCACGATCTGCATCGAATTGGATCTTGCCTTCCGCGTCATAAAGGTTGAGTTGCGCATTCAGCGCATGAAAATCCATACCTTCAGCCTTGTCCGTCATGACTTGTTCCACCATTGATTTAATCCCTCACGCAATTTTTCTACATCAACTGGGGTACCCAGCATTTCAAACCGATACATGTGCGGCACATGAGTCTTGGCAGAGATAATGTCCCCTGCTAAACCATATGCTTCCCCAAAATTAGTGTTTCCACCGGAAACCACACCACGGATATGTGAGCGGTTCTGCTCATTATTCAAAAACTTAATTACTTGTTTCGGAACTGCGCCTCGATCGTTTCCACCGCCATAAGTCGGCACGATAAGCACGTAATCATCTTCGACGACTAATGGCTCGTCACTGGTTCTGAGCGGAATCCGATCGGCACGAAATCCTAACTTTTCAACAAAACGTTTCGTATTTTCCGTCGTCGATGAAAAGTAGACGATATAAACCACAGGGATCAGCCCCGACGACGTTAGGCGCGCATCGCTGCCGGTGCTGAAACGCCAGCCAACCGCTTAATCAGATCTGGACGGTAGCCCGACCAGTGATCGCCGTCGGCAAATACAACCGGAGCCTGCTGGTAACCCAATGCTTTAACGGTCTCCAGCGCGTCAGAATCCTGAGTCAGGTCAATCTCAGAAAAAGATAGTCCATGTTTGAGCAGAGCTCGCTTGGTTGCAGTGCACTGGACGCAAGCTGGCTTGGAATAGAGAACGATAGCCATGTTTTCTCCTCATGAACATAATTTTCAGTACGTTAGATAACACTACACCTAGTGATTAAAAAATGCTTGACCACTACATGGTGTGGCTAGGGCAACTTATGTCACTCCCGGTAGAACAAAAATACTAGTCGCCTCAGCGTCCCTTTTACACCCCAGACAGCCATGACCAACACCACCAATCAGCCCAATGCCAAGCAAGCCAACGGCGCCACCACAATGCGTAAAGAACCACACCCGCGTACCTTCCGCATTGACTACATCGACGGCTATCATGTCAGAATCGGAAAATCACCACCAATGTGGGACAATACTTTAAGGATCATTTAGATTACGCGGAGGAATACCCATGCCCACAATGAACGTCGAATCGTTCAACCTAGATCACCGTCAGGTTAGTGCACCATACGTGCGCATCGCCGATGTCAAGCATCTGCCGCACGGTGACACACTCACAAAATACGATGTGCGTTTCACCCAACCTAATCAAGCACATTTAGATATGAAAGCTGTTCACTCCATCGAACATTCATTTGCTGAGTATGCCCGTAACCACGCAGACGACGTCGTTGATTTCTCTCCGATGGGTTGCCAAACCGGTTTCTATTTAATCCGTGCTAGCGAGCCAGATGTTTCCGGAACCATCGATCTAATCGAGACTACATTCGAAGATATTTTGGCAGCCACCTCCGTCCCAGCCGCTAATGAGATCCAATGCGGATGGGGAGCAAACCACTCCCTTCCGGCGGCCCAGGCAGCTATTCGGGATATGCTTGCGCATCGAGATACCTGGGAAGAGGTTATTTCGTGAAGCAAATAGATGCACTCGTCATTTCTGCCATGGACGAAGAAATGGCACCATTTCTGAGCCTCATCCAGTCTTGTAACCCTAAGCCACTACCATCCCCGGTTGGAACCGCATATCAGGCTTCAAAAGGGCAGATGCGCATGATTTTGATGGTCACCAAGGTTGGCATGACCGCATGCGCAAGTGCACTCGGTTGGCTGTTGGCGAACTATAAACCAAAGGTCATTGTCTCGATCGGTTCTGCCGGTGGCCTGGCACGTGATTCACGAGTAGGACAAGTTATCGTTGGCCGCGAGTACCTCAACGGTGGCGCTGATGGACGAGCATTCGGCTATACCCGTGGTCAAGTACCTGGCCAGCCCGCATCTTTCTTGGGCGATGCACGCATGGTTTCCGCAATCGAACAGTACACAACTACTGGCGATCACAACACCCCTACTATTCGCATTGGGCAGATGCTGTCATCTGACGCATTTGTGACTGAAGCTAATGTTGCTACAACCCGCGAAGATTTCCCAGAAGCTCTGTCCGCAGACATGGAATCCCACGCGGCTGCTCAAGTTGCCCATGCTTGGGGAATCCCATTTGTGTCCATCCGTGGTATCTCGGATCTATGCGGAGACCCTGACGATCAGGCTGTCTCTTTCCATGCAGAGCTTTCCGATGTTGCCACCGCCGCAGCTAAAGTTGCCTGCTATGCCCTTCAACATAGTGATTACATTTCAATTGAACGGTGTACGACACTACGTTTTTCTCGGCCAACGCTCACGAGCGCTCTCTACATGATGTTAGCTCGGCGGTACGATCTACCGGCTGGCGACCGTTCTGTTCTCGATCCGGTCGCTACAAAATCTGTACAGCGAGACATCGAAGCTTACGGCCCACACATCATCGAACTTCTCACTGACCAGGCCGCTGCCGGAAAAGCTTTCGCACGCGAGAATCCTAATTCGATTCTTACGGCTAAAGATTACGATCGATTACGCGCAGAGTTCATTGCTTCGATCCCGGACGATTTACAAACTGAGACGTTCGCTTGGCCGCCAACGTCTCAGACGATCATTAAACGTTTTGATGGTTACTGGAATGAAGCCCTAAAAGCAATCGGATTAGCTACACGCCCAGGTCGGGTTCGTGGCGGGGTGAAGTATTCTCCCGAGGACTACCAGTCAGCTATGGCCAAGTATGTTGCTTGCGCTCGTAGTAAGGGGCGCAGCCCGTCCTTTGCTGGATACTCAGACTTCGCAAAGAATGGTGCAAAGGGAGAGACATTGCCTTCTGGTGCAGCCATCCGGCAACACTTTGGTTCGTGGAGTAAGGCGCTCAATTCGGTGGCGTAACATTGTTACCCACTTGAGTTTGAGATCCAACAGGTTTGAGAACCAATGATTTTTTGGGGGGGGGGAGAAGCCGGCCGGCTTCTCCCCCCAACTACATCCTGGCTATAGCAAACCGCTACGCCACAGACTAATTCACGCCAATCTGGTCAAAGATGAAAGCTAATTGAGCTGCCCGCTCATTCCACTTCTTGTAACGGCCCGAGCCGCCACCGTGGCCAGCTACCATTTCGGTACGCTGAATGATCGGTCGTTCAATCGGATCGTTCGTGACAGTATCACGCAAGGCCTGGATCCACTTGGTCGGTTCAATATAGCTGACTCGAATATCGTTTACTGAGGTAGAAGCCAAAATCGCCGGATACTCAACTGCCGTAATATTTTCATACGGCGAATACGACTTCATATAGTGGTATACCTCGGCGCTCTCAATCGGGTTTCCCCATTCTTCCCATTCTCCGACCGTCAGCGGCAATTCGGGCTTGAGAATAGTGTTGAGCGCATCAACAAATGGCACGATTGCGTGAACCACACGGAATACGTCCGGAGCCAGGTTAGTGATCGCTCCCATCAACAGACCACCTGCCGAGCCGCCTTCCGCAGCCAATCGTCCAGGTGCAACAAGCTCGTGATCAACTAGCCAGCGAGCACATGAAACAAAGTCAGTGAAAGTATTACGTTTGGTGAGCATCTTGCCGTTGTCATACCATGCCCGACCCATTTCACCGCCGCCGCGAACATGGGCTACCGCATAGACGACACCACGATCTAGCGCCGATAACAAAGTCGGACTAAACCATGGGTCCATGGAGATCTCATACGAGCCATAGCCGTACAAGATTCCCGCATGAGAACCATCTTTAGCGAGATCTGCACGGTGCACAACAGTTAACGGAATTAGCACACCATCCGATGCCGGCACCCATTCTTGATATTGCACATAGTCATCACGCTGATAGTTAGGCACCTCGGTACGTTTCACCGTTACCACTGCACCAGAGTCTAAACTCCACCGCTGGAATGTTTCTGGGGTGAGTACCGATTCGATACTGAATCCTACTTCCCGTGCCTGCCACACGTCATTGCCGTAAAAAGCAATCGATGCGAGATCTTCGGTAGGAATAACAACGCCAGCTTGCCAAGAATCAGCAGTAGCGCCCTCCCAGGAACGAGCAAACGCCCGCAACTGCATCGAGCCAGCATCACGCATATTAACAACCGCGAAATCTTGGAATGCCACGACTTCACTCAATCGCTGCCCCGGTTGCGCCTGATAGATCAGCTCCCACGAATCTGGTGTGCTAGCCCCAACTGGAGCCACCGCCAAATCGAAATCAGCGTTGTCCTTGTTATGGATAATCAACAAGCAATCCCCAGCCGGCTCAACCGTATAATGCAACCCGGTGTGCCGCGGATAGACAAGAAAATTCTTTTCCGGATTTCGGGTAGAGAACAACCGGACATCGGCAGTGAGCTTGGATTCGGACTGAACAATGAGCCACTCGCCGTCACGCGATTGATCTATGCCTGCCCAGAACAGTTCATCGTCCTCCTGGTACAGCAGAACATCATCTTCTGTATTTCCACCCACGGTGTGCATCCACACCTGGTAGGACCGCCACGCTTCATCGTTCTTGGTGTAGAACACCCGAGTGGAATCATGTGACCACACTAAGCCGTATCCCACGCCGACCAGCGATTCGTCCATGGTAGAATCATCTTCGATGCGCGAAATCCGCACACTAAATTCTTCGTTTCCGGCAGTATCTACGCCCAACGCCAACATCTGACCATCAGGCGAAACCGATGCTAGCCCAATACTAAAGAAGTCCTTGCCTTCAGCTAGCACATTGCCGTCATATAAAAGCTGAACCGGAACACTATCAATATCAGGAATATCTGCGGCCCCACTGCCTTCGCCTACAGCCGAACACCGATACGTTGCCGCATAGGATTTTCCTGCAAAAGTTCGCCGCCAATACCAGTAGTCACCATCACGCACTGGAACCGAGACGTCATCTTCCTTGGTGTGACTAGCAAATTCACTCACCAGTGTTTCCCGCAAACCGCTCAAGTGTGCGGTACGCGCATCAGCCCACGCATTTTCCGCCTCAATATGTGCCCGCACCTCCGGCGTTTCACTGCGAACCCACTCATAATTATCCACCACGTCATCACCGTGGAATGAGCGTGTGATCGGTTTCTTCGCCAACCGTGGCGCCTGCGTCATCTTGTTGTCCATGTTCTTAACCCTAACGTCACCCTCCGACACATTTTCGTGTCACGTACAAAATTACCGATACTTATTTGTCTGTTCGACGGCGAGCCGATCTGCCATATCATTGCCCGGATCCCCATTGTGTCCGCGTACCCATTCAACGTCTGCGTGCCCGGTACGCCCCTCATAAAGGTTTACTATTTCTTCGATAAGCTCACGGTTTAAAACCGGCTTGCCGTCAGCTTTTCGCCAGCCACGTTTACGCCAGCCCACGGCCCACTTAGTCATCGAATCAATCACGTATTTTGAATCAACACGCAACAGCAACTTCACATCCGGCCCGGCATAACGTAACGCATGGAGCATCGCGGTCAGCTCCATAATATTATTCGTCGTTTTGTGGGATCCGCCCGACACCGCATATCCGTTAGTTTGGTCCACAAATGCCCAGCCGCCTGGCCCGGGGTTTCCCGAACACGCTCCGTCAGTTGCGATTACCAGATCATAGGACGACGACGGACGCCCTACCGGTTTTCCAAAGCTATGTTCCTCAGCTCCATCCGGGAGTCGAAAAACTGCTGACGATTCAGGAGCGGCTGCGTCGTCGTCGAAATCAGAAAATAGCGAAGGC
The DNA here is from genome assembly GCF_018913465.1 of Arcanobacterium phocae. Taxonomy (GTDB): domain Bacteria; phylum Actinomycetota; class Actinomycetes; order Actinomycetales; family Actinomycetaceae; genus Arcanobacterium; species Arcanobacterium phocae_A. Next base: position 269,667 of record NZ_JABAPM010000003.1, on the reverse strand, counting down.
TGGTGTGAAAAAGTCATAGGGACAGTTTATCTCACATGACCTTCCCGGCGAAGATAGGTATCCTTAGAGTAGCGAGAAAGGTAAATAATGATTCTACTATCGGACTACCGTAAAGAAATTCATCTGGACGAGCCGTTCCCAGAGCCAAAAAATGACACCCGGGCAGACTATGACCTCCTTATGACAGCCCTAGCCGGCATTAACGAAAAGCACTACACTGGAACGTCCTCATTAGCTCACCTTTCTACTGACGAAGGACTCTTCCGCTGGCTACAAGCCGAATTGGCAGTACGTGAGCCTAAGCCACTCGATCCTATTTCGTCGCGCGCAATCAACACCCTGCTGTTCCGCCAAGTTGGCAAACATGGTCGGGTGGAAGCAGAAAATCTACGCCGAGTATCCGATATGCTTCCAGACTGCGATTATGGTCCAGCGCCACGCACTGTTCTCTACCGTGGCGATATGCGCCAACTCGTCGTAGACGCCGTCGTCGATCCCGCTGTGCCAGACCTCAACGGCTGCCCAGTCCCACTGCACGACTGCTTAGACTCAACCTTGCACGAGCAAGCCGGGCCATGGATGCGTAACGACACCAACACGGTACGCGAACTCAATGGCGGTAAAGGCCTAGAACCAGCCGATGCAATCATCACTCGCGGCTACCGCCTTCCCGCAAAATACGTAATTCACACCACCGGCCCCCGGGTCGAAGACGGAAAAGTCACCCAAAAAGACCGTGACGTTCTCTTCAAGGCCTACTGGAACTGCATGGAATTGGCCCGCGCTAAGGGAGACATTCGCTCCATCGCTTTCCCCGGTATCTCAACCGGCAACGGCGGATTCCCACTGGGCGAAGCAACCCAAATCGCATTGGACGCCGTTGAGCGCTGGACCTACCAACATGACCAAGTCCTCGATCTGGTTGTGTTCTCGCTACGGACTGACGCGGATGCTGAAAAAGTTCTCAAAAAGATGGAAACCTGGATTGAGGACTGAGATTAAAAAGGCGGTGTTATGGATCCCGAAAGCCTTTTTCGTCTAGTCGACGTACTCGGTGTTATCGCGAACGCACTGATTGGATCTGCCCTAGCACGAGTTTTGGGCTATGACCTGATTGGATATCTGGTTCTTGGCACCGGAACAGCCCTCGGTGGTGGTATTACTCGTGATGTGATGCTCGGGGTTGGGTTCCCAGTGGCGTTAACGGATCCGTGGTATCTCGGTGGCGCTTTTGCGGCGTCAATTTTGGCTTACCTTTTTCCGTTCGAAGGGCGCTGGTCACAACGGATGCTTTCTTTGGCAGACGTTTTGGCATTGGGCTGCTGGTCAGCAACCGGCGCATCCAAAGGACTGAGCGCCGGTTTAGACTGGATACCGTCGATCTTCCTCGGCGTTGTCACCGCTACGATGGGTGGCGTCTTGCGTGACGTCATGGTGAACAGAACACCAGCAATTTTCGGCGGCAGTCCACTGTATGCAACGTTTTCAGTGATAGCCGCAACCCAAATGGTGTTCTTCCAATACAACGGCATGTATCATGCGGGGATGGGATCGGCAATTGTGTTATGCGCAGTGTTCGGCCTGCTGGCGCGCCGGTTTAATTGGCAGCTACCTCGCACAGCTTACGATCTACGCCAGTATTCCGCGCGTTTACGCCAACTGCGGTTGCGTCCACGTCATATGCGCGACGACGCTACACCGACACATCACAGCGAGGAAAGCGATATCGCAGCCGAAGCGAGCACTAAAGGTGTCGCCCAAGCTGGGCGCGAATATCGGCATAAAATTCGGCATACGAAGCCTGACGACGTCGGCAATGTCCCGCGTCATCTGCGGGAAGAGTGAACGCATTAAAGAACGCAACATGAAAATCCCCGGTATGTTTCATACCGGGGATTATTGTGCTCGAGGGGGGAGTTGAACCCCCACGCCCTTGCGGGCACACGGACCTGAACCGTGCGCGTCTGCCTATTCCGCCACTCGAGCTAGACGTCCGCTAGTTTACAATCTTTTACACGCCAAGCGCAAACCCTCCCCAACGCCACGGCAGTGATTCCAACCACCGAAACCTGCAAGATGGCTCGCATTTACCTGCCATAGTGGATACCTACTAGGGAAAGGACGTAAAGTTGAATTAGTGTGTTGTCTTTGTACAACTAAGTTAATGTAAAAGGAATCGAGGAGCTGGCGTATGGGTGCGTTGGATAAGTTCGAAAAGAGCGTGGAGAACGCCGTTGAGAACGTTTTTTCGCGCGCGTTCAAGTCAGACGTGAAGCCAATTGAACTCTCATCTGCAGTTAAGCGGGCAATGGATGATCGGGCGGCGGAAGTCTCCCGGGATCGCACCGTTTCTCCAAATGAATTTGTCCTGACCTTGTCTTCTCGCGACTTTGAAAAAATTAAAGAATGGGGCGAAGACTCACTGCGCGAAGAGCTAGTGCGAGTCGCCGCACGTTATGCAAGCGAACAAGCATACGTTTTCCTCGGACCAGTCACGATTGAGTTCACCTCCACTGCCACCCAGCCACGTGGAAAAATTGACGTCACCTGCGCAACTCGGCGCGGTCCCGTTGCACCCGCCACGATTGCAGACGCTTCACCACAAAACCCGATTATCGACGTCGACGGCGAACGCTACATCCTCACCGGTGCGATCACGGTTATTGGCCGTGGCTCTGTTGCCGACATCCAACTTGACGACGACGGCGTGTCGCGCAAGCATCTGGAACTGCGAGTTACTCCCAACGGCGTCATTGCCACTGATCTCAACAGCACCAACGGCAGTTTTGTGGAAGGCCACCGGATTACCGCGGCAACGTTAGTCGACGGCAATACGATCACGATCGGTCGAACCCGCATCATGTTTTGGACGTCTCCGGAGCCACTATGAGCGCATTAGTTGTCACTCTATTACGGTTTAGCTTCTTAGCCGCAATCTGGTTGCTCATCATTTTCATGCTCGTGACCATTCGCAACGATATCTTCGGAACGAAAATTCGGGAGCGACGCCACAAAGCACCGACAGCTCGTACACAACGGGCGGAAACGTCGTCGACACCACGGCATCTCGTGGTTGTGCGCGGACCGCTAACGGGAACAGCGATTCCGTTAGGCACATCCGCTATTACAGTGGGACGCTCACCAGACTGCGCACTGGTACTCGATGACGGCTATGCGTCGTCTCGTCATGCTCGTTTCTACGCCGAGGGCGAGGACTGGATCATCGAAGATCTCAACTCCACAAACGGCACCTGGGTTGGAACCCAAAAAATAGTGTCACCCGTTCGGCTAGATATTGGCACACCCGTGGTGATCGGTAAAACAACGATGGAGCTGCGTTAATGATTCGTTTTGAGTATGCGGCAGTGAGCGATGTTGGTTTGGTTCGTAAATCCAACCAAGACGCCGGTTACGCTTCGTCACATCTGTTAGTCTTAGCAGACGGCATGGGCGGTGCTGCCGGTGGCGATGTGGCTTCATCGGTGGTTGTCGGCAACATGGCACATATCGATGATTCTCACCAAGCTGAAGACCTTATCGCACTCTTGAAAGCCCAGCTCAACAAATCACAGCACGAATTACTCGAGCTCGTCAACGAGATACCGCAACTTTCTGGACTGGGCACAACATGTACCGCTATATTGCGCACAGCTAACAAGCTCGGTATGGTCCACGTGGGAGACTCACGCGCCTATCTGCTGCGGGACAATAAGCTAACACAGATCACGCATGACCATACTCTCGTCCAGTACCTGGTAGATCATGGCGAAATAACTCCTGAAGAAGCACTCAACCATCCGAAACGGCATGTCATCATGCGCAACGTTGGGGCCAGTGAAGATCCCGTTAATATTGATGCTTCAATTCGAGAAGCATTACCCGGAGACCGCTGGCTACTCTCCTCCGATGGTTTGTTCGGAGTAGTATCAGACGAAACTATTGAACTTACGTTGCAGTCCTACGCGAACTTGGACGAATGTGGCGAACGACTGATTGATCTAGCGCTTGCAGCCGGAGCACCGGACAACGTAACCATTGTTTTAGCAGATGTGGTAAACGATCCAGGCACTGGCTCCTCTTATGATCGAGGACCAATTATCGTCGGCTCAGCAGCGGTTGATCGCAAGAAACCTACCCGAGCCGGTTCATCAGCAGCCGGACAGCTAGCAGCCCTGACCGCGAGCGCACGCCCTGCCGAAGACAATGACGATGACGACGACGCCAAACCGCCACGGCGCTGGATCGCTCGGCTCGTCGCATTTCTTGTTTCACTCGTCATCGTTGCCGGAGGTTTAACTGGTGGCTACATGTGGACCCAGAGCCGTTATTACGTCTCAGTTGACCACGGAAAAGTAGCAATATTCAAGGGAATCCCACAGAATATTGGACCGATAGAGTTATCAAGCGTCTATGAGCAAACAGGCATTAAGGTCACTAGCTTAACCCCAGTGGCACAGCAACGTTTAGATCTACCGATTACCCGCGGTTCGCTGGCCGAAGCGCATAAGGTTGTCAAAGATCTTGCCGCTCAAAAATCAGTTTCTTCTGGTGGTTCTCGATGAGCGTTGTGAGCACTCAACCAGCAAAATCTGGCCGCTACCAAGAACTTGGTCTGCTTATCCTGGCCTATATCATTGTGATCGGATCTTGGATCTTGGTCCATTACGGGGTTCATGGGGCACATCCAGAAAGCCCATTGCCCGATAACTTTGTATGGATCACTGGTGTTGGAGCAGCATTTCTGCTCGCTAGCCACGTCATCATACGCAAGTTTGCACCCTACGCAGACCCGGTCTTATTTCCTGCCGCAACGGTTCTAACCGGTCTGGGACTGGCAATGATCTACCGGATCGATTTCCAGCTTGTTGCCCGGAATGCACCTCCGGACACCCGCGGACAGCTTCTTTTGGCTGTGGTGGGAGTAGTTTTAATGGTTGCCACAGTGGTTTTGCTCCGCGATCACCGTTGGCTACGCCGTTTCACTTACAGCTCCCTCATAGCAGGTCTAGTATTGCTTCTTTTACCACTAGTACCTGGTTTAGGTGTGGAGGTTTACGGTGCACAGTTATGGATTAACATTGCCGGATTTTCCTATCAGCCAGCTGAAATGTCAAAGATTTTCCTCGCCATGTTTTTTGCCGGCTACCTGGTAACCCAACGTGACAATCTTTCATTAGCTGGCCCGAAATTTTTAGGCATTCATTTTCCGCGGCTACGGCATTCGTTGCCGATCCTCATCGCCTGGCTTACCTGCATGGGGATTCTTGCGTTGGAGCGCGATTTTGGAACTGCTCTGCTCTTCTTCGGCCTGTTTGTCGCGATGCTCTATGTGGCGACCGAACGTACCTCGTGGATTATTATTGGCGGTTTGCTCTCCTCACTCGGCGTCTATGTGATAGTCCAGCTAATGCCCCACATCCAAGCTCGGTTCACAATCTGGCTACATGCACTCGATAACGACGTCTACAACGCCGAATACGGTTCTTATCAGCTTGTCCAAGGCTGGTTCGGGATGGCTTCTGGCGGATTATTCGGTACCGGATTAGGCGAGGGAAGCCCAGCCAATTCATTCGCAGCTAACTCCGACTTCATTATTGCGTCGCTCGGAGAAGAACTCGGGTTAGTCGGCTTACTTGGCATTTTGTCCCTCTATGTTGTGATCGTGACCCGAGCTTTGAAAACTGGAATTGCGTTACGCGACGGATTCGGCAAACTTTTCGCGGCCGGCTTGGGCTTTGCGATTGCGTTGCAGTGCTTCGTGGTTGTCGGCGGAATAACGCGCGTTATCCCGTTGACTGGGTTAGCGATGCCATTCCTGGCTAAGGGCGGCTCAGCGCTCCTGACGAATTTCATTATTATCGGCATCCTCATTCGTATGTCCGATTCAGCTCGTCGGCCGTTCACCCCAGTTTCGACTCCGCTTTCGACGATCACCACCGGTGAGCTTCCAGCCAGTTTGACCGCACTAGCTGACGACGACGAAACGCCGTCGTCAGAAGAAGACTACTTAGCAACAACTGCTGTCCCTCGCATCGAAAGTGAGGATCTGCCGTGAATCTAGCCATTAAGAAACTGACAGCCATCATTATTGTCATGTTCGTAACGCTGATGGCTGCTGTGACATATATTCAGTTCTTTAAAGCGCCTGAACTTAACGCTGATACCCGAAATGTGCGTACTCTCTGGCGCGAATACGGTACCGATCGTGGACCAATCATCGTCGCCGGGGAACCGATCGTCACCTCAGAACCATATCCCGACGAATACAAGTTCTTACGCACCTACCACCAGGGTGAACTGTATGCAGGTATCACCGGATACTTTTCGACGACGTTCAACTCGATGACTGGTCTGGAACGCGGCGAAAATCCAGTGCTCGGCGGTTCTGATTCGGCACTCTTTACTCAACGTATCGAACAGTTAATCACCGGCCGGCAACCGAAGGGTGGAGCAGTCGAACTAACCATTGATCCGCACGCGCAACAAGCCGCTTGGGATGCGTTGGGCGACCGACGAGGCGCCGTCGTCGCTATCGAACCAGCAACTGGAAAAATATTGGCACTGGTGTCTAAGCCATCCTATGATCCAAATGTGCTTGCTAGCCGGGACGCAACCGCAGCTAATGATGCGTGGAACAGCCTCAACAATGATCCGTCACGGCCGCTGATCAATCGTGCGCTGGGTGGGGACCTCTATCCGCCAGGATCAGTTTTCAAAATTGTTACCGCAGCGGCCATGATTGAGCATTCGGATTTGAAGGCAGATTCTCTTATTGATGCTCCGCTGTCTTTCACTCCAGCTGGAACCACGCACGAGATATTCAACCCGTACAAGCAACCGTGTGGTGACGGGTCTGGACAGGTACCACTCGCGGTTGCATTAGCACAGTCATGTAATACCCCTTTTGCAATCGGTGGTACGAAAGTTGGCGCGGAAGACATGGTTTCGATGGCTACCGCTTTTGGCTTCAACCAAGAATTATCTATCCCGCTTCCGGTTACGGCATCGAAATTCCCTTACCCGGAAGATGCAGCCACTCTTGCCATGGATTCGTTCGGCCAACGCGACGTGAATGTCTCACCGTTGACAATGGCGATGGTTGCTTCGGCGGTTGCTAATCGGGGTACGTTGATGAAGCCATATCTGGTTGACAAGACTCTCACTGCTGATCTTGGCATTCTCTCCGAAACCAAACCAACAGAGTTTAGTACACCAATCAAGGAAGAAACCGCTGATACCTTACGCACTGCGATGATCGACGTCGTCAACAAGGGTACCGGTATCCATGCGGCGTTAAGCAATGTTCAGATCGCCGGAAAAACGGGAACAGCAGAGATCGGTTCTGGCGATACGGCACATGCGTGGTTCATCGGCTTCGACGCAGAAGAATCGCCCAAAGTTGCACTTGCTGTGCTCGTCGAAGAAGGCGATAGCGGATGGAAAGTTGCAGCGCCCATTGCTAAGAAAGTATTCGAAGCGGTTATCAATCGTGACTGAATCGCAACCATATCTACGCACATTTTGGCTACGAGATAAGGCAGACTAGATTTCAGCTGTGTGATCCAGGAAGGAAGATCAGAATGACAAACATCCCACGTATGCTGGGTGGTCGATACGAAGTCGGTGACCTTATCGGTCGAGGCGGTATGGCACAAGTCCATATGGGATACGATACGAGGCTCTCACGTACTGTCGCTATCAAAGTTTTGCGATCTGACCATGTGGCTGACCAAACATTCGTCGCCCGGTTCCGCCGTGAAGCGCAAAGCGCAGCCGCTCTGAATCATCCGTCAATCGTCGCCGTCTATGACACCGGCGAAGAACATACGACTTCTGAAACCGGAGAGACAATCTCCATCCCGTATATCGTCATGGAATACGTCAAAGGACGTACCGTCTCAGAGCTATTGAAGAACGGAGACGCACTGCCGATCAACGAAGCCGTCCAGATCGCCGTCGGAATTCTATCTGCACTCGAATACTCCCACCGCGAAGGCATCGTTCACCGAGATATCAAGCCCGGTAACATCATGCTCACCAACGATGGCAAGGTCAAGGTTATGGACTTCGGCATTGCCCGGGCGCTCTCCGATTCATCGGCAACCATGACGCAGACAAACTCTGTGGTTGGTACTGCTCAATATTTATCACCAGAGCAAGCTCGCGGTGAAGTTGTTGATTCGCGTTCAGATCTGTATTCCACAGGTTGCCTACTCTATGAGCTCCTCACCGGACGGCCACCATTCCGTGGCGATTCCGCCGTGGCAGTCGCATACCAGCACGTATCTGAAATTCCGCAGTCACCGATGGTTCTTGCTCCAGATATTCCCGAAAATATTGACCGCGTAGTGATGAAATCACTGGCCAAGAAGCGTGAAGACCGGTATCAACGTGCAGTTGATATGCGAGCTGACTTGCTGTTGGCTTTGCGCGGTGGATTTGTTAATGCGCCAGAATCGAACACGTGGCGTACCCAGGTTATTCCACAGGCACAAGCACCGGTAGCGCAGAATGTAGCGCCGGCAACCCAACCAACGCTCACCGAAACAGGAGTGTCTCCCGCGGTAGCAACAGATAAAAAGACTAATACGCTCCTGATTGTCCTAGGAATTATTCTTCTTATTTTGGCTGGAACTGGCTTGGGATGGGCACTACTGTCCGGCGGTGACTCCGCCGATACCGAAAAAGCCAATATCGTGACTGTTCCTGATCTCGAAGGAACAAGCCAAGTCACCGCACGCCAACGCTTAGAAGAAGTGGGCCTGGTATTTGTTTTAGGTGAGCCACAAGAAGATAAGAATATTCCAGAAGGAAAATTCGTATCTTCCGATCCTGTATTTGGTACCGAAGTTAAGAAGGGCTCCTCAGTAACTGTTTCGTTCTCTTCCGGCGCCGGAACAGTGACAATTCCTGATTTAGCTAATGGCAACTTCAACCAAGACGCGGCAAAACGTGAATTGGAAAAACTTGGTCTCAAAGTTGGGCGAGTCGACGTTAAAGACGTCCCAGGGCGAGCAAAAGATATTGTAACCGAAACTCTGCCTGCGCCCGGTCAACAAGTCGAACACGGCACATCGGTCAATATTGTGATTGCTTCAGGCGAGATCCTTATCGATCAATCGGTAAGTTCAAAAATCATCGATCGGCCTCGCGCGGAAGCCGAGCAGTATCTCAATGAAACCCTCAAAATTTCTTCGATTACCGTCGAAACCAGAAAAGATGGGAACGCTGTTGAAGGCACCGTTATCGGCATGAGCCTAGAACCTGGAAAGGTTCCTTACGATACCAAAGTGACGCTATGGATTGCGGAAAAGCCTGATCCAGCTCCAACTCCAAAGAAACCAGATTCTAGCACTGGAAATGGCAACAGTTCCGATAATAGTTCTGGTAATGGTGGAAGTACTTCGCCAGCTGCGCCGTCGCAACCCGGATCAGAAGACAACCAGCCGTAGTAACACATCTAAAAAATGGCCCCGGAGAGGTAAGCTTCTCCGGGGCCACTTAGTATCGCTGTCACTCAACAGTAGTGTCAAACCAATTGGAGTTGTAATACACCCACGGGTAAACATACTGAACTAAAACAAAAACTACGCCTGCAAACAACGCCAACATAACAAGGGCTTTCACCCATTTTGGTCCCGGGATAATCCGCCACAAAGCACCGTACATTGTCACTCGCCCTTTTCGTTCATCTCGATCAGTTCCTTCGGCATTCCTTCAGAACGATCAATCCAATATTCGAATTCACCATGCACAATCCACCGTTGTGCTGCGCCGTATTCTGGATGGCACGTTGTCAGCGTAATCAAACGACGCGTAGGTGTATCGGTTACTTGAGTACCGTTTTCTTCGGCTTCTTTAGCCTTATACGGATCTGGTGCTATCACTCGAGTCTGATCTGGATTCACTAGCTCATGATCAAGCACTCTATACATGTAATATCCATCCGCAGTTTCGATAATAATCGGATCGCCCGGATTGATCTTCTCAACAAACCACAGTGCGTCACCGTTACCGCGACGATGCGCAGCTACTGAGAAGTTGCCGATCTCGCCTGGCCACGCAGTAGTTTCATAATGACCGTAGCCACCATGATCGAGAATGTCCCAATTCGATGTACCCTGGCTGATAGTACGAGTGGCGAATTTGCCCATCGTAGGTAGGTGAATCACGCCAAATGTTTCTCCGTGCTTTGGCGACAGAGTAAACGGTGGTGGATCTTTTTTCATCGGTTCAGCGGCTACGGCAGGCGACTTGCCAGCTAAGCGCGCAAAATCATCAAGCCACTCATTTTGTACTTGTTTCGCTAAAAATGTGGTCCACCAAAGCTGCCAAGCAATGAATCCAGCCACAATAATACCGAACGTGATAAGAAGCTCACCTATGATTCCAATAATAATCGCAGATGTTTTTCTTCTTCTACGCTTTTGAGTTTTAGGCTTCTTCTTGCCACCCGCCGGTGGCGCAATCATGGTAGGCGCAGGATCCGGTTCTGTTTGAAATCCGTGGAAAAGATCGTTTCTTTCGCCAGATATGATTCGAGCTTCACGTGGGAGTGCAGACCGTCGTCGCACCGGGGTACTGCCGCCTGGCGCGTTTTGCTCATGTGTCACAGAATTCCCTTTCACAGTGTTTCCTCTGCCCACTATACGGGTATTTGTGAGTCTAAACTACCGCGAACGCGTCAATACCGATAGTCTTATATCGGTAGTTTCACTTTTAGCGAGGAAAATAATGCCTGAATCGAAGAAACGTAAGAAAGTTGAGGAGCGCCGTATCGCCGCTTCGCGTAACCAGCAAGAGCGCCCAGCGCCTGAAATTCAACGCTCCCCACGTTGGTGGGCACCAGTCATGGTGACACTCGCGTTGATTGGCTTACTTGTTGTGGTAGTTGCCTACGTGTCTCAAGGCCAAGCCCCCGTTCCCGGCTTCGGCAACGGAAACCTATTTATCGGTATCGGTTTGATGCTGGCAGGTTTCTTGATGACGATGGGTTGGAAGTAACCTCCATACGTTAAAGCATTGGGGCTCGCGTTCGTTCGCGAGCCCCAATGCTTTACCATCCGCTACGAGATGATTTTTGACGACGACGGTGCAGTGGCCACCAGATAGCAGTCAACACTAGCCCGGTCAGGAATCCGCCAAGATGTGCCTGCCATGAGATCTGCGGATTTGTGAAAACAATCAGCACGTTGATCACGAGCAAGGCAAGGATGCCACGCGGATCAGTCCGTAATGCCCTGGTAAGAACGACGAGCGCACCGAAAAGGCCAAAGATTGCACCAGAGGCTCCGACTGCTGCTATATTCCATTCATTCGTCCAGAGTGCCCAGGCATATACACCGGCGTTACCACCGAGTGCACTAGCAATATAGAGAACAGCGAAACGTGATGATTTGAGTGCTGGTTCCAATTCGTTTCCGAGGAAAATCAAGGACAGCACATTAAATCCGATGTGTAGCATCCCGGCGTGCAGGAAGGCTCCGGTAAGGAAGCGCCACGGTTCCGCCTCAGCTAAAAACGGCACAAAAGCATAGTCGTAGAGCGCTTGCGGATAGACGTACGTCAACAGGGAAGCTGCAATACATACGGCACTCATAAACGCTGTTACTGGGGGAATGTTGAGCTTAGACATAAATCCTCACATTGGTAAAAGTATTCCTGCCGCGCCGAAACCGGCGCGGCAGGAAAGATCAACACAAGAAACGAGTTACTCAGTAATGGTGATGGACTCGATCATGATCGGATCGATGGGGCGATCCATTGGGCCAGTTGGCGTGGTAGCGATCTTGTCCACAACTGCTTTCGACTCATCGTCGATAACCTTGCCGAAAATGGTGTGTGCACCGTGGAGCCATGGTGTTGGAGCAACCGTGATGAAGAACTGCGATCCGTTTGTACCCTTACCCATACGCTTACCGGCGTTGGCCATGGCAAGAAGATAAGGTTCATTAAAGGTTAGTTCTGGCGAGATTTCATCGTCAAACATGTATCCAGGACCGCCGGTACCAGTACCTAGTGGGTCACCACCTTGGATCATGAAACCATCGATGACACGATGGAAAATGGTGCCGTTGTAGAGCGGCTCAGTGCTTTCTTCACCGGTAGCAGGATCGATCCACTCGCGCTTACCGGTTGCCAACTCAGTAAAGTTAGCAACTGTTACTGGGGCATGCTCTGGAAAAAGTTCGATGGAAATATTACCAACAGATGTTGTCATTAGTGCTTTCATAGTCTCAATCTTCCCATACCTTCTCGCCGCACACCACTAGCAGCACTCCAAGTAATGGCTGAGAGCGAAATAGCAGCGCCGTCGTCGTCGTTAATTCGGTTCAGCGCGAACAAAACCAAGCAAAACTGCGTTTTTATGTGCACAGGATTACACTTTCATGAAAGAATGGAATGGAAGAAGGCTCGCTGTGAAAATTCACGGCGATGAAACCTGGAGGTGGTGCAATGTCTTTCTTTAAGCGCAAGACTGCCGCAGAAAAGGCAGCAGATGAAGCTAAGAAGTTCAAGGATCAGGCAGCGAATGTAACTGGAACATTTTTTGCCAAGGTAGCAGATGCATATCAGACATCCCGCACATGGGCAGAGCCACGGATCGAAGAAGCCGCAGAGAAGCTGGTTCCGGTAGCACAGCAAGCCGTGACCCGAGCTAATACAGTAGCTCGTGACGCATATGAGCGCACGATGCCGTACGTAGAAGAAGCAGTAACTAAGGCAAAGCCGTACGTGGAAGAAGCTGTCACCAAAGCTAAACCATACGTTGATGATGCTCAGGCTTTCGTAACTGAAAGCACGGATCGTGTGAAAGACGATTATCTTCCACGAGCCAAGAAGGCTGCCAACGCTGCTATTGCAGAGATGAAGGCTGGTGCGGATGAGCAGGCGACTAAGATTACGAAGCTTTCCAAGAAAGAAATGAAGAAGGCTAAGAAGGCTGCTAAAAAAGCCGAAAAGAAGGCTATGAAGCTAACGAAGAAGCAGGAAAAGAAGGGACGCGGAAAGAAGATTTTCGGTCTAACGCTTCTTGTTGGCTCTGCTTTGGGAGCAGCTTATGTTGCGTGGGCTCGTTCCAAGCCAGTTGAGGACCCGTGGGCGGAAGCCTACTGGGAAGATCTGGCTGTTCCAACTGAGGACAGCACCGATTTCACATCGTTTGAAGAAGCTGTTGATTCAGTCAAAGAGCAGGTAGAAGACGGTGCTGAAAAGGCTAGCGACGTTGCTGACGAAGTCAAGGAAGCTGCCACTGAAGTAGCTGATGAGGTTGCAGAGAAAGTAACTCCCCTTGATGTTGCAGAGCAACTAGAAGACAAGTAATCATCACTGTTGTGGGGCAGAACAAAGTTCTGCCCCACACGTGTACCTATTACCACCCGTTACCCCAAAAAATACGGAATAATAGAGGACATACATTAACCCGCAACAGAAGGTAGGTATCATGCGTGGCATTATTTTGGCAGGTGGATCCGGCACCCGGCTTCATCCCATTACCCGCGGTATTTCAAAACAACTCGTGCCAGTGTATGACAAACCAATGGTCTACTATCCAATGACTACCCTCATGCTGGCCGGGATTCAAGACATTCTTGTTATCACTACGCCACACGATGCAGAGAGCTTCCAGCGTCTTCTTGGGGACGGCTCTCAGCTTGGTGTCAACCTCTCCTATGTTCAGCAACAGCAACCAAACGGACTAGCCCAAGCCTTCGTTTTAGGCGAAGAGTTCATCGGAAACGAAGCAGCGTCGCTCGTTTTGGGTGACAACATTTTCTACGGTCCTGGAATGGGAACTCGGTTGCGCCGTCACGTCAATCCTGATGGCGGCGCAGTATTTGCCTACCATGTGGACGATCCCGAACGGTACGGCGTGGTTGAGTTCGATAGCGAATTCCGAGCGCTCTCCATCGAAGAAAAGCCTACACACCCTAAGTCAAACTATGCTGTTCCGGGCCTGTATTTCTACGATAACGATGTTGTTGAGATTGCGAAGAATCTTCAACCTTCACCACGTGGCGAATACGAAATCACTGACATCAATAAGCATTACCTGCGTGAAGGAAAGCTAGCTGTTGAGGTGTTGCCGCGTGGCACTGCGTGGCTTGATACGGGCACCTTCGATTCGCTCGCAGACGCTACCTCTTTTGTGCGCACAGTTGAGGCCCGCCAAGGCTTGAAGATCGGCTGCCCGGAAGAAGTCGCTTGGCGCATGGGCTTCTTGACCGACGACGAACTCATCGAACGAGCTGAGCCACTGCGTAAATCTGGGTACGGCGAATATTTGATGCGTATTCTTGCCCGCGGAAAGGACGCCTGAACTTACCGTGTCCACCATTTTCGCGGTTATTGTTACGTATAACCCTGGCGACATCTCGCAGCTGCTGGAACGCTTCGTCGCACAATGTGCTGAAGTTGTTGTTGTTGATAATTCCGACGTCGATAGCCCCTCACTTCGTTCAGCATGCACTGATGCTGGCGCAACTCTCATTAGTTTGGGACAGAATGTTGGCATTGCGGCAGCTCAGAATATAGGCATCGACTATGCGCTGAATCGCGGTGCGGACGCGGTGCTTTTATCGGACCAAGATTCTATTCCCGGGCCAACAATGGTTGCCGATCTCGCAGCACATCTAGGCCCTGGTATTGGCGCTGTTGGACCAGTTCCCTACGACGGCGATGAACCGCTGGTGTACACCGATCACTACTGGGGGCCGAAACGCCCTAACACCGCGGTAATCGGGGACGACCCCATTGCGGCCGCCTTCTTGTTGGCTTCCGGATGCTTGATACCGGCACAGGTACTCCGTCATGTTGGGTTGATGCCAGCTGATTATTTTATTGATCATGTAGATTTGGCATGGTCCATGCGAGCACGTGCTTACGGGTACCAGCTTCTTGCGATTCCAACAGTTAAGTTGATTCATTCGCTCGGTGACCGCGGAATCAAGATTAAAGGGCGTCAACGCACTGTTCACGTACACTCGCCGATTCGTAACTATTATCTGACCCGAAACACGGTAGAGCTGATGCGTAATCCGGATCTTCCAGCTACGTGGCGTTTCAGATATGGATATTGGATTGCTCGCTTTGCGGCGTTTACCCTACTAACAAACAATGATCGAGCAACACGCGCGGTCATGATTGGCCGTGGATTCTATGACGGTATTCGCCGCCGTATGGGTAAGATGCCACAGTGACCGGCAGTGCTGAATCAACTGTTAAAGTCAACTATCCTTGAAATATGGCTTTTAAACACTCTAGATCTTTCAAGAGGTGCGCTACCGTATGCATTCTGGTTGTTAGTAGCTTGGTAACAGCAGCATGTTCCGTTACTCCTAGCGATGAGCAAACCGAAGATTACTCAGAAACTACGGAAAGTGCCGATCAATCGGTTCCGGCTTACGAACCATCCCTAGAAGGACTTCTGGGACGTGTCGGCAGGATCAACTCAAACAAGCTCGTTATGTTGCCGCACACTCCTCAACTTTCGGCACCTTTAAAAGCCAAGCTCACCGCGCAGATAAAAGCTATTAAAAAGGCTGGAGCTAACGTCGGTATTCTCATGATTGACACTGAAACCGGACAAGGCTTGGCGTACAATGCAGAGACTCAATTTTATGGTGCCAGCACTATTAAGGGCCCGTACGTCGTCGCCATTAACAAATTTTTAGCCGACGACGTCACCGATGCTGACGAAACACTGATGTACAACGCCATCGACGCATCCGATAACGAAGCCTATATCGCACTGCGAACCAATTACGGCGACGATCTGTTCTCATTTTTTGCTGACAACGCCAACGCGCCTGATATCGACCGGGAAGAATACTATCCTTATCTATCCACCAAAGAACTCACTGCTCTCTGGGCCGAGATGTATGACTATTTCTTCCTCAACCCCAACGGTCGAGCTGACACAACCCGCAACTTCTTCACATCTCCCTACAACTCGTTCATTTATCAGTCTTTGGGCGACGAATACACCACATACACAAAACCGGGCTGGATAGATATCGATCCGATAGCTCGTAACGATGCCGGAATCATCGAAACAGACGACGGCACATATCTCCTCGCAATTATGTCTACGGCTTTCAACGAGGAAGAAAAACTGATGGACCTCACCGCAACTATGGATGAGATCCATCAAGATTTAACAGCTTCTAAGAAAACTACTTCTGAAGTGAACGAACAAAAGCCATAGCTTTCTCATAGGATGGCAATAGCCCCGATTCTTGAGCTTCAATAAGACCTGGAGCGGCAGTGTCCTTCTCTGATAGCAGCAGTTCCATCGGGTTCCCGGCACGATCTACAGTTGGCCATTCGATGCCAAGCGTAGAACAGGTTGGATTCACGCCATGTTCCCGGCCCGGAGCATACGGTGCCGAACACAAATAAGTAGCCACAGTATTATCCTCCAACGCAATAAATGCGTGTCCTAGACCTTCGGAGATAAAGATTGCCCGCCGATCGACGTCGTCAAGCAACACTGAATCATACTGGCCAAACGTTGGCGAACCAACCCGAATATCAACCACAAAATCAAGCAACGCGCCCTGCGGACACATCACGTATTTGGCTTGCGACGGCGGAACATCAGCAAAATGAATACCACGAACAGTTCCCGCCTTTGACACCGACGTATTAACCTGCTGCACATCGAGTTCCCGGCCAACAGCTTCAACGAACGTCTGTTGTTTAAACGCTTCTAGGAACAAACCTCGCGAATCTGGGAATTGCTTCGGAGTGATACGGTATGCGCCGTCGATAGCTAGTGGTTCAATCAGCATGGAGCCTCCTCAAAAAGATAAATACTTCTGGAAAGAAGTCTACGCCACCTACAGTGGTGAACACGTTAGTTAAGTCCCCGTGCGTGTAGAATTAATGGAGCTTATGAAATGATTTGAAGGAGATACCCCATGACATGGATGGTTGTTGGCGCTAAAGGCATGCTTGGAACTGACCTTGTGGCACGGATCAAGCGTGACGGTCATGAGGTGCGAGCCGTTGACCTTGGCGATATCGACATCACCGATGTTGATTCAGTGAACACTGTTGTTAACAACGTCGACGTGGTTATCAACTGCGCTGCCTTCACTGCCGTGGATCCAGCAGAAGAAAACGAAGGGGTAGCATTCCGCGTCAATGCTACTGGGCCGGCAAATCTAGCTCGCCAGTGTGCAAAGATTGGTGCCCGGCTAGTACAGATCTCTACCGACTACGTGTTCCGGGGAGACGGCTCTACTCCGTGGGACGAAAATGATCCAGTTGATCCGATGTCTGCCTACGGGCGCACAAAGGCTGCCGGCGAATGGGCAGTGCAGGCCTACACTGATGATTATTTGATTGTGCGAACCGCATGGTTGTACGGCAAGTATGGCAACTGTTTCCCGAAGACGATGGCGAAACTCGCCCAGACACACGACACTTTGAAAGTGGTTACTGACGAGGTCGGTCAGCCTACCTGGACTGTCGATTTGGCTGATCTGATCGTGCGCCTAGTGGACGCGAAGGCGCCGTCGGGCATCTATCACGGGACCTCGCAAGGCGAAACCTCGTGGAATCTTTTCACCAAAGAAATCATGCGTTCGATCGGCAAGGATCCAGAGATGGTGTTGGAGACGACGGCGGCCGCATTCGACCGTCCTGCGAAACGCCCCTCCTACTCGGCTCTCGGTCACGATGCGTTAACCGCTATCGGTGTTGAACCTATTGGCGAGTGGAAAGAGCGCTGGGCGGTAGCCGCGCAAATAGTATTTGGAGAATAAAAACTATGCGCATCGCGATGATCGTCAACAACTATCCGCCAAAAGTCGGTGGAGTTGAATACCACGTCCAAAATCTCGCGCATGAACTAGTCCAGCTGGGACACAAGGTCTGGGTACTCAATATTTCCAATACTCCTGGAATCCGGTCAGATGAAGGCGTTGAAGTCATTACTCGTAAAGCCCACCTGCCGATAGCTGACGTCATTACAGTTCCCGGTTTTGGCACTACTCGCGATATCACACAGTTTTTAATCGAGAACCGGATCGACGTCGCCTCTATCCACACTCGTTTCTTCCCGATGTCATTCGTCGGGCTACGAGCCGCCCAAAAAGCCGGCATCCCAGTTGTTCATACGGAACACGGCAGCGGCTTCGTGGCAACCAAAAACCCTATCGTCTGGTTAGGCTCCCGAGTTGTCGATCTAACGATGGGACGCTACATTCTGCGACACGCCACCAAACTTTTCGGGGTATCAGAAGCCGTCACCGCGTTTGTGGAAAAGCTCAGTGGCCGTCACGCAGATGTGTTTTATAACGCCATTACTCCACCTAAGCCTCGTTCAGCGCACCCGAATCGCCCGAACCATTTAGTTTTCGTTGGGCGAATGGTTGCCGGAAAGGGCTGGGATACGTTTCTTGACGTGGTTGCCCAGTTGCGTAAGGAAGGCTACGACGTCGACGGCGAACTGTTGGGTGACGGCGCGCAACTGGCCGCGGCACGAGAAAAAATATCTACTCTCGGAATGGATGGGATCGTTACGGCACCTGGACGAGTGACTCCAGATGAAGTCCGTGAGCGTCTTGCTGGAGCGACGCTCGTCAATCCTACCGTCTTATCTGAAGGCTTTCAAACAACCCTTGTTGAAGCCATAGCTGAAGGTGGACGTGTTGTGACATTCCCTGTTCCTGGCGCACGTATGCTCGCTGAAAAGCAAGCACCAGTAATTATTGCAGATCAACGAGATACTGCCGCTCTTATTGGAGCACTACGTACGATGTTGGCTTGTCCGCCAACACTAGCACAGCCCGATGTTTACAATTCGTTGACATGGCCGGCGCAAAGCAAGACCTACGCTAGCCATCTAATCGATCTTATCGGTGGCAGTATGCGAGAAAAATAATGCCTGCTTTCCTAAACAGTTCTGTATTTTGCCTGTTCTTTAGTATCTTTACGATAGAATATTTGGATGAGTCTTCTTCCTTCGTATGGTTAGAGCTCAAGACATCTAATATCCTAGTGAAATATCTTGAACGGACGAAAATATGGAATCCAGTCTTTCGCTACCTCAATTCGAGGTTCTTTACGAAATATCTAAAGCTGATTCGGCTTTATCATGCGAAGACCTAGAAAAGGTAACATCATTATCGTCCGATACGGTTTCTGTAGCGATGCAGGAACTAGCACGGCTCGGTTACACCTCGGAGAACATGATCACCGATGCTGGGATATCAGCGCTGGAACCTTACCGAGTAAAAAATGCTGTCATTATGGCAGCAGGACTGTCCTCCCGATTCGCCCCAATTTCGTATGAACGCCCGAAAGGCACTCTACTTGTCCGTGGCGAAATCCTTATGGAGCGCCAGATTGACCAGCTGCTTGAAGCTGGAATCACCGACATTACGTTGATCGTGGGATACAAGAAAGAATACTATTTCTATCTCAAAGAAAAATACGATATTGACATCATTGTTAATAAAGAGTACTCAACCCGAAACAACAATGGTTCATTGTGGCTCGTCAAGGAAAAGCTAGATAACACATATATTTGTTCGTCGGATAACTACTTCACGGAAAATCCGTTCCGGTCTCACGAATATCACACATATTACGCTGCTCAATACGCCTACGGAGAGACAGATGAATGGTGTATTGACTACGACGAAGACGGCTTAATTGTTGGTGCTGTTGAGGGTGGCGCTGACTCCTGGATCATGATGGGGCACGCCTATTTCGATTCCACGTTCGCGCAAAATTTCCGGGATGTTCTCCATCGCGTCTACCATCTTCCACATACCGCTGGAAAGCTGTGGGATGTTGTTTATCTGGATCATATCAACGAACTTGATATGTGGATCAAGAAATACCCAGATAACACCATTCTGGAATTTGACTCAGTCGATGAACTTCGTGAATTCGATCCGGACTTCATGCAAAATGTTGACTCGGAAATTTTCGACCACATTAGCTCCGCGCTTCATTGCGAAAAGTCAAAGATTCACGATTTCTACCCACTAAAACAGGGCTTAACAAATCTTTCGTGCCACTTTAGCGTAGGGAACAATGAGTATGTCTATCGCCATCCCGGTATCGGCACCGAGAAAATAATCGATCGGAATGCCGAATTAACAGCTCTAGCCCAAGCACGTGAACTTGGTTTTGATTCCACATTTGTTGTTGGTGATGCCGCAAAAGGCTGGAAGATCTCACGATTCATTCCTAACGCTCGCACCTTGGATGCCTCAAACGACAACGAACTCAAAACTGCGATGGAGATCGCTCACCGACTTCACAACTCAAGTATGGTGTTAGACAAGCATTTTGACTATGTCGAAGAAGGACTTCGTTTTAGCAAGCTCAATGAACAAATCGCTCCGATTGAAGTTCCTGGTTATTACACGCTACAGAATAAAATTATCGAGCTGAAAAAGTTCGCTGACGCTGATGGCTACCCAACGGTGCCATCTCACAATGACTTCTTCCAACTAAACTTTCTTATTGAAGAAGACGGAAGTATGAATCTCATCGACTGGGAGTATGCCGGCATTTCCGATGCTGCTGCTGACTTCGGAACTCTTGTTGTTCACGATGAAAACATGACCGATGAGCGTGCTGACGAGGCCTTAACATATTACTTTGGTCGTGAGCCTTCCGCTAAAGAACGTCGCCATTTCTGGGCGTATGTAACGTTCTCTGGATGGTTCTGGTACGTTTGGGCACTACTCAAAGAAGCCGAAGGCGATGAACTCGGCGAATGGCTCCTCACCTATTACACATACGCCACAAAGTATGTTGATAGCCTTTTGCAAGACTATAAAAACAGCAGTAAATAACCTGGCATATTGGAGAGTAATTAATGTCAATGGCCTACGATAAAAATGAACTTCGTAAAATTCAAAAATGCATGACCCTTGCGCTAGAAGAGTTTGATCGAATTTGTACCGAGCTCAACCTTCGGTACGTTGTTTACAGTGGTACTGCGATTGGCGCTGTGCGGCACAAGGGTTTCATTCCGTGGGACGACGACGTAGATGTATGCATGCCACGCGAAGACTATGACCTCTTTTTTAAAAAGGCCAGAACGGTTATCGACGATAAATTTACCGTTTTAGATCCTTCACTTGCCTCAGATTACCCACGGCCGTTCGGCGTCCTCGGCTTCAAGGACAGTGTTTTCATCCCAGGCATTGCCGAAAATCGCACCTATCCGATGCCACTCGGAATCGATGTTTTCCCGTTTGATTCGATCCCTTCTAGTGAACAGCAATATAAGAAAAAGGTGCGAAAGACATGGATATGGGGACGTCTTTTCTATCTCCTAGGAACACCGAAGGTAACCCTAGGTATTAAAGGCCCCAAGCGATTCCTCATCGATTCCGCGCTGCACACGATCCACTGGTCGTTGCGATTGGGCCGGGTGAAACCATTTACTATCTATAAAAATTGGCTGAAGGCGGCAGAGATCTTCAACGATTCTTCATCCACTTGGCTCGGAAGTTTTGCTGAACAAAATCCGAAGCGGTGGTCTGCTCATATGGATGAGATGTTCCCAGCTTCGCGAGTACCCTTTGAAGATATCACCGTGATGCTTCCAAATGATTACGATTCAATCCTGACCCGCCAGTACGGAACCTACATGGAAATTCCGCCGGAAAACGAGAGAGTTAATCACGCTGCATCGACTGTTATTTACGGCCCGAATGTACCGCTCTAAGGATGCTTAATAGTTAATGCTCGGCTACGTGACCGGGCACTAACTATTTTTCTGCGCTAGTTCGGCTTCTAATAGCGCATATTTCCGCGCCAGAATCGTCATTTCTCGATCCACTTTACGCGCGTGGACCGAATTGCTGACGGCATATCCTAAGAAGAAAACTATTGACATATAGAGGACAAGATCAGTACCGCGTCCAATGCCCAACCAGCTCGCGACTAGGTCGGTTACCTGTGGAAAAATGACTGCCAAAATACCGGCGCTGATGCCCAGCATCCACATAATTCGGCGAATCGCCTGACCACGTGCACCTTTACCTGGTTTAACAATAACCAAGGCCATGAGGATCAGGGCGACGATAAGGAATACTTTGATAACGACTTGACTATTTCCCACAGCTAAACTCACTTAAAAATTAGTTCAGATAAAATATTGACCGAGTTCCATAGTGACTGGCCCTTGGACCGCGAATAATCGGTATATTCGATCAGCACAGGTTCCTCATCATAGCGAAAATTCTTTTCCGCAATTTCGCTAACAATTTCCGAAGCATGAGCCATCCGGTTTTGGAAAATCGAAATGCCATCCGCAGCTTGGCGATTCAATGCTCGTAGCCCGTTATGAGCATCAGTAAGGTTCATGCCGGTAGTTATCTTTTGGAAAACAACAGCAGTCTTGAGGACTAACTTTTTTAACGCGCCAGGGTTTGTGCGACCATCTAAGAATCGCGAACCAATAACAACATCTAATGGCTCAGTAGCCAGACGCACAACCATTCGTTGTGCATCGATAACGCGATGTTGCCCATCAGAATCAAAAGTAACGAAGTATTCTGCCCCTGGCTGTGCCAACGCAAAATCTAGGCCAGTTTTTAAAGCAGCACCTTGCCCAAGATTAAATGGATGCTCGACGACGCATGCGCCTGCACGCCGAGCTTCATTAGCAGAATCATCGCTAGACCCGTCGTTTACACACACAATATTAGGGAAAGTCTTCTTAGCCTGAGTCACCACATCAGTAATAACCTGTTCCTCGTTAAACAGCGGAACAATTAACCAGCTTCTGGAGGCTAACTCCTCGCTCCATCCGCTAACTGTGGGAGTCTCAATACGTGTAAGTATTTCTTCAGACACAAACTTCCCCTGTACCAATTAAGAGTATGCAATTAAAATAAGCCAGTTGAAGTATATCAGGCGCAAATAACTAATCATAACCATTCACTGCTGTCGCTAAAATATAACAATTTCACATACATGAAATCTTAAGAACTACGCACCATAAAATCTTTGATTCCGAACAACTCTCCCGCTAGCCATACCAACATTTTTTATCGTCTCCAATTCTCTTTATTTTTCTTTGCACTCGCATTAATGTAGAAAGCCTCTAGCCACGCTGCGGTTGATTGCATATCGAAACCATTTTCTCTAGCCAACTTAGCGCCCTCAATTCTATGAGGTTGCCTACTTCGTATTTGGATTATCGAATCTTTAATAGCGTTTACCCATACAGAAATTGGCAATTCTAGGTCAATAAAATGCACTTTTTTAGACCAATTCAAAGCTGGTGGAAAACCCGTCGACACCACACAAGGAAGCCCAGTTGCTTGCGCTTCTACGGATGCAACAGACAGTCCCTCGGAGAATGACGTCATTATAAATACGTCTCCCGCTTGCAAAATATCATGGATATCATCCCGAATTCCCAAGAACTTAACACAGTTATTTAACTGTAGCTCATCTACCCTATTTTTTAGATTTTGCCCTTCAGATCCTCCCCCTCCAACGATTAGCAATACGCTGTTCGGACACTGCTTTCGAAACTCACTATAAACATCCAATAAGAAGGCCTGATTTTTTACAGGGTCAAAACGAGCTACATGAACGAGAACGGTTTGATCAGCATTTAAGCCAAGAGAACTACGCATCTGCGTTCTTCGCTCCTGTGAAAAAAAATATTTCTCTAAATCAACTCCGTTTAAGACAACATTAAATTTATTCGAATGTACTATCTTTTTCCCATACCGATCATTCCCAGCCTCTGTAGAAGCTCCAAAAAAATGGTCAGCTATGAAACGAGTAGGAAAAGTAATTATCTGAAATAGTACTTGTTCATAACTTAGCGGATAATTTTGCGCATGAGAATGGGCTATTGTATAGAGGCCAGCCTTTTTTGCCGCAAGAAGATAAAGTGCTGCCATCGAACCAAGATGCCCTTGGACGATCGAAATTTCTTGATGCTCATTAAAGAAACGTTTATAGAACGAATACAGTTTGAATAGGTTCTTAGATTCGATACTAGGCGCCCTGAAGATGCGCCCTCCCAACGCATAAATTTCGTCGTCGTACGCCGCACTTTTATCAGTATGCACAAGAAAATCAAACTGTACTTTAGAGCGATCTATCGATCTATACAAATTCATCAAAAATGTTTCTGCTCCTGCTCGTTCCATTGCGCCAATTACATGACAAATTCGAATCACGAACAAATCTCCTTACAAAAATGTGCCATTACCCTAAATACATGGTATCAAGAACGCCACTTAGGAAGAGACGCCCACGAGAACCTCTTATATATATTCCTAATGTTATAGTGTTCAGTGTTTAACTCCCCCCGCCGGGATGACACAGAGAAGATACTAGGATATATGAGGTGCATATGAGCACTAATAAACCGCTAACGCTTAAAAGCAATATGCTATGGAACTCGATCGGATCCATGATTCGACTAATATGCAACTACGTTATGACAATTGCTGCTGTTCGACTTTCAACCGGATTTGATGTTGCAGGTAGCCTAGCCATCTCCATGTCAATATCTAACCTTATCCTTCCGTTTGCTGATTATCGCCTCCGCACATTACAAATCACCGATGTGAAGAATGAACGCTCATCTAATCAATACGTCGGCTTACGTATTATCACATCACTGTTTGCATTTGTAGCTGGTAGCTTCTATGCCATTATCACCTCGTCTTTTTCCAGTCTTATCCCGGTCCTCTTATATCTCATCTATTCACTGACGGTTAACTTTATTGAAGTATTTCATGCAATTGATTGGCGCAACTATCGTATGGATATTTCTGGGATTTCCTATATCTTACAAGGCATCACAAACCTACTATCGTTCAGCGTGGTGCTATGGACAACAAACTCTTTGACCTGGGCAATCATTGCTATGATCATCTCGGAAATTCTGGTAGGAGTTTTCTACGACGCACCTCAAGCGGCAAAGTTCGAGAGCATAACACCAGTTGTTGATATCTTGCCCTCGCTAAAACTACTTTTAACGCTTACTCCGCTTGTTATTTCACAGGTGCTGAGCACTGCGGTACTGACCATTCCTCGCCAACAACTGGAGATTTCCTTAGGTACCGCCGCGCTAGGAATCTATGCTTCAGTAGCATCTCCAGTGCTTATAGTTCAAATGGGCGCTACATACGTCTACAGCCCACTGCTTCGGGAGCTTGCCCAGCGGCTAAATTCGGACAAACACTCTGCCTTAAAACTCATCAAAAAAACAACCGGTTTTATCTTGCTCATCACTGGTCTACTATCCGTTCTTCTTCTGATTTTCGGCAACTGGCTCTTAACGATCTTATTTGGCAATGAGATTAGCCAGCACACTTACATCCTGCAACCAGCCATATTATTTACGTTAATTACTGCCTTTGTGTGGTTTATGAACGATCTGCTGATCACCGTAAGAAATTACAAGGGAGCATTCATTGGAAATGCAATCGCTGCAGTTTTAACTGTTACACTTTCCCAAGGGTTCATTAACATGTTCGGAATCAATGGACCGAGTTGGGTTGGCACCGCATCTTATTCGAGTGCCCTGATCGTCATGGTTGCAGTATTCGCGTACAGCTATCGTAAGCTACCACGTCACTCAATCATTGAAGAGTAGGACCAAGACCTACCGCCAATCCGCATTCTCATCGTCACACGAGATTTTTAGGCGCTTTCTTTTCACCTTCACTGGCGATGTATCGATTTTCCTCAACCATTGAAGTATTCTTCACTTCCGCATCACAAAATGAATATCGATGAATGAAGATAATAACCGTTATCAGCCCAACTACAAATGCAAGTGATGACACTTCCCATACAGTCATTGGCGAAATACTAATATTCCACCACCACTCTATGTTGTTATTCAGATTGAACAAGTGCGGGGGCTGAAACCCGGAAATATAGCGTTGCATGACAATGTGGAGGGCAATACTATTAACGACCGAAACAGCCAGGCCTACAGTTATTAACTGCGGTAGATCGAAGATGCGTTTCCGATACGGTCCCGCAACAAAAAGTAAGAAAAGCAAGACGCCAAGTAGCGGGATCATATACCTCGGTTGGTAATCACCAAACCCAGTGAATATTCCCTTAAGAATAAACACTAACGGTATTCCCGCCATGGCACCAAGAACAACTGTTGCAGAAAGCCATTTACGCCATGTTCCAGAACGCAACCCCGCCATTAATGCACCAGAAAAAACAAAGAGCGCTGTGTATGTCACCGGTCCGTCTAATGGCGTATCGAACCAACCAGGACCATATGTAACACCAAACATTCCAGCTAGATATCGCGGGAAATCAAGAATCGTGTGAACAGCAGTGCGCATCAGATTTCCTCCACCAACAAATCCAGCTGTTACATGTTTAACTTGCCCGCCTAAGGATATCGAATATGCACCTACCAACCCTATAAGAGCAACAGTTACGGCGGGTATAATATTTTCCCTACTCCACCTGATAGCGAACACGAAAGCAACTGCAACAACGAACAGGTAGAATGAAACATCTCGCCGAGCCGATAAACATAGAATCGCAGAGATAATACCAAACCCTAAGAGAACCCAACGGCGCCAGTCTCTGGCAGTCGCGGCGCCAAACATAGCCACTGTATAGCCATAAAGTCCTGTTATTGCCCACGAGCTTGGATTTATTGATGTAATGAAATAAAATCCCATCGGAATCCAGGCAACAACCATTGGCAGCAAGAATGCTGGACGTTGTTCAGGACGTAAGAAAACCCCTATTAATCCTAATAACACTACAGCGATAGCTAGATTAATCGAACGCATAACAATAATGGACTTGCTTACATCC
Organism: Arcanobacterium phocae; assembly: GCF_018913465.1. Classification (GTDB taxonomy): domain Bacteria; phylum Actinomycetota; class Actinomycetes; order Actinomycetales; family Actinomycetaceae; genus Arcanobacterium; species Arcanobacterium phocae_A. The sequence goes on along the minus strand of NZ_JABAPM010000003.1, from coordinate 242,856 downwards.
TCCTGAACAAAAAGATGCTGAAAAGCATAATAACCAGCTGGATAGTCACCATTGTCATAACGGTGACTCCACACTAGCTCATTGGTGGAAATATCAACATTACAGTCCGCAGCTGAACTATCCGGCTTGAACGCATGACATGCAGCACCGGCAGCAACAGGAATTGGAACCTGCACTTCCTCGACGCCGTCAATTTTCTTGACTGCACATGACTCACCAATCGGACGTGGACACCAAATAGATCCCATATGGAAATCGTCATCAGGAGAACCACCAATTGGAGAGGCCACAACCCACCCTAAACCAGCCCCAAAAAAAGCTATCATCGTCACAATAACGAGGCTGATCGATCGAACACCTAATGTTAAACGGAGTGGCTGAAGTTTATTATTACGCATTTTCATTTCCTGTAACTATCCACGACTAAAACAGTTTCCGTAACCGAGAACGGACTTTATCTGCCAGTAACTTCGGACCACCTGCTTTCAGATGCTCGACCACAAGTTTGGCATCACGGGATAGATTAAATGGCACCCTCACAAACTGGAGATCGGTACGAACTGCATCTCCTTCAACAGTCTTCCGATCGTCTGCACGATGAGCATGATCTACAAAATCGAGTAAAGGTTTGAGCGCATTTCTCCATTCAAATTGAACCGAATAGCGCTCAATATTACGCTTAAAATCGTCCGCTAAGCCTGGCTCAAATAGTACTCGCTCTAATGCGGTTGCCAACGCATCAACGTCTTCAGGCGGAACAGAAATTCCAATATTTTCTGAGTTTAACGCATTACCAAAAGAATCACCTTCGGTTGCTACAATCGGCAATCCAGCCCATAAATAATCCAGAATCCGAGTACGGAATGAATACTGGGTTTCAATGTGTTCAAAGTGAGTTGAGACTCCACAGTCTGCATCAAGTAGATAGTTGTGGCGGATGTTGTAGTCCACCCAATCATGATTAAAGAAGACATACTTCCCGGTCAGACCAAGTTCATCAGCAAGATCCATCGCCTGTTGTGTCATCTTCATCTTCGGCACCGCCGGATTAGGATGCTTCACACCAAGGAAATACATTCGGACGTTGTCGTGCTTCTTTACTAAAAGGTCAACTGCCCGAATCAATGTGAGCGGATCGAACCAATTATAGACTCCACCACCCCATAAAATAACCTTATCTTCAAGCGAAATTCCAGGAACCTTTCCCTTAATCGCATGATAATCTTGTACCGGGCGCAATTCATTCAATCCAAATGGCACAATGTCGATCACAGACTCAGGATTATTGCCAGTACCTACAAAATTCCGATTGATTCGACCCATTGCAGCTAGTTGTCCAAGCCAGAAGTTACGTTGTTTCTCCGAAGCGCATAGGAATCTATCGCCTCGAATAATCTGTCGATTTAACGCATTAGTACTTGACAGTAACGTATCGTCACGACCCTTTGGACCTTGGTCTTTAGCTTGTTCTAGTTGTTCGAGGTGGATAGGGTCATAAATATCAGTGATCAAGATCTTATCTGTATCTATAATCCATGGAGCGACTTCAAGTAAAAACCCTTGAAAAATGACGATATCAGACCAGTCAACAAGAGCATGAAGCTCTTTGCTACTACCCAGATGGATATCAAAATCAGCTGACTCCACTCCAATAACGCCAGTAGTTGAACATAGTTTGACTTGATGTTTTTCGCTAAGACGCTTTGCCATTTCCCAGGCACGAATAGCTGGACCAGCCATCTTTTCGGAGAGCATATCGCCAGTAATAACTAAAATGCGTGATGGACGGAAATATTTCTGCTCAATATCAAAATGATCAACCAATTCCTTATGCGCATTAAGATAGGCTGAATACGGTTCGAGTGGTTCCAAAGCTACCCGCATTAAAGGCAAAATCTCCGAATCATCACGTACACGTGTTGCTTGAACTTGCTTTCGCAGCGCAGCAAAGTACTCCAGATTTTCATTGAACCAACCAACTGCAAATGCACCCGTAACTGCAGTCTTCTTAATCTGTGTACCCGTAAATGCATCCGCATTAGCGGTATCTATTTCTTTTTCCCCCCGCGAGGCACCACGTTCATTCGCCAATGCCAGTGCAGAAGCAAACACGGTACGTAGAAGATCCGGTCCTAGATTCTTATAAATACACGCCAAAGCATTGCGTTCTAGTAAATACTGCTCGCGGTAATTACCGAATTTATCCATCGAGACATGATGCCGGTGATAAGCGATAGATGTCGGAACATAGCGTACATCGTATCCTGCAAGTGTCACACGCCAGCCGAAATCTACGTCTTCATAGAACATAAAGAATTTTTCATCGAAACCGCCGAGTTCTTCATACACATGGCGAGGAGCAAACATTGCAGCGCCAGTCGCGAACAACACGTTCTTTTCCGAGCTGCCTTGCCCAACATAGTCCCAGCCAGCTTCACGCTTGTAGCCCATACCGAACCAAGTAAGTGAGCCATCGACGTAGTCAATTTTGCCACCTTCCCAGTTGAGAACTTTCGAGGCTACACAGCCGATTTTCGGATCTGCTTCAATACGTGCCACTGCAGCGCTGATCCAGTTTTCGTCTGGGCGCGCATCATTATTCAAAAAGGCAACAACATCCCCGGTTGACGAAGCAACACCCAAATTACAGCCACCTGCAAAACCAAGGTTCTCCCCCGCGTCGACGATAACTTCATTAGGAATTTGCTCGCGGAACTTTGCTAAGGAATCATCGCCCGAATTATTTTCAACGACGACAATTTCCAGTTGGTCTTGGGGCCACGATGTTTGGCGTAAATATTTGACTGCATCAATCGTATCTTGTGCACCACGGTAATTAACCAGGATGACCGAAACTTTTGTCATTTCTGAACACTTCCCTTTGCTTTATCCACCACGTTCCCAGTTTTCTTTGCCAGCTCGTTCACTACACCCTGGGCAGTTCGCTTTGCCAGCATACCGTAAGGAGTCTTCTGATAAAGCGGAACAGATTCAACGTTATCGAGTGCTTTTAGTGGATGTTTAATAGCAGAAATGATCTCTGCATTCCCCTCTTCAATAGCGACAAGGGAGTTGTATGCGTGATCCTCGTCGTATGCCATGGCATTAAGCCGTTTAAGCCCAGCAATATAACCAAGGTAAAGATCTCGTTGTTTTGGCGAAGAAACAATAATCCGATCCATATATTCAATCGTTTCATTCCACGTTTGCACAGACGTTTCGGTGACACCTTCAGTAAAACTTCGATAATCATTTTGCATCAGCGATAAAATATCTGTTGTTGTCATATCAAGAACCATCATTGCATGCGTATTTCGAATTCCAATCACATCGCGCAACGGCGATCCAATCAAAACAATAACGGACATTTGCTCAAAAATCCCTTGGACTTTTTCTACCCTTCTCAGCTTTCCCGCTGAGCATTGGAAAAGCTCACTATTGCCCGTGTCCCACATATAAACATCAGTAGAAAAAAGGGAACTGACCTCCATCATCCGATCGTAGGAGATTTTATCTTTAAACGGACAAACAAATAAAATATCCGGATGATTATACGGTGAGATATCGGCAAAAGACTCACGCAACACAGAAATATAAGCTGGATTCAGTCCAGTACTCGCCCACATTTCATCAATAAAATCGGATAGCCCAGGCAATCGCTTCCCGGGTATTCGATTCATAGGAAAGTTAATCTGACTTGCAGCATTGGTCCGCTTCATTCCTTTAGCCCATTTACGAATCAAGCGCGCTCCAGATAACGCACGAGAGGGAAGCGTGAGTTCTCGATTAGCTTCGTCGCCTGGCGACAATTGCAAGTCTAAAGTAGAAATATCAACACCAGTCATCGCCCCCGACAGAACACCTAGTACCAACGGTGCAAGTTCATAAGCTTGCACCTGTGGATCAAGATTTCGGGAAAGAACGTTCATATATACCAAGACAGACGGCAAGTTGGATTTCAATCCGGCCATCCGACGACGTTCAATGACATATCCTCGAGCACTTAGCCGGAACATTACATCCATCGCCATCGTCTGCGCATCAAGTGAAGCATCGAGTCCCCCAATATAATGGATGTCTTCAGCATTGAAAAAATATGCGGCAGCAGCCGTCGATAAAGATTGCCCTTCATATCCATCGCCAGTAAAGACAACATTCTTACCGGCACTCAAGTAATCTAATCCTTTATCCATAACAGTCGCGATTAACTCTCCTGGAATCGCAGCTACCTGCGGGATTATCACAACAACACCGGGGAAAGACATCTGGTCGAAAACATTAGTAAACTCCCCAGGTACAACTTTCTCTACACGCGCGTCACTTTGTAGATATGGCGACCACTGCGGTGAAAAACTCTGATCCTCACCAATAATAAACAGCGAATTCACTACGATCTCCCTAAATTTAATAAGATGTAATCACTACTTAATGCTACCCTGATTACTCATAGTACATACTCCGACTTCAACTATGTCTATCTCACATGTCCACTATTTAGCCAGTCGAGCATTACTATAGATTTAGGAATACTGAAACGATTGGATATCAATGCAAGAATATAACGCCAACCGAAAACCGGGCTCTTCTGCTCAGCAAAGGTTTAAGCGCCTTGCCACTGAAGAAATGCACACAGTTTCGCCTGATTCTAGCTTCATTCATGGCTTAATCCCATCATGGCTCGATGTTTGGAACCATCGAAATCTCCTGATGCTTCTCATCCGTCGCGAACTTAAAGCAAAATATAAAGACTCTTTCCTTGGTTTCACCTGGACTTTAATCCGGCCACTAGTGCAGCTTTTCATTTACTATTTTGCAATCGGAAAAATTCTTGGCGCAGAACGCGGGATACCAGATTTTGGAATTTACGTCTTCGCAGGACTAACCGCTTGGGCATTGTTCAATGAAATTGTTGCAATGGGAACACAATCGATCGTTTCCAATGGTGGAATTATCAAAAAAGTTTATCTGCCACGAGAGATTTTTCCTCTAGCTAGCGCGGGAGCTGCCTTCGTAAACTTCTGTGCTCAAATGTTGGTATTAATCATCGGTGCACTTGTGATCCGTGGTATTTCTTTAACTTCTTTCATTCTTTATGTACCCCTAGCATCACTCGTTCTTTTCGTTTGGGGCGTCGCGCTAGCTTTATGGTTGTCTGCAGTTAACGTCAGTATGCGCGATACCCAATATTTAGTCGAAGTCGGTTTACTCATCGGAATGTGGTTAAGCCCGATAGTTTATTCTTATGAGATGGTAGCTAACGTTTCAAGTGAGACCATTGCACTCATTTATAGTTGGAACCCAATCACCATAGCCGTATCTGCTTTTCAAGCTGGAACATGGAAGGCAGGGATGGACAATGGTGCACAACTCCCTCCCGATTTGCTAACTCGAAACTTCACCGTCCTTGCTGTCGGTATTGTTTTATGCATTCTTGCTCAACGCTATTTTGCCCATGCACAACGTAATTTCGCTCAGGATCTATAATGACATTTAACGTAGCACCAGAACCTTTAGACGTTATTAAAGTAGATAGCGTCTCTAAAAAATTTGTTTTACGTAAAGATAAATCGCTTAAAGAACGCATCGTTAATGCTGGACGTAACCGTAAACACATCGAGCGCTACACCGCACTTGATGATGTTTCTTTCTCGGTACAAGCTGGCGAATCCCTCGGGCTAACTGGCGCCAATGGCTCCGGAAAGTCTACGCTACTCAAACTTATTGGTGGAATTATCTCTCCCGATTCAGGGAGTGTTAAGGTTCGCGGCCGCATTGCAGCTCTTCTTGAACTTGGGGCAGGATTCCATCCCGATCTTACTGGAATGGAAAACATCTTCCTTAATGCCTCCATTATGGGCCTGAGCGAAGAAGAAATCGATGAACAGATAGATTCCATCATTGACTTTTCTGGAATTTCCGATTTTATCAATACCCAGGTGAAATTTTATTCTTCTGGAATGTATGTGCGACTTGCCTTCTCAGTCGCTGTCCATTCAAATCCAGATATTCTCTTAGTTGATGAAGTCCTTGCTGTGGGAGATGAACCTTTCCAGCGGAAATGTATGGAACGTATCCGACAGTTCCAAGAGGACGGCCGCTCCATTATTTTAGTTTCCCATTCGCCAGACCAAATTGTTGAAATGTGCGATCGCGCTCTAGTCCTTCAAAAAGGCAAGCTTATTACTATTGGCCCCACTCGTGAATCTATGAACATTCTTCACAAGTCATACGCGAAACAGATTCAGGCCGATCGAGCTAAAAATGCAAGCATCCCTCCCGAAGCTGAAGAATCACTCCACAATCTCAAAATTACCGATGTGCGAGCTAGCGGATTCACAACACTCCCTAGTGGCGTTGATTTGTTCCTTTCAGGCAATGACCTCACTATTTCAACAGATATTTCCACCCAAGTTCCGCTTCATGATTACACGCTAGAACTGAGTATAGAAGCCCTCGACGGCACAAAAATTTTCACAATGAATAGTGCCAACCTTGATCAAAAACTTCAGCCAGTTTCATCTACTGGAACTATCGATATTACTATTCCAAATTTCTATCTTGGCGAAGGCCAATTTGTTTTCAACGTTCTCATCAGCACTTCTTCAGGAATAACTCTGGCACATAAAAAGAACGCTTTAGTTCTTCAAGTAGGATCTGACGCAAAGACTTCTGGATTGATCAAGGCCTTCCCCGAAATCACAGTTAAAGCTGACTAACTCGTTCAAATAATTAAGGAGAAACAATGAAAGTACTCGTCACCGGCGGAGCCGGATTTATTGGTGCGAACTTCGTCCACCAGACTGTTGAGACCATGCCCGACGCCGACGTCGTCGTTTTGGACAAACTCACCTACGCTGGTAATCCAGCTTCGATCGCTGGCCTCGACCGGGTAACACTTATCGAAGGCGATATTGCTGATCGGGACACTGTTGATCCGCTCGTGAAGGATGCCGACGTCGTCGTCAACTTTGCTGCCGAATCACACAACGACAACTCCCTCAACGATCCATCGCCGTTCATCCGCTCCAATATTGTGGGCACGTTCGAACTCCTCGAAGCCGTTCGCCGTCACGGCACCCGGTTCCACCACATCTCCACTGACGAAGTCTATGGCGACCTTGAGATCGGCGAACCACGCCGTTTCCAGCCGGGTGACCCCTACGTGCCATCAAGCCCATACTCGTCATCAAAAGCTGCGTCAGATCACCTTGTGCGCGCCTGGGTACGCTCCTTTGGGATCGAAGCAACGATCTCCAACTGCTCGAACAACTATGGCCCATACCAACACATTGAAAAATTCATTCCACGTACCGTCACCAACCTGATGGACGGCATTCGTCCCCGCATTTACGGCACGGGCGAGCAGATCCGCGACTGGATCCATGTGCGTGACCACAACACTGCTGTCTGGGCGATTATTAACAAGGGTCGCCTCGGCGAAACCTACTTGATTGGTGCCGACGGCGAACTCAACAATCTCCAAGTCACTCAGATGATTCTGGAAGAATTCGGCCGCGACGCTAACGACTTCGATCACGTCAATGATCGCCCCGGACACGATCAGCGTTATGCTATCGATAATTCCAAGCTCGTTGAAGAAACCGGATGGCAGCCGTCGTTTAAGAACTTCGCTGACGGCCTGCACAACACCATCGAATGGTACAAGGCCAACGAAGCATGGTGGCGTCCAGCAAAAGATGCCGTCGAAGCTAAGTACGCAAAGAATGGCCAGTAAAACTAACTAAATTAATAATCCGCATCTAGTAGGAACGGCAAACCCGATTCCCGCTAGATGCGGATTATTTTATGTCTGAGCGAAGACTAGTCTTCAACCTCAGCTGCAACAGCGAGGATTTCGTTGTCGCCAGCAATATCCAGCTTTCCAGCCTTCTCTAGGCGATTGTTAACAATCGCCAAAACGATCGCGCAGGCAGCACCGACCGCTGCTACCAATACCGTGATCCACAAGATCTGCTGGTAACCGACGTATGGATCCGCCTTGTGGGCTTCCACCAAACCTGCAGTCATTCGGTGCGCCCAGAGCACTGAGGCGAAAGCCGCAAATGAACCGACCGACATAGCCGAACCAGAAATATGTTCAGGCAGATGGAGCTCCGCGATCGGAGCAAGAATAACAGCCTTACCCATAAAGATTCCGATAGCCATGATCATCAGCAGAACCATAGCTAGCCACATCGAATGGGAACCAGCCGGCAACAACGACACGGTGAATGCGCCACCCGCAGTCACCGCCAAAGATACACCCAGCATGACTGTCGAGGACTTAAAGACATAGTCCGCAACGATACCTGAAATAAGACCAGCAAACACGCCAATAAGACCAGTATTGAAAATACCGAAAGCACCCGCAACAGCATCCGAAGCGTTGAATACCAGCTTGATGTATGGCGCCGACAGGTAGATGAGGTTGACGTACGTCCAGTACAGACACATAGCTGCCATGCCTGCCATCCACACGCGTGGCTTAAGCAATACGTTGATCAGACCCGCTAGCGCAGCGACATTCTTACCAGCCTTCTTATCGCTGATCTGAACACTCTTAGCAATTGCGTTCTTTGGTACGTAGCGAAGCAGAGCAATAATGATCGGGATGAGTAAAAGGGCATATCCAATTCCGAAGCCCTTCATAATGCTGACTGCATTATCTGGATACAGTCCAATGAACACCAAGATAACTGCGTTCATAGCAAATTCGAGTGCGCGGCGAATGGTTTCAAGCAGACCCATTGCTAAACCACGGCCCTTAATATCTTCGTCTTTTGCGATAAATACGACGCCATTAACCACTGCTGGCCAGCCGATTGCATCCCAGATGCCCCAGCTAGCTGCAATAACAACCATAGCCTTAAATGGAATACCTGGTACCAAGTACAAAATAAGGAATGTGACAAGACGCCACCCAGCGAATGCAATCAGGATTGAACGAATAGTGAAACGATTGTTCACCCAGCCCGCTGGCACATAGAAGAACATCGCAATGCCAATCCAGCCGAATAAAATACCGAATTGGTCGATACTAATTCCGAGCGACTCGGACAAAGGCAGAAGCAACGCGCCTTTAAACGCTTCGAACGAAACATATACCAGCTGGCCAGTCAGGACGATAGTCAAGAACGCACCGATTTTGCCTCGCTGTAGGAACTTAGGCAAACGTCCAGATGACGTTACGCTTTCTGTCATTATTTTTCACTTTCTGTTTTGGTTAGTAGCGTCATCGCCACTAATATCAAATTTGACGAAATATCAAGTACTAGAACCAGTCAGGAGCGGGAAGGTATACTGCCTTCCTGCTCCTGATAGGCGTTATAACGGTGAGATATAGGTGGATGGTTACTTCAAGAATTCATCTGCGATGTCGGTAAAGACTCCGGTCGCACCCCAGTTGAACAGTTCGTTTGCGCGGTCTTTTCCATTGACAGTCCAGACGTTTACGCCGTATCCAGCTTCTCGGAATTGGGAGATGAGCTCTGGAGTAAGCTTTGCATCCTCTGGATGGATGTAGGAGGCTCCTACGAGTTCCAAGATGGACTTCCAGTCTGGCCACAGGTTATCAACAACGAACAATGCACCGATCGGAATATCTGGGCGCATTTCATGTACGTGGTGGAGAAGCAGGTGGTTGAACGACGAAATGATAATCTCACGCTCTGGATCGAGGCGGTCCAGTTCTGCTAGCGTATTCTCGATCATCTGAAGCGACATGGCCTTGCCGCGCTCATTAGACTTGAGCTCAATGTTGGCGTTCATGCCGGTTTCGTTCATCAAATCTACGAGTTGATGAAGCGTTGGCATTGGCTCGCCAGCATATTCAGACGAGAACCAAGAGCCAGCATCGATGCTCGGCAGATCCTTAGCAGTAAGATCGTAGAAATAACCTGATTTGTTGGTGGTGCGATCTAACAAGGTATCGTGCAGAATAATTGGTGTACCGTCTGCCATAATGTCGACGTCGGTTTCAAACCACTTGCAGCCACTTTCAGCCGCAAGACGGAACGCAGCAAGCGTATTTTCCGGTGCACGATGGTTAAGACCACGATGTGCGATTACTTCGCGTTGTAACATTGTATGTTTCATAGCGCAATTATCCCCTTTGATATGAATACTTTTGAAGAATAACCCTTCAGTGCAAATAAATCTTAACTGTCGCTAAGTAATGAGAATTGTCAGCATTGACAACGTTGGTTTGTGCACAAAATTTCACATAACTATTCGTTATCACGCGTTTGCCACCACGCACGCATATCCAAGCCTAGTCCCAGCACACCTCGGAGTGGAGCGAACTTCATTCCCGGATACGCCCCAGCAAGATACTGTTTAGCAGATTCGTGGTGGGCACGTATCATTCGTGCCGGACGTGCTTTCCAGGAAGCGCCTTGTTCGTGGACGACGACGGCGGAGGGAACATACACGCTAGCGTATCCAGCTTCACCAGCACGCCTGCCCAAATCGACGTCCTCAAAGAACATGAAGAAACGCGGATCGAAACCGCCGATTTCACGCCAGACCGAGGCTCGGATAACTAGGCACGCCCCAGAGAGCCACCCGGTCACATGCTCTCCGGTTGTCGAGCCATGATATGCCTTCGTCCATGGATTATGTGGCCATAGATGCGCGAAAACAGCATGCCCGATCCCGTTGCGAATACTTGGCAAAGCACGTGCCGAAGGGTAAACGTTTCCATTGCTTTCTAAAAGCTGCGGACCGAAAATTCCTGCTTGCGGCCAGCGTTGCCCAGCGGCAACCATCGCTGCTAATGCACCAGGTTTAAAAACCGTATCTGGATTAGCAACACAGACCCACGGTTCGACTACGTCGTCGAGACCTAAATTTGCGGCTCGGCCATACCCGAGATTCTCTCCAGGGCGTAGCACGCGAACCTGCAACTGATCCCGATATTGTTCCGCGAGCGCATCAACCCGCTCGGTCTCGGCACCGTTATCCACAATCGTCAGCGAGACTCCAAGATCACCACTTGCATCGTCTACCTGCCGGCCAGCTTCCAGAAGCGAGAAAACCATCGCATCCAATTCTGGCCCCGGATTGTAGGCGATCGTAACAACGTGAATTGCGGATTGTTCAACTGGCATAGGTCTATTATAAAACACCCGTCGCTACCGCCCAAGATTCGACTAGTCGCGGATCGATTGGATTCACAAAACTACCGCCACGCACTGCAGAACCAACATGGAACTTATGGATACCTGCGTCTCTCAAAGCTGGGAGATGCTCGAGATGCAGTCCACCACCGACCATCATAAGCTCCCGCGCCTGCGGATTCACCGCTTGTGATAGCAGGTTATCCATACCAGCAGTAACTCCCGTTGCCGAGCCAGCAGTGAGCACACTTGTCACGTGAGACAGGCTCAGAATCTGATGCCAGCCAGCAGCATAATCTGCCACATTGTCTACCGCGCGATGGATCGTTAATTCACATCCAGGAACATCAGCGAGAACCTCCTGCAAGGTTTTTGTATCTAGTTGGCCGTCTCGAACCCAGCCAACAACAAGCGCTTCTACCCCAGCCTGCACAAGTTCTCGAGCAGTAGCAGCAAGCGTTTCTTTGCTCCCAGGCATGAAACCAGCTTGATCGCGCACCATTGCACGAATAGGAATATCAGATACTTCGCGAATGTGCCGCACCTGTTCAACCGTTGCTGATAATCCGTCTTGGTCCATTGTGCCAACCAGTTCGATTCGATCTGCTCCACCTTGAGCAGCCGCGAGCGCATCGTGCGCATTTAATGCGATAACCTCAAGCATCTTTCCTCCTGCGATGGTTTTCATCACGATTGTATGGCATCTCTTACGACGACGTAACAACCAGCACGATATAGTCCCAAGTTAATCCACCAACTTCGCCACAACAATAGGCCACTGCATACCATCACCACTCTCGAGTGGAATTATTTTTCGATTCCGTAGCTTTTCTGGTAACACTACCTCGCGGTCCGGCTCGTACAGTGCATAGACCACGTCATCAGCTCCAGTTGAACAGGTGAAATAACAGCCGTCAAGCAATCCCGGACCCCACGGCCGCGTCCCGTAGATACCCTCACCAAAAACACGTAACCATTGCCCCATATATTCCAGCGATTGCTGCTGAATATCAGGTACCGTTCCATCTGCCTTGGGCCCGATATTGATCAGTAAATTGCCGTTCTTTGCAACCACATCCACCAGATATCGCACCAAATCTGGGCCACTGAATATTACAGATTCATCTTCATCTGCATTGTAGCCAAAAGACTTACCTAGTCCGCGCACAGCTTCCCATGGTCGGTCCATCACCCCTGAAACATCACGATATTCACGGGTTAGCACACCTTGAGCTGGCACTCCCCATCGGTCATTTATTACCCCGTTTGGAACAGTCTGAAAATATTGCGTAAACAACGCAGATAAACTGTATGGTTCGGGTCCCTTTCCACCATCTGGCCAATCAATATCATTCCAAATATAGTCCGGATGGTAAATATCAATAAGTTCACGAAGTTGGGTGGCCGCGTATTGTGCAAAGTCCGGATCGTTACGCCGGAATGCGAACAGCTCCTCATCAGAAGTAATCGGACCGAAATTACTAGCGTGCCAATCTAGTGCACCGGAAAAATACAGTCCCAGCCGGAGCCCAGCCTGGCGTACCGCCTGTCCGTATTGACCAATAATATCGACGCCGGGACCTCGTTTAACAGTAGAAAAATCCGTCGTCTGTGTGTTCCACAAACACAGCCCATCGTGATGTTTCGTAGTTGGAACAACATAACGCGCTCCGGCACGCACAGCTAGATTCACCATGTTTGCTACTGCACCGTCACGAATCTGCCAGATATCCACCAAATCTTCATAGGAACGTTGACCGTACCGCGCCCGATGAAGCAACGCTGTTGGTGATCCGGGAATACGTACTGTATTTCCGTACCATTCCGCATAGCGATGAAAAGCATATTCTTCAGCTGGGGAAAAATGTTCATCACTTGTAACCGCCCATGCCGGAATCGAATAGATTCCCCAATGGATCATCAGCCCAACTTTAGCGTCCCGATACCACTGTGGTACTGGCGTGGGCGGATACGATACGTCCTGTCGGCTGCCCACACGTTCGTCGAAGTTCAGCACAACTCGGCTCCCTTCCGCGCTGCACCAATAAGAACAGCGTCTCCTCCAAGAATAGATTTATGGATAACTAGCTGTGTCCCCGAAACCAATGGGTTTTGGTCTATAACATCGGCAAAACCAACGGAGAGATACTCCCAATCACGAGTCACCCCACCACCAACCACAACCGAATCTAGATCAAGAATAGTTGCGGTTTGGATAATCGCGAGCGCAACATATCGTCCGGCATTTACAAGGGTCTCGACGGCGATCTGGTCGCCTTGTTGTGCTGCCTGCGAGACTTCTCGAGCAGAAGTCACCTTGTTGCCAGTGGCTTGGGAGTATAACCGAGCGATTGAGCGACCCGACGACGTCGTCTCCACATGTCCACTACCACCGCAGGTACACGGAAGTGAACCAAAGCCAGGCATGTGTCCTATTTCAGCCGCGGCTCCCCGCGGACCGTGAAGGATCTTTCCATCGAGCATAATTGCTCCACCGACACCGGTACCTAACATGACTCCTAAACAGTCAGTTTCGCCAGCAACGGTCCCACATAACGTCTCACCTAACAAGAATGCATTGACATCATTTTCTACACCTACCGGGATTTCTAACGCACACTGTACTTGTGCACGTAATGCAAACCCTGCCCAGTTGCGGAAAGAATCGGAGGCAGTAAGAATATTACCTTCGGCATCAATCACGCCTGCCGCCCCGATTCCTACAGATGTCGCCTGCGGCCAACGGGATGAGACAATCTGCTTCAGCTCCCGTACAACAGCAAAACCAGATTCACGGGCTGGACTCGGAATTTCTATCCGATCAAGAATCTGTCCATCGTCAGTCACTTGGGCGACAGCCATGGTGGTTCCGCCAATATCCGCACCTATTTTTATAGTCATCGCACTCACCGCAACGGATAGTGGCAAGCAACTTGGTGGAAGCCGTCAGTCAAGAGCGGTTCTGTGTCACATAATTCAGTAGCGAACGGACACCGATTCTTAAACCGGCAACCTTCCGGCGGATTAACTGCCGATGCCGGTTCGCCCGTCAAATGGACTATTTCTTTTGCTTTATGCGCCGGATCGGCAACTGGAATTGCTTCGATCAAAGCCTGCGTATAAGGATGTTTTGGCGAGCTCACAATGTCGGCAGCCGGCCCTATCTCCACGATTTTACCCAAGTACATCACCGCGATTCGGTCAGAAATATATTTCACTACTGACAAATCGTGAGAGATGAAAATGTAGGTAAGTGAATGCTCTTCTTGCAGTCGCCGCATCACATTCAGTACTTGGGCTTGAACCGATACGTCAAGAGCTGACACCGGCTCATCACAAACAATCAGCCGTGGTTCCATCATCAGCGAACGCGCTAAGCCAATACGTTGTAGCTGACCACCCGAAAACTCATGCGGATATTTCCACATGGCATCTTGTTCAATTCCAATCTTTCCCACCAAAGTATCGGCGCGCTCTTGTTGCTCAGCTGCAGAGCCCATTCGCTGTATTTTTAACGGCTCAGTCAAAATTTCATCCACCCGCATGCGTGGATCCATAGCAGCAAACGAATCCTGGAACATCATCTGGACGTTGCGCCGGAGTTTCTTCAACTCACTGCGTGAAGCCTGCGCAATATCCCGACCATTAATCACAATGCGTCCCTCGCTGGCCGGCTCAAGAGCTGAAATAATCCGCCCTAAAGTTGACTTGCCACATCCTGATTCTCCCACGATTCCAAGAGTTTCCCCTTCGTGGACATCCAGAGAAACATGAGATACCGCATGGACAGATCCGATTCTTCGGCGGAATAATTTGCCACCCATTGCTGGGTAGAGCTTTGATACGTCTTTTACCGAACACATGATAGGTTGACTTGTGACATCACGCATTTTTCGTAATGACGTTGGACGCTCAAGTGGGGCACCCGCCGGATTCCAACACGAATGAGAATGTGTCATCCCGTTGACCGCTGTCATCACTAACTGCGGGGTTTCCGTATGGCATTTTTCAATCGTGCGAGGACACCGGGGTGCGAACGGGCACCCTACCAGCGTTTCCCTTAACGACGGCGGCATCCCAGGAATTGTGTATAGCTCTTGCCGAGTATCCTTTGTATTCTCCGGCAAAGCCGCCATCAATGACCGCGTGTATTGGTGTTGTGGATGGGCGAAAATTTCAGCCGTCGCACCAATCTCTACAACTTTACCGGCATACATCACTGCAACCCGGTCTGCACGTCCGGCGACCACTCCCAAATCGTGGGTTACCAAAATAACTGAGGTGTTGAATTCCTTCTTCAACGAATCCAACAAATCCAGTATCTGGCGTTGAATCATTACGTCCAACGCCGTCGTCGGTTCGTCTGCGATCAACAACGCTGGCTGGCAAATCAATGCCATCGCGATCATCACACGCTGCCGCATACCTCCAGATAGCTGATGCGGATAATCGTTGACTATTGCTTCCGGACGTGGCATACCAACTTTACGTAACACATCGATAGCAGCTTGTCGGCCTTCAGCCTTCGATACTCCGCGATGCACACGTAACGGTTCGGCAACTTGATCCCCGATCTTCATCGTCGGATTCAAGCTGGTCAGCGGGTCCTGGAAAATCATGCCGATTTCCAGGCCTCGTACCCGGCGCGCATCCTTTTGGTCCAGTGCCGTCAAGTTCCGGCCGTTGAAGGTAATCTTGCCACTCGATACCTGCCCCATCTGCGGCAATAAGCCCATGATGGACAGCGCGGTCATCGTTTTGCCACAGCCCGATTCACCAACTATGCCTAGTGTCTCCCCCGGCATAACATCGAGGCTCACGCCGCGCAATGGAGTGACCTGTCCCTTGCGAAGCTTGATTGTCACATTGAGATCATCAATAGATAGCAATGGTTCTGTAGTCATGATTACTCCTAACGGGTCCGAAGCCGAACTTCGAACGCATCACGCAAACCGTCACCAACAAAATTGAAAGCCACAACCAGCAAAATGATCATGATTCCGGGTGGATACAACAACCACCAATGCCCGTTATAAACCTCGTTCATACCGGTGGACAGCATGCCTCCCCAGTTGGCTGCCGGCGGTGGAACTCCAAGCCCTAAGAATGATAAGTAAGCGACATATAAAATTGCGTCAGCAACCTGGAAAGTCGCATTAACAATGACCGTTCCAATAGCATTACGCACAATGTGGGTCCGCACAGCACGCATCGGAGAACCACCCATGCCTCGCATTGCCGTAATATATTCGCGAGATCGTAAAGCCAAGGATTCGCCACGAATTAAACGAGCCGGATTCAACCAGGCGAACGCACCAATTGTTAATACCAATAATGGAACATTAGGGGTAATGACAGACGCAATCAAAATAAAGAGGAACAATGCTGGAACCGCCATCATTGCATCCACGATTCGCATCATTGCTGCATCGACCCAGCCGCCAACAAAGCCCGCAATTGCGCCCCAAAT
Source organism: Arcanobacterium phocae (assembly GCF_018913465.1). Lineage (GTDB taxonomy): Bacteria > Actinomycetota > Actinomycetes > Actinomycetales > Actinomycetaceae > Arcanobacterium > Arcanobacterium phocae_A. Next base: position 226,269 of record NZ_JABAPM010000003.1, on the reverse strand, counting down.
TGTGCCAATCGTCGTCGCCAAAATACCCGCAGCTAAACCGATAATAATCGACGTTTGGCCGCCTTCCATTAACCGGCCTACCTGATCGAAACCAACGCCATCAGTTCCTAACGGATGCTCGCCAGAAATCGGTAAGTAAGCATCCGATAAAGATGAGTATTGCTGCTCAGTTACCCAAATATAGGGACCAACGAAAGAAAACAGCGTAAATGCGATAAGAATTGACAATCCTACGACGGCCAACCGATTCGATACAAAGACCTCAGCTCCTTGTCGGAATAAGCTGTTGCGTTTCTTAACGCTCATCACGCATCACCTCCCCCATAGCGCACTCTCGGATCAGCCACTGCGTACATGATGTCTGCTAAGAGAGCACCAATCACAGTTGCTATCGAAATAATTGTGGTTACGGCCAACAAGATTGGATAGTCACGTCCCTGGGCCGCCTGCCAATACATCAATCCCATTCCCGGATAGTTAAAGAGTGACTCCACCACGAGCCCTCCAGAAAATAGTGCCGGAAGTGACATTCCAAGCAAAGTGATAACTGGGAATAAGGAGTTGCGCATCGCGTGTTTAATAACTACCCGGGATTCAGACAATCCTTTAGCTCGAGCAGTCCGGATATAGTTTTCTTCTAGATTGTCCACCATCGATGAACGAATATAACGTGTATAGGCCGCTAACGAAACAATCGCTAACGTGATCGACGGCAAAATCAGCCCTTGCCATTGGGACAGCATTTCAGAGACGGTAAATCCCTGAGGCGCTTCGGGTGGCAAAATTGGCCAGGTTTGCGAGAACAGCACGATCAAGAGCAGACCCATGAAAAACAGCGGAGTGGAGTACATCAGCAACGCGATAGCTGTGATGAGATAGTCCGGCCATTGATTACGTTTCCAGGCTTGTAGCATACCAAGCGGAATTGCAATCACCACCGCCAACGTTAAACCACAAAAGCTGAGAAGCATTGTTTTTGGTAGTCGCTGTGCGATAGCTTCGGACACATCCATATTCAAGGCAAACGAAGTACCCAATTCACCGTGGATCAGCTGGTTGAGGTACGTAAAGTACTGCTCGTAAAGCGGTCGGTCATATCCCATTTGATGCGCGTAAGCATCTAGCTGTTCCTGGGTGGCTTGCAGGCCCAAAGCTGAGCGAGCCGCTCCCCCGGGCAACATATGCAAAATCGTGAAGGTTATGATCGTCACGAGAACAACCACAACCAGCGATTGCATAAGTCTGCGCGTAATGTAGCGGACCATGTGTTCTCCTTTCACAAAAGAACCGGGTTGGCGGCGGCATACCGTCATAGAATCGGCGTGTCACACTCAAAATCGAGACAGTTATTAAGATATGTTCCGAGCGCCGCTAACCCGGTTCCATTTGCTACTTAGTATGTGCCCAATCTTGTGGGAACATACCAAGCATTGGATCTTGTGGACCTATTCCGTAAAGGTCTTTCTTCCACGCAGAAATTTGCGCTACTGGATTTGGCATCCACAAAACTGGTAGATCTTCTGCAAGGAAGTCGTTGTATTCCTTCAATGCTTTGCTGTCCTTAGCCCGCAAGGTGGCCTCAATCAGCTTGTCTGCCTCTGGGTTAGAGTATGAACCAAGATTGACTGGCGCATCCGTTTGAAACAGTCGATCTCCTGATGCGTAAACCGGGTAGTACCACGATGATTGTGATCCGAAGAAAGACAAGTCCCAATCACATGCTTCACCCGGTGCACACTTTTGCGATACTGCTACAGAATCCGGAACCTCCTGGATCTCGAGCTTGATGCCAACCTCCGAGAAGCGGGAGTTAATTTCCGTCATCATGCGAGTTGTGGCTGGGAATCCAGACTGCGAAATCATCTTGAACTGCAGCTGTGCACCCTTTTCTACACCTTCACCACATTGACCATCACCAGTACCTGGCTTTTCACATATGGAAACGTCGCCGGCATTGATCTTCCAACCGTGCGATTCCAAAAGCTTCTTTGCGCCTGCTGGGTCAAACTTGTATGCGCAGCCTTCAGTTGATCCAGCTGCCCCTGGCTTTTGTGGCACTGGTCCACAAGTCGGGGTTGCTGTTCCAGCCCAAACTGTTTTAGCGATTGCTTCTTGGTCGATTAGCATCTGCATCGCTTGGCGGACGTACTTTTGCTTGAAAATTGGGCCTGACTTCGGGTTGGCGAAGTTGAATGGCATGTAGGTGATTGACCATCCCGCCCAAGGTTCGACGACGTATCCTTGCGATTCAATAGTAGCCCGTTGATTGATCGATCCAGCTGGAATATAACCGTAGTCAATGCCACCAGAACGCAGAACATTAAACTGGGCATCATCAGATGTGAACGGACGCAAAGTTACCGAGTCAAGCTTTGGCTTGTCACTGCCAGTGTATTGTTTGTTAGCAACCAGTTTGACTTCACCGTTTGGCACGAAAGAATCTAGTTGGAATGGTCCGTTGACAACTTTCCACAGCGGGTTAGTTGCATATGATTGCAGATCCTTGGACGCTTCAGTCAGCATAGCGAAAATTGCTTTAGCTCCATCTAGGTCACGATCATAATCACCAATTTCGCCATCGACGGAGGTTTTACCCCATACGTGTTGCGGCAGTGGGCGAACTGAGCCTAGCTGATTATCAACAAACCAGCCTGGGTTGAATACTTCGGTCGTCGTGAACGATACGGTGTGATCGTCAATAATCTTGAATTCGGCAATGTTATCCGGGAAGTTTCCCTTGCGGTAACCGGACCATTCTTCTTTGTTCGCGTTGAGAATGTTCCACCAGAATTCCACATCACGAGTAGTAATTTCTTCCCCATCAGACCATTTCGATGGCTTCATTTTCAGCTCATAGGTTAGACCATCATCAGATACTTTTGGTTCTTCGGCAAGGGAACGCTCGTCAAGGTTAAATTCGTTGTCTGCGTCAAGCTTGTAATCGAAGAATCCCTTGTACAGCATGTTGATGAAAATGCCATTTTCTCCTTGTGTTTTTCCAGGTGCAGAAATTGGCAATATCCATGTAGGTGTGCGCAAAGCTACTGTGACGTTTCCGCCCTCTTGGATTTCTCCGGTGGGCTGTGCGCTACCGCCGTCTGACGGTTTGTTAGCAGTTGGTTGTCCAGAGCACGATGCCATCAGCAACATCGCGCTGGTAAAAGCAGCTATCTTAGCTACACGGCTGAATGAACGCATAGTCAGTCTCCTCGTTGAGATACACATGGCGGGATACTCCACCACCTGTGATCTACACAATACCATTCGCTCACACACTTCGTTCACTTTTTTTAAATTTTCTCCAAACTTCGTTCACTTAGGCTAGACTAGAGAAAAGTAAAAACTGGAGCCACGTTGCTCACTCAGCTCGATATAAAGGCAACACGCATGGAAACGATCTCTCTTAATACGCCGGTCTCTCCTCGCACGTCGTCCACAGCAGATATTCACAAAAACGACATTGCCGTTCTTGAATCCCTCACTATAGGGCCATTGTCTCGCACCGATATCATCAAGAAAACTAGGCTTCCACGCTCTACTGTTCACGCCAGTGTGCGACGCCTACTTCAGCGAAACGATATCGAGGAATTTACGCTTGCTTCTTCTACTGGCGGTCGACGCGCCGCCCTCCTGCGCATTTCGACACTTCACGATATTGCTGACGTAGTCGAACTAGGATCACACCATGCACGCATCGGAATCGCTAATCTGTCTGGAAAGATTCTTGCAGCAACTGATGTTCCGTTAGAGATCAGTGATGGCCCAGAACGGGTTATTCCAACGCTATATAACGCTTGGACCGAACTCCATCGCAACAATCCACAGATAGCGTCTGCAAAAATCGTTGGCGCGGCTGTACCAGGCCCTGTTAATTCTCAAGGACACATCGTTGCTGCTGCACGTATGCCTGGCTGGAACCACATTGGCCTCGTTGACTTGCTCCACGAAGCCACCGGATGCCCAACAATAATAGAAAATGATGCACGTGCTGCCGCCGTCGGCGAATGGTCGCGCCGTGGCGAAACAGCCGAATCTTCGATATACATCAAAGCCGGGTCAGGTATCGGTGCAAGTTGGATTGCTGACGGAATCGTTTTCCGCGGATATCAAGGTTTTGCGGGCGAATTAACCCACACCCGAGTACAAACGCCACAGCCAATGATCTGTTCTTGCGGAAATACTGGATGCCTTGAAACAGTTGCCTCCGGTGCCGCCATGCTCCAACACCTCGCCAGTATCGGCTCGCCCATCACAACGGTTGCTGAAATTATTGAAGCTACCCAAAACGGTGACTACACAGTTTCACCTCTAGTACGTAATGCTGGTGCCTATATCGGCGAGGCTCTTTCTGGCTTAGTCAATTTCCTTAATCCTCAACGAATTATTATCGGAGGTTCGCTTTCCCAAACACGCACGCTCATTGCTGGAATCCGTTCCGAGCTCTACCAACGTTGCCTTCCTATGGCAACCGCACACCTCACCATAGATACTTCGCTATCCGGACAAGATGCTCCCCTCATTGGGATGGCTATTCTTGCCCGCCAAACCCAAACTAACTCACACCGTCATAGTCATTAAGCAAAGGAGCTTAGAATGATGCGTATTGCTATCTGCGGGATTCATATTGAATCGTCAACATTCACCCCATACCTGTCTGTGGAATCAGATTTCACTGTACGCCGTGGGGAGGAGCTACTACAGCGCTATCCGTTTATCACAGGTGCCGATATTCCATTAATAGACCGCGTGCCAGAGCATCTGGCCGGCCAGGAATGGGGCGTGGGTGGGCGTCGTACTTGGGCGAACGACGTCGAATGGGTGCCAATCTTGCATGCCGCAGCGTTACCGGGTGGCCCGCTTGATGCTCCTACGTTTTTGGCGTGGCGGCGCGAAATCTGCGAGCGGTTAGCAGAGGCTGGCCCACTAGACGCAATTTTCTTCGATATTCATGGCGCAATGAGCGTCCCCGGGTTTGACGACGCCGAAGGGTATCTGATCGATGGGATCCGAATGGCGATAGGATCAGAGATTCTGGTGGGAGCCTGCATGGACCTGCATGGCAATGTTTCACGCAAGCTATTTAGCCAAACTGACATGCTCACCTGTTATCGGATGGCTCCGCATGAGGATGCTTGGGTGACCCGCGAACGCGCAGCACGCACCTTAGTTGAGCGGGTTCGTTCTGGGAAGGGTCGGCCAAAGAAAGCCCTCATCCATGTCCCGATTTTGTTGCCTGGAGAAAAGACCTCTACACGGATGCAGCCTGCGGCACGGTTGTACGACGCGGTGGCCGAGTTTGCGGACCATACTGATGGCGTTATCGACGCGAGTTTTTGGATTGGTTTTGCATGGGCAGATCAGCCACGTTGTTGCGCTGCTTTTGCGGCGTACGGCGACGATCAGGAGATTCTTAACGACGGCGTATCCCGGCTAGCGCGCTCGGCTTGGGACGCTCGGCACGAGTTCGAGTTTGTGGCACCTACGGACGAATTCGATGTGGCACTGGATAAGGCAATAAAGTCCGATGCGCGCCCGTTCTTTATTTCTGATTCGGGAGACAACCCAGGGGCTGGCGGAGCCGACGACGTCACCGTTGCACTTTCCGAGGTACTGTCTCGCGCTGAGGTCATCAACGGTGAGGTGTCAGTTATTCTTGCGTCCATCTTCGATCCAGCGGCAGTAACACACGCGGCCGCGGCCGGCGTCGGCGCGGAAATAACTGTGCACGTTGGTGGCAAGGTTGATACCCGGGAACCGGGGCCAGTTGAGCTGACGGCACTAGTAGAAAACTTGCTGGACGATCCAGAGGGGTTACTCACTGCGGTCTTAGCCGTTGGCGGCTTACGACTGATCGTCACTAGCCGCCGTAATCAATACACGATGCACGAACAATTCGCTCGGTTGGGGCTTGACCCCGAGAAAACCGATATCGTGATTGTAAAAATCGGCTACTTGGAACCATATTTGCACGATATACATGCAGATTGGATTTTAGCTCTCACCCCGGGCGGAGTTGATCAGAACTTGGTGCGCCTTGGCCATTCACATATTGACCGTCCAATGTTCCCATTTGATGACCCAGAGGACGTCTCACTGAAGGTTATTCGCGACTAATTTTCGAACTATAACAGTGTGACGCCCGGGAGCCGAGCTTCCGGGCGTCACACTGAATTAGGATTTGCGAGATTACTTATTCTTCGCGTTGGAATGACATAGTTGCCGAGTACGTTTGTTCTGATGGCCAACGGCTGGTAATTGCCTTTGCCTTGGTATAGAAATTCACGCCCTCTGGGCCATGAATATGATGATCGCCGAGGAGAGATTCTTTCCATCCACCGAAGGAATAGTATGCCACTGGAGTTGGAATTGGAACATTTACTCCAACCATTCCGGCTTCAACATCAAGCTGAAAGCGGCGCGCCATCCCACCATCATTAGTAAAAATAGCTGAACCATTCCCGAATGGCTGTGCATTGACAACATTAATTGCTTCTTCGTAGGTATCGACGTCGTTAATGGTCAGTACCGGACCGAAAATTTCTTGCTTATAAACGTCCATGTCATATGTAACGTCAGTAAGAATCGTCGGGCCAACAAAGTATCCGTTTTCATAGCCTGGAACTTTGATGTCGCGCCCATCAAGGACAACCTTCGCACCCTGCTTTTCTGCATCTGTGATGAGTTTGACGATCCGTTCCTTAGCATTCTTGCTAATGACTGGGCCCATCTGGACTCCCTCGTCAAGGCCCATACCGACCTTAATTTTTTCGGCATGTTCTTTAACTTTCAGTGCAAGCTTCTCACCGATACCTCCCACTGTAATAACTGCAGGTAGCGCCATGCATCGTTCGCCGGCAGCGCCGAATGCGGCAGCTGAAATATGCTGAGCAACAAAGTCTAGATCAGCATCAGGCAAGATTATTGCGTGATTGTTTGCACCACCAAGTGCTTGTACGCGTTTACCATGCTTGATTCCACCCTCTTGAATAATGTGAGCCACTGGCGTTGAACCTACGAATGAAATGGCATCAATTCCTGGATGCTCTAGGATCTGCGTAACCACTTCACGCGTTCCAGAAACCACATTAAACAGTCCATCAGGAAGACCCGCTTCTTGATAAAGGCGCGCGATAATCAGCGACACGGTAGGAGTTGAGGTTGCCGGTTTGAGGATAAAGGCATTACCCGTGGCTAGTGCTAGTGGGTGCATCCACATTGGAACCATGACTGGGAAATTGAATGGGCAAACACCAGCAACTACACCAAGTGGCTGACGGATTGTATGGATATCGACTCCGCGGGAAACGTCATACGAGTATTCCCCTTTGAGTGCGGTATTTATTGAGCACGCAAAGTCTAGTGTTTCCCGGCCACGTTGGATTTCACCGATGGCATCAGAATAATCTTTACCATGCTCTTCGACGATTGCACGCGCAATTTCATCTTGATGATCCAACACCAGTTGACGCATTTTAAACATAATCTCAACACGTCTGGCTAGCGACGTCGCCGCCCACTTTTTCTGGGCTTTTCGTGCCACATCAACGGCATAATTAAGATCATCTTGCGAAGCCAGCGCAACGCGACGAATTACCTCACCAGTTGCTGGATTATCTATATCTGCGTAGCTATTTGATCGACCCTCGTATAGTTTTCCATCGATCCAATGCTTGACTATTTCCATAACCACTCCTATGTAGTACATCAACCATTTGTTTACAAACATATCACATTTAAGTAAATTGTATGTACATTAAAAGCGTAATTAAGTCTTATTGTTTGAACGGAGGCCTGCAATGTGAATTTGCAGGCCTCCGTGCTCTTTGGAGAAGAGATTTAGCAGAAACTAACAATTAAAAATAATGCCTTTGATGCTTCACCCCTTCACAGTATTCCTGGTATGCACGCTGGGTTGATTCAAGTCGTGAAACTTGTGCGACCGGTACGTCCCAGTAGGATGACGACGGCGGATTTGGCCCATACAGATCAGTCTCGATATAGATCATCACTGCTGACGTCATTTCGGTTGCCTTACGATACGCCATCTTGAACTCATCAATGGACGAAACGCGCAAGACAGTTAATCCCCAAGACTCAGCATTCTTCGCGATATCAACCGGGATAAGCTCCCCTTCTTGATTATGTGGATTGCCGCCACCCATGCGATAACGCGTACCGAAACGCTGTGAACCACGAGATTCTGAAAGCGCACCAATAGAAGCAAATCCATGGTTCTCTAGCAGAACATAGATCACCTTCAGCCCTTCTTGAGCAACAGTTGCTAACTCCATTGGAAGCATCTGATACGTTCCATCACCGACGATCGATACGACCTCAGAGTCCGGACAAGCCATTTTGACACCAATTCCAGCCGGAATCTCATATCCCATCGTCGAGAATGCGTATTCAACATGGTACTGAGTTGGCGTCTTTGCCTGCCAGAGTGCTTGTAGGTCACCTGGCATGGATCCGGCAGCATTGATGAGAACATCAGTATCTTTCATCATCTCATTAAGAGCGCCAAATACTTCAATTTGGGCTGGTAATGGGCCATGACCAATATGGTAAAGACTGTCAACAACCTTAAGCCACGCCGTCCGTTCTTCCGCGATGCGCTTTTCGTATTCCGTAGAAACATGATAGTCAGCAAGCAAATCAGTCAGGCCACTCAAAGCTTCACGTGCATCTGCAATAACCATTTCGGCGCCGTTCTTTACTGCGTCAAAGGGCTTAACGTTAATGTTGACGAACTTGACATCAGGGTTCTTAAACTGCGTTCGCGATGCTGTGGTGAAATCTGAATAACGCGTACCAATTCCAATGACGAGATCAGCTTCATCAGCTAAATGGTTTGCTGAATCACCACCGGTTGATCCAACTCCACCAACAGCTTGGGGGTGGTCACAATTGATAGCACCCTTGCCAGCCTGAGTGTCAGCAACTGGAATTCCGGTAAGTCTTGCAAATTCGCGCAATTCTTCCGAAGCCTTCGAATAGATGACACCACCGCCAGCTATAATCAACGGAGCCTGCGAATGCCGAATTAATTCAGCCGCATGCTCTAGCTGTGACTTTTCCGCTGGAGGACGGCGAATATGCCACACCCGCTTAGCAAATGCGGCTTCCGGGAAATCAAATGCCTCAGCCTGCACATCCTGCGGCATGGCGATCGTGACTGCACCAGTATCTGCCGGATCTGTTAGTGCGCGCATTGCTTGCATCAACGACGGTAACAACTGTTCGGGTCGGTTAATTCGATCAAAGAACACCGATACGGGCCGGAATGCATCGTTGACAGACGTGTCTAGCGTTTGCGCATTCTCTATCTGTTGCAGAACCGGATCAGGTATACGCTTGGCGAACTGATCAGACGGGAACAAAAGCACTGGAAGCCGGTTTGTGGTTGCTAACGCAGCTCCAGTAACCATATTAAGTGCACCCGACCCAATGGAAGAAGTACACATGAAAGTCTGCGTACGGTTCTTTGCTTTAGCATAGGCGGCAGCAGCATTGACCATACCCTGTTCGTTGCGTGGCATGTAATACGGCATCGAACCACCATCGGGGTCTGGATCAATTTCATTTTGTAATAAAGCTTGTCCTAGACCAGCAACATTTCCGTGTCCAAAGATGCCGAAGGCACCGGCAATAAGTCGCTCCTCAACGCCGTCAGCTTCTACGTATTGATTAACTAGAAATCGGATCGTTGCTTGTCCAACTGTTAGACGTACGGTGTTGTTCATAGCTTCTCCTCTGTTACAGGCATGAATGGCAGTCGGGGATCAATATCCTCCCCTTCCCAGGATTGACGTTGCCACGTATGGACTGGATCATCGGTCATCATCCAGACAGAGTCCTCTGCAGGTCCTGCCATAACGTTGAGATAGTACATATCATGGCCGGGGGCAGCTACGGACGGACCGTGATACCCATGCGGGACGACGACGGTGTCACCCGAACGCACTTCGGTACAGACGTTAATGTCTTTTCCGGGCGAAGAATAAACTCGCTGAAGTCCGAAACCATCAGTTCTTTGTTCCGGACCGCCTGGGCGCAACTCAAAGTAGTAGATTTCCTCTAAAATCCGCTCATTGTCAGAATGCTCATCATGCTTATGTGGTGGATAAGATGACCAATTTCCTCCAGGAGTTAGGACTTCAGTAACAAGCAGATGTGATGTTTCAAGGTCATTGCCTAGTGCATAGTTATTAACTTGACGCGAACACACGCCCGCGCCTCTGATGCCAGAATGGACATCACTTGCAGGACAATAACGCACCGGCAAATCCTTCGTTGATTTTGCCCCCGGTACCGCGAACCGACCGGACTCAGTGGCAACTATCGTGAAGCTAGTATGCCGCGGAATGTAGATATAATCAGTTACTGCTGTAAATACAGATTCTCGTCCGGCAAGCGAATACTTTTCATTTGCCACCACCACATCTGCACTTCCGTTGAGCGGCAGGACTAAAACTTCGTCGTCGTCAGTATCAATAGTTACTAACTCGCCTTTTTGCAGACGAGCTATTCGTAGACTCGAAAAATCCCATCCAGCTTTTTCGGCTGTAATGTAGGTGTCAAATTTACCGGTTTCAGTACTTCCCGCTTCTAGTACATATTTATCATTGTCGTTCATAGCAACTCCACTGCGTTGTCGACTGCTGTTTGGACATCCCCGTGTGAGGGGAAAAGAAGGGATCGACCAATTACAAGACCACATACGTTTGGCAATTTAACTGCTTTACCCCAACTATTTAACGTATTTTCTGGATCGTTAGATACTTCTCCTCCTAAGATCAGCGATGGCAAAGTCGTACTTTCCATCACGCGCTCCATCTGTGGGACACACGGCAATTTGAGCCAGGTGTATGCACTCGTCGACCCTAGCGCAGATGCAATAGTTATCGACTTAATGACTGCTTCTGGGCTGAGATCGTTAACAAGTTGTCCATCTTTCCAACTGGAAACAAATGGCTCTATCATCGCGATTTTTTTATTTGCTGACAGCTGGTTAACCGCCTGTGCAGTAGCCGCTAAGGTGCGTGGAGTGCTTGGATCTGCAAAGCAGATGCGAGTCAAAGTTTTCCCTCCGTCTAGATTGTCCTCAGCAATCACTTCTGGCGTATAGCATCCAAAACGGTCATCTATTTCAAAGCTTGCCCCCTGAAGACCAGTCCGGTTCATTGACCCAAAAACAAGCTTGTTTTCAAGCGCTCCTAGAAGCGTAAGGTCTTCAACTAAATCAGCAGTTCCTAAGAAGCCATCAACGCCTGGCCGAGACAGAGCTATCATGCACCTTTCTAGAAGCTCAGTACGATTAGCCATCGACATCGGATCCTGTCCGGCGCCCAAAGCACCCCGAGCAGGGTGATCACATGCAATGATCATCATCTTCCGACCATTTTGAGGTAACTGTCCTGGAGCTCGTGAAGCCAAACGCTTCTTTATCTCTTCTGGATGATGGAGTCTAATATCCAGGATGTCTTGAATAGCAACCATCACGATTCCTTCACTACCGGCGCCGTCTCAGTACGCTGGATCATTAATTCACGAACTTCACCTTCCGTCGGCATGGCGGTAGAGCATTCCAAGCGGGAAGAAACAATTGCCCCTGCTGTCGACGCAAAATGGATCGCTGTCGGAATATCCCAGCCAGCAATTAGTGCATGGGTCAAGGCACCACCAAAAGCATCTCCGGCACCTAAACCATTGAGCGTGTCAACTTTGGTAACTGGCACTTCGATACGAAGATCGCGAGTTTTTGCGAGAGTGCCTTTTGGACCTTGCTTAACAATTGCCAGCTGCACGCCTCTCTCTAAGAGTGCGTCTGCAGCTCTATCTGGTTCTGTTTCACCAACAGCAATTCGGCATTCTTCTTTATTTCCGACAGCAACATTGACATAGTCGAGTAACGAGCCAATTTCCCGCTGTGCAACTTCTTCACTTTCCCAGAACATAGGCCGATAATCAAGATCAGCGATCGTCCATCCAGAAGTATTTTTACGTGCTCGCAAAGCTTCCCAATGCGCGGAGCGAGACGGTTCATCTGACAAACCCGTACCTGAAACTAGAAACACCTTTGCATGAGCGACTGCGTCGACCGGAACATCTTGTGGCCGAAGTTGGAGGTCTGGTGCTGATGGCTCACGATAGAAATATAACGGGAATGTATCCGGTGGGAATATCTCACAGAACGTCACCGGTGTTTTATAGTTTTCAGTCGTAATTACAAACTGGTCAGATACACCTAGACGATTCATCTCCATACGAACGAATCTTCCAAAAGGATCATCGCCTACACCGGAGATCACAGCTGCAGAATGCCCCATCCGCGCGGCTGCCACAGCAACATTAGTTGGCGATCCCCCAAGAAATTTGCCAAATGTTTCGACGTCTTCTAATCCCACTCCGGACTGAAGAGGATATATATCTACTCCGGACCGTCCCATGGTTATTACTTCCGGATATTGAGTTTCACGCACCATTGCGGATTCCTTTCTCACGTACTACACATTTTTAATCGCCAACCTCACATATGTCAAGTCCTTGTCCTAACATAAATATTACAAACGTTGCTTGTAGGCGCTAAAATCAGTGATATAACAGAAATAGGTTATGCTTTACATAAAAAGTGCAAACAATAAGGAGGTCTTCATGGTGGATAAAGAAAAGGACGCGTCTCTTGACAAGCCTTTCGCGCTCGATTTAGTACTTAACAGAAACTCGGCCGAACCTCTTTATCAGCAAATCCTTGCACCTATTTCGCAGTTAATTAAGAATGGTAGTCTGCAACCAAATCAGCTGCTTGAAGATGAGATATCTATGGCCAAACGTCTTAACATTTCACGGCCCACAGCGCGTCGCGCACTTCAAGAGCTCGTTGATTCTGGCCTTCTTATCCGACGGCGCGGCGTTGGTACAAGAGTCACCCCTTCTCACGTACATCGACAGCTTGCACTAACTTCCCTCAATGACGACCTTGTCAAAGCTGGACATGTCACGCGAACAGAAGTTCTTAAATATCAAATCCATTTAGCTACACAAGAAGAAGTTGATTTTCTCAACTGCGATCCAGACGAAGAACTTGTTACCATTCAACGACTACGTTGGATTGATGATCACCCGCTAGCAATCCTAAATAACATCATTCCGAGTAGGATAGCCCCTTCTTTAACCGAACTGTCCCACTATGGGCTCTACGAATCTTTCGGCCATCAAGGAATAGTCCCCATTTCGGCAGTACAAACATTAGGGGCGAAAAACGCAAGTAAAGCTGAGGCAGACATGCTTCAAATTGAGCCCCAAACAGCACTATTTACCATGCAGCGAACCGCATATGACTCTCAAGGGAAAGTTATTGAGCATGGTAATCACGTTTACGACTCACAACAATATAAGATGACGTTTCCGCTTGTAAACCCAGCAAACTAGCCATATATGGGCGTCATCCACCACATCTTGCCCAACATCTCATACATATACACATGACATGAGAGGACAAATCCTTGACATAGACCATCCATGTTAGTAACGTATATCTCACACGATACGTCACCAACGAGGGTGGCGATGAGTTGACTCATTTTGCGTGACCTACTTTAGCGTAGTTGAGGAGCAATCTATGTCAGATACTAAATACACACCAGGTCCACTATTAACAGCTTGCGAATCGTTCGACACCGTCTTATGGAACGATTCTTCAGATCTTGAGGAATTGCAAACCTCAATTTCATACGGTGGCGTAGGAGCTACATGCAATCCTGTCATCGCTTATACAACCATCGCAAAGCATCCTGAAATTTGGACTGACCGCATCCGGAAGATCGCTGAAGATCACCCAACCTGGAGCGAATCTCAGATCGGCTGGCAAGCGGTCATGGATATGTCCGTAGAGGCAGCTAAGCTGTTGGAGCCAACTTTCGATAAGACACATGGTCATGATGGACGCCTATCCGTTCAAACAGACCCTCGCTTACATCGTGACGCTCGCGCACTTGCTGACCAAGCCGAACTGTTCCATAACCTTACAAAGAACATCATCGTCAAGATTCCAGCAACAAAGACCGGAATCGAAGCAATCGAAATGGCAACTGAACGCGGTGTCTCAGTCAATGTAACCGTGTCTTTCTCGGTTCCTCAAGCAGTTCAAGCTGCCGCTGCCATTCAGCGAGGGCTTGAGAAGCGTGAAGCTGCTGGACATGACACCTCAGAGATGAGTCCAGTTGTCACAATCATGGTTGGTCGCCTTGACGATTGGCTTAAGCACGTCGTAAAGCGCGACAAGATTTTCTTGGATCCATCTGCATTGGAGTGGGCCGGAGTAGCCGCAGTCAAGCGCGCATACAAGATTTTTAACGAACGAGGATACCGTGCTCGTGTGCTTGTTGCAGCATTCCGCAATGTACTTCAATGGAGTGAATTCCAAGGCGGCGACCTTGTGGTTTCTCCACCGTTCTCTTGGCAGAAACTCATTAACGACTCAGATTATGAGCCAATCGAAAAGATGAGCATTGACGTTGATGAGCATTACCTCACCCAGCTACGGAGAATCCCCGATTTCAACCGAGCCTACGAACCGGACGGGATGACATTGGAGGAATTTGAAACGTTTGGCCCAACAGTTCGCACACTGCGCCAGTTCCTTAATGCCGACAATGACCTCGACATGCTCATTCGCGACATTCTTATCCCTGCACAATAAAGTTACAACTGACAACGACGTTAGGAAAGACAATGATTAGAATTGGATTAGTGGGAGCCGGGCGTATTGCTCATGTTCATGCTCGCACAGTAGAGGCACACCCAAATGCTCAATTAACATTTGTTGCAGATCCAGTAGAGGCTGCGGTTAAGCCTCTTGCTGAGAAGTATGGAGTTCGTTATTCTCTTAATGCGGATGATGTTTTTACAGCCCCCGATGTGGATGCAGTAATTATCTGTTCACCAACACCCCTACACGTTGAGCACATTTTGAAGGCCGCCAAAGCCGGTAAACCTGCTCTCTGTGAAAAACCAGTTGCAATGGAAACAGCAAAAGTTGAGGAACTGGTTGAGTCACTCAAAGATGTTGATCACACCACCATGATTGGATTCAACCGACGATTTGACCCTACCTTCGCTCAAATGCACAAGATGGTTGAAGACGGGGTAGTCGGTAAAGTCGAACAGGTAACGATTATTTCTCGAGATCCTGCCGCTCCGCCAAAGGAGTATATCGCCGTTTCTGGAGGCATTTTTAAAGACATGACCATCCACGACTTCGATACTGCACGTTTCTTCCTGGGAGATATCGTTTCGGTCTACGCCGTCGGACAGAATTTGGACCCCGAGTTGGCTGATACCGGTGACTTCGACGGCGCAGTAATTACACTCACCAATTCAGACGGTGCAGTAGCAACAATCACCAATTCACGTCATTGTTCCTCTGGTTATGATCAGCGTCTTGAAGTTTTCGGAGATAAAGCGACGATCAACGGCGACAATATGCGATCTACCCAGGTGCGCGTCTCTAATGGAGACCATACTGATGCGAAGAATGTTTATCTCGATTTCTTCCTTGAACGTTACGAAGAAGCTTATGCCAATGAGCTAAATGAATTCTTCGCAGCTATTTCTGAGAACCGTAAGCCTGCAACATCTATTGACGACGGCGCTAAGGCTCTTCGTATCGCTGAAGCCGCTGAAGAGTCCGCCAGAACAGGCAAAATCGTTTATCTGTAAAACAATGACAAAAATTCAAAGGAGAATTTGATATGAAAATTGCAGGAGCACCCATCAGCTGGGGAGTATGTGAAGTTCCAAATTGGGGATACCAGTTGTCGCCAGAACGTGTCCTTACCGAAATGAAAGAAATGGGACTAACTGCAACTGAGTTTGGCCCTCAAGGCTGGCTACCTCAGGAGCCAGAGGCACGCGCTAAGGCAGTGTCCGGATATGGTCTCGAACCAGTTGGTTCCTTTTTCTTAGCAGTCATGCACGATCCTAATGTTGATCCGATTCCTGCCGTGGAGCGAGAGCTCGATGCGTTCGAAGTCGCGGGTGGAACTAACTTAATTCTTGCCGCAGATTCAGGACAGGATGGATATGATACTCGCCCAGTTCTAGATGAAACTGGATGGAATACCCTATTCACGAATCTGTCTCGGATCACCGAGGTAGCTGCAGCTCGTGGCGTAACTGCTTCGCTACATCCTCATTGGGGAACGATGGTGCAAAACCTAGACGAAGTTGAACGCGTCTTGGATAACTCACAGGTCGGTCTTTGCCTCGATACAGGCCATCTCGCCTGTGGTGGCGCTGACGTTGTCGAGCTGGTGAAAAAGTATGCTGATCGTGTCAAGATCGTTCACGCGAAAGATATTCACAAGGATATGACTGACCAGCTACTACCTGGAACTTTAACGTGGGGTCAGGGCGTCAAGGCTGGCATGTTTGCTCCTATTGGTGAGGGCGATATCGATTTCGCTGCCATTGTTTCAGAACTCGATAAAGTCGGTTTCGATGGCTATTACGTTCTAGAGCAAGACATCATGATCGACGGCGAACCAGCGCCTGGCGAAGGTCCCCTACTTGACGCTCAAAAGTCATTTGAAGCTCTAAAAGCCTTGGCACGGTGAGCTTCTAAGATAGTCATTTCCCTCGGACACTAGGACTCTTCCTATCGGTAAATGATTATCTATGTAGTAGCCCAATGGAGGGAGAATCTGAGATTCTCCCTCCATTGTTTATTGCCGAAATCGATTAATCTGCTTCTCTTAGGCAATTACTAGTCTCTCGTAAACAAGAATTCCACCGCACTGAGCTATACCTTTGTCACTGACAATATCCTGTAGTGAGCTAACAAACACTATCAAATCTTGAACTTCTGTCCAATTTTAAATTAAACTGAAAGCGGCGCGGAAGTGAAACGTTACAGAAATATTTTTCACAACCCGTGATCGCACACCTACGTCAGAAGGAAGTTTGAGCATGCGTTATTTCAAATGTGGCTACCGCAGCTCTCGAACGTAGCGTGATAGCACCACGAAGCCCAAGTTTTTATTATGAAGCAGGAGACGGAAATGACAATTCTAACTAACACCCCTATCAATCCCGCAGATGTTGCAATCCATGTAATTTCACAGAACGATAAGTCTGCGAAGCAATCTACGCCAGCACTTAATATTCTTCCAATTACACTGGTCCTGGCAATGTTGTTCATTGCGACTATCCTTGGCGTTGCCACCAACACTCCGGTTGTCGCTTTTCTAGCTGGCACTGCGGCTGCAGTAACGGCTTCTACATTCGCATTTTTGGATCTCTACATTCGTTCTCACACGAATCGGTAGCGCATTAGCAGTATGACGCCCCTAAGTGGAATACTTAGGGGCGTCATACTATTTCGATTATTCAGTCAGAGTACTTTTGCTCCATGTACACTTCGATTTCTTCGAGCGACTTTCCTGATGTTTCTGGCATGATCTTCCACAAGATAACTCCAATAATCAGATTAAGAACCCCGTAGAAAGCGTAGGTCAGGCCACCACCGAAGCTATTCATCATGGATGGGAATGTCCATGTGATTATCGCATTAGCAATCCACATACAGAATACCGCGGTACCATTCATTACACCACGAACAGATGCTGGGAACATTTCACCAAGCATTGTCCACACAACGGTTCCATTTGAGGACTGAACTACAAGCATGAAGAAGGACATTACTCCGAGGATTGCATATGCAGCCCATACTGGTGGCACTTCACCAGCATTCATGTAGGGAGCAATAGCGAATTGGAATATGCCTGCAATCGTCAATAGTGTGATGCCCACGAGAGTAACATCCCAGATCAAGATCCGGCGTCGGGTAAATTTTGTAATCAGGATGAGGCCGAAAGCTGACCCGATAACTGACATGACACCATTGGCTACTTGAGCTGTAATCGCTGCGGAGGTACCCATTCCTGCGTAGCCAAGTACTTTTGGCGCATAGTACATTACAGTGTTAACACCTGTTGTCTGGTTTACAATCGCTAAGAAAATACCTACCAGTAAGAGTTTGCGCAACCAAGGCGTTTGCCAGACTTCTCGTAACCCTTTATTCTTTTTGTCCACCAAATCTTTCTGCCGATTTTCCACCATCTCATACAGTTCATCAGTAATCGAATCATCAGATTCGCCTTCACGAACAGTTTTCAACGACCCAATCGCTGCATATACATCGGTGCGCAGAACATACCAACGGGACGATTCTGGCATGAAATGCATTCCGATCCATAACAGCACTGCCGGAATGGAACATAAAACAATCATCCAACGCCAAGCAGCACCGTTACCGCTACCCTCTTGTATTGACAATTGCATGGCAAAATCGCGAATAACATTCATATCGGTTGAATGAGTTGCCTGCTCTATGGCTTTTTGGAGTGAGTCCCAGGTGTAAGCACCCGCTTCAATATTACCTGTCGGATCACCGGTTACCGTCAATTGTGGGCCACCATGTGCGGAGTTAATGCCTGCATTCATCGCAAATGCGAGCAACTGTCCAGTCACAATCATCAATTGATCCAGCGCAACAATTGTTCCCCGAATACGTTTAGGTGCTGTTTCCGCTAAATACACAGGGACTGTGGCTGATGCTCCACCTACTGCAAGACCAAGAACTAATCGGAAGGGATACATTACCCACACATTAGGTGCAAATGTGTTTCCCATTGCTCCGATAAAAAAGAGAATTGCCAACAGAATAATATTGTGGCGTCGCCCATATCGATCCGAAAGACGGCCACCAAATAATGCTCCGAAGGCCGCACCTACTGTAAGAACACCTCCGATTGCTCCTTCTTCGGCAGTTGTTAATCCTAAGCCACCCGCACCCGATGGCATATGCATGTATGGTAGAGCACCCGAAATAACACCAGTGTCATAGCCAAATAGCAGGGAACCGAGCGTCGCGATTCCCGCTATGGCTATGATTCCTCTGTGCTTGCCAGATGGCGGAGTTTTTCTAACCATAGTGTTGAGGTCGTCTTTGCCAAGCCCTTGAAACTGGACTTGATTAATATGTTTGTTGACCATCAGATCTCCTTTGGTGATGGTTGGACTCGGTCTATCAGTTAGCTCCAACATTGCAGCTACGATGATCCGTATGTGAATTATTGTTTGACGATTCGGGAATTCACCCGTTGAATGTTGTTTTACCCACTACCTGTGCAACCTCGTGCCAACAGCCGTCAGCTGCTGACCGTACAACTGCTTCATCAACTTCGGCCGCTGACCATCCATCAGCAACTGAAGGTCCAATTTGTTTTCCAGTTAGAACTCCAGACAAGAACTTAAAGCACTCAACTGCTTTCATGTCGTCGAAGCCCATCGACGTTCCGGCTCCTGGCTGGAAACGTGAAAAGTGCGGGAAATAAGGGTTTGCAAGAGATCGAACATATCCGTGAGCTTCTGGATTATCACTGTTGATACAAACCTCAAGTTCGTTTAGTTTTTCAAAGTTCCAACGCAGAGAACCATTTGTTCCATAGACTTCAAGAATATATTCAGCACGAGGTCCCACTGAAACTCTGCTCGATTCTATTGTTCCAACAGCACCATTCTCAGTGCGTAACAGTGCCGCAACATAATCCTCATTTTCCACGTCATGCAGTTCGTCGGAAACTTCCCAGCCTGAATGTCCTACGCCCGCTTTAGTTGGAATTGGGCGTTGATCAATGAACGTTCCTGTAAGTGCTGATACGTGACTGATTCTGTCCTTCAGTACATACTGAATGAGATCCGCACCGTGACTCATAAGGTCGCCCACGACTCCCGCTCCGGCTAGTGCGCGGTCGTATCGCCAGGTATACGGCCCTTCTGGTGCTGATGCGTAGTCTGCTATCAACCAACACCGAACGTTTGTTACCTGTCCTAGCTTTCCTTCAGCAATAATTTTTCTACTCTCTTCGATTGCTGGCGTGTGCCGGTAATTGAACCCAACCGATGTGATGAGATTTGCTTTTTGTGCGGCCTGTGCTATTTCTGCTGATTGCTTACTCGATACTCCCATTGGCTTCTCGATCCAAAATGGTTTTCCAGCAGCGCAGGCAGCTAAAGCAATTTCATGATGCAGATAGTTTGGAGAACAGATAGAAACTACATCAACATCTGGGTCATTGATAACATCCATGTAATGATCAACGGCTTTGGAGAATCCAAGTGCTTTTAGCGCGAATTCTTGGTTTTCAACTATTGGATCACATACTGAAACCAGGCGTATCTCAACCCCGAGTTCCGGATAACGCTCAGCCATTGCTTTGTAGCTACGGGTATGTAGGCGCCCCATCCATCCAAGAGATATTACACCCACTCCGAGAGTTTTATTCGACATTTTAACACTCTTCCTGTGCATGCCCTAAGATGAGCATTTTTCTTTCACGGCGTCATTGCCGCTAAAGTATTACCCTAATTGTATGTCCAACCATTTCAATTGTCTATAACAATATAAAGATAAGTTTTACAAATGTAACTTAATTTTGTGGTGCATGTTCACCACAAAGGCAAACATGCACCACAAAATCTCTAATTGAATTATCGCTATCCTTACAAGGACATATCTACAACAGCACGTCCTTGAATCTTGCCCTGCGCCAATAACTTGTATCCTTCACCGGCCTGATCCAATGAGAACTTTCGGGTCACAATGTGACGGTAATCGATATAACCTTCAGAAGCCATCTTCACAACCGTCGGCAAATCTTGACGTGTACGAGCGCCGTACGATCCTAAAATCGATTGCGAGCGACGGACAGTTCGATTAATTTCCACGGCCGCTGTTTGAACGCCAGCCCCCAGCCCAATCGGCACCATACGTCCACCGTCACGAAGTGAATCTAGCGCAGATGTCCAAGTTTCGGGACGTCCAAGTGCTTCGAATGCTACGTCCACACCGCGGCTGTTAGTAAGGGCTAGCACTTCGTCGCGTACGTTCCGTTTCATTGAGTTAACAACATCAGTTGCACCGAGCTTACGTGCAGCTTCGAGCTTCTCATCATCGACGTCGATAGCAATAATTTGCGCAGCACCAAAAGCTTTTGCAACTTGGATAATGTTTGATCCAATTCCTCCAGTTGCAACAACGGCAACAGTTTCTCCGTATTGTAAATTAGCGCCACGACGGACAGCTCCATATCCTGTCAACGCCGCACATCCGAGGATAGAACCAGCAACCATATCCATCCCGTCTTCGAGTGTAGTAACCGATGTTGATGGAATAACACAGTATTCGGATAAGGCTCCCATAGAATACATAGCAATTGGTTCGTCATCTAGACCAAAAAGGCGGGTATGACCGTCATATAGCTGTCCTTTGATACGGTTCATGTCAAAAAAAGGCGCACATAGGTCATCTCGACCTTGAGCGCAGTATTCACACTTTCCACATGGCATCAAAAACGCACCAGCAACATTCTGACCAACATGAAGTCCTGTTTGCTCATTGCCTGGCCCAACCTCAACAATTTGGCCCGTTACCTCATGCCCAAGGACACACGGCAATGGGAAAGCGATTTTTCCACCGATGACGTGTAGGTCTGAATGGCACATTCCACAAGCAGTTACTTTTATGAGTACTTCACCATCTCGCGGATGCGGTGTTTTAATTGTTTCAACTTGCAATCCGATCTTAGGATCACGCAAAACAGCTGCCCGCATCGTTGCGGGTATTTGTACAGACATTATGCCCTCCATTGGAATTTTTATCTGAACTATTGTTCTATTGTGACACTATCAGTGTAACTATACAGCAGCCATTAAATCCACTTTCCGGCGATTTTCTAATGAAATACTGCTCCACTACTAGATTTAACCAAACTTTAGAACAAGGATATATTTTGTCACATACAAATATTATAATAACGCTATGCACATCTCGATAACCGGCATGATTTTCCTCGCCATAGCTAGTTTTTTCGTTGGCGTATCTAAAACGGCATTACCTGGCTTAACAACGGTGTCTGTTGCAATTTTTGTAGCTGTTCTTCCAGCAAAGGAATCAACGGCAGCTTTATTAATTCTCCTGCTAGTAGGCGATATTTTCGCTCTCCATGCATGGCGGCAGTTTGCTGACTGGTCCGTTCTACGCAAGCTTCTTATCGGAGTATTCGCTGGCGTTGGGTGTGGTGCTCTATTCTTAGCCGTCGTTCCGGAAGTCGTATTGCGGCGAGGTATCGGTGCACTACTCATCTGTTTAGTGCTATTAACAATATGTCTTAAGTACTATCGACCCGATCAAACTTCTCACCATTGCACATCTCCGCGAGCACGATGGTTTTACGGCTCCCTCGCGGGTTTCACAACAATGACAGCAAATTCTGGTGGTCCGGTAATGTCGTTATATTTCATCGCATCTGGTTATCACATTGCAGAATTTTTAGGAACACAAGCATGGTTCTTTTTCTTAGTAAATATGATGAAATTACCCTTTACTCTGGGATTAGGTCTTCTCAGAGGTCCGACGCTTAGTATACTTCCTTATTTAGTTCCTTTTGTTATTATTGGATCTTTAGTAGGAACAAAAAGTATAAAATATTTTAGTCAGCAAACATTCGACCACAGCATTATTTTTTTAACTCTCGTTTCCTCAGCATACTTACTTTGGTAAACGTATCTATGATTGTGTAGTGTGCCCCTAGAGCCGAGCTCTAGGGGCACACTACACAAAGCCTGATTTTAGCTGGGTATCAAGGGTTACTTATCACCCATGACGATCTTCTTAACACAGTCATTAGAAGTTTTTAGAAACACGTCTTCCGTGCCTTTTGGAAGGTCGTTCTTGTCAATTTTTTCCTTGTCTAAAGCTTTATCAAATTCTTTAATCTGCTGGTCATTTAGCTGATCAAAAATTCCATCAGCTAGACAATGCCCAAGATCATTGATCTGTTCTTTGCTCAGCTCGCCAGACGGCACGTCTTCAACAAACTTGTTGTAAAACTTATCTTTAACGGCTGCTTTGTCTGGACTTTGAGAACACCCAGCTAAACCTGCAATTGAAAATGCTAGTACGCATACTCCCGCAACAATTTTCTTCATACTTATCCTTCACTGTAAACCTGACAGCATAATAAAATAAGCTCGCTTGCCTACATTACTAATAAAATCAGCGAAATATCTTAATTGATTTTATCAGAAATACGGCTTTACGACCGATTACCCTAGCTTAACTAAACCGTTTTTGTTAGGCTCTAACTAGCAGTCTAGAATTCCTGAGGGCGTTCTACCTACTGGCTTATTTAACTACTTGGTTGACAAGGAAGTCTCATGGTTATTGACGAAACAACACAGACCTGGCTTACCCAGGAATTTGATGCATTGGTTGATTTTGCTCGCCATTCCCGGTGCGAGCATGGTTTTTCCACTCTTGACGCAACTGGCGAAGCTGATCCGGATGCCGGCCTCCAGCTCTGGATTAACTGCCGCATGACGCACGTTTTTTGCCTTGCTACACTCAAAGGCGATGATTCAGCCCGTGCTTTCGCTCAACACGGAATTGATTGTCTGCGCACCCACTTCTATGATGCACAATTCGGCGGGTTTTTCACCACATTACGTTACGACACCAATGAACCATTAGGAGCCGACGGCGAACGCAAAGCCGCCTATGCTCACGCATTTGTTCTTCTCGCTGCTAGTTCGGGCATTCAGGCTGGTTTAACGGGCGCTCGTGAACTATATGAGTTAGCTCTAGACGCTCACGAAAAACATTTCTGGGAGCCAGAGTATGGGCTGGCTCGCGAGTCTTGGAACCGCGACTTTACCCAGACAGATAGTTATCGCGGGGCGAATGCAAACATGCATACCCTCGAAGCATCACTAGCAGCATGGGACGCTACGTCAGATCCACGATGGTTAGCTAAGTCGGCGTCGATCCTATCTTTCGTGTTGGGCGAAGCCGATAAAATTGGCTGGCGGATTCCTGAACATTTTGATTCCACTTGGCAGTTGCTTCCGGAGTTCAATCGAGATCGTCCGGCTGATCCGTTCCGCCCCTTTGGGCTCACTCCCGGCCACGGAATTGAATGGGCCCGGTTGGCACTTCATTTTTGGGCGGCAGTAAATCGCTTGTCCGGCGAGATTTCACCAGAGGTACAAGAATTTGTTGACCAGCTCCCGGCAGCTGCTTATTCATTATTCACGACGGCGTTGGCTGATGGCTGGGATGCGGACGGCGCACCCGGAATTGTCTACACAACTGATTTCGACGGCGAACCAGTCGTTCACGAACGAATGCACTGGACTATCTGTGAGGGAATAGGTGCAGCATCCGCATTTGCTACCTATGCAGAGCAGGCCGGAGACGCAGATAAGCTCACCGAGATGCATCTATGGTTCGAAACCTTCCTCGATTATGCCAAGACACATCTCATCGAAGCCCCGGGCCGTTGGATTCACGAGTTAGATCAGAACAACACACCGTCTGGAATAACTTGGCCAGGCAAGCCGGACGTCTATCACGCAGCTCAATGCGTCCTTATGCCAGAGCTTGGTCTTACCCCATGCTTTGCTGGTGCATTGGCGAATACGCCACGAAACTAACGTTATTATTTCTAACTCAAAAGTCGCCGCGAGAAGAATCCCGCGGCGACTTTTGAGTTAGAGTTCTTCGAGTCGCGGTGGATTGGCTCCCGCACGCGAAACGGTAATATCAGCAACCCGCGCCGCAAATACCGCAATATCTCGCATAGTATCGCGATCGATTTTTGCGATTTCTTCACGTTTACCAGTCAATCCACGGTTAGCTAACTGGTAGACGAGTGCACCCATGAAGGAATCTCCCGCACCTACCGTATCCACAACTTTCACCTGCGGATCTGCCGCCACATGGACATATTCACCTGCTGCGTTTACGGCAATAACACCATCTTTTCCGGCAGTCACAGCAACCAATAGCGGACCATGGCCAGATTCACGACCTCGCGCGATCCATGTGCGTGCCACGTCAATCGCGTCATCTTGGCTTAATGCATCACGCTCAAATAAATACGCGAGGTCTTCATCAGAACATTTCACCACATCAGCCTGCGCTACTAGGCTCAACACGTGCTCTCGAACCTTCGCCATATCATCTATAAGTGCCGGCCGAATATTAGGATCGTAGCTGATCGTGGCATGGTCGCGTGCCTGTGCAACAATTCGTGCTACGTCCTGAGCTCCCGGCTCAATAAAAGCAGCAATAGAACCAGTATGGACATGATCAACGTCCTGAAGATCAGGCTCAAATCCGTCTAAATCCCACGTCATATCGAAAGTATAGGTACTTGCACCTGTCTCATCGAGGGTAGCAAGAGCGGTTGCGGTACGTTCAGTTTCGACAGTAGTAGTGACAACGTCGTCGTCAGCTAACCATTGTTCAACGATCTTCCCGTGCGCATCGTCTCCAACCATCGTCAAAAGGTGGGCTGGAATACCGAGCCGACTGACACCGATAGCAACATTTGCCGGACTACCACCCGGGTGTTCTTCAATAGTTCCGTCAGTGCGTTTGATAATGTCGATGACGGCTTCACCAACGATCAAAATGCTCATTTTGAGACCCCTTCGTCTACCTGTGGGAGTTTGCGTGTTGATTCGCGAATGATAATGTCAGCCGGTTCTTGTTTCTCAAGACGTGGCTTTTTGCCGTTGAGGACGTCCAGTAGAAGCGCTGCGGCTTGGCGTCCAATGGCCGCTGGTTCACGGTTGATAACGGTTATTGCCGGGGTCACGATCCGGCACAGCGGGGAGTCTTCGCACGAACAGATGAGCACATCGCGACCGATGTCTTTGCCAGCGGCCCGAAGTGCATTAAATCCACCTAGTGCGAGGATTTCATTATCGAAAATAATAGCGTCGGGTTCAGTGCTGCCATCGAGAAGCTCCGCGATAGCGTTGCGTCCCGCTTCTTCGGTTGCATTTGTTCCACTGGCAACTAGTGCGGTAAGGCCACGTTCACGAGCATAGTTTTCGAGCGCTCGGATACGTTCTTGCGTGTGAATAAGGCTTGGAATACCAGTAACGTATCCGATGGTTCGGGCGCCTTGGTCATAGAGGTGATCAGCGAGCGTGGTGACGATTGCGGCTTCATCGCCAATAATGGAGGCGGTGTTGGGGACGTCATTTCCGACGACGACGGCTGGCAGTCCAATTTCGTTAAGAATCTCGATTCGCGGATCGCCGTCGATCGGATCAACGACGACGACGCCGTCGACTCGTCCTTGTGCCCACCACGTGCGATAGGTAGCTATTTCGGCTTCTAGATCTGGGCCGGTATGGAATACCAGATCGTAGTTATGTTGGGTGAGTGTTTCTTGCAGGCCGACAATGAAGTTAAAGAAGAATCGTTCGGATGTGTAGGAATCTGGTTGGCGGGCGATGAAGAGCCCTACCGCGTCGGCTTTAGCGAGGGAAAGTGATTGAGCGCGAGAGTTCGGCACCCAATCCATTTTGTTCGCGATGTCGAGGATACGTTCGCGGGTTTGTTCGGAGATACCGGGACGGTTATTGAGGGCGAAGGATACGGCAGTGATTGAGACCCCTGCTTCTTGCGCAATATCCTTGATTGTTTTTCTACTCATAACCTACCTTTTGGCTTTGTAACGCTCATTAGTAACTTTTTATATCATAGCCGTATCGGACACTAACCTCAGCGTTTTTGCCCAATCGATATGAAGACTTGCTCTAAATCGGTTTAGTCATTAATCTGAATATACATCGGGAACAATGATGCTCTCAACTGAAAGGTTGCTATGGACGCCGGACTACTTCTCACTCGTATCAAGCGCACGCTTAACGAGCGGATCGCGCGAGCACAATACACCCCAGTCTCTCAACTACACGTAGAAACGTGGCGCGTCCCTGATGAAACAGTAGATGGCCAAACAGTTATCGGCGAACCAGCAGTCCCGCCGTCGTCTGCCCAATTTACCCCACTGCACGTTGGTGAAACTTGGGGGAAGCCGTGGCAAACCGTCTGGTTCAAGGTCAACGGAACCACCCCAGAAAACGTCCCTGCAGGTGACACGATTGAGGCACGGATCAACCTTGGCTGGGCTGACCACTCCGCCGGATTCCAAAGCGAAGGCCTCGTACGTGACTCTCACGGCCGCACAGTCAAAGCCCTCAACCCGCGCAACCAGTGGATACCACTTCCGCAAACTCCTAACACCGGCTTCAACTTCACCATCGAAGCCGCAGCCAACCCACTCCTCCTTGAAGTTCTTCCCTTCCAAGTCACCTACGACGGCGACAAGCTCACCGCATCCCAGCAAGATACCTATCAGTTGTCCCAAGCAGATGTGGTCATCCGCCACAACGACGTCGTCAATCTCACCACTGACATAACTGTTCTCTACGAACTCCTAG
Source organism: Arcanobacterium phocae (assembly GCF_018913465.1). Classification (GTDB taxonomy): domain Bacteria; phylum Actinomycetota; class Actinomycetes; order Actinomycetales; family Actinomycetaceae; genus Arcanobacterium; species Arcanobacterium phocae_A. The sequence goes on along the minus strand of NZ_JABAPM010000003.1, from coordinate 198,909 downwards.
AAGCCAAAGGCATAGACGCCTTCACCAATGATGACTACGAGACGCTGTACGCGCTGAACTCCGCCCTCGATCAGATCGATCTGGACAACATCCCGGCAACCGCCGCCGCTGCCCGCACAGTAATCGCACCGATTCTCGCCCGCCCGGCACTACCCGGCGCACATCGCCTCTCCGCCGTCGGCCACGCCCACATCGATTCTGCCTGGTTGTGGCCAATCCGCGAAACCAAACGCAAAGTCAATCGCACCATCGCCAACGTTGTCCGCCTCATCGAAGACGGAACCGGACTGATCTTTGCACTACCTGCCGCTCAACACGTTGCCTGGCTGGCCGACGAAGATCCCGAACTCTTCGAACGCGTCAAGAAATGCGTGAGCGACGGCTCCATCGTTCCGGTTGGATCCATGTGGGTAGAACCCGATGCTGTCCTGCCTGGCGGTGAAGCTATGGCCCGCCAACTCGTAGAAGGAATCAGTTTCTTCCGTGAAGCATTCGACTACGAATGCAAAGAAATCTGGCTCCCAGACTCCTTCGGCTACTCTGCAGCTCTGCCACAGCTAGCTCGCGAAGCGGGCATTGATCGGTTCTTAACTCAGAAAATATCGTGGAACCAAACCAACATTTTCCCGCATCACACCCTGCAATGGGAAGGAATTGACGGGTCGCGGATCTTCACTCACTTCCCGCCGGCAGACACCTATGGTTCAGAAATCACCGGCGCCCAGATTCGCCACGCCGTCGAAAATTTCAAAAACAAAGGCGATGCCAACAGTTCCCTGCTTCCGTACGGATATGGCGACGGCGGTGGCGGCCCCACCCGGGAAATGATGGAACGCCTCGACCGCCTCGAAGATCTTCGCGGTGCGCCACGTATTGTCCGCGAATCCCCGCACGACTTCTTCGATCGCGCCGAGGCTGAGTTCCCCGAACCACCAGTATGGGTTGGTGAACTCTACCTTGAACTACATCGTGGAACTTTCACCTCTCAAATCAAGGCGAAACAAGGGAACCGTCGTAGTGAAGCGCTCTTGCGTGAGACAGAACTGTGGTGCACTATCGCAGCTCTCGCCGGCGCACCCTACCCGTACGAAGAACTGCGTGCTACCTGGCGCCAGGTTCTGCTCTGCCAATTCCACGATATTCTCCCCGGCACATCCGTTGCCTGGGTTTACCGCGAAGTAGCTAAGATCTATGCTTGCGTCAAAGAAACCTGCGAACGGCTTATTTCGGACGCGTTCTCATACTTATCTGCGGGTCGCTCCCCCGTCCACGCCCTTGCTAACGCCACAGCTTTCTCCTCACGTGGCGTTGCACCATTGGGCGCGGCAGTGGCGGCCGAATATTCCGGTGGCGTCGTTGATGATATTCAGATCGGCGAATCGTTCCTCTCCAACGGTGTTCTCACCATCGATTTTGCTGACGACGGCGCATGCACCCGCATCACCGACGCCACCGGACACACGTTTATTCCATCCGGCGAAAAGGCTGGCCAATTCTTTGTGTTCCAAGACTTCCCCAACATGTGGGACGCGTGGGATATTGACCCGTTCTATCGCGGTTCTGAAACAGTGCTACCGCTAAAGTTCGACGGAACTAGAATCGACGACGACGGCGTGGCCTGCGCTCGTTCCCGCGCCACATTCAACAACTCACATATGAGTATTGAATGGCGGCTTGCTCCCGGGGCGGACTTCATCGACGTCCATGTTGAAGCTGATTGGCATGAGCATGAAAAGCTGCTCAAGCTCGGCTTCCCAGTTGATATCCACACCAACTCCGCACAGTACGAAACCCAGATGGGATATATTGAGCGGCCAACTCATACCAATACCTCATGGGATAGCGCTAAGTTTGAAGTTAGTACCCATCGCTGGGTGCGCCTCGAGAATGCTCACACATCCTGGTCAATCGCCAACGATGCTACATATGGATGGGATATCAGCCGCCACAGTGCTGGCCGACGCGGAACCTGGAGCCTTGTGCGTGCCACACTCATAAAATCCGCTGTTTATCCAGATCCAAACCAGGATCAAGGATGTTTCACGTGGAACTTCCGGATTCGCCCGCAGGCCTCAGTAGCACAAGCTATTGCTGACGGCCAACAACTAAATCTGCCATTACGCGAAGCCCCAGTGGCAATTGCTGCACCATTTAGTGTTGAGGGAGCAATCGTTGAATCTGTTTCGATGGCACCAGATAAGAGTGGCGACGTCGTCGTCCGGCTATACGAAGGCGAAGGTAGCCCTACGCACGTGCGCCTCACCTGGGACAACGTATCGGTACGCGCAACCGACCTATGCTACCGCGATAGTGACAACGCTCCACTCGTGACCTCACATAATGGCATCCATACGTTTGACTTAGCCGCTTTCCAGATCGCAACATTGCGCATCACACCAGGTCAAGAAAGGTAACTGAACATGAAATTCGGTGTTAACTACACCCCGCGAATTGGCTGGTTTCATTCCTGGTTAGATTTCACTCCAGATCATGTTCGCGCCGACCTTGACGCAATCGCCTCACTCGGCGTGGACCACATTCGGATTTTCCCACTTTGGCCAGTGTTGCAGCCAAACCGTACGTTGATCCGCCAGCAAGCACTCGATGACGTTGCTACTGTTGTCCAACTTGCATACGAACGCGGTATGGATACCTACGTGGACGTGTTACAGGGCCATCTATCGTCTTTCGATTATTTACCGTCATGGGTAAATTCATGGCATCGGCGAAACATTTTCACTGATCCGGACGTAGTATCTGGCGAAAAAGCTCTTGTTGAAGCCCTCGCCACCCGATTGCGTGATGTGCCCGGAGCACGTGGACTGAGCCTGGGCAACGAGTTCATTCAATTCGCAGCTAACCGCCACCCAGAACAGCACAAAATCACTACTGAGCAGGCACACGCCTGGTTAAATGAGCTACTCACTGTTGCTCGCACCCACTGGTCTGCTGGAACACATGTCCATACGCACGACGACGATCTATGGTTTGACACCGGACACCCATTCGATCCCGCAGCAGCCGTGACACTCGGTGACGCCACCACAGTTCATTCGTGGGTATTTGGAAAGGTAGGACCGCGGTTTGGTAAGGGCAGTCCTCAACTGGAATGGTTTGCGCGCTATTTATGCGAGCTTGCACATGCTTGGGGTGAATCGTTCGGTCAGAATCGTCCGGTGTGGCTTCAAGAAATTGGATCGCCCTCAAACTATGTAGACCCAGCCGATGCTGCTAGTTTCTTGACCGCTAATATTGAGCGACTGATGGGGTCTCATGGTGGTGGCACTGCACCAAACTTGGATGCAATTACATGGTGGTGTTCCCATGACGTATCTCGCTCATTAGCAGATTTCCCAGAGCTAGAACATACCCTTGGACTGTTTGATTCCGACGGCGCAATCAAGCCGATTGGGCGGGCGTACCGAGAAGCCATTACTACCTGGCACGAAGCAGAACCGACAACAGTTGAGCGTCCTACCCTGACCCTGGAGTTAGAGCCCCAAACCCGTGACTGGGCTGATGCCAACCATGATTTCTTCGATCAATGGATGAAACATGCCTTAGCTGGCCACGTCCCGGCGATATCAGTGCGCCATACACGTTAAAAGTTATAGTTTGGACTGCCAATGTGCGCCGGAGCTTAGCTCCGGCGCACATTTTGTCACTGCACTACACGATTAGTTCACGTGTCTACGATTTCGCCATATCAGACCTGCTGCTACTACAAGCAAAACAGTACCAGCGATATAGAAGTGGTCCCGGCCTAGCCCACCTGTTAGCGGTAATGCGGGCATTTTGATACGGTGATTTTCGATTTTACCTAAATCGGCCTCAAGTTTTTCTGCATTGATTTCCACAGACCGCTGCTCTTCATCAATCAGATAACCAAACGGCGCCTCTTGCTCTTGAATGTCCCATTTTCCCCAAGCAAGATTTAATACCTCGAATTTACCTGCCCGTGGATCCTTATCCAGCCCCAAACAGCTCTCTACTGATTCGGCTACACAGTCTTCAACGGTTTTAGGCTCTTGGTTTTCGGCCGCCAATGTCCAGACTGAACCTTCTAAATATTTGTCGGTATCATCTGCATCCACTTTGGACCAGAGAATAGAACCCGGTTTCGCGGTATTTGTGACAGTACACTTGACCGATCCGTGCGACTGTCCATCTGCTGGTTGACAATCGACTCTACGTGATACATTCGGGAGCTCAGTAAGCTCTTTAACTCGATATTGGTATCGTTTTCCATTGGTATCGAAACGATCTAACTTCCATGAGACAGAAAGTTCCTTATCCTGTTTTTTGATATCTTGGGATTCCCCGATCTCATTCCAAGTGACCCCATCAGTAGATCGTTCTGGTACGACCTTTACGTCTGCACGCTTATTGTCTGGTATGTTTTCCCATACCTTTGTTGCAGTTAGAATGATCGGTCTTTCTGTATTAGTCACAACAATGTTGACATCTGGGTCACTATTATCGGTAACAGTAAACGAAGTATGAGCAACTCCGTTTACCTGATAAGTTACGTCGTAATCTTCGGAAGTTACATCGCCTTTGAATTGTTCTTTAATACTATATTCACCGGTGTATCTAAGCTCTGTCTGCCGAGTCTTTTTTGCAGATTCTGAGTCTTTCGGGGCAACCCTATAGACAATGACTTCTGGACAGTGTTGACCCTCAACACACATTGTTTTTGGCTGACTTTCACGATCATTGGTCAGCTCAATATCAAAAATTTGCGCACTGTTTTTAGCGGTGCCATTAATATCTAGTACCCTCTTTTCCACAGAAATCAAAACTGGATTCACTTTTGGCTCTGGAAAATACTGAACTTGTGGATTCCCTCCGTTATCTAGATACTTCAACTCTGCTTTTTTATTAGTTGGATATAGATATTCTTCACTCGCTGTCTGTCCGTCAGCCCCCAGCACCTCCCGAAGGTTATCGGTTATCTCAACGCGATAAGTCATTTCTTCAAATTTGATACGTTGCCCGTTTCGCGTTTCAGCTTGGTTAAGACTCTCCATATTCCACGAGAGTGTGGCAGATTCTTCATCGTAAGTTGCAGTACCCTGCTCCGGCTGAGGGTTGCCAACTAACCGGAAACCTTCACCCATTGGGTCAACTATTTTTGCATTGTTAATAGGCGACACAATTGAACCGGCAATATTAGAAAATACGCTCTCTAATTCTTTTGGTTCCGCAGTTGTGTAAGTATCAGGACTCGTTGCGACTCTACTCAGAATATCTTGACCGATTTGTCCAACTTGAAGTGCAACTGACCAGATTTTATTCTTTTCCTTTGCAACATTAGCCTCAGCTATCACACTATTGCCATGATTAAGATAAATTGGATATCCGTCTTTATAGTAACCACTGTAATAAAGCAGGCTTCTTCCATCTCCAACTCGATATGGTGAAAAGTCGTCCCGACTCAGATTTTCTTTTGTATCTAGATAGTAGCTATATATTCCGCGTCGTGTAGCCAATTTTTCCCAATCAAGAGGTCCACTTATCCCATATCCAAAGGTAGGCTCTCCGTCAGACAGTAAAACAATGTGTTTTTGATCTGCAGTAGACTGCGTTAGCATTTCAGACGCTTTACGTATTGCGGCTTGAGTGAAGGTTCCGCCATCGGCTGGTAACGCATCGATCGCAGCATGTAATTCATTCTTGTTTCTGCCAATATTTTTTTCCAACGTAGCGTTAGTAGCAAAGGAGACTAGCCCGATTCGCGTTGCCTGCGAACTCGTATCAGAAAGCAACTTGTCAACAAACAATTTTGCTGACTTTTTAGCGGCCTCAATCCTTCCTTGAGACGCCATGCTTCCAGAACGGTCAATTACCAAAACAACATCGCTAGTTCGCTTCAGCTCTTGCGCCTCAACCCGTAACGTAACATCCCATGTGTTGACAAGCCCCGGCACTTCTGTCGCCGTCTTGCAGAGCTTGACACTCCCCGGGACGTCGGATCTTCCATGACAGTGAGGTCTCATTGGAGATAGCGCAGAACCTGCATTATCAGCTAATGCCTGCACACCTATGATGCCATTACCAATAATAAAAATAGCTAGCGCTGTAAAAAAAATTACACTACGGCTAACAAACCAGTTCAGCCCAAATAGCCGCGACAAAAAACCCAATCACTTCTCCTTTCGAAACAAACGATAGGTAAATTGTATCGATAGCGATTAACCACTTCTCTCTAGAGAAGTGGTCTTCATCTAACAGAGAGAGAAATCACCGTGGCTTTTCTACTAGTTTCCCCTTGCGATTACGAAATAACCGACTCCAAGAATCCGGTTCAGACCGGCGCTTGCGCGGACGACGACGACGCCACGGACGAACCGCCGGCACAGACCAACGTACATGTTTCGATAGTGCAATAACACCATCCACACCCAGCAAAAGCACTGCAAGCCAAATACCAAGATATGTCCACCATTGCGTTGGATCAATGCGCTCACCCAACAGCATCGCAACCATAATCACCAAAACTGGCTCTACATAGGACAACAGACCAAAAATACCGTACGGCAACCACTTCACTGCCAACACGTATGAGATAACACCAAATACCGATAGCGCTCCTAGCAGCAACAAAACTGCCACAAGAGAAATAGAAGAGAACGCAGTGTGGATCGAATGATTGCCAGCAGCGACCCATATCGACACCGGCAAGGCCAAAGTCATCTCCCACGCAAGCGCGCCAACGCCGTCGGTCTCGTAATGACGTCGAACCACAAAATATGCGGGATAACCAATCGCAATAAAGGAAGCAACAGGCCCGATGCCACCAGCACGCCATGCCTCATACACCACCGCAATCGCCGCGATGACGGTAGCAATGACCATCAGTCGAGACATGCGTTCCCCATAGAACACACGCCCAATGACAACCATGACTAGCGGCATCAAGAAATATCCCATGCCCACTTCGAGCGTTCGCCCAACCTGTGGCGCCCAACCAAAGAGCCACATTTGAGCCGCTAACATCGGAGCACAGAACGCATACGCGATAAGCTTGCGCGGGTCTTGGCGCACCCGTCGATATTCACCGGTGAACCACGAGAAACGTTTTGTCATTAGCAAGACGATTAATACACCAGGAACGGTCATAATCATGCGCCACGCCCACAATTCCACGCCAGTTAGTGGCGCAGTCAATGCAGCAAAGTACGAAAACATCGCAAACGCTACTGAAGATAAAAGAGAAATGACGACGCCGCGACTGGACATAAAGCCCCCGAAAACTATGCTGGAAACGTAGAAAAGTAGTGGACGGGACCGATACGGCCCCGCCCATCACATTAGCGTGTATTACTAGTTATTACGCCAGCAAGCCACTGTGAGTTTGCACTATTTACGCCCAGATTTTGTAGCTACTTTGTCAGCCGCTTTCGCAGCAGACTTGGCTGAGCCTTTAACTGTTGGATGCTTCATCCGAGCCATGCGTTTCTTCGCCAACCGGAGTTCTTCACGTTCACGGTGATGGCGGCGCTCCACAGCCAGTTGGCGGTTAAAACGCTCCTGCTCGCGCTGGTCAAGATAGATGACATCGTTACGCAGATCCTTGACAATTGCGAACATCAAAGCGAAGACCACAAATAGGAATGGGGTCGCTGCCACAATCGTTACACTCTGAATCGAATGTAACGCTTGATCGCCACCAGAGACTAACAGCGTCAATCCGATCATTGCGGTCACTAAGCCCCAAGCTCCAGTGAGCCATGGTGTTGCGGTAGCCCGACCCCCTTGAGATAGGGACCCCATAACTGTCGACGCTGAATCAGCAGACGTGATAAAGAATGTTGCGAGTAGCAAAACAGCTACAATACCCATCACGAACCCACCTGGTAGCGAATGCAACAGGTTGAAGAGCTGGGACTCGGGAACGCCGTCGGCATAAATGCTATTGCCACCTTGTTCCATCGAAATTGCGGTACCACCGAAAATAGCGAACCAAACCGTCGAAAGTCCTGCAGGCACAAGCAAAACACCAGTACAGAATTCACGAATCGTGCGGCCACGCGAAATACGAGCAATGAACATACCAACGAATGGTGACCATGAAACCCACCAAGCCCAGTAGAAGATGGTCCAAGACGAAATCCAGTCACCAGCAGTGCCATCAGCAGCTGATGCGGTACGACCGGCCATTTCGAAGAACTGGGAAGCGTAGGCACCCATCGAGCCTGGAAGTAAGTTGAGCTGGACGATCGTCGGACCGAATGCGAAAACAAAGATCGCGAGCGCAGCTGCAAACACCATGTTGATGTTTGACAAGATGCGAATACCTTTGCCAACACCAGACATAGCTGAAATCAGGAAGGCAAGAGTCAGAACACCAACGATGGTGACAATAATGCCAGTTCCAGGGTTGCTCACAAACCCAGAAGCAGATAAACCTGCACGGATCTGCAATGCACCCAAACCAAGGGAACACGCTGTTCCAAACACAGTAGCAAAAATCGAAAGTGAATCGATAGCTTTTCCAACAAAACCATTCGCATGCTTTTCGCCGATCAACGGAGTGAAGGCAGCCGAAATAAGTTGGCGGCGACCCACGCGATAGGTTGAATAGGCAATAGCAAGACCGACAATGGCATACATCGCCCATGGGTGCAACGTCCAATGGAACATTGCGGTTGCCATAGCAGTCCCGACCTCATGCGGGTTGTGTCCAGGCACGCTATCGCGGTAGAAAGCGAGCGGTTCAGATGCTCCATAGAACATCAAACCAATGCCCATACCGGCAGCGAACATCATTGCAATCCATGAGGAGTTCGAGAATTCTGGCTGTTCGTCCGCCGCGCCTAGTCTGATTGCACCAAATTTACTGGCAGCAATGACTACCACGAAGGCAACAAAAATTGTTGTAAATAAGACGAACGCCCAACCGAGATTTCCTAGGACCCAGGAAAACGCGGTGCTCGAAGCATGTGAGAAGTTTACTGGCGCAGCAAGTCCCCACACAACAGTACCCAGGACTAGGATCATCGCTGGAACAACAACAGACCACGCGATTGATGCGTCTTCGTTTTCTGACGCCAGCTCAATTGGTTTCTCGTGAATGTCTGCGGCGTTAATTTCATGCTCGACAGACAAGATTGCAGCGAGTTCCGACGTCGCACTCGACGTCGGGTCTAAAGGTTTAATTTCTTGATTTTCTTGTACTTTACTATCATTCTTATCTTCACTATCCATATTGTCATTCTTTCGGATTGTTGACTAAATGCCAAGATAATAAGCGTAAAAATGGATGTTTTCCGTCCTATGTCACAGACTTATTACATAAAAGAGGCGAATCGACACGCGTGATTCGCCTCTTTTACGTAATATTGCGCCTAGTTTTGCCGACGTCGTACCACCACAGCTCCACCAAGTAGAGACAGTATCGACAATCCACCGATTGTCCCCAGTGCAACCCCAGTATTAGCTAACGTTTTCGCAGGAGTTGATTGAGCTTTGCTTTCTTCTGCCATTCCTGGTTCACAGGTAACGCTAGTCTTTGGCGCTGGGACCGGCATTGGCTCTCGTGGCTGAGCCGGCGTCAGAGGAACCAGCGGAATTGACACCTGTGGCTTCTCTTTGTCTTCTTCAAGCTCTTTTTTAACTTTTTCCAGTTCCGCCTTGAGCTTGGCATTTTCTTCCTTCAACAGTGCGATTTCAGCCTGGTACGACTCCGATTCCTCACTGAGTTTCTTCTCGGTACTTTCTAAATCATTCGCCAGCTTTAGGTTACTGGTTTCTGCATCCGTTAATTTCTTTTCTGTTTCTTGCTTAGCTGCTTCAGCTTGCGCTAGTTTGGCTTCCGCAGCTTTCTTTTCAGCTTCAGCTTTTTCTAAGTTGCTTTCGGCGGTCTTTTTAGCAGCCTCAGCTTCCTTTAATTCAGCTTCCACAGCAGTATTTTCATCTTCTACATCAGCAAGTTTCTTCGTTAATTCCGCCACCTGTTTTTCCGCAACTTGTATTTTTTCTGTTGCGTCAGCTAGTTTCTCTTCTGCGTCAGCAAGTTGCTGTTTTGCTTGCTCGAGTTCCATTGCTTCAGCAACTCCCGGACATGAACCGACCCAATCCAATCCGAAGCTTCGGTAATAAATTCCGTAATCCTTGTATCCCTCTTTACTGCCATCTTCCGACAACATCCCGATACGTCCATCATGTTGGACCGTCAAGGTCACATATCCGGTAGACCCTTCATTAAACACCCGGTTTTGCTTCCATGACTTACCATCATCGCAAGAAAGCCACACTGTTCCCTTGGAACGGTCATTATTCTGACCTTTTGAGTTATGGTCAGTTATCTTCTGAGCGTTTCCATATACAAGCACTTTTGCTCGCGGGTCATTTCCAGTGAAATGTGGGAAAGCTCTGACGATCTGTCCGTTTGTCTTTCCCTCGTTAATATCCGGCATCTGAGTTGTACTGCCCCAACTCATACCCCCATCATGTGAGATAGCCTGCCAGCGATAGCCATGACCATCCGCCATGTTGTTACTCGGCCCCTTCTGGTTACGCGAAGTTAAGAGGAGATCACCATTCGATAGTTCTACTACTTTGTTTTCATCCATCTCAGTGCCTACAGGGCTACCAGGTTTCCAAGTTTCACCATGGTCTTCAGAAATTAGTGAGAAGGCTTCTTGATCAGACGACCCGTTTTTAACTTGGGTAAACTGCTGAACTAACCATCCTTTATGTTTCGGATGTGTCAATTGTATTCCTTGACCTGATGCCGCAAAGCGCCATTTCACTTGCTCGTCAGGAGTTACATCTTTTGTGATGATCTTTGATGTCCAGGTCTTTCCATCGTCAGTTGATTGTGATACTTCCACGTGGATCACGTTTCGATTGTTGTGATCATTTCCCGGTACTGATTCTTGTATTCCTGCTTCATAGCTACGGACATGGAAATTAAAAATTGCACCGGTCTCCCAATCCACCACATAGGACGGATCAGAACAACCTTCAATCTTTTTCCAGTCACTTACTGGATTACCCGAGCAAATATATCCGTCTTTCTGCCATGTTTTGCCGTTATCTTTCGATCTATATTGCTGAATACTATTAGGATTCGGCGAGTCTTCACCGTTCTTCCATTTGATTTTCATTTCAGAAAGCCAGTTTTGACCGTTAAACCCACCAGCTTTTATTCCTTTATCCCCAGCACTCAATGGCCGTTCGTCAAATGCAACAATCAAGTCCCCACCAGGTGTGGCAGTAATCGCCGGGATCCGAAACCATGCTTTACCTTCATCACGCTCTTTGATGGGGTGCACCTGAGTCATCTCACCGTCACCCATCTTGACTGACGGCTGAGCTACTAATTGTGCATTGGTTTCGCTAGGCTCTTGTTGATCTGCATAAGCTAGCGTTCCAGCAACTAGACCAGATAGAGTCAGGGCGGTTGCAGCAAATCCCGCTACAACACTATTTTGGACTCGACGTTGTCTCATCTTTGTTATTCTCCTCTTTAAATATCGGCTTCTTTGCCGACGGCACCATTGCCCGGGGATAGAGATATCCACCTCCCCTATCTTACAAAGAGATCTATCAGTTGTCTGATGAATAGCTGTTCAATTTTCACGCCACTAATAAAATCAACAACGGAGGGGGATGAGACTGTAAGTCTCATCCCCCTCCGCGATCGACACATGCAGACCTGAGCCTGCGTCGTCGTCAAAATCAATCAGTCACGATAATAACTCGCAAGTTACGTGGGCCGTGAACGCCATCAACACGGACAAGCTCGATGTCCGATGTTGCCGAAGGTCCAGCAATCCAAGTAATAGGACGAGTTGGGTTCTCATTCAGAACTGACACCGCCTGCGGAACAGTTGGATAAATATCCTTTGCCCGCAAAACAATAACGTGACTATCTGGCACCAACGTGATCGCGCGACGTCCCTGGTCCGGCTCGCCATCAAGAACAATCGTTCCCGATATTGAAATAGCAACCCGAGCAGCAGTCACAACAGCATCGATCTTATCTAGATCATAGTTACCTAGCGGCTTCTCACGAGAGTCTTCCTGAACAGTACGGTTGTTACGACCAGCCGCCTTCTTCCACTTCTCATCCAGCCCATCAGGCACGACGACGGAAGACGCATCTTCCAGATATGCATCGATTGCATCTGGAATACCAGCCTCATCAGTAGTAACAACAACCGCAGTGTAATCAACGAGCTTCTCGATTAAGTCCTCAATTACCTCTGGTGCTCCCGGAGGGAATTCACCTTCTTGAATGTAATCTCGCGGTGGCTCCGGAGCAGGTTCTCCTTGGGAGAGAGCAAGCGCATCTTTGATACGTTGCAAAATCTCTTCACGTGCACTCACTTCTCGTTCTCCTTCTTTCCTTCTTCTTTGAGCCATTCACGGAATGTCCGCGACGGTGGAGCTGGAACATCGCGAACCATTGTCCACCGGTTGGCTAATGGAATCGGCACATTATGAATCTTGCGATCCTTACCGGCAACAACACGTCCAGCCTTCATACCCTTAGTCGCAGCAGCCCAAACCTTACCATTGCCCATAACCTTCGAAGCTGCCTTCATAGACACGTCCCAAACATCTGGGATACCGCCACGATTAGCTTCGGTAATTCGATGGCGCAGATCAACGAGAACTTCTGGAATATTAATCTTGACCGGACACACTTCATAGCAGGCACCACACAGTGACGACGCATATGGCAAGGACGAGGCTGGATCATTATGATCCATCGCGCCAAGAAGTTGCGGAGTCAGAATTGCTCCAATTGGGCCCGGGTAAACCGAGTTGTAGGCGTGTCCACCAACATGCTCGTAAACTGGGCAGGCGTTCATACACGCTGCACAGCGGATGCAGTGCAATGCTTGGCGGCCAACTTCGTCAGCCAAGACCTTAGTACGGCCGTTATCCAACAAAACGAGGTGGAATTCTTGCGGTCCGTCACCTGGGGTAACACCCGTCCACATCGAGGTGTATGGGTTCATGCGCTCACCTGTTGATGAGCGTGGAAGAAGTTGGGCGAAGACTTCCGCATCCTTGAACGTTGGGACAAGCTTTTCAATACCAACCAAAGAGATCAGAGTTTCTGGAAGGGTCAAACACATACGACCGTTACCTTCAGACTCAAACACCGAAAGCGTTCCAGTCTCAGCAACCATCATGTTAGAACCTGAGATAGCCACCTTGGTCTTAAGGAACAACTCACGCAAGTGAGCACGTGCAGCCATCGCCAAAACACGCGGTTCCGTCGTCTCAATTGGTTCTTCCAAGTCGGTCATTTCCCGATTGAAGATTTCACGGATTTCAGCACGGTTGCGGTGGATTGCTGGCACCACGATGTGTGACGGCATATCTTTTCCGAGCTGAACAATCATTTCTGCCAAATCGGTTTCGTGTGCAACGATTCCTTCTTTAGCAAGTTCTTCATTCAGGTTAATTTCCTGAGTTGCCATCGACTTTACTTTGACAACTTCTTTAGCATTCTTTTCCCGAAGGATACCAAGAATAATTTCGTTGGCTTCCTTCTTATCACGTGCCCAGTGCACAATACCGCCACGCTTGGTGACATTCTCTTCCAACTGGACAAGTAGCTCTGGCAGATTACTCATCGTCTTATGCTTGATTGCCGAACCTGCATCACGTAATGCTTGCCAGTCAGGCATTTCAGCTACGCGCTCCGCACGCTTGTTGCGAATTGCTGTTGTTGCGTGGCGAAGGTTCTTACGCAACTGGTTGTTACGTAGTGTAACGGCAGCTCCCTTAGGGAAACTGGTTCCCCATTCAAGAGTCTGATCTGGTAGCGCGTCACCTTGGACCCACTGATCATGACCCTTACCGAACACTTTTGGCAAACCTAAAAACGTAGCCATTACACACCAGCTTTCGTGGTAGATTCCGGAGCCGCCCATGGCTCATTTTGGGTACCAGCAAGAACTTCAGCGAGATGCATTGCCCGGATACCGGCTCGATTACGAGAAAGACCACCAGCAATATTCATCAAACACGAGTAGTCACCAGCAACGATAACGTCCGCTTTAGTGGCAATAATGTTGTTCATCTTGTCAGTCAGCATTGATGCGGAGGTTTCGTGGTTCTTCAATGCAAATGTACCGCCGAAGCCACAGCACGATTCTGCGCTTGGCAATTCCACGAGGTCAATACCACCTACCTTGCGCAATAACTGCAATGGCTTGTCGCCAACTTTAGCAACTCGTATCGAGTGACACGTCGGGTGATAGGTGACGCGGTGAGCGAAGTAAGCTCCGACGTCGTCAGTCCCCATAACATCAACAAGGAATTCAGAAAGCTCATACGTCTTCTTTGCAATCGCAGCTGCTTTGGAAGCCAAAGCATGATCGCCAAGCTTGTCAGCCACCATTTCCTGCTGTTCGCGGATAGAACCAGTACAAGAACCAGACGGGACAACAATTGCGTCCCATTCTCCGTCCAGAACAGGCTCAAATGTTTTGACGTGGTTCTTGATTAGCGGCATAGCTTCTGGATAATATCCAGTGTTGATATGCATCTGTCCACAGCAAGCCTGATTCTCGGGGAAATCAACCTCGACACCAAGTCGTTTGAGTAGATGCATCGTGGCTTGCGGTGCCTGTGGAAACATGGCATCCGCAATACAGGTTGCGAATAATGCTACTTTCATTTCTTTTCTTTCTTATCTCTGCATCGTATGACGTTGCTAAAACTTACTGAACGATCGGTAGGATGCCTTGGGAAGCAAGGAATGTTAACACGCACAGGAGAAGCAAGAGCCCCACGGAGAACGGTGCTGCTTTCCGGAGAATTTCTGCTTCAGAACCTGGCTTGTTAATTGCGGTTGCTGCAATAGCAAGGTTTTGTGGTGATACGATCTTCCCAATTCCGCCACCAATAGAGTTGGCAGAAAGAAGAACATTCGGATCAAGGTTCGCGCCTGCAGCTGCTGTTGATTGCAATGAGGCGAAGAGTGCGTTTGCTGACGTTGCTGATCCGGTAACTGCAGTACCGATCCATCCCAAGATTGGTGACAGGAATGCGAATGCAGCACCAGTCGCAGCTAGTGCTGCGCCAATTGCAGCAGTTTGACCGGAGAAATTCATAACGTAAGCGAGTGCCATAACAAGTGCAATTGTAAGTAATGACCATCGCAGAGCATGAATAGTGTGCCCTAAGACGGAGATTCCTCGGGCGAAACTAAAGGTGAATCGAGATGTGGAATAAATACCATAAACGAGGGAAACGATAAGTGCAGTTATCACGATCATAGTTCCCGGGTTTGCTAAGGTTTGGATACTCAGAATGGCGCCCGATGATGGTTCACCGTTGTGGTCAAGCAAAGCTCCATACAAGCCTGGCCACTGCAGCTTAATAGTTGTTTTGGCAAATGCTTGTGGGATATCAATTCCGAGCGTCCACAGTTTTGCAATCGAGAAGATGACGACGACGAGCCAGTACGGCATGAGTGCAAGGGTGATTCGCCCAGCGCTTGGGGTCCCTTCGGAAGAAACCTCAGAACGCCAGTCTTCTGGAGTAGTTGGGTTAAGGACAACAAGGGCTCCAGCTACTACAGCGAAACCTAGAAGAGAAGCGAACACTGCTGTCAGTTCGTAGGAAACGTAGTGCGCGGCCACAAAGTGACCGAATGCGGTAACAATTCCTTGCAATAAACCAACGTGCCATAACTGACGTACGCCGCGTGCGCCGTCGAGAATAAACAATAGAAGGAACGGGATCAGAATAATGATCCACGGGGTCATAGATGAAGCCGTGTTGGCGACGTCAGCACCAGCGACACCACCGATCTTGCCTGCAGTGGTGACAGGAATTGCCATTGCCCCAAAGCCCACGTTGATTGCATTACCGACCATGGTGACAAGAGCAGCCTTGATTGGATTAATTCCGAGTGAAACTAGCATCGCAGCAACAATAGCGACGGGGGCACCGAAACCAGCGAGCCCTTCAAGTAAGCCGCAGAAGGAAAAACCGAGCAGAAGCGCCTGAATTCGCATGTCTCCTTTTCCAACGGCTGAGAAAACTGCGCGAACATCACTATCTCGACCCGAGTCGACAGTCAGGTTATACAGCCAAACCGCGGCAATGACAATGTACAAAATTGGCATAATGCCGAACGCTGTCCCGAATAAAGCGGAGTTTAGTGCCATTGTTGCTGGCATCTGGAAACCAAGAATCGCAATAATTAAGGCAATGACTAAAGACCCAAGCGCACACCAGTGTGTTTTCATTTTGAAAACGCCGAGCATAATAAAGAATGCGATAAGCGGCAAGATGCCGACTAGCGCAGAAAGAACAGTTGAGCCACCGATGGACTCAGTGGATGGCACGAATGTGACCGCATGCATCGCCGTTGAATACAAATGATCTCCTAGGACAAAAGTAATATATACATATCCATTTTGTTGCAGAGTATAGATATATTCAAACCGATAACACCAGCCATTTACACTTATCGGACACACCTATTAGCACATTCGCTATAATCCGCTAAATACCGCCATTTCTATAACGTGAGACTTTCCTTGGCTAATTCGAGAACACACCACTCACCACACAACCAGTTTCGCCCAAAAAGAAGATCAAAATGTGACATAGGTCTATACGAATTGAATTTCCTCTTATAACATTGAATTACCGCGGAGCAATTCGCGGGTAAGTCATTTTCCATATTGTCGTTTTGGAGTGTCAATGAAAAAAACCCTTATTGCCCTAGCACTTTCAACATCGCTACTTATCCCGCAACTCGCTACCCCAGTAGCACAGGCAAATACGCACTCGTCCTCAATCCCAAGCCACGTCGTAGTCCTAAAAGAGACCGGTGAAACACAACAAGAGATTAAAGCAGAAGCCAGAGAAAAAGCTGAAGCTGTTGAAGAGACCTTAAATCACGTCGCTGAAGTCGCCGAAGTTGCGAAGGTTGCGCGCCCAGACGTCCAGTGGAGCAAGGAGTTCAATGGGCTCTTTAAAACGCTCAGAGAACTACAAGGAGAATTGGTCGCTTTAGCATCCGGTAATATCCCGGCATTCGATGCTCAGACAATCCTGTCTCGCGCTGAGCTCGCAACGAATATCGGTTTGACAATTGATACAGCAGTATCAAAGCTGAACAACAAGGTTCAAGCCGCCCACGTTGAGATCGGTTTCGCCGTCACCCGCGCAGTCATTCGTTTGACAAACCTTACGTCAACAGAGGCGCAATTGAAGGACTCAATTGAGGACCTCAAGAAGGTTGTGGAGCGCGTTTCCGGATACCCAGATATCGAACCAACTGACATCGCCACAGTTTACGTTAAGAACGAATTAACGAAGAAAATCTGGAAGGTCCGTTGGGATCGTGACACAAACATTCTTGGAAAGAAGGCTTTTCCCACCTACCACGAGCTCAATAAGCACATCACCAAAGCTGTTGGTGTAGAACTCAATGCTAAGTCAACCGTACAGCAAGTACGCGACGCTGTTGCTGATCTTGACGCAGCATACACAACTGCATTAAAAGGCAAGTAAGAGTTCCAAGTTAAATAAGTAGGCTCCCTAGTACAAACTAGGGAGCCTACTTATTTACGTTACTGAACGTTATCCAGCAGTCGGTGCTAGAGCTTCATCTTGTGCCAGTGGCGTATTCTTCTTGATACGTACCTTAGCTGCGAAGAAGCTGACCGCTACCGCAACCACCGTCCACAGCAAGAGAACTAGAACCGTCTTGCCAACGATTCCATCCACACCGCCACCAGCAATCAGCGACCGGAAAGCGAGCTGAGTATCGCTCATTGGCAAAAGCCAGTGGATCCACTGGAAGAACTTCGGCGCAGTTTCGATCGGGAACGTTGCCCCCATCGAGGTGATCTGCAAGCTCAGCAAAACGATAGACAAGAACCGACCACGGAACGCGAAGGCCGCAACACACGCCTGGTTGACTGCCATGAAACAGATACTGGCGAGAACCGCCAACGCACTCAGCCCAGCCAAGTTCGCGACGTGCAGTTCACCCATCGCATTGACTACAACCATCATCACAACAGCCTGAACCACAGCCAAAATAGTTGCTGTCACTGCCGGCTTAGTAACTGCTTGGATCCACCGACCGCGAGCTCGTTCGTCGTGATCGAGAGCTGGCAAGACCAGGAACAGTGCGATTGTGCCAATCCACAATGCGAGCGACATAAACATCGGAGTAAATCCAGCGCCGTTATTTGCAACTGCGTGTAGCCGTTCTGTCTTAACTTCAGCAACCTTTCCAGCCGTTGCCGAAACGTTCTGCTGATCAGCATTCGATAGTTGTGGGATCTTTCCAGAACCTTCAGTTAAGCCATCGCGAAGTTTTGTTGCGCCGTCGTTCAGCTTGCGAGCGCCGTCAGCAAGTTCGCCAACCTTTTCTTGAGCAGTCTGCGCGCCATCGTTCAGCTTGCGAGCGCCGGAGTCTAGCGCACCCACACCTTGCTGAGCGGTCTGGGCACCGTCTGCTAGTTTTTGCGAACCGGAGCGTGCCGATTGAGTACCGTTCTTCAGCTTGCCAATTCCGGAGGCCAATTCTTGTGCCGAGCTAGCAGCCTTCTGCGAGCCCTCAGATAGTTTTGTCATGCCAGAGACAAGACCAGTGGAACCGTCAGCAAGTTTTTGAGCACCGGTATCGAGCTTGTTCACACCATCAGTTAGCTCCGGCAACTTTCCCGTCAACGTTCCGATTCCGCCAGCGAGCGCTTGGGCTCCATCACGTAATTGCGCGGACTGGGTTCCGTTTACGCCGCTGATTTTTGCTAATCCTGCGCTCAGATCGTTAATACCACCAAGGAGGGTACCATCGTTTGACGACGACGCTGTTCCGAGCTTCGTCTTGAGCTGTCCTACCCCAGCACTGGCCTTGGCCATGTTTTGGGTCAGCTGATCACTTCCCTGCGCGAGCTTCTCCGAACCTGCCGCAACCTGGTTGACACCGTCCTTGACAGCCTGTGCTCCTTGCGCGATCGTGTTGATGACCTCAGTGAACGGTGCGAACCCCTTAAGCTTCCCGGTGATCGAATCAGCACCCTTGACCAAGGACCAGCTTCCTTCACGGAGGTTCTGGGATGACGAAGAAAGCTTCTTAAGCTTCTGGCACATCTCCGAATCTTGCGGTTTACACTGCTCCGCAAGCTCGTCAATGCCAGTGGTGTAATCATGCAAAGACTTATCAAACGATCTAGTACCAGCTGCGAGCTTAGTAGCGTCGCTCGTATCAACATACTTCAGCGATTCGGCAACAATATCAGTCACTCCCGCTAGCTGAGTAGCACCATCTTGGAGAGATGGCTTGCCGTCTTTTCCTACAGTGACGCCATCGCGTAGTTGTTTGAGCCCAGCATTGAGAGCTTCTGTTCCAGCCATCAGACTCTTTTTAGCAGTCTCCGGCTTAGTCGGATCAAAATCTCCAGCTTGACCTAAGCCTGCACTCATTTTCTCGATGGCGCCAGGTAGTGCTTGAGCAGCCTGTTGTAACTTGGCGCTTCCAGCTTGCGCCTGATCGACGCCGTTAGTGTACGCCGCGATTCCAGGAGCTAATTTGCCAGATCCATCCGCCAACTGCTTCACACCAGCACCCAGTTTGTCGGTGTTGGCATTTAACTTATGTACACCTTGGGCAAGTTGTTCCGCACCATTGTGTAATTCGCTCGAACCCGATGCTGCTTTAATAACACCCGAGTTAAGTTCAGTTAAGCCCAGCGATAGTTTTTGCGAACCATCAGCCGCACGCCCGGTTCCGTCGTCGAGCGTAGCCAATCCATTACGTAACGTTACTGTTCCGTTCGCAAGGTCATTCATACCGACGACGAGGCGTCCAGTTCCCTGCGAAAGGTCACGTGTTCCCTGGGAAAGTTTTCCGATACCGTCATCGAATTTACTGACGCCGTCGTTAAGTTTGACGGTGCCGTCAGCTAGCTTGGTTGAACCGTCGGTAGCGTCATGTAGACCGCCGCGGATCTTCTCAATCGAAACGAGAAGCCGTTCGGTAATTCGAGTCGCACCACGTTCATTAATTCGGTTCGTCATCGCCTCAGACACGGTTTTAGCCATAGTTCCAGCCAGATAGTTCACGCCGTCGTCGGTAACTAAACGCAACTCTTGGGTCGCGGAAGATCCAATATCGGTACCGATCTTCGCTACGTTCTTCGAAAAATCGTGCGGAATATACAAGATTGCACGCACTCGTTCATCATTCATCTGAGCCAAAGCGTCCGATTCAGACATTTCTTTCCAGGAGAAGCCGACGTCTTCACCATCTTTCGGATGTACCAGTGCATCAGTCAATTCATGTCCCAACGAGAAAGTTTCCTGCTTGCCGGTCACCAATGTTCCGGTATATGCCTGGTCCTCATTAACAATTGCGGCCGTCATGTCGTCAAGACGATTTGTTGGATTTTGATAAGTCATCGTCAACAAGCCCGCATATAGCAGTGGAATTAGCGCAACTGCAAATATGACAATCGTAGTTCCCAACCGTGGGCCTTTCAACCGTGTCATCATGTCGGATTCTCCTTCTAGCTGTACCAGATATTCACGATACACGTCTGTATCTTGCAGTTTCAATACACATGTGTATCGAGTGATGGGGTAGACTAAAACGGAAGATAAAGGAGTATGTCTATGGCAATTCATGTCCACTCGATTAGGCGAGAGGCCATCGAAAAACTAACAGCGACACCGCTGTCAACACGCCGGCAACGTACCCGTGCAAAACTTCTCGAAGCCGGTTCGATACTGTTCGTTCAAAACGGCATCCTCGGAACCTCGGTAGGAGACATTTGCGAAGCAGCCGGATTTTCCCGCGGCGCATTCTATTCAAATTTTGCCGACATGGACCACTTCATTCAGATCCTAGCCGAGGACCAGTGGGGTCGAATTCTCACCACCACAATGGATGCATTCGCTTCAAAAGACATCCCTATTATTCACGGCTCATCTGATGATGAGACCCTCACCAGCACCAAACTACTAGCCTCAAGAATTCTCGCAGCACTCCCTATTTCTCGGGATTTCTACCTTCTTCTCACCGAGTTTTCGACGTATTTGGCCCGTTCTCACAACAAAGAAAACCCACTATATGAGGGTGCTGAAGCCTTCAAGAAGCAGCTTTCTGCAGTCATTGAATCAAAACTTTCCGACATCGGCAGACGCAGTATTCTCTCTGCCCCGGACTTGGTCAACATGATCCTCGCACTCGCTGAACGATCCATGATCCTTGCGCTGACCCACCACGATGAGGACTTAACTGCCTACCTAGTACGCACACTGCCCAGTGTGCTTGTCAAGCTCACTGTTCCAGTAAGTAACTAGCGCTCACCAGCGGGGTTCCGGCATCGGCTTGCCGTCACGGCGCCGAATCATTTCCATCCAGCCGTCGTGGGATCCGTCGTCGTTCCGCCGAATCACATCCCACCGAACGTTCAACTCATACCCGTACCGAGCATAGAGTTTCCCGAGCCCCAGCCCAGCCCGGAACTGCAAATGTAGAAATTCAATGTCCGCACCCAATGAGGCAAGTACCTCCACAGAATGCAGGTACTCCATCAACATGCGACCTAGACCGCGTCCATGGAAATCTGGGCTAACCTGCAACCGCTTAATCGTCGCAATATGTTGTGGCTGGCCCTCCGGGATACCAACAATCCACCACGCAAACCCTAAAAGCTGCTGCGTGCTCGAGTCACGCATAACATACAGCCAACCGCGACCATCAGCCATATCCTGTTCGTGCCCAGCAAGAAGCTCCGCATATCGACTACTCGGATCACCTGGGCGAACACCAATCGCCGCCCCAAGCTCGGTATTGCGTTGCCACATCTCAAGCATATCGGCACGCAACTGCGGCGAAGTTATCGAAGTAAGGGTTTCAAAATACACGTCAGACACGAGCATTATTTTAGCGGAATAACCCGCCATATTAGTGGCTCAAATAGCCTACTAACACGGGTTTAATTTTTGTTGAATATGACACCTCACCGCATAGACCCTCAATATTATGGTACTTTTCAACAGTTGTTGATTTTTATAGCATAATGACATTTTTCTGGGCCGAATGCCGGCTTACTGATAATATCCCCTACCATTTACGAGGAATATATGACGATTGAATTTTCGATGGTTCAAACAATTGGATTCGCTGTACTGTTATTGTTCTTTGGTCGGTTTTTACGACGGCGAGTATCGATATTCGAGCGTTTTGCTATCCCATCCCCGGTCATTGGCGGGTTCACGTTTGCCATCATCAATCTCATCCTCCACCTCACACATACGGTGAATTTTCACTTTGACTCCACACTCCAAAGTTTCTTTATGGTTTTGTTCTTTACCTCTATCGGCTTTGGCGCAAGTCCCATGATTTTACGCAAAGCCGGACCTAAGGTTGCGCTTTTTCTACTGGTAACCGTGGGGTTGCTCGTGGCACAGAACCTCGTAGTTATTGGACTGGCGCCATTGTTAGACTTGCCAGCACCGTTGGCGCTGATGGTTGGTTCGACGTCGATGATCGGCGGGCACGGAACCTCCGCCGGTATCGCTCCACTTATCGAAGACGCTGGATTTTTGGGCGCAGAATCGATTGCCTATACGGCCGCAACCTTTGGCCTTGTGGCTGGTTCTCTTATTGGCGGACCGGTCGCGTTACGGCTTATTCGCCGTCATGACCTCGTCAAACTCCATGACACCTCCACATTTGATGATTCGTTCCTTCACGAAAAAATCCATCCGCTTAACGCAGACCGGGTGCTAGCTGGATTCATGGCGCTACTCGTAGCCATGTTTATCGGCAGCTACATCACTGATGGGCTCAATATGCTTGTGAGCGGCTGGACGTCTATGGCTCAATTTCCTGCCTATTTAGGACCGATGATCTGCGGTATTTTAGCACGCTGGTTTTCCGACTATCGGTTCACCCGTGCCGGCGGTGAAGAAAAAGGAGCCAAGGAACTAGTTCCACATCAAGAAATCGAGATGCTAGGAACAGTGACCCTGAGTGTTTTCTTAGCGATGGCCCTCATGTCAGTGCGGTTGTGGGAGCTCGGTTCGCTGGCGTTCGCTCTCGTGGTTTTGTTGACTGCCCAGGTTGCTCTAACCGTGTTATACACCCGCTTCGTTACGTTCAAAGCAATGGGGTCAACATATGACGCTGCCGTGCTCGTAGCTGGCAATGTTGGTTTTGCAATGGGAGCAACCCCAAACGGGATGGCAAACATGGAATCAGTGACGGCTAAATTCGGACCATCTCCCACGGCTTTCTTCGTTTTGCCAGTGGTTGGCGGAATGTTCATCGATTTCTTCAACATTATGGCCATCATTGGGTTCTTGACGGTCGCATAGGGCAAGGTTGACGATCTAATAGGTATAGAACCTCGAAAAACGGCACTTTAGCAATTTATACGCTGCTACCGTGCCGTCTTCCGAGATTTTACTGGGAAAACACTAGATCCGACGACGCTGACCCCAGTAAATCGCTATCGCACCTGCTGACAGGATTACTAGGAGACCAGTAATACCTACATCAACTCCAGTTTTTGCCAAACCGCTAGAAGATTGAGCACTAACTGTTCCTCCGTTAGTGCCGTTTTTCTTTAGCACAGTTATTTTCACCACCGACGACGGTTGCTCACCGGCGATATTAGATGTTGCTACAGCATAATGCTCACCTGGAGAAACGGTCTCGGGTATATGAACGGTATAGGACTTAATCATTCCTTGGGAATCAGAAACCTCAGTGCCAAGTAATGTTGGTTCAGAATAGAAGAAGATGCGCGCTGGCATTTCGCTCTTCAATCCACTGAAATCAACATCTACTGACTTACCTTGTTCAACTGTGTACTGACCATCAAGCTTTACCTTTCCATTGGTTATATCAGCCGCGATTACTGATGAATCAGCATACGTTGGCCCAGTTAATACTGCATCTAGAATTTTGATCCATGGGATGGACATTCCATCTGGTTTCGATGGATCTGGCTCAGGTTGTGGATCCGGCTGCGGATCCGGCTCAGGTGCCGGCTGCGGATCCGGCTGTGGATCCGGCTCAGGTGCCGGCTCAGGTGCCGGCTGCGGATCTGGTTCTAGGTTCCCGGTATATTTGATTTCAAACATCTTAGTTGTTTGATGATCTTCTGACTCAACAAGTATTCGTGATACTCGCTCAAATTCAGGAACAATTGTCACCGCGGCATTATCCTCAGGATAAGCTTCCAACGTTTGTTGTTTAGTAGCAGGTGATGTGTAGGTCCACGCGTCAAGCGTATCTTTCGATAGTTCTTCGCTGTTAAGCACAACTTTCGCTAGCGACGCAGTCGAATGGACATCATAGGATTGCTTAACACCCTTGAGGAGTATCTCTGATATACCGGTTACTGGTTTAATATCCGGTCTCCCTGTTTTACCGTTTGGATTATTGTGGACTTCAACTTTTAGATACGTCGTCGTCACTGGATCTAACTCATATTTGTAAGGCTGAACGTTTCCTTGTTCATCGCCGATTGTTTCTCGTGTTTCTACAAGCTTCCAGTCTTCATCAGGAGTGTCACGCACGAAGAACTTTGTCGAATGAGGCTGAGGATAATTAGCTGACCAACCATCTCGATAGAACCACACGTCAAATTGACTAAACTGCTGCGGAGTATCGTAGGCAAACACAAGGTCCGCAGATTTTTCGTCAGTCTTTTGCGTATTTTCATAATTCGTCCAAACGTTTTTGTTCGGACCGTTACCATCATGGCTCGGAACTGCGGTTTTATTATCACGAATCGCTTCAAGCGTGTCAGATTGCAATTCTTTAGAAATCGATTGAGTAAGGGACTTTGCTGCCCCGGCTAAATTATCACCAACTGCAACTGTTGGCTCTTGCACACGAATAGTTGCGGTAGCCTGATAGTTCTGACCGAAAATAGTTGTTGTCCCATTAACCGTTATAGTTCCAGGTTTATCCCAAACACTAGCTTCAGGGTCCTGCCATGTAACTGGGAACGACGTCGATAAAATTGCTCCATCTGGCATTACTACAGGGCGTGTAGAAGGAAGTTGGGCAACTGTTCCTACTGGTGACGTTGCTGAATAATTGAGAACTGCGCCAACTCCATCAATCATAATGATGTTAATATCAACCTTATCTCCGACGCCCGTTTTTCCAGAAACAACAAAATGACCAGCCTTGCCATATTGGCTTGGAATAATGTCATCCCATTTCACCTCAGTAGTCGAGGCTCGATTATCAGCATCGTAGCTATCGATGACCTCAGGAAGATCAGGCTTATTACCTGTCTTGACATAAATATTACGTGGGTAGCGGTAGTGATCCACATCAGATTCCGCCGATGGCTCTGTGTTGCCATTCGTCGTAGTTACGGTTACTGTCTGGGGGCTCATTCCTTTGGCACTTGCCTTCACAGTAAACGATCCAGATTGCTTGGTGGATTTCACGATTGCTAATGCTTTACCTGAAAAAGCACGACGTTCAAGTGACTGATAAGACGTATGGTCTGCTTGCTCTCCATTATCAGTACCTACTATTTCGCCGTTACCTTCAACGGAGAATACTATAGGCGTGTTTGCATCAGGCACAGGTTCACCTTTGGCATCCGTTACGGTGACGTCAACATAAGCCAGATCGCTACCATCAGCAACAATCGAATTACGGTTAACGTTTACCTTTAGTGATTGCGCTGGTCCCGCCGTCGTCACTTTATTGCGTCCGTGCGTATTCGAAATTATCTGACCGCCTTGATCTTTCGCTACTGCTTCGAGTGTTCCATCAGCATAAGGAACTTCCCACGTGAAATATAGATTTTCATGATCCGTTCTCTTTTTATCTGTTCCTTCGTAGAGTTGATACCGGTATCCAGCTTCTGTTTTCTTTGCAGTGAACTTCTTTTCACCGAGTGATTTTTTCTGCCCATGCGTATCAATAAAGAACAATTCAACACGCGGCGCATCTGAATACACATCCACCTTGACCTTTCCTTTTGGATTGGCGACGACGTTGCTATTCCACGCAGGCAAGATATGAAGGGTATGGAGATTATCATTCCATTGGCTTTGATACAAATAATAAGAATCCTTCGGGAATCCGGCTGTATCGATAATGCCAAAATAGGAATTCTTCGGTGACGGCCATTCGTCTACTGCACCTGGCGAATCCTTAAACCAGAATGTCGGCTCTCCAATATAGTCAAACCCGGTCCATACAAATTCTCCAGCAACATAATCGCGAGTGATAACGTCATACCAGGCCTCGGAGGCATACGCTCCCCAGCTGACTTTAGAATTATCGTAGGAAGTTAGCCGCTTATCCCGGGTTTTCCCGTTGTCATGAATGCGATTATATATTCCACGACTATTTACTGATGACGCAGTTTCGGAGCCGTATAGTTTCCAGTCAGGATGTTGGGAATGAAGACTGTTGTATTTATTTCCCGCAACATAATTCAAGCCAGCTACACCACCGGCCTTCACTAACGAGCCCATAAGAGTCTGTGCACCTGGAGCACTGTCTTTGAGCTGATTGTCTCCGCGTGTGACTGGACGAGTTTGATCAACAGACTGGGCCCACTTAATGAGGTTAGCTTGCTGATCAGTATATTCCACCATATTGGTATATCTTCCGGTGCCCTCACCAATTTCATTGCCTAAGGACCACATGATCACGGATGGAGCATTTATATCTCGTCGCAATGTTGCTTCAAGGTCGAATTGTGCCCATGTACTTTCGGGTGCCACATTTTCTAAAGCAGTATTCACCGGCACTGGCTTCTCAAAGAAACGGGCATAGTCATTGTAATTTCCGTTCTTTGGATGATGAAAACCGTCAAAAATTTCTTCAACGATAAGCATTCCCTTTTCATCTGCAAGATCGATCAAATCGCGCGATGCTGGATTATGGGTGACGCGAATGGCATTGGCACCCATATCTTTCAAAATATCGATTTGTCGTTCTATGGCAGCACGATATGCTCGAGCACCTAACGCTCCTTGATCGTGATGCATGGATACACCCTTGAGCTTCATTGGCTGACCATTAAGGCTGAATCCATTTTGAGAATCAAACTTGGCATTCCGGAATCCGGTTTTAACTGTGACTTCATCAAGTGGAATATTATCCGCATTAGATATTTTTGTTATTACCCGATATCGTTGCGGGTCGTCCACACTCCACATCTTGATATTGTGACCAGTAAACGTCGCGTTACTCTCGGCATCGGATCGCGGACCAATTGTTATCTTTTGTACGGCACTTTCACCCAATGTTTGTTTGCCATCAAGTGATGTCAGCACGTGCGTAACCGTAACGTCAGCCGATTCATCTGATTCGTTTACTACTCGTGTGGTGGCATTAATATCAAGATCACCTTCAGAGTCTGTTGCGATATTAGGGGCAACAACAGTTACACCATCATGACCGACATGGACAGGGTTAGTAACCACTAGGTCAACATTGCGATAAATTCCTGAACCTGAATACCAGCGACTCGATGGAAGCTCATGGTTGACCTTGACAGCTACAACGTTATGTGCACCAATTTTCACATAATCAGTGATATCTACCGAAAATGGGGTGTATCCATATGGATGGTTCGCTACTTCGGTGCCATTGACATAGATAGTGGCATCCATATAAACGCCATCAAAATTCAAATTGATTCGTTTGCCAACGAATTTCTCATCCAAAGGTAGGTTTTTCCGATACCAACCGATGCCTCCTAAAAGATATCCACTTTCCGCTTCACCTTGCTGAGTAAAGACCTGTTCGATGGAATAATCATGCGGAAGATCTAGGATCCGCCATTTAGCATCGGAATATTCTGGCGATTCAGCGCCTTTTTCCTCACCTAGTTTAAACTTCCATCCAGTATTGAATTGTTGAATACGCACACTTGCATCTAGTGGAGTGGTGTAGACATCTTCTGCTTCAGATGCCATTTGTGTGCTTGTTGAAAGTCGAGAATAATCTTGTGATGCGGATGCTATCGGAAGCGATCCAAAAGTTGATAGCGCTAGCACAAGTGCGCTTGCTATCGCACCTTTGCGCCAGTTTTTGCCTTGCTTGGTACGCATATGTTCCTCATTTCGTCATTGAAATATGAGATATGCTGAGGGGAATAGTATTTCAATTCCCCTCAGCGTATGTTTTTATAATTGCATCATCACGATTCGTAACGACGACGAAGCAGAATCATCGCCATTCCGAAACCTAGCAAGGTAACCGAGATAACTCCAACAAAAATAAGCGAGCTACCAGTTTTTGCAAGAACTTGCGTGTGTTGCGATGTAACCTGGTTCTGGTTTGGGACCTGTCCATGTCCGTCTGTACGTGACTCAACTACGGTAATTCGCACAATAGATGATGGCTGATGCATGCCAGCAACATTTGATGTTGCAACCACATAGTGCGTTCCCAGCGGAGCATCAGTAGTCTTTACATCAAATTCAGCGCTACCACTATCTGAGGCAGTCACATCACCAATCTTTGATGGTTCAGAATACAAGTACACACGTGCTTGCGCATTCTTCTCCAATCCAGCGAAAGTGACTTTAACGTTTTCGCCTCGTTCCACTGTATATTTGCCATCAAGCTTAACGCTCTCATCAGCCAACGCTTTCTCAATCATCCCCGAATCAGAATAAACTGGATCAAGATTAATCCCAGGAACAAGCGGTAGCCAATCGACATGTGGACGGGCAGGTGGCTCAGGCTGCGGTGCCGGCTCAGGCTGCGGTGCCGGCTCAGGCTGCGGATCAACTGGCGGAACTGGTTTTTCATCGTGAGTATCTGGTACCTGTGGTTTGCGATCAACTATGAAATCAAGAGTTGCTACGCTTGGTTCAGCAGGCTTCAGTACATATTCAGCTGCGCTCGTTAGTTCTACGGAGGCCTTCTTGTCAGCATCTTTGGCTATTGTGGCATCCCAGGCGAAAGATATGGATTGGCTTGGCTCAAGGCTACCATTCCAAGTAAGTTTTCCAGCATTGTCAAGCTTTGCTGGAGCAACCTTCAGCGGACCGCCTGCACTGTAAGCTTCAATCTCGAATAGTGAAATTCCGTATTCAGGAAGAGAACGTTCGTTTCCTGTTATCGTGATTGCCGTTACACGTTTCTGGTCAATACTATGCTCTGCCCATACCGCATTTTTATTACTCTCGCGAGTAAACGCGAACTTATCTACTGTGGTGGAACCATCTGGATGAGCATAGGAAACCGTGTACTTTGTTGCATAGGCCCCTTCCCAGGCTAACCGAAGTTTGACAAGATCTGTTGCTTCTTTAAATGTGACAGTGATGGATTCGCCGTCTTTCTTGCCGACTGATGACCATCTCGAGTCAGCGTTCGAGGCATCTCCATCAATAGCTTTGCTGGCATCAAACTTCGCAACCTCTACAGAACTTGCCTTAGCTGTAGCGCCTTCTGATGCAAGAGCAACGTTTTTCCCTTCTGATTTAACAGGTTTACCGTCATTATCAAGAACTTTAACTGGTACGTCACCAGCTGCTGTTTCAAGGAACGTAGACGTTACTTTCGCATCAATAGGGAATGTTTGATTGGATGTATTTTTTATTTGTCCAGTCACAGTGACTGCCATTCCAGGTTTCACCGCTGTTCCAGATTGTGGAGAGATTAGGTCTGATTGGGTTCCGACGACGATCTGGTCAATGTTTGCCGGTATTTCTGGAGCATCTCCAACTGCAGCCATTGCATTCGTGAATTCTTTGATTGTGCGCTTATCGCCGGAATACCAAACGCGATCTGCAAACGCAGTGTATGGACCTTTCGACTTGTTAGCAACTTGTTCTTCAGTCAATGCGCGAGCCATGTCGGACCAAATAGCAAAGGATGCACCACGTAACCAGGTTGGATATGTTGTATCTTTACCTAGCACTGGTTTTTCTTGTGGAAATGCCTGAGGTCCACGACCTTGAGCTAAGCTTGGGAATCTCCCTGCGTGGAAACCGCCATCAACAGAATCATTGCGCTGGCCTAGATAGACACGCTCAACTGTTGGATACTTATATCCAGCTGCCTCACCAAGTACAAAGTACATGTATGCATCGTTGAAATTAACTAGATTAAACCCGTGATCCACAAAATTTTGAACTGAAGTCATAGACTTATCCCAATTCGTCCAATAATCAATTGTGAGATCTTTATTCAGTTCAACCTTTTGTTTTACATCCGAACGATAAAAAGCATCATTCCACACTCGGACATCAGTCTTGTGATACTTGTCTTTCACATAGGTAGCCATGTCGTTAATGAATGACACAAAACCGTCAACAAATTCTTTGTCTTGACCAAGCTTAGCTTTAATACGATCGACCGCTGCTGGATATTTCTGTCCTGCCTGAGTGAAGTTTACGTATTCATCTGCTCCTAGATGCCATTTATTTGTATCAGGGAAAAGGGGAGCAAACTCATCAATGAGTTCTTTGACAAATTTTTCTGCTTCGGGTTTGGAAAAATCAAGACCGCGAAGATGCTCTTCATTATTAGAGCCAATGTATCTCGGCTCTAAGCGAAGATCCGCATGCTGAGATAGTACTTGCTTCATATGTCCTGGCATATCCAGTGCAGGTATCACCTCAATATGATATTTCTTTGCTTCTGCTAGTATCTCAGCCAGCTCGCTTTGAGAAATATATCCGTCCGACGACATGATTTCTGGATGTTTCTTCGATTCCAGTCGGAAACCTTCATTTTCTGAAAAGTGGAGTTGCAACGTATTAATCTTGCGGTAGCTCAATTGATGAATCAGATTCAGAAGATAATTTTTAGAATAGAATTTCCGGGCCATATCTTGATGGAACGATCGCTCACTAACATCAGCCCAATCATTAACCGTTCCTGCTTGCACACCACCTGAGCTGGCAACCGACTGAACAACAGTCTGTTCACCCCAGAAGGCCCCGTCCACGGATTTTCCGGTTACCGTTAACCGGTCTTTAGTCGAAACAATCTGATATCCATCATCACGCGGAACATCTTTTAGTTCCGGATCGACGCGGAGTACAATATCGTCAGCGTCAGCTTCACCATCGATTTCTACTGTTGGCTTTATTTTGCTCTTAATAGCCAAATCCAGAGCAAGTTTATTCGCATCTTCTTTAAGGATCGAGGGAGCTACAATTTTTGTTCCCTTCGACAGTTTCCACGGTTGTCCGTCATCGGCACTAAAATGACGCACAGCAGGAATAACGGCTTTGATTCCTGCTTCTTCTGATGGTGTTGCAAGCGCACTCGAAACACAACTTAAAGAAGAAAACGCAAGAACTGTTGCTATTGCGCCTCCAATTAGTTTTTTATGGGTAGACATCATTGTCCCTTCCAAGCGAAATACGTCTAAGGACGATATATAGCTCATTGATTCTAAGGCTGTGTCGAATCTCCATACGGGCAATCATCATTGATTTTACGTATCTTCATTCTTCACGTTTTCAGTCTAGTTGCTAAAACGTTTTAGTAAAACCATTTTTTACAAACAAATATAGAAATCTTCACTATCCACGCCGCACAAAATCTCGCCCAGCGCAACGGTAGCGCCTATATCGCACTACCGTGCTGAATCTCGAGATTTTGTGTCTACAATGAGAGTATATGTTACGTAATATTCAGATAAAAACCCTGTCATGGACAGCCGGTTTGGCTATAGCGTATGTAATCCGGGTTTCGGCGGCATTGGTTGAGGTCGTAGCAATCGCTAACCTGCTAACGAACCTAAGCTCCAACGGTGGTGCTGCCCTTGTGTGGTTTAGCGTTCTGGGCGGATGCTACGCAGTGCGCTATAGCGTGCCGGTGGTCTTGCGTTACCTTCATAGAGTTGGTGGCGCGTCATTCGATGCTATTTTGGTCAACAAGCTAGTAGAAACCATGTGCGTACTACCGCCGTTCGACGTCATGAATCCACACGTTCGCTCAGAATTTGAACGGCTTGTTGATTCTCCTGGTAAAGCTTGGATAAACGTCTTGTTCTACATCGGGCGGATTCTTGAGATAGCGGTCCAGGGAATTGGCCTGAGTATCTTAATCTCGCACACGATTGGTCCACTGCGTGCCAGCCTGCCGTTACTCCTTATTCCGCCAGTGGTCATTCTTTCCTTAACTGTTGGTAGAAAACGAACTCTTTTAGAACGAAAACTAGCTGCGCCACGGATGCGACGTAACTATCTCGAGTCAATTTTTACTCATCGAACATATGCTCAAGAAGTACGCGTTTTCGATATTAATTCTCCGTTTGCCCAGGACTGGCAAGAAAAGAGTGAATCGGTTCGTCATATTCTCAACCGTCGCGAATTAGCCTACTACGGTTTTTTAAAATTCCCGGTTCTTGGTATCGGGGCTGCGTTAGGTTTACAGCTTTTGGTTATGACCAACGATCTTGTCTCGGGCGCTGTATCAATCGAAATATTCACTAGTTTTATCGTCGCTTATCTTTCTTTCGTGTCGTCTATTTCTTGGTCGCTGTCTGAGTCGATCGACGAACTGACCACAAATATTACTATTGTTCGCGATATTCGCCGTTTCATAACGCAATCGGCCTCGCCGTCGTCGCCTGAACCAAGCATCTTTGATGCTGAACGAGATTATCGACTAACAATCGAAGACTTATCGTTCACTTATCCTGGCGAAACAAACCCGGTTCTCGATATCTCACGCGCTACGTTTAAAGCAGGTATGCGGTACGGGATTTGCGGAGAAAATGGGGCTGGGAAAACAACGCTAGCAAACATTCTTATGGGAGTTTTTCCGGAAACCGATTATCAGGGAGCGTTGTGGATAAGGTCCGAGGATGTCCGTCGTCGTCTCAATAGCAACGACGACGTCGGTGTGGTCCAATATCCTTATTCTTTCCCAGTATCTGGCCGCGATTTCCTTCGCTTGGGAGATAGTAGCCCACTGCCTAGCGACGATATGGAAGAACTGTTTCGCGGAACTGGGCTTGCTGAGAATCCTGATCGGCTCATCACTTCTGGACTTGCCGACGGGACAGGACTATCTGGTGGGCAACTCAAACGGTTAGCGTTAGCACGCGCCCTGAGTAGCTCAGCACCTATTCTGATTCTCGATGAACCAAGCGCATGGCTAGATCACACATGGTTAGCTTGGTTAACCAATCGCCTTGAACACAACTGGAAACAACGCCTAGTCATTATTATTTCTCACGACGAGGAACTCTTAGCTGATTGTGATGTTGTTATGCGACTAGAGAAGGGAGCCTTGGCGTGAAGACTCTTCTATGGTGGTTTCGACTCGAATGGCACATCTCCAGACTCTTCCTTCTTTTATGTTTCTTCCTCGTAGCTGCGGACGCTATTTTTCTTGCCGGTGCTACATATG
Source organism: Arcanobacterium phocae (assembly GCF_018913465.1). Taxonomy (GTDB): domain Bacteria; phylum Actinomycetota; class Actinomycetes; order Actinomycetales; family Actinomycetaceae; genus Arcanobacterium; species Arcanobacterium phocae_A. The sequence goes on along the minus strand of NZ_JABAPM010000003.1, from coordinate 165,578 downwards.
GGCTGCAATGGTTAGTCACTTCCCTCACCGAAGCCTCCGCGAGCGGTGATTCAGCGATTGCTACGCGGGCCATAGTGATTTATCTCGGGATCATTCTTGGCGGAATCGTGCTTAATTCCTTCCACAATATTGCCTACGCGGCACACGACCGGAAAATCTATAATCGCGTTTGTAAGCAGATTATTCGTGCTGCGCGAATAATGCCTTACGAGTCTTATGATTCAGCACGCGATGTTGATTTGTTGGCTCAAGCACGTACTGGCATTGTTGCCGGGACTGAATCTGTACGCACGGTAGTGACAGTTGTTCTCTACTATGTTCCATATTTACTTGCGATGGTCGTGTTCTTTATCGATTCTGTCCCATGGCTGGGGCTTGCATTGCCATTAGCTGCACTGCCGGCTATCTGGGTGCAGATGGTTGAATTGAAGAACGCGCCGGCTTTTGAAACGGAACAGGTATCAGTTAAGCGAGTTCAAGAAGAACTCATCACTGCGTCTTTAGATGCTCCTGCTAACTTTGAACTACGCGCAATTAACGGGACAACACACTTCCTCCAACACTTACAGCACGTGAGTAATCGCTTGTACCGGTTCCACCGCAAACGTGAATCGTGGTCACTGAAACGTCATCTGCTTTCCCAAGCAGGAGAATGGGCAACACTCATGGTCATGGTAGGCCTCCTAGTGATCGCTGGGTGGACAAAATCAGCCGATATAGCGCTCGTAGCTGCGGGTATTTCAGCGATGGCAACCATCTACGACATCCTCGATGAAATGATGAGTCTGCGTGCCGGTGACCTTGGCAGAGATCTTGAAAAAAGTAGGAAGGTCATCAACCTACTAACGCAACCACAGCCTAAGCCGGTTCGAGGATGCTTGTCATTAATCAATGTTTCCTACACGTACCCGAATGCTGATACTCCCGCACTCACCGATATTAACCTCACTCTCACACCAGGCCAGGTATGCGCCCTCGTAGGGAGTAATGGATCCGGAAAATCCACACTCATCCGTCTACTCCTAGGCCTCGTTGAACCGACAAGTGGAATCCGGCAGTGTTTTGTAGACCGGTGTAGTGTTATCTTCCAAAACTATGCCCGCTATAAAGCATCCTTAGCTCTCAACGTCCAAATTTCAGACTATGCAGCCCCGCTAGAAGAAGGCGCCTGGTCAACATCTATCACTGATAGCCAGGGAAATACGATAGCTTACGAGCAAGAAATCGGCAGCCACACTGACGGCCATGAACTCTCCGGCGGTCAATGGCAACGCATCGCTATCGCGCGAATGATCCACCGCCGAAACGCCCAGCTAGTCATTCTTGATGAGCCATCAGTATCACTCGACGCTACGCATCGCGAACAATTACGTGCTCTCCTCAACGACCTCACAGAAAATGGTACTGCCGTCTTACTAGTCACGCACGATCCTCAGCTACTAACTGCTGCCCAGCAGATTATCCACCTAGAATCCGGGAAAATCATGCAGGAAGCGTAGTTGGCTGGATTTCTACACCGTACAAAATCTCGCCCCGCGTAACGGTAGTAGCCTATATCGCACTACCATGCTGAATCTCGAGATTTTGTGCGGCACAGACCAAACAAAAGATCCCGGTAGGCTATTTCCTACCGGGATCTTGTCTGTGGAGCTAAGGGGACTCGAACCCCTGACCCTCTGCTTGCAAAGCAGATGCGCTACCAGCTGCGCCATAGCCCCGTTTCGAACTGTTCGTTCGAAGCTATTCTACAGGATCTGTGACTGATTGCCACATTGCCTGCGTTTGCATCGTTTCCGATGCTTTGAGGAATAATGCATATCCCCCAACTACTGCGAGAGTGACGAGAACGAATTTCTTCATCGCTCCTCCTTCTCACGTTAGCGTGGGCCTAGATGGACTCGAACCATCGACCTCTACATTATCAGTGTAGCGCTCTAACCGACTGAGCTATAGGCCCTTGTGCATTTCTTCGTGCCGAATTAGATTAACTCAATTTCGAGTTCAGAATCAAACCACAACAGCCCCAAGCAATGCACGTCACATTTTCATGTGACTATTTCAGACTATTCATCTGTAACGGTCACATGTAAGCCGCCTACCAGCATGGCAACGACGTTGTACACGAGTGCCATGAGCGCGCCGAAAGCGGTCATCAACACAATCTCAATCACTCCTACCACAACGGAGAATGACATGACACGCCCAAACTCCATGAACTGCCCCAATTGCAGCAACGCTTCTGAGTTGAGCGTCTTGAGCAGCCCATCAATTTGTGACCAAACATGCATCGAATCGAGCACGAACCACAAAACGGCGGTAGCAATTACTAGCATGATGCCGATTGCAACTGATACCAAGAATGACAGTTTCAGAGCCGACCATGGGTCAACCCGGGAAATCGTCATCTTGACTCGCCGAATGCCAACTTCTTGCTTTTCATGTGGCACGATTTCTTGCACCATGGTTGGCTGCGACGTTGTTTCGTCAGTTGTGGTTGTCATCTTCTTCTCCATTGACCTGGTAGTGAGTGATTCACAAGTAGGGTTATTCTACTTCGGTAGCGGTTTGTGCGTCATCTTTCGCGTCAGATTCTGGTTCGACGACGGCGGTACCGTCTACTTCCGTATCTTCGTCCTCTTCGGCTTCTTTTTCCATATTGAGCGCGATGGAAATAATCTTGTCACCCTTGTCTGGGGTAGCAAACTTGACGCCTTGAGTATTACGGCCAGTCAGTGACACTTCGTCTACTGCTGAACGCACCACCTTGCCCGATTCCATAATGACCATAACTTCGTCACCTGGATGAGTGATGAGCGCGCCCACAAGATCGCCACGGGACTCAACCACGTTAGCAACCTTGATACCCAGGCCAGCACGGCCCTGGACTCGGTACTGCTCGATATCAGTGCGCTTAGCGAAGCCACCTTCAGTCACAACAAAGACTTCCGCACCTTCGTCAACAATATCCATTGCAAGCAACCGATCGTCGCCGCGGAACTTCATACCAGTCACACCGGAGGTTGCTCGACCCATTGGACGCAAGGTTTCGTCGTCGGCCGTGAAACGCAAGGACTGTCCACCGCGTGAGACGAGGATGACGTCGTCGCCCTCATTCAGCAAACGGGCAGCCACGAGACGGTCAGTTGTGCCATCTTCACGTTCGCGCAGCTTGACGGCGATCAAACCGCCGGTACGGGCAGAATCGTAGTCGCTCAAGCGAGTCTTCTTCACGAGGCCGTCTTCGGTGGCAAGCACAAGATAGTCGGCTTGATCGTAGCTACGGATCGAGACCATTGAAGCAATTGATTCACCTGGCTGGAATGCCAACATGTTGGCAATATGCTGACCCTTGGCATCGCGTGCGCCTTCTGGTAGCTCGTAGCCCTTGATTCGGTAAACCCGTCCCTGATTGGTAAAGAATAGCTGCCAATCGTGAGTAGAGGTGATACCGAAATGCTCGACGATATCGTCGTCACGCAATGAGGTTCCCTTAATTCCCTTGCCGCCGCGATGCTGGGCGCGGTATTCGCTGACCTTGGTACGCTTGACGAATCCAGAACGGGTAATGGTGATAACGACGTCGTCTTCCGGAATCAAATCCTCATCGGACATTTCACCGTCAAATGGGAGGATCTTGGTACGGCGTTCGTCGCCGAACTTGGCAACAATCTCGCCGAGTTCGTCCGCCACGATGGTGCGCTGCCGGCCCGGAGAAGCCAAAATATCCCGGTAATCGTCACGCAATGCCATCTTTTCGTCACGCTCGTCCAGGATCTTTTGCCGTTCGAGAGCGGCTAGACGGCGAAGCTGCATAGCTAAAATATGATCGGCTTGAATTTCGTTGATGTCAAGAAGTTTCTTCAGGCCTTCGCGAGCTTCATCTACGGTTGGCGAGCGGCGAATCAAGGCGATCACTTCATCGAGCGCATCGAGGGCTTTAACGAGTCCCTCTAAAATCATCAAGCGCTCAAGGACCTTACGGAGCCGGAATTCGGTACGACGGCGAATCACTTCGATCTGGTGATCAACCCAGTGGCGGACAAAACCATCGAGTGAAAGCGTGCGTGGCACACCGTCAACCAGAGCCAGCATATTGGCTGGGAAGTTGTTTTGCATCTGAGTGTGCTTGTAGAGGTTGTTGAGCACAACCTTGGCAACCGCGTCCTTCTTAAGGACGACGACGATGCGCTGGCCGGCGCGCCCGGAGGTTTCGTCGCGAATATCGGCGATGCCTGGCAGACGGCCGTCTTTAATACCTTCCACCATCTTGTCAAGCAAGCGATCAGGATTGACTTGGTATGGCAGATCGGTGATAACGAGGCATTGACGCCCATTGATTTCATCAACTTCAACAACTGCGCGCTGCGTGATCGAACCATTTCCGGTCCGATACATCGACTCGATGCCTTTGGTTCCGAGAATTGTTGCCCCAGTTGGGAAATCTGGTCCTTTGACGCGGGCAATCAGTGCTTCGAGGAGCTCTTCACGGGTCGCTTCTGGGTGTTCGAGGAACCACTGAACACCTTCGGCAACTTCACGTAGGTTATGCGGTGGAATACGGGTAGCCATACCAACCGCAATACCTTCCGAACCGTTAACTAGTAGGTTCGGGAAACGAGCGGTGAGCACGGTTGGTTCCTGTACCGAACCGTCAAAGTTTGGTGTGAAATCAACTGTGTCTTCGTTAATGTCACGGACCATTTCAACGGCGAGCTGAGCCATGCGAGCCTCAGTGTAACGCGGTGCAGCGGCACCAAGGTCACCTGCAGTACCGAAGTTTCCTTGGCCGGCGACCAGTGGATAGCGCAGGTTCCATGGCTGGACCATGCGAACCATTGTGTCGTAGATTGCGGCATCACCGTGCGGGTGGAAGTTACCCATCACGTCACCAACAATTTTCACCGACTTAGAGAAGGAGGAATCTGGCCGGTAGCCGCCGTCCCACATCGCGTAAATGACTCGGCGGTGGACAGGTTTCATGCCGTCGCGAACGTCTGGAAGTGCGCGGCCGATGATGACGGACATCGCGTAGTCCAAATAGGACGTTTCCATTTCGCGCTGGAGATCGACGTCCTTGATGAGGCCGTGGTTGTATTCTGCTATTTCTTCAGTCATGAGTTGTTCTTAACCAGCCATTCTTAAATGTCGAGGAAGCGGACGTCGTGGGCATTGCGTTGGATGAAGGAACGACGTGATGCGACGTCTTCACCCATCAAGATCGAGAAGGATTCATCTGTTGCGGCCGCTTCGCCGATGCTGACGCGCTTCAAGGTACGGGTTTCTGGATTCATGGTGGTATCCCACAATTCTGAATCGTTCATTTCACCAAGACCCTTGTATCGCTGAATGCCTTGGCCTTCGGCTTTCGGTAAGCGCTTTCCAGCTGCGAGTCCTTCTTCGAGTTTGATGTCTCGTTCTTTATCAGAGAAGACATACTCGTGGTCTGCATTCGTCCACTTGATGCGGTAGAGCGGCGGCATCGCCAAGAAGATATAACCGTGTTCGATCAGTGGGCGCATGTAGCGGTAGACCAGGGTCAACAGCAAGGTTGCAATGTGCTGGCCGTCCACATCAGCATCCGCCATGAATACGATCTTGTGGTAACGCAACTTGTTGATGTCGAATTCTTCGCCAACACCAGTTCCGAACGCAGTGATCAGGCTCTGGATGGATTCGGATGATAGTGCACGATCAAGCCGTGCTTTTTCAACGTTCAAAATCTTTCCACGAATCGGCATGATCGCCTGATGGTTCGGATCACGGCCGTTAACAGCGGAACCGCCTGCCGAATCACCCTCAACAATGAAGATTTCACATTCGGCTGGATTATTCGAGGTGCAATCCTTGAGCTTTCCAGGCATTGCAGCCGATTCCAGAACGGACTTACGCCGGGTTGCTTCACGTGCTTTACGTGCCGCTAACCGAGCAGTTTGCGCTTGGGTTGCCTTGCGAATAATCTCTTTTCCTTCGCCCGGATGCATATCGAGCCAATCCGTGAGCTGGGCGTATGTGGTTTGCTGAACAAAGGTTCGTGCTTCCGTGTTGCCGAGCTTAGTCTTGGTCTGGCCTTCGAATTGTGGTTCGCCGAGCTTAATCGAGATGACGGCTGTTAGGCCTTCACGAATATCGTCACCGGTCAGGTTGGCGTCTTTTTCTTTCAGGAGACCCTTGTCTCGTGCGTACTTATTGATAATCGAGGTCAGCGCGGTACGGAAACCTTCTTCGTGAGTTCCACCTTCAGTAGTGTTAATCGTGTTTGCGAATGTGTGCAACGATTCGGAGTAGCCGTTGGTCCACTGCATTGCGACTTCAACCGAGATGACTCGTTCTTTGTCTTCAGCTTCGAAGTAAATCGGTTCGGCGTGAACCGGTTCTGCCTTCTTAGTTTTGATTAGGTAGGTGACGTAGTCATGCAGGCCGTTGTCATATTGGTAGGTGACTGAGGTGTGCTTCTTTTCGACGTCGTTCTCTTCCCCGGTGACTTCATCGCCGTCGGCAACCGCAGATTCCCGTTCGTCAATCAGTGTGATCTTGAGACTCTTGTTCAAGAACGCCATCTGGTGGAAGCGTTGGCGAAGGGTGTCAAAATCAAAATCGACGGTTTCAAAAATGTCGGCGTTTGGCCAGAACGTTTGGGTTGTTCCGGTCCGATCTGTTGGTTCGCCTTGTTCTAGTGGCGCAACTGGGACACCGTTTTCGTAGGAAATCCGCCAAACATAGCCGTCTCGGCGAACTTCGGTATCCATGCGGGTGGACAGTGCGTTCACAACCGAGATGCCGACGCCGTGTAGACCACCGGAAACAGCATAGGAGCCGTTACCGAATTTTCCACCGGCGTGCAGAACGGTCATAACTACCTGAACTGCTGCGACGCCTTCCGTTGGATGGATATCGACTGGGATTCCACGACCGTCGTCTTCAACTTTCACGCCACCGTTATCAAGCAAGGTGACAGTAATTTCCGAAGCATATCCGGCGAGCGCTTCGTCGACTGAGTTATCGACGACTTCGTAAACAAGGTGATGCAATCCGCGTTCACCAGTTGAACCGATGTACATGCCCGGACGCTTCCGAACAGCTTCAAGACCTTCAAGGACTGTAATGTCAGCTGCGTTGTATTCAGTACCTCGCGCTACTATACCCGCATGTTGTGTAGTCTCATTTGTGGTCTTATTTTCATCTGACACGCGTAGACTTCCCCTCATTCTTCGTGGTGGCACATCTATGGCAAACACATATGTGTTCTACCTCATATAACGTGCGTAAAACCGGCTCTGCTTGATTTCGCCCCTAAAAAGGTAGGGACCTACCTCAAGGCATCCTTAGTTATTATAGCGCGTTTTTACCGCCAGAACATAGGGTTCGAACTAAAATCCCGAAATATTGAAAAGGTTATCCGTAGGTATCGCGCGGTCCACGTCCAGGAACTGACAACCGCCCATGCTTCCACGACGGCACATACGGCCCATTGACCACAATTTCTTTCACTACACCTTCACCGAGCTCTTGCGCGAGTCGGGCATCGAGGTGGTGCAATAGCGAACGAATCTGTTTCTCCCACGCCACCGTTTTTGCCTGCAATGTCAAGGTTCCATCCGGCGTAAAATCAACAACCTCGCAGTGCGCCGCAAACGCTTCGCCAACGATCTCCGGCCATCGAGTCACCACCGATGCCACTTCAACCTGCGAGTTCCACCCACGTTCCTCAATCGCTTTTTTCATCAGTGTGAACACCGGTTGCGGGTCACGATAGGACGGGCGCGCCCCCGACCCAACTTCTTGTCCAGGGCTCGGAACGAGCGGTGCATCCCCGATCGGTTTCGGTTGCGTTGCAGCTAGCGTTGCTCGGGATGTGTTTCGACGACGAACAAAGCCCTGGTCTGCTGCCATGCGACGAACCCGATGCAGAATCTGTAGCGGCAAAATATCGCCGTGTTTGCGAGCAGCTGCCAGCCGTGCCTGCTCAATTTTGTTGTGTGTTGATGTGGCCACTATTCATCACCTGCATCGCGGGTAACGGTGCCATCGTGTACCAAAAACTTTTCACCAGATAGCTCGTCTGGCAAGTCATCTCCCACTGCGGCAGTCACGAATACTTGTTCTCCTTGGCTAACAATGTCAGCTAAGCGTTGCCGACGCCGGGCATCGAGTTCGGCAAAAACATCGTCGAGAATGAGGATGGGTTCGCCGTCGTCGGCCCAATTTCCCGAAACATCATCGCGTAAAACGCGCCACGACGCTAACCGCAACGCGAGCGCATACGACCATGACTCGCCGTGGGAAGCAAATCCTTTCGCTGGCAACGTTCCCAAGGAGATCGCCAAATCGTCGCGATGTGGACCAACTAGGTTGACACCGCGTTCAATTTCTTGAGAACGCCACTGTTTCATTGCGTCAAGAAGCCTCTCCATCATGGCTTTTTCTTCTTGCAGATCTGCTTCATGAGTTGCGATAGCTTCGCTTAAGGATTCATCGGCGTGCAGTTGTTGTGCGGTAGGTAAATCCCAGCCACTGCGATGATCGATGTTGGCTGCGTAGTCGATACGGGCAACGCCTTTTCCGCCGGAAACCTGGTGATAGTACTGGGTAACGTAGGGGCGCAGGGCACTGATAATGCGGGCGCGTTCGGCAATTATTCGTGCACCGAGTTGAGCGAGCTGCTGATCGAAAATGTCGAGCATAGTTTCGTCAGCAACACCGTCACGACGTCGATTTTTCCACAAGGTTTTCAGCAACGCCGCGCGCTGTTTGGCAACTTTTCCGTAGTCTGCCTTAATTTGCGCCATCCGAGGGCGTAGCTGAATAATGACGTCGTCGAGAAAACGACGCCGCACTCCAGGATCACCTTTAATAAGCTCAAGATCTTCCGGCGCGAACATAACGGTTCGCACAATTCCGAGGACGTCAGCAGGTTTGGCGTTACCGCGGTTGATTCGTGCGCGATTTGCCCGCCCAGCCAAAATTTCGATTTCGACCGTTGTTGGCGAATCGCCATGCATGACTTTGGCACGCACTACGCCAGCATTAGCTCCTTGCCGAACGAGACTGGTATCTGCATTCACTCGATGCGAAGAAAACGTTGCAAGATAGCCGATTGCTTCAACTAGATTGGTTTTCCCTTGCCCGTTTTCTCCAACAAATGTTGTCACTCCTGGACGGAAGGACACAACAACGTCGCGATATGAACGAAAATCGTTCAACGCGAGGTCGGTGATATACACGGTGTCAGTTGTTACCGAACGTACGAACAGGCATGAGCAAGAGACGGAAATCGTTCACCGATTCGCCGTCTTTTTCTGCTGTCATAACTGCTGGCTTAGTTGGGTGAGTAACGGCTAGGCGAACCTTTTCACCGCTCATAACCGCAAAACCTTCTTGAAGGAAGATCGGGTTGAACGCCATCTTCAGATCTTCGCCAACGACCTCAGCGGCGAGCGCTTCAGATGCTTGTGCTTGATCGCCTTGTCCAGCTTCGATTGTAACTTCGCCCTCGGTAAAGGAGAGCCGAACTGCAGCATTCTTTTCCACAACTAGGCGCGAACGCTTGATTGCATCAAGCATTTCCATCCGATCCATCACCATGTATCCAGCACTTTCAGCTGGGAACAGTGAGAGGACTTGCGGATATTCGCCATCGATAAGCTGAACTGTGTTTTGCTTACCGCCGGCTGCAAAGCCGATTAAGGAATCTGATAGTGAGATTTCGATTGGCCCGGCCGACCCAAGTGCTTTGGCAATGTCAAGAAGACGCGAGGCACGAACTAGGATGCGCTGGGAAATCGTAGTGTCAGCTGGGGTCCACTTGAGTTCCCGGACTGCAAGACGATAACGGTCTGTTGCCATGAGAGCAATGGAATCACCGTTAATTTCAATGCATACCGAAACCAAAAGTGGCAAGGTGTCATCATTTGAGGCTGCGATCGATACCTGGCTAATTGCTTCGAGCCACTGAGTTCCGTCTACGGTTCCAACAACTGGCGGCATCTCGGAGCCCTCAGTGTAATCTTCACTTGCCATCGTCTTCATCGAGAAGTGCGAAGCTCCGCATTCGATGTCAAGCTTGGTGCCATCGAGAGTCAGTTCGATTGGCTTACGCGGAAGTGCCCGGCAAATATCTGCGAGTAGACGTCCATTGATAAGAACATCGCCAGCGGTGAGAACATCTGCTTCGATATCAACGTGAGACGAGATATCTGAATCGCGTGAACCAAGAGAAACAATACCGTTTTGAGATGCCTGAATTTTCAAACCGGCCAGAACTGGTATCGCTGGACGATTTGGAATGGTTCGTGCAACCCATGTAACGGCTTCTGTGAAGACGTCATGTTCAACGATAATTTTCACCGCAACCTACTTTCCTCAAAATTACTACTTAATACTGTACGCGAAATACCCCACGCGTCGGAATCGAAACGACATTTTTGTGGATTGTTGAGATTTACTCGCAGTCGGTGGCGACCAGATCTTCCCTATAACTATTTAGGTAGTAGTAGTAATAGGGTCTGTGGAAACTGTGGAAAACCCATTCTTCCGTCGTAAAATCAACATTTTCTACAGTGGATTATTTGTGGTTTATAAGTGAATAACATGTGTCATTTTGTGGATGAGACAAAACGAAGTAGTTTTTATCCACAGATTCACAGGTTTTATCCACAGTTATCCACAAAATAAATCACATATTGTGTGTTATTTACTCTTGAGCGAGCTGAGCATGGTCTTTTGCCGCGTTTTTAATGATCGTGGTCAGCTCAGAAACTTGCGTGAAGATAGTTTGTTTCTCTGCCATCAGGGCTTCGACCTTGCGCACTGCATTCATTACTGTGGTGTGGTCCCGTCGATTAAATTCCTCGGCGATCTTCGGTAGCGACAGATCCGTTAATTCCCGGCATAGGTACATTGCCACGTGGCGTGGCTGGGTTAGCGTGCGGGTACGCGTTGGGGACTTCAAATCAGCTAGCGGAACGTTGAAATAGTTTGACACTTGCGCCACGATCATTCCGGCAGTGACCTGAATAGAATTGGGATCAGAAATCATGTCCTTGAGCTGAGATTCAGCTAAATCAAGGGAAATCTGCTGTTTGGTTAAGTCAGCGAACGCCCGGATACGGCGGAGTGCACCTTCCATTTCACGTACGTTACTGGTGATACGAGTAGCAATAAACTCAATGACATCGCGTGGCACTTCAAGACCTTCTGCCGTCGCTTTGCGATTGAGGATGGCGATACGTGTTTCAAGGTTCGGTAGATCGATTGCTGCGGTAATTCCGGACTTGAATCGAGAAATCATCCGGTCTTCGAAATCGACGAGAAGATTTGGTGCCACATCGGATGTGATAACGATCTGTTTATTGGCGTTAATAAGCGCGTTGAAGGTGTGGAAGAATTCTTCGAGCGTACGAGAGCGGTCACGCCCGGAAAGGAATTGAATATCGTCGATCAACAGAACATCGACGGTACGGAATTGGTCTTTGAAGTTATGCATTTGCCCGTTTGCCAAGGCATTAATAAATGCGTTGGTGAACTCTTCGGCAGATACGTAAAGCACCTTTTTGTTAGGAAACATCTCCTGCACTGAGTTGCCGATGGCGTGCAGAAGGTGGGTTTTACCCATTCCGGAGTCCGAGTACAAGAACAGTGGGTTGTAGGTAGAACCAGGAAGTTCTGAAACTGCCAATGCAGTTGCATGCGCGAAACGGTTAGATTCACCGGTGACGAACGTTTCGAAGGTGTAATGCTGGTTTAGGCGTGCTAAATCGCGGACTTCTTGTTGTCTATCCAGATGACGTGGCGGAGCAGGTGGCGCTGCAACGGGTTTTTCGTACTGCGGGGTAGGGAAAAGCTGTGTAGGTTCGGGGGACGACGACGGAGTTTCGTTGTAGGCCGGTTTGGTAAATTCTTGCACTGGCGCTGAAGAAACAGAATGCAGAGTCGGTTCTGGCACAGACGTTGGTGATGCAGACGTTGGTGGCACAGATACCTGTGTAGTCGGTGTAGATGATGTAGATGAAGCCGATACAGATGATTCCGAAAGGGCTGGATCAACGGAAATTTCTAGTGTCAGTTCGCGTCCGACGATAGCTGATAGTTGCTCAGTTAATACCTGTGCAACGTTGGTGTTAATGAGGTTTCGAGTGAAATCAGTAGCTACGCCGATAAGGAATCTTTCGTCGATCAGCGCAAGAGGAGTTGCTAGCCGAACAAACGCTGTTTGTGATTCAGACAAGCGACCTTCAGCTCGTGAGAGCTCGATCGCTGCTGTCCAAGCATCGTTCACAAATGATCCATCAGACATATTTTCCCCTTGTTGTGCACGCCAGCCTTTTCTGGCCTGTGACAATCATAGGAGAACCTGCGACTAAAATCTAAAGTTATCCACAGGTTTATTCACAACTGTGGATATTACATGCGTGTAATTACATGAATTGAACCGCGGAGTTGCAATGCAAAAATGTATCCACTGAAATATCCACAGCTGTGGAAAGTAATATGGAAAGAGTTATCACACGTAATTCATCATGTGACAATAGTTACGGCACCCGTGTCTTTTATTGACTATGAGCCGAAAACTCGCGTAAAGTCATCAAGTCATGTGTGTGCAGGACACACACACGAATCCGAAACCATCGGGTTCGTTTCAAGTATCGATAAGTGGGAGATCACCCATGTCTACCAAGCGTACGTTCCAGCCGAATAACCGCCGTCGTGCGAAGGTCCACGGCTTCCGTAAGCGTATGGCCACCCGTGCGGGTCGTGCAGTTCTTGCCTCCCGCCGTCGTAAGGGCCGTGCACGCCTCTCTGCGTAAATGCTGCCCACCGTCAACCGATTACGAACATCGGGCGATTTTGCTCGAACAGTTCGTCATGGGAGGCGGAGCGGAAACAGCCTTGTAGTTGTCTACTTTTTAGCGGACAACTCCATAAATGAAGCCGACCTTTGCACAAAGGTCGGCTTCGTCGTGGGCAAAAAAGTTGGCAATTCGGTTGTCCGGCATACAGTTGCTCGCAAACTCCGCCACGTCGTCAGGAACTTTCTTCCCGAACTAGAGCCGGGAACCATCGTCGTGCGCGCAAACCCCGCGGCGGCAACGGCGTCGTCGCAAGATTTCACCCGAGCACTCGACAGTGCGCTCACCAGAGCACAGGCTCGGAAGGCGCACACTCATGATTAAACGTCTGTTCATGTGGATGATTCGCTGGTACCAACGCACAATTTCAGCCGGATTACCGCGGCGGTGCAAATATCAGCCCACCTGCTCACAATATGCACTTGATTCCATTGAGGTTCACGGCGTAATTAAAGGTACACTTTTATCAGTGTGGCGATTGTTACGCTGCAACCCGTGGAGTAAAGGTGGCGTGGACTGGGTTCCTGAACCTGGTGCCTGGCCAACCAAACCCCTCGGATACACCGAACTCTTGGCGTACCGCGCCCAGCAAGAATCATCAGGCCACCACGGCCATGGCGATGATACACATCGTGGCAACTGCCCCTAAGCGAAAGAAGAACTGTGGATATTATCCTCTTCCCCATTAAATGGGTCATCTCGTGGATCATGTATGGCATCCACACGGTATTAACTACCGTCGGCATGAATAGCGGATCCGGCGCTGCTTGGGTCATGTCTATCGTTGGCCTGACTATTGTCATTCGTATCCTCATTATTCCGCTGTTCAACAAGCAGATTCGCGCAATGCGTATGGGGCAAGAAATTCAACCGGAAGTCCAGAAACTTCAAAAGAAGTACAAAGGACGTACTGATGCTGTTTCTAAGCAGCGGCAGCAAGAAGAGCTTATGGCACTCTACCGCGAACGCGGCACATCGCCATTCGCATCCTGTTTGCCACTCCTTATTCAGATGCCGATCTTCTTCGCGCTGTTCCGGTTACTCTATGCTGTGCGGCCTATTTCAACTGGCGAAATGGCATCAATTGGTGCTGTTAATAAGACGGTAGCTGAAGAAATTGCTAACTCCACTCTCTTCGGTGCACCGCTATCATCGTCGCTAGGTACTGCATCTGAATATTCCTTGCCAACTAATGTGCGTATTGTTGCTGTTATCTTGATCTTCCTCATGATGGCAACCTTGTTCTTCTCACAAAAGATGATCATGACGAAGAACCTGCCAGAATCGGCTCAGGATCCAAATAATCCGTCATATAAGATGCAGAAGATGATGCTCTACGGCATGCCACTAATCTACATTTTCAGTGGTTTCGCATTCCAGGTTGGCGTGCTTGTTTATTGGTTAACATCTAACCTGTGGAACATTGGTCAGCAGTACTGGCTCATCACCTATAACCCAACACCGGGGTCACCAGCCTACAAGACGCGTCAGCAGAAGCTACGTGCTAAGCGTATTGCGGCTGGCCTGCCACCTGAAGAAGAACCAGAGGAGCCTGTTCAGCCACGCGTGCAGCCGTTGGGGAAGGAACGTTCAAAGAAGGCTGCTAAGAAGAAGCATGTTGAGCCAACGCCGTCGACACCAGACAACAATTCCGAAGAGGTGCGCGGCCTTGACGGCTTGACTGATGCGGAGCGCGCTCAGAAGCGTTATGAGCGGCGTATGGCCCAGCGACAGCGTGCTAACGAAAAGAAGCAGGCTCGCCAAAAGAAGGCAAACCGCAACAAGAAGAATCGTAATTTTTAAAGCCCGTACTACGGGAACCTGAGAACAAAGGGAACCACATGACTGAAGAACTCACTGATTTGCGCGCAGCCTTAGATGAAGAAGGCGATATCGCTGCTGATTATCTCGAAGAGCTCCTCGATATTGCAGATGTTGACGGAGACATTGAAATTGCGATCGAAGCAGATCGTGCTGCTGTTGGTATCGTGTCCGACGACGGCGGTGATCGTCGCCTGAAGCGGCTGATCGGTAAGCATGGCGAAACTCTCGATGCTATTCAAGAGCTGACTCGGCTCGCTGTCCAACAACAGACTGGTGAGCGGTCGCGATTGATGCTCGATATTCTGGGCTACCGCGATCAGCATCGCAAGGAAATTGCTGCTATTGCTCGGGATGCCATTGAGCGTGTCGAAGAAAGTGGCGAAGCTGTTGCGTTGAAGCCGATGAATCCGTTTGAACGCAAGGTTGTTCACGACGTCGTAGCCGACGCCGGTTTACTCTCGGACTCATCAGGTATTGGCGCAGCTCGTCACGTAGTTATCTCGTTGCCAGACGACGATGAGGATATCGAAGACGGCGAATAATCAGCATTCTTTTTGACGTGTGTCCTGTACTTTACCGTGCAGGACACACGTCTATTTCGGGAAGTTTGAAGATCGTTAGACTGTAATAGCTGATGGTCAGGTAGACTATTAGTGTTGTATCGTTATTTTACGTATTACTTTTAGTTAGATATGTAGCCTTATATATAGTTTTGGGTGATTATTGTGGATTTTGAGCAGCAGACCGAACTCCCACCTATTGAAGGTGATAAGCATTTTGGCGTTGAAATATGGGAACAGCTTCTTGCTTTTTCACGCCTTATTGAAGCTGAAGGTGAACTCCGCGGGCTTGTTGGGCCACGTGAAATGTCAAAGCTATGGTCGCGGCATATTCTTAACTCAACAGCGATTATTGATTTCATTCCGAAGAATGCAGAATTAGTTGATGTTGGTTCCGGTGCAGGATTTCCAGGTTTGATAACAGCTATTGTTCGGCCAGATCTTCATGTTAATCTTGTAGATTCTTTAGGGCGACGTACTGATTGGCTTTCTTTCGTTGTTTTAGAACTTGGGCTATCTAATGTGTCGGTATTTAATCAACGCTCCGAAGATTTGTTCGGTACTATCTCAGCTGATGTTGTAACTGCTCGAGCGGTTGCTGCTCTTAAAAAATTGATTCCTTGGACAATGCCGTTGCTACGAAGTGGTGGTCAGCTTGTTGCGTTAAAAGGTGGTAGAGCAGAGCAAGAGATTGAGGATGCAGATAAGATTCTCCGCAAGTACGATGCACAGTGGGTTGATGTGCATGATGTTGATGTTTGGGGTTCAGACGAAGGTACTCGGGTTCTTGTTGTTCAGAAAAAATAGTTAGCTTGCAATGTTTCACGTGAAACATTAACCCACCTAGAGTATGTTTCACGTGAAACATAGAGTTCTTCTTAAGAAGAATTTTGGTGCGGTTCTTGTGTACCGAATTTGTATTTGTCACTTTTTGACAGTCATTGGTGTGGATAACTACTAACTTGTGGATCCTATGCCTATAGAAGTTATATTACCGAGTAGAATTAGATGAGTTGATCGATAGGAGCTGTTAGCATGGTGGATCCCCGAAAAAAAGCTGTTGGATATTCTGATTCTGACCATAACCAAGCTTCCCGTGCTTCATTATTTAATGATATGGACTCTCCAGTGGGTGCTGACCTGTTGCGTGATAAAGAATTGATGAAGAAGCTTGAACAGGTTGAGTTTAAGCATCCGGAGCATACCCGCATTATTACGGTTGCAAATCAAAAAGGTGGGGTTGGGAAAACTACTTCTGCAGTTAATATTGCTGCAGCGCTTGCGCAAGGTGGTTTGAAAGTTGTCGTGATTGACGCTGATCCACAAGGAAATGCTACTACTGCTCTTGGTGTCGAACATACTGCAGGAACGCCTTCTTTGTATCATGTTCTCGAGGGTGAATTGGACTTAGGACAAATTCTGCAGCCATGCCCAGATATTCCGTCACTCTCCGTCGCACCATCAACAATCGACCTTTCCAGCGTTGAAATTTCTCTGGTTGTTCAAGAAAATCGCGAATATAGATTACGTCAAGCAATCCATTCTTACTTAGAAGCGCATGAAGATGGGGATAAGGTTGATTACGTTATTATTGATTGTCCACCTAGCTTAGGGATTTTGACACTCAATGCTCTAGTGGGCGCGGATGAGGTAATGATTCCTATCCAAACTGAATATTATGCGCTAGAAGGTCTCACACAGTTAATGAAGTCGATTGAAATGGTTAGGTCATCTCTTAATCCGCAGTTGAAACTGTCGTCCATTTTATTAACGATGTTTGATCGGCGGACAAACCTAGCGCAAGATGTTGCACATGAAGTGCGTCAGTACTTCCCGAAGGAAACTCTTTCCATCGAAGTCCCTCGCAATATTCGTATTTCGGAGGCGCCAAGCTTCCAGCAGACCGTAGTCACGTATGATCCAAAGTCGTCTGGTGCGCTAGCTTACCGTGCGGCTGCATTCGAACTGTCGGAACAACTTTAAGGGGGAATTGATAATGGCAGAAAAACGTCGTGGTTTAGGTAGAGGTATTGGAGCCCTTTTCCCTACTGATCAAGAGGAAACAAAGAAGCGTCCAATTGATATCTTCTTTAGTAATCCTCAAAACAGTGTCGAAAAAGTTGACGATCACTCTGGTACAGGAGAGATAGTAGATGAAAAAATCTCTCGTTCACATCAGGAAAAGCAAACAAGAAAACAATTGGATGTTTCACGTGAAACATCTATAACAGTTCCACATGATTCTGATAGTCAGGCAGCTGATGTTGTTAAATTAACTGACAGTAAAAAATCAGCAAAACGCAAACGTGAAAACATACCGAGTAATGTAGAGAAAAACACGGTTAGCGCTGATATTAGCGCAGAGAACGAGGCTGTGGAGCAGCTACAAGCTATTCCAGGAGCAACTTTTGGTGAGTTAGATCTTGATGAAATTGTTCCGAATACGCAACAGCCCCGCCAGATTTTCGATGAAGAAGAATTAGCTGAGCTCGCTGATTCGATTCGAGAAGTCGGGGTGTTACAACCTATCGTTGTGCGTCCGCTGGTACAACCGATTTCAGATAATCCTATAGCTCGGTATGAGCTTATTATGGGCGAACGTCGTTGGCGTGCTTCACGCATGGCTGGAAATTCAACTGTTCCAGCAATTGTGCGTCGGACTGACACTGACGATATGCTACGCGATGCTCTACTTGAAAACCTTCATCGTGTGCAGTTAAATGCTTTAGAAGAAGCTGCTGCCTATCAACAGCTGATGGAGGACTTCCACTATACTCAGGAAGAACTATCACGTAAGATTGCGCGTTCGCGTCCGCAGATATCTAATACCCTTCGTCTTCTTAAACTACCGCCCCTCGTACAACGTAGAGTAGCTGCGGGTGTAATTTCAGCAGGACATGCTCGAGCTTTGTTAGGGCTGTCAGATCCAGCGGCAATGGAACGTTTAGCTCAGCGTATTGTTGCAGAAAATTTGTCAGTGCGTGCAGTTGAAGAACTAGTCTCAATGGGTGAAGACGGGGTTCCAGAAAAACAAACACGAGCACACCATACTAAGCGATATCAATCAGAGCTGAATAGTTTAGCTGTGCGGCTCATGGATCGGTTTGACACCAGAGTTAAAGTGGTAATGGGCCAGAAAAAAGGTCGTATTTCCATTGACTTTGGATCTATCGAAGACCTCAATCGTATTCTTGGCATGTTGAATGAGGAAAACGTCGATGTTTCACGTGAAACATCTGCGGAGTAACTCTGCAAACTAAATCTGTAGATTAATGCAGGAGAATGCAACTGTTGTAAGGCCTGTAGTTACGGAGTTATCAGCATAAGTAGAAAATAGGGGGGGCTGCTTAAGGCAGCCCCCCTTATTGCGCAGCTAGTTACAGCTGACCAACTTCTTCGTCAATAGTTTTGGCAAGACGCTTAACTCCTTCGCGAATCTGTTCCGGAGTTGGATAGCAGAAAGATAGACGAACATGATCAGAACCTTGACCGTCCGCATAGAACGCAGTTCCAGAAACGTACGCTACTCCGTTTTCAACAGCTCGAGGAAGCATATGGCGAGCATTAATTCCTTCAGGAAGCTTAACCCACATGTAGAATCCACCACCAGGAACAGTCCAGTTACAGTGGGGTAGATATTCCTCAAGAGCAGCATTCATTGCATTTCGGCGTTCGCAGTACATTGCTCGATAGTCTTTGATCTGGCCCAACCAGTCATATGTGCGTAAATACTCGGCGATGGAAAGCTGACCTACGCGAGTTGGGGATAAAACGGCATTTTCATTGGCAAGCACAAGGCGTGCTGTTAATTCTTTGCTAGCAAGAGCCCATCCAACGCGGTACCCAGGAGCAAAAATCTTAGAGAATGAACCCAAGTAAATGACACCATCGGGGTTCCAATTGTAGAGTGCACGATTGGTTTGATCGTCGAACCCAAGCATGCCATATGGATTATCTTCAAGGATGATGACCTTATGTCGCCGAGCAATTTCAACAATTTGTGGACGACGTTCAATAGCAAGGCACACGCCGCCGGGGTTGTGGAAGTTAGGGACTGTATAAATGAACTTTACCGGGCGTCCCTCATTTTCGAGCCGCGTAAGCGTGTTCTCTAATTCTTCTGGAATAAGGCCGTTTTCATCCATTGCAACATGGACGACGTTTGCTTCGTGTGCCGCGAAAACACCGAGAGCACCTACGTACGAAGGGGCTTCAGCAACAATCGTATCGCCAGGGTTAACGAGTACCTGAGTGACGATATCGAGAGCCGCCTGGGAACCAGTAGTGACAGTAATTTGGTCTGACGTTGCTTGAACGCCCTCTTGCTCTAACAAGTGAACAATTTGTTCACGAAGCTCAAGTTCTCCTTGACCGCCACCATATTGGAGAAGTTCTGTACCACGTTCCCGAACAAGGCGTGCGGTCATGTCTGCAAGAAAATCCAGCGGCAATCCCGCTATATTAGGCATTCCACCCGCAAGCGACACTACTTCTGGTCGATTCGCTACTGCAAAAAGAGAGCGAGTCTCGGACTGTTTTGTGTTAAGAGCACGGTTTGAATAAACGTGTGCCCACATTTCTTCGTCAAGATGAGGAGCAATAGTCTTAAATTTAATCGCTGAATTATCGCTTTCACCGCTGGCAGCGGCGGCAGCGGCGGTCGTCTGGAATGTAGTGCTGCCATCCATATCAACTGCCATGGTTACTCCTTTGTTGCACGAGATGATAGTTCGTGCATGTTAAGCGCAGAAAAGATTTCACTGCGCAAGGCCAGTTTTGGTCTTGCTCCGGTAAGAGTAAGAACATCGTGACCTTGTATTGATAATTGAATTGTAGGAACATAATCAATGCCGTGAGTCGCCATCAGATCAGGATCGTCGTCGATATTAACGATATCTTTCTCGAAGGATGTTCCTAATGACTCAGGCAAGTTTTTCTGAATATAACGAGCACAATCGACGGCAACTTCGCTGAAGATTCGATTCATTTGCACGCAAGGTGGAGACCAAGGTGCATGAAAATAGCGTAAGACAACCGTCGATTGATACTCGTCCATAGTACTTATGCTTTATTAGCCTCCAGCTGAATGAGATAAGCTTCGGCATCAAGTGCAGCTACGCAACCAGTACCAGCAGCAGTAACAGCCTGCTGATAGGTGGAGTCCACAACATCACCACAAGCAAAGACTCCAGGAACAGATGTCTTAGCGGATGGCGAATCAACAATGATGTATTCGTGGTCATCAAGCTTGACCTGTTGCTCGAGCACGGCAGTACGTGGCTTGTGTCCAATTGCAACGAAGAGACCGGATACCGGTAGCTCAGAGGTTTCTCCGGTGACGGTATCTTCTAATGTGAGGGACTCTAAACCAGCTGAGCCATTAATCTCGGATACTTTAGAGTTCCAGTGGACTGTAATGTTTGGAATATCTTCGATGCGCTGTGCCATAACCTTCGAGGCACGTAGTTCATCACGACGATGGATGAGGTGAACAGTCGATCCGAAGCGTGATAAGAAGATAGCTTCAGTTACTGCCGAGTCTCCGCCACCAACTACTGCGATTTCCTTACCTTTAAAGAAGAAACCATCACAAGTTGCACAGTAGGAAACGCCTTTTCCGGAGTAAGTGGATTCACCTTCAAGACCAAGCTTGCGGTACTCTGAACCAAGAGCAAGGATAACAGTTTTAGCTTGATAAACAGCGCTATCTGTAGTTACCGTTTTAATGTCAGAAGAGAAGTCAAATGAGATTGCATCTTCATAGTGAACCTCAGCTCCGAACTTTTCCGCTTGCTCTTGCATCCGCATCATGAGCTCGGGTCCCAGAATGGGCTCTGGCCAGCCAGGGAAGTTTTCTACCTCGGTAGTGGTCATAAGAGCACCACCAGCTTCAAGTGTGCCAGCAAGCACAATTGGCGATAACCCAGCGCGGCCGGTATATGTGGCAGCTGTCCAGCCTGCCGGTCCCGAACCGACGATAATAACGTCGTGAATAGTGCTCATAAAAACCTCTTTACTTGACACAAAAGTGTACTCTTCATTCGTATTATCCCACTGAAATCTCAGCGAGGGAAATACGGTTGGTGTTCTTGTGATCAACCGGCAATTCTGTAAACCAAATGAGTAAATCTTTGGTTACAGGTTGTTGCTCGAAGTTGATGGTTGTTGTTTCATCAACAGCTCCTTCATAAAGAAGCTCCCCTTCGGCAGGATTATTCCCAGTTTTTATCTGTATGTTTCCACCAGTGCCTGCAATCGCAAGAGTAAGTTGAGACACGCGCGTTTCTTGCTTTAACGAAACATGAATACCTAAGCCTGAAATATTCCCCATTTTCGGGTCATTAAAGTACCAAGATTCCCATGAGGTAGCTGGATCAGAATCGATGGCTTTCGAGACACGATCAGGAAAGTTAGGTGTTTCTTCTTGTGAAAAGTATTTAGAAGAGTCAGGATCAACTAACTCAGCAGATTCAATCTCAGGTTTCGGTTGTGCTTTCTCCCCAGCATCTGATTTCTGATCTTCAGCGTTCTCAGAATCTGTTTGAAGTGTCTTGCTTTGTGGGTCCTGCAGGTTAATGTCATGCAACGGCCGGAATAATCCAGCGAAACCAAAGATAGCAGCAATAGCAACAACTACTATGAGGAACACGATAACGAAATGAGAAGAATTGAGCGAGTTGCCTTTATCTGGTGATTCGTTCCTTGTTGCCTTCCTCTCAGCTACTTTACTAACAGATTCGCGAATCCGAGCTGCTGTGTTGCGAAGTGAATTAGACAGTGTCGAAATCTTCTCGGTAACAACACTTGTTTTCGATATAGCTTGCGAGTCTGATGCTGAGTCAACACCAGTAGTAACTCCATCCAGATTGTTTTCCGCAGTTACTACTGAGATTGGTTCCCTATCTGGCGTCGCTTCGTCTATTGATTCCAGCTCATTTCCTAGGAATGTATTGTTTTCTGATTCTGGTTCGTCTTGCGACTCGGAATCAGCTACAGCTTCCAACTGGCCGATTGTTGGCCATTCTTCGATGACGGGGACATCAGTCGATTCATTAACTCCGAGTAGTTCATCGACTTTCAGCATAGCTTCTTCTGGGGTTTGCGCTGGTTCGTTGCCGATGATAGCCAACTCATCTGCTACGGGTTCATCTACTACTGGTTCATTCGACTCAGCTTCAGTATCGATGTCCGTGTTAGGTGCATCATCCGCAGAAACAGAATCATCGTCAGTAGTGTCATTAGCAGCGTCGGCGTCGTCAGGTACATCGACGGCAACAGGTGCGCCGTCGTTAAAAACCTTAGGGAAGGAGACGTCGGAAAAAGCACCTTGAGGTTCGGGCGTGCCTAGATCAGAGAAGTCGGTGGAAGTAGGGTCGGGAAGTGAAGGGGCATAACTCGAGAGAAGCTGTACATCGATGTCTGTCCACGGAACAAGCTGGAGTAAGAGCCCACTTGGTGAATTTGGAGATTTGCCGTCAGTAACTCCATTAAGGAAGGTTTCAATCTCTGCTGGAAGGTTAGGTAGGGTAGCAGCTTCGCGCACAAGATCTTGGTCAATCTCACCTGTTGTTTCACGTGAAACATTTTTGCCAGTGAGCGTTCCAGCCAGCAAGTTGATTATGGAGTTGGAATCGCGGCGATCTAGCTCGGCAGTATCCAAATCCATCGGAACACCATGCAACGCCGCTTTAATTCCATAGCCATCAATAACAATGTTTCCAGCGTCGGTAATGAAAACGTCATCAGCGGTGAGGGCAAGGTGCCGGATACCGTGATGACGAGCAGAATTAACTGCAGAAGATACCTCGCCAATCACCGAGCGAACAAGGTCTGGATCAATGCTGTTTCCAGCTAAGAAAGAAGAGAGATTTCGCCCCGGTGGAATCTCGGTGAAAATAGCGTAATCACCGCCGCGACCCACAACAGCGATAGTAGATACCATTGTGGCAGAAGCGTCGTCTGTTGTATGAAGCACTGAGGTTCGGCGCGCTGCGTCCAAAACCGCCTCGGCCCCATCAAACTGTGGATCAATTATGATGGCGCGGAGTTGAACTGAGCGTGCCGTATCTCGAGCAATCCATACCGAGGCATTCGGTGTATCAGAGTGCGCTGAGGCCGGATACATCAACTCAAAACGATCCGCAATGCGCTGACCGGCGAAGGCGTAGGATGTACTCACGAACTTCTCCTCAATCTAGGTATCCATGAAATGGGTATACTACTTCGACAGTTTACTCTGAGTCTTCCGAAAGTTTCTGGTCAGAATCCGGCGATGATGTAGCTGTACGTGCTCGTTGGTGCAATGCTCGGGTAGCAACCTGAGCGTCCACAGGATTTGACCGCCGGCCATTACGAATTGATTTGAAAACGCCGATGAGGAATAGAATGCCAATCAATCCGGCGATGACGATTGTTCCCATGTTTTCCCAATTGGCTCGCACCCGCACTGGAACTGTAGCCGGATTGCCCACAGGAGCCCCATCCTCGCTGGTTAAGAGAACTTTCACATCAAGATCACCGGACCCCCATGCTTCTACCGGGAGTAGCACAGATTCAGTACCTTTAGCTGGAATGGTAGCAACAGTTGGTTTGAGTGCATGAAGACGAGTGTCTGGAACATCTAGTTTTACAGTAACTGTTACCGGATAATCGTAGGCATTGCTGACGTGGATCGGTAGCGCCGAGCTTTCCGAAATGAGATTAATAGTTGAGGATGTTTCAACCTTCAGCGCAGTCTTATCGATGTTTCCCAGGCTCGCAACAAAAGAATCCCGCTGATCTGGATGCGCCCGCCAGCGCGTGCTAAAAAACGCATCTGAGTGCCCCTTGAATAATTGATCGACCGCTGAAGACTCTTCAAACAAGCTCTTTACTTGACGCGCGTGTGCCGTTGCCTTATCAAAAACGGCGAGTTGCTGTGCACCAAATTCACCTGGGTTAGTTACCGTCTCAGGCAACGCCTCGGCTTCGTAGTGTTCTTCGGGCGTTCGTAAAATCTGATTGACGGAACTGGCGTGGTTCCATGGTGCCTGCGCAAGCGACATGAGAGTTTCCCGAATGGCTTCCGTGTCTGTTTGAGCTGCGGCAGTACGATCGGCAACGACGACGACGTCGCGCTGATTACTTGGTTGTTGGCGATATAAAACTGCAGACATTGCTAAGGAAACTTGGCGGCGGTCTAGCCGGTCAAGCGCAAGGTTGGTGTCGCCGTCGGCCAAGGTTCCGGCAACAGCATGTGACAGTGCACTATTTGCGGTTAACACTGTCATCGGTGTGCCGTCAATATCGATCGTGGTGTGTGCGTGTTCGGTATATGTTACCGGTCCAGTTTGTGGGATCTGTGAATCTGAAATGATTGCTGATGTCATCCCGGCTGCCCGAACCGCCCGTAGAGTTGCCATGTCGGTGTTACCTGCTGGAACGTAGACGTCATTATCGCTCGTGATGAACTGGTGTAACCGGTCCGTAGCATTTGCGTGAACGAGGGCGGCGAGGTCGGCGTCGTTGGTTGGAAGCACATGATACTCGACGTTTTTCAACGTAGCAGGGCGGGTGAGGGCTGGGTCAGCTAGCAACGTGACGCCCGGGATATCCCATCCTGAAAGTTTGTCAGCATCGGCCGGTTTGTTCGTAGTCTCCGGTGGATTCAACGCTGCTTGAACGAGCTCGTACGGGGTTTGCGGGGTGATGAGAGTGTCATCAACAACCGGGACAACGGTAGTGATATTGCTTTGTGGAATTTCGCTATCCGGGGTAACGACGAGATAAGAATAGTCTGTGAGCACCAGATCTTGACTGACTACTGCATCGACGGCGATACCTCGCGGTCCCCAAAACCGTGCCGTGTTCTTCCAGTTGATATCTTTTCGAGGGACAGTAATTTTTTGGACCGTACTTTGTCCTGCTGGAATATCTAAATCGGCGTTGACTCGCCGCAACTGGTACCCGAATAGATCGCCGTTCATCCACGCAGATATCTGTGACATATTGGATGCTGGCCATACTTGGGCACGAAGGGTGAGCGCGGAGATAGACAACGGCCGCGATGTGGGATTAGTAATGGTCACATCTAACGTCAGGTCTTTTTCGGGAGCTAGTGTTGGCTCGCCTACAGACGTGATCGCAATGCTCGGGGCGGCATCCGCGGTGACGGTTAGTGGAGCATGCGGGGTGCTGGCCCAGCTTGCTACTGGAGTAGTCGCTAATGACAGAGCTGCCAGAACGGCGGTAAGTATTCCCTTTTTCATTTAATTCTCCAGGAGTTCGCGGGCAACTCCAACGATTCGGCGTTCGTTGGGGTAGGCCAAGCGGCTGGTGACGCGGTCGATTCGGACCCATTCGACGAGTTCCGCTTCGTGGTCTGGATCGTTTTCTACGGTGAGAGTGCCGTGGAGCGCTTCAAGTAGGAAGTGGTGGACGACTTTATGTACTCGCCGGTCATGGCCGGAGAACCAGTAGTCGATTGAAGCGAGGTGGCGTAGTACCCGTCCGGTGATTCCGGTCTCTTCGCTAATTTCGCGTACGGCTGCTTGTTCGGCGGTTTCGATTCCTTCGAGGTGTCCTTTTGGTAGGCACCATTCGAGGCGGCCCGCGCGGTTGCGTCGAGCGATGACGGCAACGTACGCGCGCCCTTCTTGGACTGAGATAATGACTCCACCAGCGGAGGTTTCGTTCACTATGGGTAGGGGTGAACGCCGCGCTGAATAGCTTCGGCGCGGTCCGTTTGGTGGCGGAGCCGGATATTTTCGCGACATAACTTCTACTTCACAGTCGCTGAGAATATGCTTGAGAGCGCCTTTTATGACACCCTAAGAGGGTGACTTTAAGCGATTCTGTATTCAATTCTCATACGACGACGACGGACACTGACGTTAATCAGCGTGCCCGGCTACTTACTCAGGCCCATAAGAGGTTGAGTGAGTTGCCTGCGGCAATTCTTGAACTAGGTTCTATTTTCGCACGTAATGGCTATGAATTGGCAATGGTAGGTGGTCCTGTTCGCGATGCGCTTCTCGGTATGCCGATTCATGATTATGATTTCACGACGTCGGCACGCCCTGATGAGACAGAGCGTTTGCTAGCTTCGTGGGGTGGGGCGCATTGGGATATTGGTCGGGAATTCGGCACGATCGGTGCTTCTCGTGACGGTATTGTGGTAGAAGTCACAACGTATCGTACGGAAGAATATGACGCAGATTCTCGCAAGCCGGGAGTGCACTACGGTGATTCACTCGAAGGCGATGTGACCCGTCGTGATTTCACAGTCAATGCGATGGCAGTGCGATTGCCGTCCATGGAGTTGGTAGACGCAACCGGCGGTTTGGATGACATGGTTGCTGGCATACTGCGCACACCAGTAACAGCTCGGCAGAGTTTCGACGACGATCCGTTGCGTATCATGCGAGCCGCGCGATTTGTGGCCCAGCTCGGTTTTGACGTTGCTGATGATGTGCGCGCTGCGATGACGGACATGGCATCCCGCCTCGAGATAGTTTCGGTTGAGCGAATCCAGGCAGAACTCCACCGGCTCGTCATTTCCCCTTTCCCGCGTAAAGGTTTAGAGCTGCTAGTCGAAACTGGTGTAGCTGACATTGTGTTGCCAGAGTTAGCGAATTTGCGGGACACAGTTGATGAACATGGCCGTCATAAGGATGTCTATACCCACACGCTCACGGTTTTAGATCAGGCGATGGCACTAGAGACTGATGCCGAGGGTCCAGTTCCAGCACCGGATTTTATTTTGCGTTTCGCTGCGTTAATGCACGATATCGGCAAGCCGGTTACGCGGCGTTATGAAGAAGATGGAACGGTCACGTTCCATGCTCACGATATTGTGGGGGCGCGGATGACGACTAAACGTATGAAAGCACTGCGGTTCGATAAGGCAACGACGAAGGCGGTCTCGCGTCTCGTTGAGCTTCATTTACGTTTCCATGGCTATGGCGAACAACGTTGGTCTGATTCTGCCGTGCGTCGGTATGTCACCGATGCTGGAGACCAGCTTGAGCGCCTGAATCGGTTGACCCGGGCAGACGTGACAACCGGAAATAAGCGCAAGGCACGATGGCTCGCAGCTGGTATGGACGATTTAGAAGAGCGCATTGAGCTTCTCAAAGAACGCGAAGAAGTCGATGCGATCCGACCAGACCTCAATGGCCAGCAGATTATGGAACTTCTTGGGCTGCAACCTGGTCCAGAGGTTGGGCAGGCATACAAGTTCTTGCTCGAACTGCGTATGGAAGAAGGTCCGTTAGGCGAAGAGGAAGCTACCAAGCGGCTGCTTGCCTGGTGGAGCTAATGTATCCGATTTTCCGCCGGTTACTGACCGTTCGGTTAATCTCTCAAACAGCAGATGGCCTGTTTCAGGCAGGGTTAGCAACCCTTGTCTTGTTTAGTCCGTACTATGCGGCAACCCCAGCCGAAGTCGCGCTGGGGTTTGCCGTCATACTGCTTCCGTTTACCTTTGTGGTCCCGTTTGTTGGGCCGCTGCTGGATCGCTGGAATCGACGTCGGGTTCTTGTTATTGGGAATTTGGTGCGGGCCGGAATTATCTTGCTTCTGGCCGGGATAGTTGCTAGTTTTCCGCAGACTCGGCTAGTTTTCCTTGGTGCTCTTATTGTGCTGGGTATTAATAGGTTTATTTTGGCTGCGCTATCTGCGGGGTTACCGCATACGTTGCCACAACGGTTCCTCGTTATCGCAAACTCGATTGTCCCTACCGTCGGATCGATAGCTGCTGGACTGGGTGCACTCGCGGTTTTTGTTGTGTCAGTGGTGATTGGACCGTGGCAACACGTGACGTCTTTAATACTAGCGGCCTTATGTTGTGTGGGTGCTGGTTTCACTGCGATGACGATGCCACTCACCTCGCTGGGGCCTACGCAGGTTCGCACGTGGACGTTCCGTCATATTCTGAGCCAGTTAGTGGACGGTGTTCGCTATGTGGTCAGGCGGCGCACGCCAGCACTTGCGCTAGGAGCGATGGCTGTACATCGGTTCCTTTATGGGTTATCGATGATGATGGTGCTCTTTGCAAGCCGTGAAATTGGTGGCATGGCCCTCTTTGGTACGTTGTTGGCTGTGTCTTTTGCCGGGAATGCGCTCGCGATTGTGCTCACGCCGTTAGCTCACCGTTTCATCCCATCACTGACCTGGATAGTTATATGCACGGCTCTTGGTGGGGCTGCGCAAGTGATCTGGTCTATCAGTTTTTCGGTTCTCGCTGCCGGTATCGGTTGTTTTTTGTTGGGGTTAAGCGTCCAAGGCGCCAAAATCGCCGTCGACACAATTGTGCAACGCGATACTGCCGATAACTATTGCGGTAGAGCATTTTCGTTGTACGACATGTTGTTCAATATGGCGTTCGTCGTTTCCTGTGTGGTTGCTGCCTTGGTACTCCCCGAAACGGGTTGGTCTGCCGGGGTTTGTATCGGTTGTGCGCTAACTTACGGTGTTTTTGGAGTCATTTACGCTAGTGTAGTGCTGTGCTCATCGCGTCTCCACGGTGATTTGGCACAATAAGGTACATACATTGTTATATGTTCACCGTTTCTCAAGGAGGTCAGTGTGAGTCAACAGAATGACGACGACGTCGTGAACGTCAATTCTGCGCACGAGCAGGAAAAAGTCAGTGAACCTGCGGTCGATATCAACACCAGCGGTTTCATGATTCTTGCTGTCTTAGCACTGACAACTGTGGTTGGTATCGGGGTTCATTCGGTTGCCGATGTTTTCACTCCGTTGTTCCTAGCTTTCACATTGGTGTTGGCAGTACGTCCGTTTGGTCAGTTCCTTATGCGGCATCATCTGCCGTCATGGCTGGCATCGCTGACAACTCTAATTTTAACTCTTGCGATTATCGCTGGTTTACTCGGGATGACCGTGTGGTCATTGACTCCGGTTCCAGATTTGGTGCTCGAATATTCGGGCAAGATGGAATCGACGATGTATGGCGGATTGCAATGGCTGCAAAACCAAGGAATAAACACGCGCGACTTGTCTTATTACGCTGGTCAGGTGAATGTTAATTCGATCGTGTCATGGACGTGGAGCTTAGTTGGTGGGCTTTTTTCCTTTGGAGGGTTGCTGTCAATCGTTGCTATCGCAGCCTTCTTCTTAACCCTTGATACGACGGTGACACGATCCCGTGGCCAGATCGTCAATCAGGGCCACTGGAACATGGGAGAAGCCTTACGAGGGTTTGAACGCCGGGTGCGTCACTACTGGATTGTGACGACCGTCTTCGGTTTAGTTGTTGCATTCGTCGACGGATTAGTTTTGGAAACAATGAGTATTCCGTTAGCGTGGACATGGGCATACTGGGCGTTCATTACAAACTATGTTCCGAATATTGGCTTCGTCATTGGTGTTATTCCGCCAATGATCATTGGGCTCCTCGATTCTGGTTGGCAAACCATGCTGTGGGTTTTCGTTGCCTACACGGTGATCAACGTTGTTATTCAAACCTTGATCCAGCCGAAGATGACCGGTGATATCGTTGGCTTATCACCATCAGTTACGTTCTTTTCCTTGGTGGTGTGGACGTCAATCGTTGGTATGCTCGGCTCAATCTTGGCGGTCCCACTCACCTTATTCTTTAAAGCGCTCCTTGTTGATTCAGATCCTCGAACCAGATGGCTCGATGTGTATTTGATT
Source organism: Arcanobacterium phocae (assembly GCF_018913465.1). Lineage (GTDB taxonomy): Bacteria > Actinomycetota > Actinomycetes > Actinomycetales > Actinomycetaceae > Arcanobacterium > Arcanobacterium phocae_A. The sequence continues at coordinate 135,694 of NZ_JABAPM010000003.1, read as the reverse complement.
TCGGAGAATGAAGCGGCTCGTCGTCGTGAAGATGGCTACTACGATAACTCGGAGACGTTCGACGATACTTTCCCAGAGCTTCTTCATCCGTTAACTGAATTCGAACGCAAAGCACGGCTGCGTTACCGTCCTAAACTGCAGGCGCTGTCTCGGCAGCTGAAGCGGTCTCCTAAGAAAGAAGGCTAAGCACAGTGACTTCTAAAACGACGTCGAAGAAAAAGTCAAAGCCACCACGCAAGCGTGGCTGGAATTATCCTCGTTCCGGGTTGGGACCGATCCGGCGATGGTTGCCGTCGTGGCGTTTCTTGTTCGGTAGCATCTTCACTTTGATTGCATTGGGGCTAGGTGCTTTTGCCGGTCTCTATATTGCGATTGACGTGCCTGAACCAGATGATTTCGCGCTCGCCCAAGCCACGAATGTGTATTACGGCGACGCTGAACAAAAGCTAGGGACATTTGCAGAAGCAGACCGGAAATCGGTAAATCTGGAAGAAATTTCCGCAGATGTTCAACACGCAGTGATCGCCTCGGAGGATCGGCGGTTTTACGAAAACAACGGTATTGATCCGAAAGGCATTTTGCGTGCTCTGTGGAACAACATTCAAGGCCGACCAACTCAGGGCGGATCTACGCTGACTCAACAGTATGCAGAGCGATACTACACTGGTCAAAATTCGTCACTAACTGGGAAAGTTCGCGAAGCTATTTTGGCGATCAAGATTGATCGCAAACAGTCCAAAGATCAGATTCTAAATAATTATCTGAACACGATCTATTTTGGACGTGGTGCATACGGTATCGAATCGGCATCCCAAAAGTATTTCGGAGTTACCGCGAAAGAGCTTAGCTTGGGACAGTCTGCCTTGTTAGCTGCAGTTATTCCGGCACCGTCAGCCTGGGATCCAGCTGTTGATCCGGAGACGTCGAAAGCTAAATTTGATCGCGTCTTGCGCAGAATGGCAGAAGACAAATGGATTTCCGACGAGCAGGCTAGTACTACTGAGTTTCCAGAAACCTTGGAACCAACAACGGGGCAGTCAGATCTGAGTGGGACCGACGGCTATTTGTTGCAAGAGGTTCGTAACGAATTAGTCGACGACGCCGGTTTCACTGAGGAACAAATTGATCGTGGCGGATACACGATTGTGACAACAATCGATCAGCGTAAGCAACAGGCCGCAGTTGATGCTGTCAATGCACTGCCACAGGATCGACCGGATAATAACCACATCGGGTTAATGTCAGTAGATCCAGTAACTGGTGAAACTCTTGCGATGTATGGTGGTCGTGACTTTTCGGTACGGCAGCAAAACAGCGCCACGCAGGACCGCGCCCAAGCTGGATCTGTTTTTAAGATTTTTGGTGTAACTGCTGCGCTAAAGTCTGGGATGTCTCCTAACCAGACTTTCGCTTCACCGGCGTCCTACACAGTTCCCGGTACGTCTTCTAAGTTCAGCAACTTTGGTAACGCAAGCTACGGGCCACTCAATCTGCGTGATATGGCTGCGTACTCGGTGAATACTGGGTTCATTCAGCTGAATGAAAAAATTGGTCCGTCAACTACTGCGAAAATGGCGGTTAACCTCGGTTTGCCAGAGAAACTTGTTGGGCTAGATAACAATGTAGGAAATATCCTCGGATCAGCTGCTCCAACAGCTAAAGAAATGTCGCGGGCCTTATCTACGCTTGCTAACGGTGGAAAACGACTCAATGCTGTTCATATTGTGCGGGAAGTAAAAGATGCCGATGGCAATGTTATCTACCGTGGTGATACGACGTCGAAACAAGCTATTTCTTCTGAAACTGCAACGCTAGCTTCGCACGTTCTCCAAGGTGGAATTGCGCCGTATGGAACAGCTGCAAAACTGGCTGGCTTGCAGCGTGAGATTGCCGCCAAGACCGGTACTTCAACGGGACCTCGCTCTGCGTGGGTTGCTACTTTTACGCCTAACCTGGTGACAGTTGTGGATATGTATCAGGTTGGTGAAAATGGAAGCGAAGAAGACCTCACTCCGTTTGGTGGAATACGTCTTATTACCGGATCTAGTTGGCCTACTGAGGTAGCTTACAACTATCTGAAGGTTGCATTTGAAGGAATGGAGAAGGTTAAATTCCCGAATGCGCAAAAGATCATCGATACCAAGTTCCCTCGCCCGGTACCTCCGAAGGAAGAAAAAGAAGAAGAACCGGAACCTGAAAAACCAACTGAAGAAGAGCAACCTGCTCCTGAGATAGAGCCTTCTCAGCCAGACAATCCAGAGGGCGGTTCTGGAAACGGATCGTCGGATAATCCGTCACTTCCTGATGTGCCTGGTAACGATTCTGGAATTCCGCTTCCAGAACCTCCGGGGCAAGAAGACCGGTAAGACGTGACGAGAATGATAGCGCTGTGTGGGGAAAACCGCACGGCGCTATCATCATTATTCAGGTAGTCTTATATACAGTGCGTCCAATGCGCACAGCATGACCCTCCTGTCATGGAAAGACCATGACCGTATTTAGTCCAGAGGAGGTGGGTACAACATGCGTCAGTACGAGATGATGATCATCATCGATCCTGAAACCGATGAGCGTACTCTCCAGGGAACCCTAGAGAAGTTGCTCGCCGTCGTCCCAGCAGAGGGTGGAACCCTCGATAAGGTGGACGTCCTTGGTAAGCGCCGTCTTGCTTACTCGATTAACAAGAAGTCCGAAGGTATCTACGTAGTTGTTTACATGACAGCTACCTCGGCTACCGCTCAGGAACTTGATCGCCAGCTCGGCCTTAATGAGTCGATCCTGCGCACCAAGCTTCTGCGCTACGAGCCAGCTACCGTTACCGAAGCCTGAAAGAAACTGGAGTAAACCATGGCTGGCGAACCGATTATCACCGTCGTCGGAAATCTCACCGCAGATCCGGAACTCAAGTACGTTGGCTCGGGTACGCCTGTTGCCTCGTTTACCGTGGCATCTACTCCGCGTAACCTGAACCGTCAAACTAACGAATGGGAAGATGGCGAAGCCATGTTCATTCGTTGTTCAGTGTGGCGTGAATATGCTGAGAACGTGACTGAATCGCTGTCTAAGGGCATGCGTGTTGTGGTCACCGGAAAGCTTCAGGTGCGCAACTATCAGCGTCAAGATGGATCGCAAGGTACATCGATTGAGATGCAGGTAGATGAAGTAGGGCCATCACTGCGTTACGCTACTGCTCAAGTGACTCGTTCACAGGGTGGCGGTAACCGTGGTGGGTTTAATAACCAAGGTGGGTATAGCCAGGGAGGCGGCCAGCAACAAGGTCGCGCTTCCTACGATGCTCCGGCTGGCGGATCCGCTTATGATCCGTGGGGCCAAGCACCAGCTGGTGGTTCGTCGTTTGACGACGCTCCACCGTTCTAAGACTTTTTGGAATGACTCAACCCGACGGTTAGTTATTCAATCATCGAAAGAGGAATCACAATGGCAAAGCCTGTATTGCGCAAGCCAAAGAAGAAGTCCAATCCGTTGAAGGCAGCCAAGGTTGCTAACATCGACTACAAGGACACCGCAACCCTACGCAAGTTCATCTCGGACCGCGGTAAGATCCGCTCCCGCCGAGTAACTGGTGTATCCGTTCAGGAGCAGCGTCAGATCGCCCGTGCAGTGAAGAACGCACGCGAAATGGCTCTTCTTCCTTACACGAGCTCCGCTCGCTGATCGAGAGAGGGAAGATAAAATATGAAGATTATCCTCACTCACGAAGTTGAGAAACTAGGCGAAGCCGGCGAAGTCGTTACCGTTAAGGACGGCTACGCACGTAACTTCCTTCTCCCACGTGGCTACGCCACCGTGTGGACCAAGGGCGCTCAGCGTCAGATCGATCAGATCGCCGCATCACGCCGTAAGCGTGCAACTGAGGACATCGAGCAGGCTCGTGAGATTCGCGAAGCTCTCGAAGCTAACGTTCTCACCATCACCAAGACCGCCGGTGCAAACGGTCGCCTATTCGGCGCTGTTTCCACTGCAGATGTTGCTGTAGTAGCATCCGAAGCTGCTGGTAAGCCAGTTGACCGTCGCTCGGTCAACCTGCACACCAACATCAAGTCTGTTGGTGAATACACCGGCCAGGTCAAGCTTCACGCAGACGTGGTTGCAAACATTAAGGTCAGCGTCATCGCTGAGTGATGTCTTAAATACGACAACAAGAGTGCAGGCCCTAGTTTTCTAGGGCCTGCACTCTTATTTCCGTGAATAAATTGCTTTGTTATGTTAATCATTACTTACAGAGTTTCTATTTTTGTCAACGTGTATGAGCGCCTAAGAGTATGAAACAAGAGAAATAATCCTGTATTTTCCGAGAATTAGGTAACTAGTGAAAAGCCGCAGCTAGCAAAGACTGGTCTTGGATCTGTCATTGTTGGTGCAGTGATGCTCCGACGTCGTCCACAAAACTGAAACCCTAGTGATGTGAACTGAAAACATACGAAGCAAGAAGAGGGGCGATTGCAGCAAGCAGTCTCCCCTCTTTTTCTACGTATAATGAAAAAATTTCATAGATTTTCGTATAAGAAAGAGTTGTATTTTCCTTGACTAAATCGTTTTAGTGTGGTGTGCTTAACGTGAGCTTGATATTCAATGACGAAAGGATCAAGTATGCACAAGAAAGAAAGCCGGCGACGTTCCACTAAAATAACCGCACGTGTCCTCGCGTCTTCACTTGCGGCCACACTAAGTTTTAGCGTAATAGCAACGTCAGCACAAGCTGCAGATACTGTATATAACAAAGATGAAAAGTCCCTTGGGAGCGCACAACCGAAGAATATGGGGCATCGACTGCAAGATGTTCGTGATTGGAGCCCGCAAACTGATCCATTTGCAGCATTTATGCGTTCAGATATTCCGCTCCAACAACGCACTCAACATGACCCATCCACTCAAGCCCATCAGAGTCTGGATGGGAAAGCAGAAATTATGTTAATGCAAGGAGACTACGGAAACTCCTTTTTTGACAATTTCCGAGCAAACAATGATGCCAACCAGCATACTCTGCAATTCTGGCAGTACGCTGATTATTGGAGCCCGTGGCATGGTAGTGCATCGATAGGTACCCCACGAGCACTCTATGATCCAAAGACTAGCGCATGGCAGCGGCGTGGATTTGAATTCGGAATCGTTGATATCCCAAATCCTGCTTGGACTAATGCGGCACATCGTAATGGCGTCAAGTCCATTGCTACTATTTACTTTGATCCCGCATTTCGGCCAGCTCTTACTCTTCATGAGGCATTTGAAAAAGATGAGAATGGCGAGTACAAGACTGCAAAGAAGCTCGTTGAGATGGCCAAATATTATGGCTATGACGGCTATTTCTTAAATGATGAAGAGACTAATCTTTCTGAAGATGAACTTCGCCCATTCATGAAATACTTGACCGATCATGGGTTATATACGCAGTGGTACACCAACAGTTCATCCTACTGGGATCAAACAAAAGCATCATGGCTGGGTACCGGGAAAAACGAGATCATGAATTCCGTATTCCTGAATTATCGATGGGCTGGAAGCGCAAATAACACAATTGCTGGAGCTGCGGCGGGCGGATACGATCCACACCACGATCTGTTCTTCGGCGTCGAAGCGAATCAGGGAAGGCTTGATAATCGTCATAACACAGCCTCCAGCGTCCCGGAGCTGTACGTCAGTGATGAAAACCATTCTCCAAAAGCATCGATAGCGCTGTTTACTCCGTCGGATTATTACCATCGAGGGCTCGACGACGATTTCCGCGATTTGAGCAAAGCTGACGATCCAGTGCATCAGCGTGATGGTTTTCAATGGATGGTAGATGCACGCCAGCGCCTCTATTTCTCTGGCGGTTCGAATAATCCACTAAAGAGTGGATTTAATAAGAATGAAGATATTTCTGATGTAACTAATACTCAGACAATGAAGTGGGGTGGAGTAGCTGATTTCACTCCGGCTCGTTCAGTTATTACAGGGGATTCCTTTGCCAGTAGTTTCAATATTGGCCGTGGTCTAAGCTGGTGGACTGACGGAGTTAAAACCGGTAATGAGCAATGGGCGAATATGGATTCCCAAGACATCCTTCCGTCATGGCAGTGGCTAGTAAAAACCGAGGACAGTAACGCTACGCTAACTGCAGACTGGGATATGGGAAACCAAGAAATCAGAGCGCAAAAAGACGGATCTAGTGCAGCTCGCATTCCATTCACTCCAATTGGCGCATATAACGGGGGAAACTCGTTAGCAATCCATGGGTCGAGTAATAAAGAAGCGACTTTCGGTCTGTACAAGACACAACTTGAAATAAACACAAAATCAAAGCTCAATCTTGTTACTCGTCAAGTTTCTGGAGATGCTGGCAAAGTATATGTTGAGCTAACATTCAAGGACGAACAAGACCCAGTTGATGTTGAACTTGCCGATATTAATAAGGAAACTTGGTCCGTTCAGAACATAGATCTTGCCAGCTATGCTGGCAAAACGCTAACCTCGATCAATCTAAAGTTCGAAAAAGCTCAAAACTATCAACTCAATCTCGGAGCCCTATCAGTAACTGCGGGTGATCCGGCACCGAAGGCCCCTACAAATATCCATATCGACCATGTCTATGAGGATGGTCAGCTTGTACTGGGTTGGGACGAAGCTGAATACGGTGATGTTGTCAACTATCGAGTAAGTGCTCTCGAAAACGGTGTTGAAAGCCATTTATATGAGGGATTTACAAACCTTGCCTACGTCAAGAATGCACCACATAACGACGTCGTTTACCGGGTACAAGCAATCGGCAAAGATGGACAGCTATCAGCACCAGCAGAGGTGAAATTTACGATGGCTGGTTTGCCGAGTGATGTAAAAATTGCGACAAAGGCCGTCGACGAAGTTCATGTCGGAGATAATGTTATTGCTGGACATGAACCGCTTCGAGTTTTTGCTGATGGGGACAAGAACCTAACTGTAACGTGGAAGAATACTGCAGTTACTGCCGAACGGTGTGTCATTTTTGCTCAACTTGCTGATCGCGCTCAAGGGATGTTGACAGATTTCCATAAGATCGTTTCGTGCGCTGATCAGCATGCAACGATTGATATTCCGGTTTCTGAGGGGTATCCAGTAGACGTGACACTAACACCGGTTGGAAGTCCGCTGGGATTAACCGTTCACGGCGAAACGGCTGATACTTTAGCTCGGCCGATGCCAATCAGTGACCTAAAGATTCAGGAGGATCAAGGAAAGAAAGTCTATCGGTTCTTCAATCCTTCAACGCCAGATTGGGCAGGTCTTGAAGTTAGCTGGAAAGATGGTTCAGGCAAGCTAACAAAGATTTCCACTCATGTTCGTGGAGACACTACCCAAGCAAAATTCGGGTATACGCCAAAGACAGACTCGATTGTGAAATGGCGTGATCTGCCAGATAACAACGGAACAATTGTCGCTCGTTTGACCGATACCGCAGGCAATGTGACGGAACAAGAATTTGTTATTAAAAATGGCGAGGTTACCTCGGTTTCATCCCAACCAGAGGAAAGCGAACCGAAATATGCGGATGTGTTAGATCTAGCTTATAGTGATGTCGAAGTTTCTCAAGGAGAAACTGTAGAGCTTAGACTAACCGACTCAGACATAATTCCAGCACCTACAGGAACAAAGTTCGCTTCAGCTGATCTTCCGGAATTTATAACCATTGATGAAACCGACGGCAAGCTTACTATTATGCCAACTGCTGATACTACGCCAGGGGATTTAACAGGACATGTAGATGTAACTTACCCGGATGGTTCTACTTCCAAACTAGTTCTCAAGGTGACAGTCAAAGAAGTAGCAAAGCCAGAACAAAAACTAACTCCGGAATTTCCGATGTTTGTCGATCCGAAAGCTGACGATCCAGCAGCCTGCTCAACCAAGCCATTTGCAACGGTAAAGGAGCAACAGGGTGTAGAGTACACAGTTTTTGTTGACGGAAAAGGCATTAAACCGAACGATGAAGGAAAGTTTGTCTATGACTATGGTCAAACCATCGTTGTTAAAGCTACCCCAGCTGACGGTGCCCATTTCGTGCCAGAAGCAACAGTACAGTGGTCATGGACAGCACCGACGCGCGAAGAGCTCAAGTGCTCTGTGCCGTGGACAAAGCTGATCCCAGCTGTTCCTGCACTACCCCAAGATAAACCTGAAACGAAAGATCCGAACCAAACAGAGCAGAAGCATGAAGATCCCGTTAAAGACAAAAATGTAGATACGGATGTAAAACCTCAGAAACCAACTGTTAAAGCATCTGGATCTGATTTAGCGAAGACGGGTATTCAGATTCATACTCTCGCAGTGTTGAGCCTAGGAAGTGTGCTAGCTGGTGCAGTTGCACTCCGTCGTCGCCAACACAGCTGAACTTCATAACGTCATATTGTTATAGAAGCTAAAAGAGAGGGCACGAACCGAACCACAGGTTCGTGCCCTCTCTGATACCAGCAATCGGCGAGCAGACGTCATCTATAGATGCATCCATGCAGTGCCGCGAGTACGAGCAAACTGCGTGCCCGCACGAACAGCCATAGTCACGCCACCATAGCCCAGCCACAGCGTCACCATTCCCCAGGTCTGTCCAAAGGATTCCGGCCACCACAAAACTGCACCGGCAATCGGAGCGAACGCAGCCAACGTAATGAGCATGTACCATGCCAACCGGCGCGTATCACCAGCACCAATCAAAACCCCATCGAGCATGAACGCTAATGATGCTAACGGCAGGGCCGCAGCAGCTACCCATAGGACAGTCCGGGAAAGGGTGCGAACGTCGTCGTCGCCACTCATAATCCACGGGACCACAAAAGAAAGTCCCACCATAATCACGCCGAGGCCCACACCAACCCACAGTCCCCACAGCACACATCGGTCTAAAATGTGGCGAACACGGGCCGGCTCACCTGACCCAAGCGCCTGTCCAACCAGGATTTGGGCGGCTGTTGCGAGTGAGTCTAAACCATAGGACATGAAGTTCCAGAGTGTCATCACGATCTGATTCGTTGCTAGCGCAATCGCTCCCAGCCCGGACGTGCCCGCAATCAGTAAGAGGATCGCCGAGCGCAACGAAGCAGTCCGGATAATAAGCGGGACTGCTTCAGATAAGGACCGTAGCACCCCACCGCCAGACGGGATAACGGCCGCTCCGGAGTGCCGTGCTCGGCTCACGATTATCCACGTCAGTGCACCTGCCATAAGTGTCTGTGCAGTTGCTGTGCCGAGTCCTGCGCCGACGATTCCTAAGCCTAGCCCGTAGATTAAGAACGCGTTGAGCGGAATGTTTGCCAGCGCACCAGCAGTTGCGACGACGAAGGGCGTTTTTGTGTCGCCGAAGCCGCGCAAGGTTCCGGTCGCTGCGAGCACGAGGAGCATTCCGGGTAGCCCCCAGGAACTTGCGTGCAGATAGGCTTGGGCTTGGTTTGATACCGACGACGACGGACTGAACCAGCCAATAATTATCTCGCCAGCAAAGAATAGAACGAGACCTAAAATGATGCCGAGTCCGACGGCGAGCCACATGCCGTCAAGGCCAAGGCGGTAAGCATGTTTCTTATCCCCGCTACCGACTGACCGTGCCGTTGCTGCCGTGGTGGCGTAGGTGAGGAAAATGCACAGACCTACGAGGGTAGTTAGGATCGTGGATGCTAACGATAAACCAGCGAGTGGAGAGACGCCCGGGAGACGGCCAATCATCGTGGTATCTACCGCAACTAAGAGGGGTTCAGCTAGGAGGGCTCCCAGAGAAGGCAATGCTAGTCGGAGAATAGATGAATCAACATGGGGTAGGTCGTTATTAGCCATGTCTGTTCTGGCCTTCCTGAAGCTGGTGAATTGTTTGCTATTAGAAGCCTATCGAAACGATGCCGAACACGCAGACACGCCGATAGTTAAAGTGGTTGACATCTAGTTGTGGTTAACTTTTGCAACGAGAAAGAAGATACTCGCAGGTTGTCCACATTAGTGGAAAAAATAATCGCGGATTTCCAGCGGATTTTCTTTATTTCTCCACCATGGTGGATAACATTGTGAAAATCTGTGGATAACCTATTGAGTTATCCTCAGAGTTATGCACAAATCCACCTTATTTATCCACAGTAATAGTTAAAGTAATCGCAGGGGTGTGGGTAAGTCAGGTGCATATGGTATTAATCGATGTGGATAACACCAGCATATGGGCGCAAAATGCGCCATAATTACCTGTGAACTACCAGCAAATAGAAGAACACCGTAAGGAATTCTCGTGAGTGATATGTCAAATTCCCAATTCGAACGTACCCCGCCACACGATATCGAGGCTGAACGTTCCGTCTTGGGTGGCATGATGCTCAGTAAAGACGCATTAGCTGACGTGTTAGAGATGCTTGATGCACAAGACTTTTACCGCCCTGCACACGGCACAATCTTCACTACGATTCTTGACCTCTTCGGTGCTGGGCAGCCTGCAGACGCCATCACGGTAGCCGCCGAACTTCAACGCCAAGGAAAACTCGAACAAATTGGTGGACGTGCAGTTCTCCACGATCTCGTTTCAGCCGTGCCAACTGCTGCCAATGCCTCATATTATGCACAAATCGTCCACGATCAAGCTGTGTTGCGACGGCTGGTTGAAACCGGAACACGAATCGCACAGCTGGGATACACAACTGACGGCGGGGATGTAGCCGAACTCCTCAACCTCGCTCAATCCGAGGTGTATGCCATGAGCGACACAAAAACTACCAACGATTATGCCTCCCTTTATGAGATCATCCCGGGCCTTGTTGAAGAACTCGAACTGAACTCTGCACGTGATGGACAACTAGCCGGATTAGCTACTGGTTTCCACGATTTAGATAAGGTTTTGCTAGGGTTACGCCCGAACCAGATGATTATTGTGGCCGCACGCCCAGGTATGGGTAAAACAACGCTTGCGATGGACTTCTGCCGTCATATCGCGATTAAAGATGGCAAACCAGTTGCATTCTTCTCCCTCGAAATGAACCGCAACGAACTAGCAATGCGTATGCTTGCTGCCGAATCAGAGGTTTGGCTCTCGAAACTCATCGCTGGTGAACTCGAACAGCGCGATTGGGAACGTATTTCGCGAACCTTGGAACGAGTAGCGTCTGCTCCGCTCTATGTTGATGATTCCCCGAATCTCACCATGATGGAGATTCGGTCCAAAGCCCGCCGAATGCGGCAGCAACAAAAAATCGAGCTGATCGTGATCGACTACCTGCAGCTACTCACCTCAGGCGGACGTAGTCCCGAATCACGCCAGCAAGAAGTCTCCGAATTTTCCCGTTCCATCAAGCTTCTTGCGAAAGAACTGGAGATACCTATTATTGCGATCGCCCAGCTCAACCGTGAAACCGAACGGCGAGATTCTAAGAAACCACAAGTATCGGACTTGCGTGAATCCGGTTCGCTCGAACAGGATGCCGACGTCGTTATCCTCATTAACCGGCCGAAAGACCGGGACGAAATGGGTGCGCTTCCGCCAGCACAAATCATTGTGGGTAAGAATCGATCCGGTCCAACCGCAGACGATATTGAGCTCGAATTCCAGGGCTCACTCACGCGCTTTGCGAACTATGCAGCCGCAGAAGATTATTAAGCTGTCACCTCGGCAGCTAGCCGGCCAAAGAATGCACGTTGCACATCTACTGCTTCGCGCCACAACTGCGTAGCAGTAGCAGTCGAGCATTCCTGTTCCCACAGCCGATCAAGCTTAGTTTGATAAGACGAGAGCCACGCTTGCTGCTGGGCTGTGGTTAATTCCAAGAACTTCACATATTTGAGAGTATCCGCTACTCGGTAAGCCCCGAACCTATCAATATTGTCGCAGTCTCCGATAGATTGCGCCAAAACGCTAGGTTCGTGATCGAATACGAGATATGGTCGCCCTGCGCTATCACAGCACGTACCTTGGTCATCCGGGCGTGGATTCCACAGATCATCCGTGTGCATCGCAATACCTTGGACGATCTCGAGACGCTGGCTATCAGCGAGTCCTAGTTCTCGCAAAAAATCATTTGCTGTTAGGGCGCCTGCCCGGCCGTGATCGACTGGACGTTGGGCATCGAACTTGCCCACATCATGAAGTAGACACCCCAATGCGAGAAGATGTTCGTCAAGCCCTTCGCCCTGTGCTACTAACCGCCCGATACGAGCCACCCGAAGGCTATGCTCAAAACGGTACCGGCGTGAGCCAGCACTAACAGTTTTCCCGTCTACTACTCGTTCGTCACTGAGCAGATGCCGGTGCACAAACTCTAACGCCGGCTCGAAAGCCTCGTGCGCACTGACCATCATCACATCTTCGCGAATACGTCAGGGTTTGGTCCCATTCGGCCGTCTTCGCCGCGATCAAGAGCGCGGATAGCAGCCAGATCGCCGTCGTCCAAAACCACACCCAACGAATTGAAATTCTCGCGCTGACGAGCCAAACTCGACGCTTTCGGAATCGCCACGAAACCTTCTAAACGATGCCAAGCCAACACAACCTGTGCCGGGGTGGCGTCATGCTTTTTCGCAATCTCGATAATAACCGGATCCAACAGATCCTTGCCCCGGCCCAACGGCGACCACGCCTCAACCACAATTCCAGCAGTCCGGCAGTACTCAACCACCTGACGGTTTTGGAAATACGGGTGAATCTCAATCTGGTTAATCACCGGAACCCCAGTGCCGGCTGCAATCAACTGCTCCAAGTGCGAAATCTGGAAATTCGAGACACCAACTGAACGCAGATGACCCTCAGCCACTAGGTCCTCCATCGCGGCAAAGGTCTGCATGAAATCGCCGTCGTAATGCATTGGCAGTGGCCAGTGCATCAAGAACAAATCAACGTAATCGGTGCGTAATTTTGCCAGCGACTGAGCGAAGGAAGTGTAGACCTGCTCGGGTTCATGGTTCGGGTTGTCGAGCTTCGTGGTAATAAAAAGGCTCTGGCGCGGAATACCGGATTCGACGATCGCCCGGCCCACCCCATCTTCGTTGCCGTACATTTGTGCCGTATCAATATGGCGGTATCCGATGGCAAAAGCCTGCTGGACGAGGTCGGCTGCGTCTTTTTGTGCAACCTGATAGGTTCCGAATCCTAGTTCGGGAATATTAAAACCAGATCGAAGATGAGTCATTGGCTTATTTCTCCTTCTTCAATTTCGGCACGCAACCGTGGAACTGAAGTTAGCTCCGGGTGGATGCCAACTTTGTCGGCATAAAACTCACGAATCTTTTCCATGTCTGCTGCGACATCTCCGGTGAGCATCATTGACCCACGCCAACCATACGTTTTGGTTGCCGAATCGACGAAGCCGAAAACCACTGGGATGCCAGCTTCTAGTGCGATGTAGTAGAACCCGGATTTCCAGGTGTCACGGTATCCACGAGTGCCTTTAGGTGCCACGCAGAGAGCAAAGTGTTCAACGGATTGCGCATGCTCAACAATGTTGTGAACCATGCCGTGCGACGAATTACGATCGACGCCCACGCCACCTACCGCGCGGATAAAAGAGCCAACTGGCTGACGCATGTACGAGCTCTTGATGAGGAACCGAAGGTTGCGGTCCGCGTGCCAAAATGCCATGAGCATGTAGAGCGCATCCCAGTTCGATGTGTGTGGTGCACCGATCACTACAGCCTTTGGCGGTAACGTGTCCACATCAATTGTCCAACGAGAAAACCGTTGAAATGTTCGCGCGATAAACCGTTTGAATGACATAGGAATCCTTATTTCACTTCTGATTTTCTGGGCGTTTAAGTTCTGCGTTAATGATCTGATTAAACTGATCGACAGGGTAGGCGCCGGCGAGGAACGAGTAGCCGACGATGAATGACGGCGTACTCGAAATACCAAGTGCCTGGCCGTGGGTACGTTCTTCGTTCACTGCGTTCACAGTTTCTTCGGATTGCAGATCGGCGGTGAACTTGTCAGTGTCCATTCCAACTTTTCCAGCTAGCTCAGTGAGGGCTTCGGCAGTTGGTTCTGGCGGGTTAGCAAAAAGTTCGTGGTGGTATTCCCAGAATTTGTTTTGTAGCGCGGCTGCGTGGGACGCTTGCGCAATAAGTACCGACTCATCGCCAAGAATTGGTAGCGAGTTGTATTCGATGCGAACCGTGCCGTCGTCGATAAAGCTTTGAAGCTCGGGCAGAGTGTTGAGCGACCAGTCCCGGCAGTGTCCGCAACGATAGTCAGAATACATTTCGATCACGACGGGTGCGTCAAGCGAACCGAGTGCACGCGGATCATCTGGGTTGAGGCGATGCTGTTGCTCGATGAGTTTCTTTACTTCTGGGGAAAGCTCGGCTGGTTTTTGTGGTTCGCTGGTTGACGACGACGAATCTGCCTTCGGCGCGGACGGAGTTTTAGACGAAAAAACTCCGGCAACAATCATGCTGACAACGAGTGCTGCCACAGTTAGAAGGGCAACAAGTGAAGCAATTACTTTACGTTGGTTCATCAATTCAACCTATCTGCGAACCGGTCTTTACCTGGGCTGCCGCCGCAATTCGACGGATCATGTCCAGCCTAGTAGATAACGACACCTCGGGACGAATGCTTACCTTAGCTCCGAGGAAGTTAACAGGATATTGCCGGGTGGCGTTGGCAACGTCAGTGACATTTTGGACAGTCATTAACGACGACGGTTCATCGTCATGCAATGGCATATGGTCATCATTCCATGCTGGACCGAAACTGTTGGCTTCGCTGTGTGCGCCCGAGAAAATAACACCGCCGAGGACGCCAGCCGCACCGGCTTGTTGGACGTGCGCTAGTGGGGTATCGGTGCTGCGCCCTTCGATAACTGACCGTCCCCAGTTAATCACGATAGGCATATTTCGTTCAGTTGCTGCCTTGATTTCATCGGCTAAGCTCAGGAAACCTTTCTGAGCCAACTGTCCCGGGATGAATTCGTCTTGATGCTCGATGACGAGTTGGGCGCCGTCCCAATCCCACTGTGAAATGATATCTAGCGAATGTAAGAAAGGATCGAGATGTGCGTTTCCTGTTGGGGCTGAGTGTAACTCTACGTGGGTGAAGATTTGCCGGCCGGCAGCATCGTTGACTTCCTTGATCGCCCACGAAGCGTTGAGAAGGAAATCGAGAGCAGCAGCCTGTCCGGCGTCGTCGGGCGAGGCCAATCCGAAAGCGGGATCGGCGCCGACGCGCTGCATTGTGCCCGGAATAGGGGTTAAAACGTTGACGTGGAAATGATCAGGGAGCTGGGCCGCGAACCAAGCCGGATCGTCAGTGATCGAGTTACGGAACGGAATCTCTAGCCCGTTCACCCATGACTGCGCGCCTAACGTTGCATAATATTCTTCCTGTTCGGGCAAAGCTGTAGGTAGCGAGGCATAAGCGCCAACAATAAACGGGACCGACATAATCATACCTTCCAGTGGCTAAGCACGGTAAACACTTCTCAGTTTACGGCGCGCACGGGAAAGGTGGTATTTTGACAAGCATGAGGGTTGGTTTTTCCCATTGGCGTACAATCGCTAGTTTGGTCATTGTTGTTATTATCGTTTCGGCCGCGTTCTGGGGCGTCTATCGTTTGGTGTCGAGCAACCAATTTCAGATGGATAGTGAGCCGAAATCGTCGTTGTCATATCGCACTCACAATATTTCTGGTTCGCGTATCTACGTATCCGACTATATTGGCGATCAAGCCAATACCTTTGCGCTCATGCGGACACTGCCGTTAAATGACAGAATCATCAACATCGGGATTGCCGACCAAGGCATCAATGTTAATCTTAAAAAAACTAACCTCACTGATGAAGATACCCAACGTGACGCGCTCTATTCGGCATCTGTTGTGATGGCAGTAATTAAAGACGCGAAATATGTATCCTTCCGCAGCGGAATGTCGTTGATTGAAGTGACCCGTTTCGACGTCGAATCCTTCATTCCCGAAGGTGCACTCACAACGATTAAACAACAGGTGTGGGATCGGGTTCGACGGGCAATACCGGAAGCTGTCCCACAACTGATCGAAGTTCGCAACACATCAGGGAACTTGAGAGAGCCTTCCGAATAAAGCTCCCGTAGAATTATGCTATGAATCATCTTGGAATCGACGCTATTCATCCAACCGCGCCCGAATATCTCACTGCGGCCGCTTTGTTTTCTGCTCCGATCGATGTGGGGGCAGCGATGCAACGAATCCGTGACGTGTGGGGTGAAGATGTGGACCCGCAATGGGTGAGCGTGGATGCGGCAGCTACTGGCGGACTCAGCGGGGAACTCCTGACGTTCCGGCTACAAGGTGTCCAAGTGATGATCACTCCGGTTACTGGCCAGCTCGAGTTAGATAAAGGTCAGCTACCAGAACACCATACTCATGTGGCGATGACTTTCTATGCTCCGTTGGCTGGGATGGTTGAAGGCACGCTTGCCGGGGAACAAGAGCTCCATGGCGATAATGCGCCTGAGCTGATGCGCCGGCATCGCATGGTATCAGCACATATTGCTTACACTCAGGTAGCCGATGCGTTGATGCGTGAGCCGGCTGCGATCGGGGTGTACCGGCATGAGCTCGGGGTGATCCATCCGCCACAGATGGTCCAAGCGCTCGCGGAATCCTTGACTTCTGGGCAAGCACCGCTTCCGTTGTGGATTAATATCCGGTTGGCTGACGGGCCTACAAGCCGGGCGCGCACGCTGGGGTTGCCGTTGTTTGGTCATTTAGATGTGGAAGTTAGTGGCGGGCCGGCTCTTGAGAAGACGGCTGCTTTTATCGAAAACACCGCTAACTACATTGTGATGGGTGATAGTTATCTGTTGCCGGGGCAGACGATCGGCGCTAGTGACGGCAGTAGTTATCCGGTCACGCAAGAGATTTCGGTAGCTGACGGCTCTACTGTTATTACAGTTGATGTGCAGGGCTAATAGTTAGCTTTGAGGAAGAAGAACATGTTTGATATTAAGACGCGGCTTGAGGATCACCTTGGCCGTACTGGTACGATTCACACGCCGCACGGTGATATTCAGACTCCGGCGTTCATTCCGGTTGCGACGAAGGCGACCGTGAAGGCGGTGCTTCCGGAAACGATGCGAGAGATTGGTGCGCAGGCGTTGTTGTCTAACGCCTATCATCTGTATCTGCAGCCTGGTTCGGACATCGTTGATGAAGCTGGTGGCGTCGCTGCGTTTGAGAACTGGCACGGACCGACGTTCACGGATTCAGGCGGTTTTCAGGTGTTGAGCCTGGGCTCTGGCTTCAAGAAAGTTCTTTCGGAAGAGTTTAACGGCAAGGCTCATGTTGATGGTCAGGTTGCGGGAAAGAAAGAACGTCTCGCTAATGTTGACGACGACGGCGTCTGGTTCCGTTCGCATTTGAACGGCTCGAAGCATCGTTTTACCCCGGAAGTCTCGATGCGTATTCAGCATGAGCTGGGCGCAGACATTATTTTTGCCTTCGATGAGCTCACAACCTTGTTGAACTCGCGTGGTTATCAAGAAGAGGCTTTGGAGCGTACCCGGTTGTGGGCACAGCGGTGTTTGCGGGCGCATAAACAGCTCACCGAAGAGCGCGAGGGCAAGCCGTATCAGCAGTTGTTCGGCGTGATTCAGGGCGCTCAATATGAGGATTTGCGCCGTAAAGCTGCGCGCGATCTGGGAAATATGGAGATCGACGGTCAGCGCTTTGACGGCTTCGGTGTTGGCGGTGCGTTAGAGAAGGAAAACCTGGGCACTATTGTGGGCTGGGTGAACGAGGAGCTTCCGGAAGATCGGGCACGTCATCTGCTAGGTATTTCGGAACCTGACGATTTGTTTGTTGGGGTGGAAAACGGGATAGATACGTTTGATTGCGTTAATCCGTCCCGGGTGGCGCGCAATGCGGCGATCTATTCGCCAGATGGCCGGTTTAATGTTAATCGTGCTCGGCATCGGCGTGATTTCACTCCACTGGTTGACGGGTGTGAATGCTACACCTGTACGCATTACACGAAGGCCTATCTCCATCACTTGTTTAAGGCGAAGGAAATGGTTGTGAATACGTTGACGACTATCCACAACGAGTACTTCACGATCAAACTTGTGGACGATATTCGCCACCACATGGAATCCGGAACTTACTGGGAGTTTAAGGAAGAAACTCTGGGCCGGTTTTACGGCAAGCGCGATATCTAAGAGCGTGGTCTAGAATTCGCGATCGGTTGCTCGGCGTAACTGTTCGATGGTGTCAGCATCGGGGAATCCGGCGATGTTCCAGCGCGGTGGCCACGCATCCGGGTCGCGTTCGAAACCATCTGACCATATTTCACGTGCCACGTGTGACCGGAGAGTGATCGATAATTCAGGCGCGTCTTCCCACGGGTGTGGGGAGGCTTGCCGAGTGAAGGTGATCATGTCTGTGTCTGGAACAGAGCCGTGACCATCGGTGGCATCCCAGGTGGCTAGGCCGACCGATTCGCCAGTTGGTATGTGGGTGATGCGGTAGCTTTTCAGACTGCCGAAGTCTCCCCAACGATTCATAAGATCGACTTGGGCATTGTAGATTGCTTGGCGGTATTGGGTTCGTAACTGGCTTAGTGCCTGAGAGAGCTCGTCTCCTGGGAAAGGGACCCATTCGCGCCAGCCGTCAGCGGCGAGGGTGTGCGGCAACGGGTAAACCATCGTTGATGTGTCGCTGGTTTCGAGTAGGGCATTGACGACGTCGATCAGATGCGGATCGTCTGCGAAAACGATATAGAACTGGGTGCGAGAAATCGGGATGAAGAGCGGAATATCGCCGGGCCGATCAGCGGTGATGTGTTCAGAGATCTTATGCATCATCTCTACATCGCACCACCAGGAAAGCTGGTAGCCTTCGGGTTTCATGAAAGACATGACTTGCCCGTTGCCGATGGTGGCAACACCCATCTCAATCATGTGCCGTTCCTCCCCAGTAAAAGAGCGGAGGTTCATGACTGCTTCACTCATGACTTCGCCAACGTCACGCATACTATCTGCTAAATGCGAATAGTAAACAGGACGTTCATAGTTCTTGGTGTCATTGACGAGTCCGACGGCGATGAAGTCCGTCAGTGGTAAGTAGACGATGGAGTCGCCGTCGTGATGTGAGTGTAGGAAGAACGGGGCAGCGTCAACGATAGGTAGGAGCCGAGGTTCGCCGTCGTCCACGTCATCGTCTGGTTCTGGCGCAAGCGGAAGCGTATCTGTTCCGTGGTCAGTGTTCATCAGGCTAGGATGCGGTGATGTCTCTGGCGTATTGGTAGGGGTAGCCGGAGGAACCGCTTGCTCAATGCCGATGGTGAGGAGCCGGTTGAGGATATCGGTACGCGTGGACTCGGGAGAATCTTGGCGGATTAACGCCCCGGGACGAAAACGAAAAGAACGCCCATCGGCTAATAGAATGTCTAGCCATTCGTCATTTGTTGTCACAATCGCGTCTTGAAGCTGCGGATGAGCTGAAGCTACGTTGTGCGCCCACGTCATAAAGTCCATGGAAGTATTGTCCCACGAACCTCCACCACACCCAAAGAAATAACGCGGGACTTTGGGGAGATGAACTTGGGCGAAAACAGGGTACCCTTGTATGTAGGTTTTAAATGTACAGATACGCCATTGGCGTCATAGTGGGAAGAAAGGACGTACGATGCCCCGGATTTCAGCGCCGACAGTTAAAGAACATCACGATATCGTGTTTGAAAAACTGGTGAATTCTGCTGAGGAAATTTTGCGTTCCCCCGATAACCTTCCCTTTACTGCAGGTGCTGTTGCGAAAAAAGCTGGGATCGCACGTAATTCTATTTACCGTTATGTTCCGTCCGTGGATCATCTACGGTTGCTGGTGCTCGAACGTTATCTGCCAGCGTGGAAAGAGCGGGCGACGGCGGCTATGGAAGCTGCGGACGTACCATCTGAGAAACTTATCGCGCTGGTCGATGTAAGTATGGAACTAGGCGCGGAAACCGGACACCAGTGGCTCATTAACGTATTAAAAACGACTAAACTCACGCCGGAAGCATTTGAATCGATGGAGAGTTTGCCGCCGTCGGTGGTGAATTTTCATCGCGAGTTGGCTATGCAGATCGTGAAGCTGTGGGATCAAATTGATCCGGTTGCAGCGCCGATGAATGCGCGTATCACTCGTAGCTTGATGGATTGTGGATTGCGGGCCTTGGATGATGGGTTGGAACTGCATGAGGTACGCTCATCCGTTCTGGGTGCGGTCCAATCACTTATTAAAGCGTGAATTTTTCAGATATTTGTGCCAATCCGCCAGCACTGCCGGTAGCTGGGGCACTAGCTGATATTGCGGCAACGGATGGAAACCTTGTTATCGCAGCTCCGCCCGGTAGCGGTAAAACTACGCTCGTCCCAATAGTTATTGCAGAACAACTGGCAAAATCTGATTCTCCCAAAGTCTTGGTTGTGCAACCGCGGCGGGTGGCAGCCCGGGCAGCCGCCCGGCGGATCGCCTCGCTCCTTGGCGAATCGGTCGGCAAACAGATAGGCTACCGGGTGCGCGGCGAAACCCAGCCCGGCAGTGCTATCGAAATGATTACGCCAGGCGTACTGCTACGCATGCTACACAGCGATCCGGAACTGCCCGGCGTCGGCTGCGTAATCATCGACGAAATTCACGAACGCGACGTTGACACCGATATAGCCTGCGCATTCGCCCTCGATGTACAAACCGCGTTGCGTCCCGATCTGCGCATTATCGCCATGTCTGCCACTATCGCGCTAGAACAAACAGCTCAGCTCCTCGGCGGCTCGATAATCAACGTTCCCGGTGCAATCCATCCGGTAGACGTCCGAGACACTCCCGGCCCACAGGCCCTCACTGCCACCCGCGCGGGCGCAATCGTCGTCGCCGACGAATTCCTCAACCATATAGCCAACGTTGTGTTCCAAGCCCGGCGCGAGTGCGCCGGATCGATCCTCGTATTCGTACCCGGAGTGCGCGAAATACATGCCGTCATAGACCGGCTCTCCGGGATAGACCTACCAGTTATGGCATTACACGGGCAGTTGAGCGCCACTGAACAAGACCGCGTCCTCGACGCCCGCGAAGACCGAATCATTGTTGCCACCGCCTTAGCCGAATCATCACTCACAGTTCCCGGGGTGCGAGTTGTGGTAGACAGCGGGCTCGCCCGCCAAGCACGAGTCGACGCCGGAGTTGGCGGACTAGTGACCGTGCATGCCTCGCAAGCCTCAATGACCCAACGCTCCGGCCGCGCCGGACGCGAAGGACCCGGCGTCGCCTATCGCTGTATTCCCGCCGCCCGCGCACCACAATACTCACCTCCCGAAATCCGCACCGCTGACCTGACCGACGTCCTGCTCCAATGCGCAGCGTGGGGTGCGCCGAACATGGCCGGGTTGCGTCTGCTTGACGAACCGAACCCTGAAAATCTTGCGCACGCCCGCACCCAGCTACACGCGCTAGGACTGATCGACGACGACGGCGCCATCACCTCCCGCGGACGCCTCGTCTCGCAGTTGCCCCTCGGAGCTCATTTGGCCCGTGCCCTCATTGACGGCAGTACCCTGGTTGGGACGAGCGTGGCTACCGACGTCGTCGGATTCCTCTCCGTCAATATGCGAATCTCAAACGCTGATCTTGCCAGTGGGTTACGCGCCAACCGGCACCAGCACGACGTCACCAGAGAAGTACGGAGGTTGCGCGCCTTGACCACCCAACTCATCCCGGATGCACCGCGCGAGACCGGAGACTGGACATGGGACGATGCCGTGGGCGCCGTCGTCGGACTAGCTCACCCGCAATGGGTGGCACGCGCTCGCGGGCAAGGATACGTGTTAGCGAACGGGCGCGGCGCGCTCCTGCCGCCCGGATCACCACTGACCGGCGAAGAATGGCTCGCAATCGCAGACCTCGGACAAGCCCAAGGACGTGCCGACGCCATGATCTATGCGGCTGTGCCGATCGATGCGGATATTGCTCAGAATGTAGCACGCCACCTCGTTACCAACGAAACCGTGATTGACAACGAAACCATGCGCGGATATCGGGTCACCCGGCTCGGCGCGATCGAACTTACCCGCACGCCAGTCACGCTCACCGATGAGGAAAAAGTGCAGACGCGAATCGGGCGGATTCGATCAACCGGAATCGAGAGTCTGCCATGGACCGATGCGTTACGCGCAACCCGCGCCCGGCTTGGATTCTTGCGCCAAGTACTAGGCGAGCCATGGCCCGATGTGTCTGATGCTGTTCTTGAACAAACCTTGGACACCTGGCTGATGCCGTTCGTCACCGCGCGCGGAATAGACCTAGCCGGCGCGCTCGACGCCCTCAAACCTTGGGAGTATGCTCATCGGTTTGACGAACTCGCCCCCGAACGCATCCCAACCCCGCTCGGCACTGTACGAGTTGACTATTCCGATTCTGGCCCGCGGGCTCGGATGCGGATCCAAGAAGCATTCGGGTGGGAGGGCACCCCGCAAATCTGCGGCGTTCCGGTCACGTTAGAACTCCTGTCACCGGCACAGCGGCCACTAGCGATCACCAGCGATCTAGCCTCATTCTGGGCCGGGCCATATGCGGGCGTGCGAGCCGACATGCGCGGACGCTACCCACGCCACCCCTGGCCCGAGGACCCCGCTCACGCCGAACCCACACGCCGGGCGAAAAAGCGGAAATAGATATAGATATGAGTGTGGGTGCGTTAAAACCAACGCACCCACATGAAGTTTACCGGGGAAACCCCTTCGAGTAGCTACAGACCATACCAGTCAGGACTACTGAGGTAGCTACAGACCGTAACAGTCAGGACCACCATTAAGATCAGCATATCGTAACAGCGGAGATATTATCTAGTCTGTGCGGTTTTTATGCTCACAAGGTACTGCTTAGCGTCATCAAAGCTATCTAATCCATATACTGCTTGGATATGGCGAACAAGTTTCCCTTTTGGCGAGGAACCATGAATATCGCCTTGGGTAAGGCCTGCTAATGACTTACGTTCATAATTGACTGCGCCAGCGAAGAGATCGGCTAACTGTAATTCTGTGCTAGCTCTCGAATCAATATCCATCGCACCAACGATAGCTAAGCAATCAAGCTGAGAATTTATTTGATTCTTGACAGATTCTGCTAGTGAAATTCCTTTCGGAGTGGTAATCACATCAGCAACAACAGTGCCAAGCTCGCCGTGTTTGAGGGTTCCACGAATAAGTTGGGCAGTTAATTGTGCTTGCACCGCCCAAGTCGGCCGTTCTCCAAATTGGTCCGAGTCCCGAGAATCTAGAACAAACGCTCCGAGTAAAGTTCTTGTCGCAAAAGCGACATCGATGAGCTGTTTATATATGGGTAACGTATCGTTTTTTACTTTAGTGAATTTAAATTCGTCCTTAAATGAATGTCGCTCTCGAATATGGCGCATCTCCCAAGAGAGTTTACCTGGAAGATATGTTTTCGCTGATCCAATAACAAAAAATTTTCCTGCTGAAGATTTAGAACCAGATTCGTCAATGAAGAAAGTTGCGGTTTTTACGCTTTTTAATGGAAGTTGAGAAGATTTCTGCATATGACTATTTTAGCGAATGGCAATATATCTTTACGCCATAAACGTGACACAATAAGACCATGCGTAGAATTTTATTTGACCTATTCGGTCTATTTATGAAAATCCAAAACGACGCCGGAGTGGCTGGCATTCACCGTGCCGCACAGCTCGACGAGCTCGGCGTGGATGCGGACCGCTTCGATATTCTCTATCGGCAACTTCGTGACCCGCTCGATGCCGGCACCCAAAACTATGCACAATATCTGGACACAATCGGCCAGGAACTAGATGTTGATTTCCTAGCAATACCGGGACTTGTTGACGCAACCGAGCAGGCCGACGTCGAATCATGGGCTGATCATCATGACGACATGGTTTCCTGGCTCGAACAACTCCACGCCCAAGGCAAGAAACCCGCAGTCCTATCCAACGTTCCCCACACGCATTTAGCATGGCTCAAAGAAAACAAGCCGTGGCTCGCACTTTTTGAGCCGGCGCTCTTCTCCTGCGATCTTGGCCTAGCCAAACCAGACCCTGCGATTTATCAGGCAGCTATCGATGCGCTCGGTGGGAGCGGTGATGAGATTTTGTTCTTTGACGACACGTACGCGAACGTCGTCGGTGCCCGCGAAGCCGGCCTGCGTGCCGTCCACTTCATCGGACTAGTGCAAGCACAGCGCGACGCCGCAGCATTCCTCGCTGGCGCAGACATCGGCCAATAAATATGCAATACTTTGTTAATAAAAACGGTTAAGTGGTAAACTATTGCGTGTGAGGAGGGGTGATGGGTCGCAAAAAAATTGCAACAACTACCTATGTTGATGACGCGCTGGTGATCTTGGGAAACAATATCCGCATTGCTCGCGCGAATAACCGGTGGACGCAAACAGAACTCGCAACGCGGGCGCACTGCTCGCTGCGTACTATAGCGTCGATCGAAAACGGCTCGCCCACCACATCTATAGCCACGATTTTCGCCGTGCTCCAGGTGCTTCGAATCCCGATCTTCGGGGAAGAATTGCCACAAAAAATTGCTGAGATGCGCGCCCGCTCCGGGCAACAAGCAGCGCTCTTGCCTGCTCGGATACGTCAGATGGAACCAATCGATGTTGACTTCTGAGATAGCGGATATTTATGTGTGGGCATGGCTGGCAAATAGTGGAACGCCAGTAGTTGCCGGTGTCCTACATCGGGTGGGTGATAGGTATGATTTTGCCTATGCTAATTCCTACCTAGCTCGGCAAGAAGCGATAGCGCTCGCCGAAGATTTGCCCTTGGTGCGAACAATTTTTTCGCCACCTGCCGGGCTATCTATTCACGGAGTTTTTACCGATGGTCTTCCCGACGGCTGGGGAAAAATGGTGATCGATTATCGCCACGGAACCGTTGAACAAGAGGTAGGAGCTTACCTGTTGGAATCAGGGTCTAACCGGTTTGGTGCCTTAGATTTTCAACGTTCGGCGATCACTTACGAGCCGCGAGAAAATAATGATACTTCACTCGAACAATTAGAATCGTCGATTCAAGATCTTTTAGCGAACAAGGCTCTCGACCCGCAGATCAGTATTGCCTTGAACCACGGCACATCGATTGGCGGATCGCGCCCCAAAATCATCGTTGATTCGAAGATCGTCAAGCTATCGACGTCGAACGATCCGCGGCCGCTGATACGAACCGAAGCTTGTGCACTCTATCTGGCACAACAGATGGGACTAACACTAACTCCGTTTAATGTGATGACAATAAACGGGCGCGATGCGCTAGTTATTGAGAGATTTGATCGAGCGGCTCAGTTGCGTAGCCATACGCGCTCCCTCGTGACGCTGTTTCATGAGGAAAACACGTTGATTCCGCGAGTATCTTACCTAGATTTAGCTGAAAAATCAGGCAATCCGCGCGAGGTTTTTCAGCGTGTTATTGCCAATGTTCTTATTGGAAATACCGACGACCATGCGCGAAATCATGCATTGATTTGGGATGGCCATAACTACCGGCTTGCTCCGGCGTTTGACCTAGAAACAACTCGGCATTCCGGGTGGGAAGCCAACAGTGCCATGCCATATGGAAAGAACGGCGAACGCGCTCATAACCTTATGTGTGTGGTGCGCCAAGCTCCACACTATGGAATAAGTGAACAAGACGCCATGGCGATGATTGCTGAGATGGTTGCGGTATGCTCTGATAAATTAGCACAAGCGTGTGCCTTTGCCGGCGTCGGACGTGAATATGTGCCGGGAATCTTGCACGAATCAATATTTGAGGATTGGAAGAAAACCCTATAATGCTACTTGCAACGAAAACCGCCCACCGCTCACTACCCGTCCAACCTGTGACCTCCCAGATTCTGGACTGTCACTATTTTCAGGCGGGCGAATGCCGGTCATGTACCGAGCTTTTAACGCCGTACCCGCAGCAGATCGACGCTAAGAACAAGCGCGTCCATGAACTGATTGAGGCTGGGCAGTGGGATGAACCGTTCGCCTCGCGCCCGCAAGCCTTCCGCAACAAGGTTAAGCTTGTTGTTACCGGAACAGTACGCCAGCCACAACTGGGGATTTTAGGCGACGATGGACGTGGAGTCGACCTGCGTGACTGTCCACTGCCAACCCCCGGTATCCGTGGCGCAATCCCTGCAATCGCGCGGTTTATCACCGCCTGCCGGCTGGAACCGTATTCGCCGGCGACCAACATTGGGGTACTCAAGTACGTTATTATCACCGAGTCTGACGACGGCGAACTCATGGTTCGATTCGTGGCTCGCCGCCGCGGCGTCCAAGGCGTCTTATTTAAACGTCAGGCCGAACTGCGGACGATGCTGCCCAATATCCGCGTTATCTCGCTCAATGTTCAGCCGGAACATAAGGCAGTTATCGAAGGTTCTGAAGAAATTCTGATCACCGAATCGGATGTCTTGCCGATGTACTTGGATATCCCGGCGCTTCCGGAGCCGTTGACGCTCAACCTGCGGCCACAATCGTTCTTCCAGACCAACACTGATGCTGCCGCCACGCTCTACCATAATGCTGTCACGTGGTTAAAGAACGCGGATAATGTGTGGGATTTGTATTGTGGTGTTGGCGGGTTTGCGCTCGCGTTAGCTGCGGCGCGCACTCACGGACGCATGGTTGGCGTGGAAACTTCCGAACAAGCAATTCAGGCGGCATCTCAGACTGCTAAACAGATGGAATGCGCAGACCGAGTGCAATTTATTGCCGACGACGCCACCGCCTGGGCGGCTCGCGCCGAAGGCGAGATGCCGGACGCCGTCGTCGTCAATCCGCCACGACGTGGGCTAAGCGCAGAACTGTGCCAGTGGCTCAACGATTCCGGTGTATCACAAGTGGTGTACTCATCATGCAACCCGGAAACGCTAGCGCGAGATATAGCGCGGATGCCGGATTATAAGGTGACGCGCGGGCAGGTCGTGGATATGTTCCCGCATACGAAACACTGCGAAGTAATCGTGCTGTTGACGCGGTTCTAAGCGCTTGCGTTATGAGATGTTAGTCGCACAGCTGGCGGTAATTCGCCAAAGTGGAGATGACTAGCAATCATCATTCTTGACATTTTCAGTATTTTTAGTAGAATTAGTTTTAACAAAAATTAAAAATGTGTAAAAACTGAAATGAGTGTCAATGATCAATTCGAAAAAAGTTATGGCTGGAGTGGTCGCTGGAAGTGTTCTACTCGGATGGCAAGCGCTAAGCGCCGGTGCCGCATTTGCTGATTTCGCAAATGAGCCAGCTGTTGTGGACCGCGCACAGGTTGTTGAAGGAATGAAGCCGGTAAAGCCAGCAAACTGGAAAACTTCTGGAACAGTAGCTCCAGGTGGGACTATTCTTTTCAAGAATTTAGGTAGGCCAGCTGTGTCCACTGTAATCGTGGGAACGGTAAGTGGGCCAGTTGATGGTCAAGTTTCTATGAATCGCCAAGACGAAATCAAAGTCAAAGCTAAAGATGATGCTAAGCCAGGACAAGTAATCAGTATTAATATTGTTGACCACGAGCAGAACTTTCTACTGCAGACAATCACAGTGACGATTGTTGCACCAAAGTCAGAAGGTCCGCAGATTGCACCGGCACCGCAAGCTCCCAAGCCGGAGACTCCTAAGCCTATGCCGAAGCCTAAGCCAGAAGATCCGCAGGTTGCACCGGCACCGCAAGCTCCCAAGCCGGAGGCTCCTAAGCCTATGCCGAAGCCGGAAAGCCCAAAACAGGATGATGTGAAGCCGGAGGTTCAGCCGGATAAGCCAGAGGCTATGCCTATGCCTAAGCTAGAAGATCCGCAGGAACCTAATGTTCCGGAAGCGCAGCCGAAGCCAGAGGCTCAACCTGAGAAGCCGCAGGCTCCGAAGCATGATGATGTGAAGCCTATGCCAAAGCAGGAAGATCCAAAGCAGGATCAGCGTAAGCATAATGACTCGTCAAAGTCGGAGAAACCAGGCATTGATAAGAAGGCTCAAGATCAGGATGGTAAGACCAACTCTGGTAAACAGCAGTCCGGTCAAGGTCGGGCTGAGCAACAGCCACAGGCTATGCCACAGCCTCAAGCTCCGCAGCAGTCGCAGAGTGCTCAGTTAGCAAAGACTGGTGTTGATGGTTTGGTTTTGGCTATGGTTGCTGGACTACTTGGCTTGCTAGGCGCAGCAAGTGTTGTGCTTGGCCGTAAAACTGATAAGCAAAACTAGCAAAGCTAGATAATTAGCAGGGACGTGATGACCGCCATCGCGTCCCTGCTTTCTTATAATCCGGCATAATTCACCGCACAAAATCACGTCCAGCGAAACGATAGCAGTCTATAGCGGGCTACCGTGCTGGAACTCGAGATTTGCGCAGGGATCCCTGGTGGTCCGGCCCACCGGGACAAGTTAACGGGAACAGACCGCACCAGCAGAGCTACTTACCTGCGATAAACTGCTCGCGTTCGGCGCGCAAGGCAGCCACCCCCGGCACATCCAGTGGTGGAAGCGAATCCCCGGTAGCCGTGGCAATGAGCATATCTGCCAGCTGCGGGTTACGTGCCAAGACCGGCCCGTGCATGTAGGTAGCAAAAACCGATCCTTGCACTGCGCCGTCAATCCGCCGACCATCAACCTCAGTCACATAACCATCAGGCGTGCCAGCCAAAACCAGTTCTGGATCGGGCGTGCGCGAATCGTTAGTGCGCGCCGGTGCAACACCCGGAACGCCATTGCCGGTGCCGAATGTGACCAGACCGAAAGGTGAAGCATCCGGCCCGAGCGCCGTACCGCCACCATGATTCTCAAAACCGTACAGCGTGTCGGTTACCCCGCGGGCAGCCAGCCCCGGCCCGGGTTCGCTCCGCAATTCGCCAATCGCCCGCAATCCTTGGGGAAGAGTGACGACATCGAGCAGGTCGGCACCGGCAGTTTTCTTGCCTTCCGCGTCAGTATAGTAAGTGCCGAGCACCTGCAAGGCGGCACAGATCGCCAGCACCGGCCGGCCAGCAGCCACCGCGCGTGCCAGCCCAGAATCGGCTGCGAGTTTGCGAGATGCGATGGTTTGGGCAATGTCTTCGCCCCCGCCGAGGGTGTAAATATCGAGCGAGTCCGGGATGGCGTCGTCGATACCTACGTGAACGATCTGCGCATCGATTCCGCGAGCCTGCGCCCGGAACGCCAAAATCTCAGCGTTTCCCGAATCGCCGTATGTGCCTAACACTTCTGGCAGAAGCACTCCAATACGTAAACTCATACCTCATAGCCTCGTTTTCTTAATGCTGCGCGGGTGTCGCGGAATGACGTGTAATTCAGGAGGACGTCAACATCGCCGGGCGGGGTGGCGTGGATGGCGTCCACCGGGTCGGCCACGAAATCGGCTGCTACGCCGGCATAGTGGAGGCGCACGTTGAGGTCGGCGCCGCGTTCGCCGCACGCCCAGACCTGCCGAGTAGCGAGTTGAGAGAATTTGACATCCCACAGCCAGGACAGGTCGACGCCGTCGGCCACTTGCCCGTTGATTCCTACCACGAGGGCTGCGCCGGGGCGAAGCATGGTTAATGATTCTTGCCAGCCGGCCGGGTTTTTCGCCAGCAATAACCGCACGTTTCGCCCGTCGATGTTCACGTTCGCGTACCGTCCAGCCACCGACGAAACGCCGGCAATACCGCGGGCGGCGACTTCCGGGTTTACACCGAGCGCGTGGGCTGCGGCGAGGGCTTGGCTGGCATTGGAACGATTTGCGCGGCCCGGAAGATTGACGACGACGTTCGTGGTTCCATCTGGTCCGTGCACCTGCATGGGAACACCAGGCTGATAGTTGGCCTCTGCCACGCTCCACGACCAGTCCGGGTAGGGGCGCGCAAAGGGTGAAGTCTCGGATATGCCGAGGTCTGCATCAAGGCCAACGGCCCGCCACCAGACCTGTGAATCTTGACCCGAAGCTGGCGGGACCGGTGAATCGGAGGTGTGGGCTCTTTCGTCGTCGCCATAAACAATGATTCCGCCGGTGCGCGGCGAGGTAAGCGAATCGCCGGACCAGCCTTGGCCGGCAGCCACCCATACTGGATTGTGGGAATCCCAGGCGGCGGAGGTCATGAGTGGATCGTCGATGTTGGCGATCACGGTGGCGTTCGGGTGAGCGTCGATCGCGCTGCGTAACCGGCGTTCGATCGAGGCGATTTCGCCAACGCGATCCAGCTGGTCTCGGCTCAGATTCAGGAAAACGAAAACGTCTGGGTTAACTTCTTGAGCTACGCGCGCGACCCACATTTCATCCACTTCAAGGACGGCGACGTCAGCTTTCGGATCCTGCAGGACGGCAGCTAAAACGCCGGGGAGCATATTGTCCCCGCCACGATTGGTTGCCACACTCAGGCCCCCGGCGGTGACTGCCTCCGCGATCATTCGCGTGGTGGTAGATTTACCGTTCGTGCCAGTAATAACGACCACTTTCATGCGCTGGGTTAAATCGCGCAGGAGGTTCGGGGCGATCCGAGAAGCCACCCGGCCGCCGATCATGCCGCCCGAGCCACGGCCTAACGTGCGCGAGGCGGTAGCAGCAAGATGCCCGGCAATCATGCCAGCAGTATTGCGTAAACCAAGAAAAGTCATGAGGTAATTCTACTGTACGCGCACAAAATCTCGCCCAGCGGCACGGTAGGGGGGCTATAGTGTGCTACCGTGTGGGATTTCGAGATTTTGTGCGCCCGCCTCAACGTTCAAATTGTTCACCGAACAAGCCAGACGTTGAATCCACACGATAGCTCTGGCATCAGTTCGCCAGCTACAAGATTTTCTCCGTCTAGCAGGCTCGTTGCGTCAACACTCGAAACAAGAGGAGTATGAGCTGCCCGAGAAACCTCAATGAGCAAGGTTTCTTCGCTATTCGCACGTTCAAAAATTACGTAATCATCACCCGTGGCGAACCAGCGCAAACCACCAGAACACAGCGCAGAATGAGTCCGACGCAGTCGAACGAAAGTCTTGTAAAGATCGAATAGGTTAGAGTCCCACCGGTCCTGATTCCACAGGAACGGCTTGCGGGAAGCTTCCATGCCCACGCCCTCGATTCCGATTTCGTCACCAGAAAAAATAGTCGGCATACCCGGAAGAGTGAACAAGAGTGCAATACCTAACGGCTGGAAATCACCAGCTACAGAGCGGAAACGAGAAGAATCATGAGAATCAAGGAGATTCATGTTTGATAGATAGTTTTTCCACGGAATCAAAGAAGAGTATTCGATGATCGTATCGGCTAGTTGCGTTCCGGTAAGGCGAGGAGCCGGAAGCGGGGCTCCCCACTGGTCGCGGTCAATGTTTTTCCCAAGCCATCCCCAGATTGGTTTTGTGAATCCGGCATAAGCCATAGTCCCATGCCATCCGTCACCTTGGAGATCAGCGGAAACATCGAATTGATGCTCGGCTAAAAGTAGTCGGTTTTTCCCGAACTCGGCCATGGTGTGACGAGTTTTCTGTGCTATCTCGTGGTTTAGGTCAGTTTCGTGATGACGGCCAGCTGCTTGTGCCACATCGATTCGCCAGCCGTCGAGGTCAAAGTCAGCGATATATCGTGAAACTACTGAGCGTGGTCCGTCGTAGAGTTTTTTCTGAAGAGTATGGGATCGATGGTCGAACTTTGGTAGAGAAGGCACATCTGCGAATGACACATAGGACCGGTGATCGGGAGAGGTGAAGAGATAGAAGTCGCTTTCCTCGCAGTCTGGCTGGGTTTGAGCTGCGATGAACCAGGGGTGTTCATTTCCAGAATGATTAAGGGTGAGATCACCTATGACTCGGATGCCTTTTTCGTGTGCTGTTTCAATCAGCGACGATAATGCCTCGTTTCCGCCAAGGAAAGGATCAACGGTATCGAAGGAACGAGCATCATATCTGTGGTTGGAGTTTGCTGGGAAGACAGGCGTGAGATAGATGGCGTTTATGCCTAGGTCAGCAAGATAATCGAGATGTTCCTTGATACCCCATAGCGATCCGCCGTACCATTGCTTAACTCCGTCAGGGGTTTCGGCCGCCACCGGAGTTTCCCATGTTACGGGAATGCTCCATTGTGGCGACGACGTTACCGGGTGCTCCGTCGAACGTGCGAAACGATCAGGGAAAATCTGATAAAAAATTGCTTCGTTAGCCCAGTCTGGAACGTCGTATGTTGTTATTGTGAAATCGTGAGTATCGGAGACATCTCGCTGATGAAGGCCCACTCCGTTGAACCAGTAGGTGCGATCGGTTGCCTGGAGTACGAAACGATAATTCATGCGGTGGTTGGTTTGCGTAATGGTTGCAGACCACCAGGTTTCGTTCTCGGAGACAGACTGCTCTTGTGCACGAATATAATGGGGATCGCCGTCGATAACTACGCGAACGTACACCTCGCTGACGTCAAGCGTGTGGCTGGTACGGATAGATAGTGTGACTTCTTCGCCGATTACGGGAGTCATCGTACTAACGTAGAGTTCCGACCCGTCGTGGTGAACGCAGGGAGGTAAAAGTTTATCGGCGTTAATCATGATGCTCCTTCGTATTGGTGTTAAACACAATCGTAGGAATGAATTTTTATTAAGCACGGCGATTTCACAAGAGAGCGTTAACGTTTCAATGTTTTGCATCGGTGTTTCAGATATTGCACAATTCTTTTATGGTGTCGAGGATGGATCAGATCGCTCAGCAAGCGTCGGTAAGTAAAGCAACAGTGTCGCGAGTGCTGAATAATCGTTCTGGTGTGAGCCCGCAAATGCGGCGCCTGGTGATTGACGCTATCGATAATTTAGGGTTTGAACGGCCACAAAGTTTACGGCCACGCAGTTTTGGACTTATTGGTCTTGTTGTCCCGGAATCAGAAGAACCGTGCGATCGGTTATTCGTTAAAGTTGCACAATCCACGTTGGCGAAGAGTGGCTATACTCCAGTTCTATGTACGCACAGCAAGGACGGGATTAGAGAAGAAGACTATATCGGGATGTTGAGCGATAAAGAAGCTGCGGGAGTAATTTTCGTTGGTGGCGCTCACGCAAAGATTGGCGGTGACGCAACACGGTATGCCGATCTGGTTGACCGCGATATACCGGTTGTCTTTTCCAACGGTTTCAATCCATCCATACGTGCACCATTTTTCTCCCACGACGATCGGGCAGCTAGTGATATGGCTGTTCGGCATTTGCGGAACTTGGGGCATACTCGAATTGGGCTGTTAATTTCCTCGGTATCTACGGTTCCTACTAGGCGCTTTGTTGATGGATATAAGGCTGCCATGGAACGCGAATGTGGATCGTATAAGTCGGAATGGATAGTGACGAGCCACGATCGGGAGGAGATAGGGTATGTTGCTGCACTGCGCTTACTAAGATGTGGCGTGACCGCTGTGGTTTGCGGATCGGATCTTCTGGCTTTAGGAGCGCTGCATTCAGTGACACAACATGGTAAGCGGGTACCGGAAGATATTTCGATTATCGGGTATGGCGATTCGAATTTGTTAGCGTATACCGCGCCACCGTTAACTACAGTCCGGAAAGCAATGTTGGCTATGGGAACCGCGGTTGCGCACACGCTGATCGACAGTGTGGAGGGTGAAGAAACGATTATGGGCGAATCGCTTTTCTCTCCAGAATTAGTTATCCGTGAAACGACGGCGCCTCCGCGTAGTAAAACAGACACCGGAAAATGAAACGTTGTTTCAGTATTTTGAAACAACTGAGCGAACATAAGAAACTCTGATCTTACGGAAAGTGTCACCTGTTAGCCTGTGGCTGAACGTGAATCCACAAAGTGGTGGAATCGCACGAAATATGGAGGTAACACGATGGCGGGTGTGTCGCTGCGGAAAATATCATTCTTGTGTTTAGCAACAGTTCTTACTCTTGGCGGGGTTGGGGCTTGCTCTTCAGAAAAAGATACTGACAAGGCCGATAGCAAGAATACTGGT
The DNA here is from genome assembly GCF_018913465.1 of Arcanobacterium phocae. Taxonomy (GTDB): domain Bacteria; phylum Actinomycetota; class Actinomycetes; order Actinomycetales; family Actinomycetaceae; genus Arcanobacterium; species Arcanobacterium phocae_A. Next base: position 101,830 of record NZ_JABAPM010000003.1, on the reverse strand, counting down.
GAACTTACAGTGTGGGTAGATGCTGGCCACATTGATGCGATTAAGGCAGCAGCAACAAATTTCACGGCGAAAACTGGTGTTGAGGTTGAACTTGTTCAGAAAGATTTCGGTTCTTTGCAACAGGATTTAATTACTCAAGTTCCAGCAGGAAAAGGTCCAGATATTTCGATTGGTCCAGATGATTGGACTGGATTATTGGCAGCAGATGGTGTTATCCAGACGATCGAATTGGGTGCATCTGAAGAGAAATTCGAAAAGGTCGCTGTGGACGCGTTTAAACATGAGGGGAAAGTTTACGGAGTACCGTACTCGATTGAAAACGTTGCCCTCATTCGCAACAAGAAACTAGCGCCAGAGATGCCTAAGGATTGGGCGGATATGAAGGCGATGGGTAAGGCTGCTGGAACGGAATACCCTTATCTTGTACAAGTTGGCGATAAAGGTGACCCCTACACGTTGTATCCGGTACAAACGTCGTTTGGCTCATTCGTTTTTGGACAGAATGAGGATGGAAGTTATGATCCATCTCAGCTGACAATCGGCGACCAGCACGGAGTAGATTTTGCAAATTGGATGGCGCAGGAAACTTCGGAGGGCTTGTTGAGTACATCTATGTCAGCAGACATTGCCATCTCGAAGTTTACCGAAGGCGCCTCGCCATTTATTATCAGTGGTCCGTGGAACATTCCGGCAATTCAAAAGACTGATATAGATTTTGCAGTCGAGCCAATCCCAAGTGCAGGCGGTATGCCTGCCCGTCCATTTGTTGGTGTGCAGGGTTTCTTCCTCACTGCGAAATCTCAAAATAAGCTCGCAGCAACAAATTTCTTGGTTAACTACATTGGAACCAAGGATGTTCAGGTGGATCTGTTCAAAGCCGGCGGAAACCCACCGGCGTTGAAGGACGCATTAGCTGAGGTGGCTGCGGACCCAATCGTTCAGGGGTTTGCGGAAGCGGGGAAGAACGGTGTTCCGCTCCCAAACATCACAGAGATGTCGGCAGTGTGGGACTCCTGGAATTCTGCCGAAGTATCAATTGTGAATAACCAGGGTAAGGCTCAGGAGATTTGGGCGAAGATGGCTGAAGACATCGCGAAGACTCTGAACAAATAGTTGAAGTGTAGGTTCACCTGAATTGACCGGTAGAGGCTGAAAGAAAGAACAATGAGACACGATGTGCGATCCTCGGCGCAGCATAAGCGAGCACTACGCCTATGCTCCCATGCAGATATTCGAATGACTCCCTTGATTATCAAAATCGTTATCTTGGGTTTCCTTGATGCTTTTAGCCTCTACGCGGCCTTTCTGCTTTTATCCAGTCAACGTTGGCTACTCTTTTTGGCGTTATTAGGAATAACTGCTCTCATAAACTGGGTGTATTGGAGTAAAAATAAGCTACCTGCCAAGTACCTCATTCCTGGTTTGGTGTTTCTGTTTGTTTTCCAAATGTTTGCCATTGGCTATTCCACATACGTGGCGTTCACAAATTACGGAACGGGTCATAACGTCGATAAAGAGCATGCGATTTCTTCTATTGTTCAAGCCTCGCTTGAAAAGGATCCAGATTCGGATCCGGTACCGATCACGGTAGTTAAGTGCGGTAACGACTTCGGTTTCATATACTCTGATCCAGCAGGAAACTATCTCCTAGGAAAGCCGGATTCACCCGCGCAGAAGATCGCTCATGTGGAGATAGATCCGCAGGGGATTCCTTCGGTGCCGGATTGTCATTCGCTGGATTTTGCAGGGTTGCTTCAGTATCAGAATGAGATATCTGAGTTGAGTGTGCCAGTGAGCGCTGATCTGCGTGATGGCATACTTCGAACTGCGGATGGCACAACTGCTTTTATTTTCCACTCTACTGTGGAATACGATCCACAGAAGGACACATTCACGGACGTGGAGAGCGGAGTTGTGTACCGAGATGCCGGCGTGGGGGCCTTTGTTTCTGACGACGGTAAAGAGTTGAGCCCTGGTTGGAAAATCAATGTTGGTTTAGCGAATTTCGTGAAGGCTTTTAGTGAGAAAGGAATCCGTGGCTCATTCTTCAGTGTTTTCGTGTGGACTATTGAGTATTCACTTGTTTCTGTAGCGTCTACGTTTGCCCTGGGTTTGTTTTTGGCGGTGGCGTTCAATAATCCTCGGATGAAGGGGCGAAGGTTTTACCGGTCTTTGCTCATTTTGCCTTACGCGTTCCCAGGTTTTCTTTCAGCGCTGGTATGGGCTGGTTTGTTGAACGAAAAGTTTGGGTTCATCAACCAAGTTTTGCTTGGTGGTGCGGATATTCCGTGGCTTCAGTCGCCGGTTCTGGCTAAGATTTCTATTCTTGTTGTGAATTTATGGTTGGGTTTCCCATATATGTTCTTGGTCTGTATGGGAGCGTTGCAATCTATTCCTGAGGACATATCTGAGGCTGCGAAGCTGGATGGTGCTTCAGCATGGCAGATTTTCCGGCTGATTAAGTTCCCCTTGTTGCTTGTGTCGGTTGCGCCGTTGCTCATCTCGTCTTTTGCGATGACGTTCAATAATTTCAACCTTATTTATATGCTCACATCAGGTGGTCCGGTGGATTCTGAATCACAGCTAAACATTGGTAGTACAGACATTTTGATTTCGATGGTCTACAAGCTCGCGTTTGTGGGTGCTAATAGGGATTACGGTTTGGCAAGTGCGTTTGCGATCATCATTTTCTTTATTGTTGCGTTGATTTCCGCGATTGGTTTCCGGATGTCGAAGTCGCTTGAGGAGGTTAACTGACATGGATTTCGTTCGGCAGGGAAAGCGCTGGTTTATTGATACGGGTTGGCGCCATATTGTGGGAGTTGTTGCTTCTGTTTTTGCGGCATTTCCGATCTGCTATATTCTGTCTGCCTCGCTTAATCAGAGCGGTACGTTATTATCGTCCAATAAGCTTTTTGCAGAGCCGACGTTTGATAACTATGTTGGATTGTTTTCAATTCCGCATCAGCCGTACGGGAATTGGTATGTTAACACGGTTGTTATTGGGTTGACGACGGCGGTCTTGTCAGTTTTCTTGGGTGCGTTAGCTGCGTATGCGTTTTCTCGCATGAGGTTTTATGGTCGGCGTGCAGGATTGCTGTCGCTGATTTTGGTGCAGTTGTTTCCGCAACTTTTATCGATTGTCGCTATTTATTTGTTGCTGGATACGTTTGGTGATTTTTTCCCTGCCCTTGGCATCAACAGTAGATTGGCGTTAATCATGGTGTATTTGGGTGGCGCACTGGGAACTAACACTTATTTGATGTATGGATTTTTTAATACGGTTCCGAAAGAAATTGATGAGGCGGCGAAGATTGACGGAGCCGGTCATGCTCGAACATTTTTCACAATTATTCTTCCACTGGTCACGCCTATTTTGGCGGTGGTTGCGCTGTTGTCATTTATTGGAACTGTAAGTGAGTATGCGGTGGCGAGTACGGTTCTCGTTTCTCCAGAAAAGCAGACTCTCGCAGTGGGATTGTTTAGTTTTGTTTCGCAGAAGTTCTCGCAAAACTGGGGACTATTTGCGGCCGGTGCAGTATTGGCAGCGATTCCAGTAATGGTGGTGTTCTTTGCGCTACAGAAATACATCGTATCTGGGCTGACTGCAGGATCGGTGAAGTAGAGAATTACCGAAGCTTCTCGGATTGTTTCCGAGTTGAGTTGTCTAAGTAGTCACGCACAAAATCTCGCCCAGCGGCACGGTAGGGGTATATAGCGTGCTACCGTGTGAGATTCCGAGATTTTGTGCGGGACCGGCGGGCCAGCTGGTTGCCGGTGGGCCACGCGGTCGCTGCCGCGACCAGCCACTGTGGTCAGCCGCCAGCGCCGCCGGCATAAAAAATCGACCCAGCAGGATAATTCACCACTGGGCCGAAACGCGCGCTCGAAGGGACTCGAACCCCCAACCTTCTGATCCGTAGTCAGACGCTCTATCCATTGAGCTACGAGCGCAGTGTTCGTCGGAACGTCCTCTAGCTTACAACGATTTTCGCCAAGATGCTAACTAAAAAACGTGGCGTAGGAAACATTTAGTGAGATTTGGCGGGGACGACGGCAAAGAGTCGCCCTAAAAACCGCGATTAATAGCCAAAAACCAGTGGTCCAACCCATACGGTGAATACGGTGATGAGGGCGATGCTGATGATGTTTAGTCGCATACCGGCCTTCATCATCTGGCGGATCTTGATGAATCCAGAACTGTATGCGATTGCGTTTGGTGGGGTGGCTACCGGCAGCATGAATGCGCATGTTGCCGCCAGTGCCACTGGAATGACGAGTGCTTCAACAGGAACGCCCATGCCAACTGCTACCGCGCCGATGATTGGTAAGAAGGCGGCCGCAGTGGCGGTGTTGGAAGTCATTTCAGTTAGACCGATGATGAGCGCGGTAACAATGACCACGATAACTACCAGCGGCAGTCCGGCGAGGATTTGAGCGTGGTCGCCGATCCACAGCGATAGGCCGGAAGATCCGAATGCGGCGGAGAGGGATAGGCCGCCGCCGAACAGGATCAGGATGTCCCACGGAATATCTTTCGCGGTGTTCCAATCCAGCAGTGCGATGCCTTGTTTTGGCTTAGCTGGCGTCACGAACAGCAGTAGTGAAACGATCATGGCGATGCCGGAATCGTTGATCGGGGTTTCGGGCCAGATGACTGGCAGGAAAATCCATGCCAATCCGGCGCCAATGAAAATCACGCCCACCATGATTTCTTGCGCTGTCATCTTCCCCATCGCGGCGAGTTCGCGTTGAATAATTGCTTTCCCGCCGGGGATATCGTCGATTTCTGGCTTATAGATGCGGACTAGTACTGCCCATGCCAGAAGAAGGAACGTCCATGCCATTGGTGCAGCGAAGAGCATCCATTGTCCAAAACTTAACGTGATTCCGTGGGTTTCTTGGAGGTAGGCGCGCAGCAGAACGTTCGGTGGGGTTCCGATCAGGGTGGATAGAGACGCGATTGACGCCGAGTAGGCGATCCCGAGCATGAGAGCAGTTGCGAATTTCGGATAGCGCAAGGTGGGGTTGGCGCCGTCGTTGGAAACGTTCCCAACTGTGTTCAAGATTGACAGGCCGATCGGAAGCATCATCACGGCGGTAGCGGTGTTTGAGACCCACATGGAGAGGAATCCGGTGGCGATCATGAAGCCGAGGATGAGGCGCTTTGGCCGGGTGCCCACTAGGAGTACCGTGATGAGGGCGATACGGCGTTGCAGGTTCCAGCGTTGCATGGTGAGTGCGAGGAAGAATCCGCCCATGAAGAGGAAGATTGTGTCTGAAGCGTAGGGTGCGGCCGCGGCTTTGATGGGGACGACGCCGAACGCCGGGAACGCAATAAGTGGGAGGAGCGCGGTTGCGGGTAAGGGTATTGCCTCAGTCATCCACCATAGACCCATGACGACGGCGATCGCGGCGGTGATGGCGAGGTCGTGCCGGGTGACGTCCATGTTCTTTGCGGCGAATGTTTCGCGTAGCGAATCGGAGATGGTGTCCGGGAAGATGAAGTAGATGAGTGCTCCTAGGAGGAGCCCGCCAGCCACGGGGAGGAAGTGGCGGATGAGCGCATTTCCGATTTCGGGTTGGGCTTGGGAGCCTTGGGAGATGGCGGTGCTTTCGTGGGTGATTGGGGTGCGCATGGGGTCCTCCAGTTTTGTCTCAAGGAGTGCTAGTGGGTCGTCATAGAAAAACTGTAACCCACACCATAGGACTTTGGTACCTGTTTTGAGAAAGTCATTAAAAGTCATACATCTGATTAGTTGCACAATGCTATAACGGCACTATTGCTGAGAACGAGAAAATTAGGGATGCCTATGGAACGATGGAAGAGTATCTGGCGATCATTCAACGACGTATGGCAAGGGGGATGGAATGCGCATCGGCCCTGCATGCTCGTTCGGCAAACCCATAACTGTGCAGCAGTTTTTACGTCGGCTCCCACGGACCATCGCCAGTGATGCCATCGAACTCGCACATATTTTTCGTGACGTAACCGGCCATGAGCCGATTATGTGGGGTCCGGCCATCGTTGGTTACGGGGAAACTCAGCCGGGGGTCAAACCTGACTGTTTATGTGATGGCCTAGAGGTGGGGTTCGCGGTGCGCCCGAATCGAATATTCCTGTATTTACGCCGGTATACGAGCTATTACGAGGAATTTGCTACCCGGCTTGGTAACGTCCATTGTGGTCGGACGTGCATATCATTTGCTTCGCTTGCCGACGTCGATCGTGCGGTTTTGCGGGAACTTCTTGCGTTTGCTTGGCATGAGTGATGAATGCGCGAGTATTCTGAGGAGAGTCAGGCGTGTTCGTATTTTTTAAGGATTCATCGTGCGGTTATCTGTGACTGAAACAGGCAAAAAGCTGGACGGCATTATCCTCGCTTTTCATTGGGTTACTGATAATGGAGCATCACTTGCTGATTTAGCTACTCGCTTCGGGGCTCGCTGGCAGGTTCTGTTAGTTGATTCCTTGGGGCACGGTTTTTCGGAGCGATTTTCCGACGACGATCTGTGCGATCCGTTCCTTGCCGCATGTGAAGCTGCAAGCGCCGTCGTCAAACGATACGCACCTCAGGCTGCCAACGGTAAAGTGTTCCTCATTGGACATTCGATGGGTGGTGCGATTGCCGCGTGGGTGGCGGTGAACTACCCAGATTTAGTGGCGGGAGCAGTCTTAGAAGATCCAGCGATTTTGACTGTCTGCCAAGCAAAAAGCTATCGGGAAGCTGCGCCGGCCCTCGCTGCCGGAGTGCGTGGGGTGTGTGCTGATCCAGGGCAAGCGCTGATGGATATCCGTGCTGCACACCCAGCTTGGTCGGCATCTGAATGTGCTGGTTGGGTGCAAGGTAAAACCAACGTGGATATGCGTCTGGTAGAAAGTGGCGTGGTTGGAACTACGGACGAGTCTCTGTTCGCAAAGCTAGCTGTGCCGACGTTGCTTATCGCCGGAGATCGAGACAATGTTTTGTTTGATGACGGACGGCTTGTGACCATCACCAACCCAGTAATAACTATTGAGCGCATCGCCGGAGCAAGCCACTGTGTGCGCCGCGATCAGCCGGAAAAGTTCTATGACGCAGTGGATCGATGGATGGCTTCACTTCCTAGCCCCCGCGAGTAAATGTGCTACGATTTTTGCAGTTGTGGAGTGTCATCGTGGACTCTCCAAGTCAGTCGCTGATCGTTCCACTGGCACAGCTGAGGGATGCTTATACCTCGTCGTGAGTACCTGTTATTAGGGGAGTAAATATGAGCGTTGGTCGCTTTACTATACCTACCGAAGAAAACTTTATTCAGCAGTCCACTGAGTTAGCCGAAAAATGGGGTGCGGATGCTATCCGTAATTCAGACGGCACCCACTTGGATGCTGACGTGATTAACATGGGAAAGCGGATTTACGGTGCCTACTTCCCAACTCGTGGGCACAACTATTTTATGAAAGACCACATGGACGCGGTGCCGATGGTTTACCTGATGTCGGAACGTACCCGTGCTACTGCCGATACTGTTGATGTGCCGTTGATGGTCACCTATTTTGCCGAGCAGCTCACCATTAACCGGGACGCTGATCCGGGACGTTTCTGGGAAGTTATTGATCGTACCTCGGGTGAGGTTCTTCCAGCTGATCGGTGGGAGCTCGATCCGCACGCCGACGTCGTTCATATTCACAACGCTCAGCCGATGCACGAATACACCGTGACATTCCTGGCTTACGTCATCTGGGATCCGGTGCAGATGTACAACCACATCACCAACGATTGGGGCGATAAGGAACACGAAATCGCGTTCGATCCGCGCCACCCGGAAATCCAAGAATTTATGCTGAACACCTTGGATAAGTGGCTGGTGGATAACCCGCATGTCGACGTCGTTCGCTTCACTACGTTCTTCTACCAGTTCACGTTGATTTTCAACAACGAACGCAAAGAAAAAATCGTGGACTGGACGGGTTTTGCGGTGACGGTTTCGCCGCGTGCGCTCGATGAGTTCGAACGTGAGTATGGCTATCGGATGCGTCCGGAGCACTTCGTCGACGGCGGATCCTACGGTTCGTCCTTCGTCTACCCAAGCAAGGAACAGCGTGACTGGCTCGACTTCACGGCGAACTTTGTTCACTCGCTGATGAAGCAGATGGTTGAGCGAGTTCAGGCGGCCGGCAAGGAAGCCATGATGTTCCTCGGCGATCAGTGGATCGGCACGGAACCATACAGTTCAACCTTCCCGAATGTGGGTATGGATGCGATCGTCGGTTCGGTCGGTGACGGTACAACCACCCGCATGATTGCTGACATCAAGGGCGTCAAGTATCGCGAGGGTCGCTTCTTGCCGTACTTCTTCCCGGATTCGTTCTACGAGGGCGCTGATCCGTCGATCGAAGCGTGGGATAATTGGCGCAAGGCTCGCCGCGCTATTTTGCGTTCGCCACTTGAGCGCATGGGCTACGGTGGCTATCTTTCTTTGGCAGCGAAGTTCCCGAAGTTCGTAGACGACGTGGCAACGATTGCGAACGAGTTCCGCGATATTTATGACAAGTCTGGCGGTACTGGTGCTCAAGCCCAGCTCACAGTGGCATTGCTGGATGCGTGGGGTGCTCGCCGATCCTGGCAGGAGTTCACGGTTGCCCACGCATTGCCGAACAAGTACAACCGCTCGTTCTACGGCATCCTCGAAGCGCTTTCGGGTATGCGCGTCAACCTGCGTTTCTTGAGTTTCGACGACGTCCTCGCCAACGGCATCGACCCGGAGATCGACGTCATTATTAACGCCGGTCCACAAGGCACATCGTATTCCGGCGCACAAGCCTGGAAGAATCCGGAGCTCGTTTCGTTGATTCGTTCTTGGGTCAGTTCTGGTAAGGGCTTCGTGGGTGTTGGTCAGCCGAGCGCCGTCGAACACGGTGGTCGTCATTTCCAGTTAGCAGATATTCTGGGCGTGGATCAAGAAATCTACCACAGCTTGAACGTGGACAAGTATTGGCCGGAGCTCACAGAGGACCACTTCGTCATCCACGATATTCCGCGCGAGAGCCTCGATTTTGGCGAAGCTATTATGAACACCTTCCCGATTTCACAGCAAACAACCGTGATTTCCGGGCTCGACGGCCAGGTTCAGCTCGCAGTCAATAAGTACGACGACGGCCGTGGCGTCTACCTCTCTGGTCTGCCATATTCGGCATTGAACGCACGATTGCTCGAACGCGCCTTGTTCTATGCGGCACGCAAGGAAGACCAGTACGCCGTTTGGGGGTCATCGAACCCAGAATGCGAAGTGGCATACTTTGCCGATAAGGGTATCTACGCGGTAGTGAACAATTCGGAGAAGCCGCAGCACACTGTTGTGAGCCTGCCCGGTGGTAAGACGGCAACGTTTGATCTGGCGCCGTCAGCGATTGAATGGACGTCAATATCATGAATGAAGCATGGAGCATTGCACGAAAATTCTGTATTCGCGGGGAACACGTCTCGAGTACCCGCTGGGGTGACGGGCATATTAATCGAACCTATCGAGTGACAACCAGTAGCGACGACTATATCGTGCAACAGATCAACACAACCGTGTTTGCGGATGTGGATAGCTTGATGAACAACATTAAGCTCGTCACCGAGCATTTGGTGAAGAAAGGCAAAGAGACGCTGGAGATTATTCCGACGCTCGATAACAAGCTGTATCTTCGCCACGGGGAAGAATATTTCCGAATGTATCGTTATATCGGCAATTCGCGCTCATACAGTTTGGCAACTTCGCCAGACATGGTGCGCTCAGTTGCTGCAGCGTTCGGTCAGTTCCAGTGTGACTTGGCAGATTTCGATGCTACGTTGTTGGCAGAAACGATTCCGTTCTTTCACCACACTCCAACGCGATACCAGAATCTGTTGGCTTCGATCGAGAAGAATACTGCGGGACGGGCGGCCGAAGTGCAAGACGAGATCGCGTTCTTTATGGAGCGGGCCGCTGAATATTCGCGCGTGACAGATCTGATGGCTAGCGGGGAGATTCCCTCTCGCGTCACCCATAATGACACCAAGATCAATAACATCTTGCTCGATGCAGATACCGGAGAAGTCCGGGCCGTGATCGATCTTGATACGGTGATGCCCGGATCGCTCCTCTACGATTTTGGCGATGCGCTACGTACGGGTGCTGCGCTCGCGGACGAGGACGAAAAAGACCTCACCAAAGTTGGGTTCAGCTTGGATCTGTACACTGCCTACTGCGAAGGATTCATCCCGGCTTTGCGGGAGACGCTCACTCCCGCCGAACTCGACTTGCTTGCTTTTTCGGCAAAGTTGATGACGGTGGAATGCGGCATGCGTTTCTTAGCTGACTACCTCGACGGCGATATATACTTCGGCACCGCGTACCCAGATCATAACTTGGTCCGGGCGCGTAACCAGATCGCGATCGTTGCCGATATTGAACGCAAATATGACCAGATGCGGGCAATCTCGGAGCGGGTCTACAACGAGGCAGAGGAGAAGTAACATGAGCGACAGCGAGTTGACAGCGTTCTATCGTGCAGTCGATGCGCTGGTTGATTATGCGGATGCCTATCTGGGTCTTGACCCGGCGGATGCGGATTGGACCCGCAACCGGATTTTCGGGCTGTTCGGACTCAACTCGTATCGGCCAACCGGTGCTACCGGGCGCGAACACGAGCGTCCGGATGCGTTGATTGCACAGTTGCGTGAGACGGGTATCGCGGCAGGTTTGTTTGACGAGGACGATGCGTCGTCGTTATGCGACCAGATGTTCGGAATCGTCAGCCTAACGCCGTCGGGAATCAAAAACCGATTTTTCGACGACGTCGCTGCGCATGGCGGATCGTATGCGATGGACAAACTCTACGATTACTCGGTCAAAAACAACTATGTGCGGTTGAGTGTGCTGGAGGAAAACCCGCGGTTTGAAACGAACGGGCTCATCGTTACGATCAACAAAGCCAAGCCGGAGTTTAAGAGCAGTGCTACCGCGAAGGCCGGGAACGCGGTTGCCGGTGGATATCCGCAATGCTCGATCTGTCACGAGAACGAGGGCTTTGCCGGGCGTGCAAAATTCACCCTCCGTACGGTTCCGGTAACTCTTGGGGACCGTCCCTGGTTCTGGCAGTTCTCGCCATACGGCTATTTCCATGAGCACGGCATTGTGGTTAATCAGGAGCATAAGCCGATGCACGTGAGCCGGGGAACGTTCCGGCGGCTGCTCGATTTCGTCGATCAGTTCCCGGAGCTCTTTATCGGTTCTAACGCGGCGCTTGCTGGTACTGGTGGTTCGGTTCTGGGACATGACCATTATCAGGGCGGTAGGGAAACCTTGCCGATGCACACGGCTGGCACCTGGAAATCGTTGCGTTGCCCGGATTTCCCGAACGTTACTGTGGAAATTTTGGACTGGCACAATACGGCAGTTCGGGTCGTATCCACTGATCGGGACGCGATCGAGGAAGTATCGGAGCGGATTCGAGACGGTTGGGTCAACTACCGTAACGACGAACTAGGCATTATTCCGCGCGATGGCGATCAGGTGTTCTCGTCTGTTTCACCAACTGTGTTGATGACCGATCGTGGCTATGAAATGTCCATTATTTTCCGGTCAAATATCACCAGCGAGGAATACCCTGAAGGCGTGTTCCATGCACATCCGGAATACTTCGCAATCAAGCAAGAATCGATTGGGCTCATTGAGGCTCAAGGCTTGTTTATTTTGCCGGGGCGTCTGGATAGGCAGCTTGCGCAGATCGGAGAGTTGTTGGCTGAAGGTCAGGAGCTTCCAGAAGAACTGAACGAGTTTGCTGGAGTTTTTGCTGAGCTTCGCGAGCGGGTAGGCGATAGCCGAGATCGGGATGTTATTACCCAAGCGATCCGTGACGAACTGGGTAGCGTTTGCCAGCGAATTTTGCGTAATACAGCAGTGTTCAAAGAGCATTCGACGACGCTCAGCTTCCTGGAGGACCTCGGGTTTATTGCTGAGTGATAGTGACTGTGCGGTGGAAGATTAATGGTGTTTTCCGCCGCACAGGACATGGTTCTGCTCATATGTCTGAAAGTAGTAACCCACTTGGGTAACAGCGGGAAAACAAAAAGCTCATACCGTCAGCCGAGCTATAATTGCTCGGAACGTATATGAGCCTTAGCCGATATTTTATACTAAGTTTACTGATGATTGCGCTGAAAATAGAAGTGGTTTGCTAAGGGTAGTACGTAGGTATTTTACGGGGTGCTGCCTAGCTATCAAGGCCAGAGTCATTGTTGGTTCTCCGAAAAAGATCCTGTAGTCAAATAAGGATCCCGTTCAAAAAATATCATGCGTGTACAGGGGAGCGGACTAGAATGCGGAGCATTGATGGAAGCCTAGAAGATATTGAATTAGTAGCTCGTAAACTAGCGGAAGAAAAGTGTGCAGACAGTGAAAATGTCTGGATTCCGTGGAGTTTACGACGCAAACTGGCCGACGCAATCTCCGGAGTCGAAACGAGTAAAGCTGTACCTTTTAGCGTGAGCACAAGCCGAGGTAGTGAGCGACGTTATCTGCCCGTTCATTCAAGAACTATTGGACTCGCCGGAAAACACCTTCACGCAACCATCCGATAACAGTGACAGCTTGGAGAACAGCCGTGACTGATTGTTGGGATGAAACTTCTGCGGCTCCGTGGTGGTTGGGAGGATATCCGACCATGTCGAGTGCGCGTGCGAACTGTAAAACAGGGGACTCGGAAAAGTCTTTTCCTGGCTTGCCTGGCAGGTCGGCTTCGAATTTAGATTCGCCGTCGCGTATCGCTTTAGCCATTTTGGTTATGGTCGCATTGTTATCGGCTTGTGAAACGATGGGTTTAAGCAAGACTTCGATGGCTTTACGGGCATCGTTCCAAGCGCCGGATGGGTCTTGGTTGCGTGAGAATTGTTTTGCCCAAGCTGAGGCGAGTAGGTCTGATGCTTCATCTTCTGGTGAGATTGCCCGTTCGTATGCGGCGCACACGGTCGGATCGACACGTTTAACTAACCGTCGCCCGTCAGAATCGAGTTTGTACTCGTGATCAGCCATGAACAAGTAATCAGCAAGAAGTTCGGTAAGTGTTCGCCCGGAACGATAACTGTTAGTGATATCTGAAAGATTACCGAGGCAGTAGTCGATAACGTCGAAGATGATCTCATCGGGTATCTTCTTAATGTTCTCAATTACGGCATTGAAGTCGAATCCTGGCGTTCGAATTGCTGCAGCAATCTTTGCTTGTTCGCTTTCAAAATTATCGGTATTGCAGTAAAGAGCTTGCCCAACTTTAGTGAGCCAATCTGTTACAGCTTGGCGAAAATGAACTGGGATTCCGATAGTCATCTGGAAGGGCTCTTTTTTTCCTTCTCTCACGCTTAGTGGAACGAATTTCTCTTTATCTGCATCCCAGTCAGTCATCAAAACTCCATTTAACACACATATAAATGACTGTCCGAGCTGGAACCTCGAACGGTCGATGGGGAAACTATTAAGAAAGGTGGCTTAGTTCCATTTAATTACCACACTAGCACCCTCTGCTTAAGTGTGAAAGAAGAGTGGTTTGGTGCTTACTCGCCGAAGTGCGGTGTGTACTAATCCAAGCAATCTGGCAAGCTCGTTAAGCAAAGCAATAGAGCTGTTTAATGATACTAGTCAGGCTGTAGATTCCAGTAGTTTCCATTCTGCATCGAACTGTTGAGAACGAACAACCTCAATCTCAGCCGGTAACAATGGTGACTTATGGTCCATTCCATCCGGCTAGTGGGCGGCGAAACCAAACAGCTATTACCGTAGTCAATCAACGCGATGAGCAATTATCTTTCATCAGCGACCATTTGGTTATTCGACGACAATTGGCTGCCTGAGCTAGGCAACATAGCACTGTGGGGAGTAGACCAGTTACGGTCTACTCCCCACTAAATTATGCTGCTAGTACTACTTAGCTTGTCGTGTGTAAATGAAGGTGATCTTCTGGTCGTTGCCAGTAACCTTCATTTCTTGAACAGGCTTATCTACGGTGTAGCCCTTATTAAGGTAGTAGCTTTCTGCATGTTCGGTAACAGTAGTTCCCTGGAACTCGATTTTCTTCATCGGAGCGGAGAATGGTTTCCCGGTTTCTTTATCGATGTGTTCAACAATGTATGAAACGGTCGTTTTTTCGACCGGCTTGCTGCTCGCCCTATCAACAAGATCGTTGATAGCGCTACTTGAGGACAGTTCACGAATCTCTTGGATGTACTTGATCCGGGCTGTCATTGAGAGCGAATCAATTTTGTCTACGGTCATAATCGCCTTGTGACGATCAGCCTCGGTTATCGTGTCTTTGTCATCAATAATGTTAACGGTGATGACCTTAACCTTCGGCTCTTCTTGAGCGTATTGGCCAGTTACTTTGATTCGATATGAACCTGCTTTGCGAACCAGGTCAACCATCTTGATTCCGTTGAATAACCGGTTGCCATCGGCGTCGATAAACATATCTTCGTCTTCATTGTATGGCCATTCTTTACCTGTGGAATCAATAAGGGCGATAGTATCGTTGACTTGCTTAGTTAGACCAAGCGATGTCTTGCGCTTCGCAATTAAATTCACGCCTTCGTTCTTCCCAAGGAAGCTGTGGAAGGACGACGGGTCCATGTAGTAGTGGGTATTGGCCGGGATGTTGAATTCAGCTGCATTATTGTTGTTGGTAAAAATAGTGACGCTACTTGCTTTGAGCTTCTTGTCGACGACGACGGTGTAGTCAGCTTTCGTTCGTAAATTATCTTTGCCTTTAGCAATGATGAGGACTGAATAGCTTCCTGGCTTATCAACTTTGACGTTTTCTAGACCGCGAACGGAGACGTCAATGGTCGATGTGTCTGAGGTGCCGTCTGCATAGGAGACTTTAACGTTAGTAAGGATAGCTTGCTCTGCTTCTTTACGGCGGTTGTCAAATGCTTCTTTATCGGCATGTGCATCGTAGTCATCGCCACTGGGATGAATCTGATCGATATGGATGTGACCAGATCCAGTGTCGATGCGTGCTAAAGCGTGGGATTCTTTTCCAGGTTCTACTACTGAAATGGGGATAGTAAGTTTGGCGCCATTTTCTGCTACAAAATCGAGGCTGAGATGTGTGCCAATGCGGTCCTTTGCTTTTTCCCAATCATCTGGTTTTGCTAATGATACTGGCGAATCTTCGAACGTACCTAGCTTGTATGATTCGGTCGGTATTGCGCTGGTAATACCTTGCAGCTTCAACGTTTTTGGTAGATCTTCGGCTGATATACCTGCCGGCACTTCCGCGACTTCTTTTTCTCCGTAAGGAGAAACGATCTGAGATACCGAGCTTGTTTCTGCGGAGTATTGTTTGAGCGGAAGGACGCCTACTTCATCATCGCTAAAGTTTCCCAGTGGATGACGAGAGCCACTAAGATTCGACTGGAGCGGACGGGAACTACTATAGGAAGAAAACAGCTTTCCAAAATTCATTGGCTTGGTTGCGGGTTCTGCTTCACTCTGATTCCATGTCACGTTCGCAAAAGCACTGTAGTTCTTTTTGTGGTGTTCGCCAATCCACCACGTTGTTGGCTCGCCAAACTCCTCATCGGTGCGCAAGAACCCGGCATACGTGTATTTGTACATCGATCGTGACGAGACGGCGTCTACTGTCAGATCGAGGTGATACCAGTGTCCGTCAATTTTTACCTGGTTCCATGAGTGATTAGCTTCGGGCCAGCGTCCGCCCTTGGCAGCAATGCGTTCATCTGCTTTAACCTGCTGTAAAAGGCGTTCTTTTTCGCTATCGTTTGTGAAATAGCCAAATGATTTCTTACCGCGGACGTAGCGTGTTTGCAGTCCCATGCGCGAAGCGATCCGGTCAAACATAATGGTATATGTTTGGCAGACACCCTGATTTGCAAACAAACCAGCTTCAAGGGAATGGATTTCATACTGTTTGCCATCCCCCGCAGCGGATTTAACATAGTAGTGGCCAGTGGCTGTTTGCTCATCCGCTATCGGCTTTACATTTTTAATAATATAATCGTGGATGAGTCGAGCCTTACGGTACTCGTTGCTGTTGCGTGTGCCGGGTACGTCTTTCAGTCTATTGAGCTTCTTAGTCAAGAAGCGAACAATTTCATCGATACGTCGATCTGCGCGAATAGCGTCCTCTTTCGATACGAGGTATGCAAACCGCACAGTATGCTTGTATAAACCTTTTTCGAAAGAAACCTCTTCTTTGTCAACCTTCCAGTCACCAGCAATGTGCCGGATCAGTGAGCCGTTAGGGTGTTTGTAAATAAGAGGAGCGATCGCTTTATCGGAAAGATCGTAGTCGCCGTAAAAGACAACGGTGCTCTGCATCTCAGAAATTGCTTTAACAAGGTATTCTTGGGCAGTATTTACATCAATCTTGCCTTTTGGTGCGAGTGTAGGATGCGTCCAATCGATTGGGCGAGATAGGTAATCTTTTAAATCTTGCGAGGCGTCCCAGTGTTGGCCGGCGTCCTGAATAACAGCAGCGTGTGCAGATGGCCCTGTTCCAAATACGTCAATTATTCCGAGCTGTAGTGATGACGTGACGAAGCATAACCCTAAAGCAGTGCTGAGTAGGCGCTTTCTGTTTTTCATAAAACCCTCTGTACGGTGAAAAAGATGTGGAACTATGGGTTGCGTATGGCATTAAAGCACAACAACTATTTCTGCTAACGCAAGACCTTAATAGATGATAGTGAATTATCGGAAAGAATGTTCATTCAAACCTATGTGGGTAATTACACCAAATATAGACATCCGTGTAGAACGCGCTAAAACTGCGGATTTATTAGAAAGGGCGTATCGTACTTCACAATTGAAGTCGATACGCCCTAAACGCTACAAAATACGGACTAGCTCTTTGGATACTTCCGAGTTGGATGCTGTGAAACTACCGAAACTCGGTTAAAAGCGTTGATAGAAATAATTCCCCACTCCAACGCAACCAGCTGTTCCTTCGTAAACAGTGTCAGCGCTTCCCCGATCAGCGCATAATAATCAGCGCTTTCTGGCAATTGAGTAATAGTCTCCGCTAACCGGATCGCCATAATCTCTTGCTCAGAGAAAACGCGCTGCGAATGACGCCATGCCGGCAACATGTCTATCTGGCGCTGGGAAACTCCCGCCTGCAATGCGCGTGGCACATGAACAGACAAGCAGGTTGCACAACCGTTAAGTTGCGAAGCACGCAAATAAGCAAGCTCAACAAGAGTGCGGGGGAGTTCGACGTCGTCATACGCCTTCCCTAACGCAACTGCAACGCCCTCCATTGCGTTATAAACATCCGGAAGTACCTGATCAATATAAGGTGGCTTAACAGGCGTAATCGGGTTTGAATTCTGCTCAGTCATATGTGGTCTCCTTAGACATTGTTCATTAATTCCACACAGACTGTACCAACCTGTCCAAGAACTCAACTACTTTGTTCACTGAACGCGGTGCGTGGGAATAAAAATGTCCCGGTAGGAAAACCTACCGGGACAAGTGGCGGAGACAGAGGGATTTGAACCCTCGAGCCGCTTTTAGGCGACTACTCCCTTAGCAGGGGAGCGCTTTCGACCACTCAGCCATGTCTCCAGGTCTCCAACCATAGCCGACTCGAGAAGGTTTTCACCAACTCAAATCCACCACAGTGGTAACCAGCGGAGAGTAAGGGATTCGAACCCTTGATGCAGGGTTGCTGCATACTGGTTTTCAAGACCAGCTCATTCGGCCGCTCTGACAACTCTCCTTAGCCTCAAAACTACACTATGAATCTTGATGCTTTCATTATTGTAAGGGAATTGAGACCTAAGTAAAAACTGGTAGGGAAGATTTTTGTTTTAGTATGGAAGAGGGAACTGTTTGAAGGGGTGGACGTGCGGGTACGTTTAACAGCCATATTGGTAGCAATACTTGGCATTTTTCAGGTCGTTGGCGGAAGCATTTTTGCGTCCGCTTCTTCGGCAACGGCACCGACTTCTTCCAATGATTCCCTACTGTTTGTGGGGATGGCAGGGGTGAGACCTCTCGACGTCGATATCGCCAACCCGCAACTATCACGGCTCCTAGCAAACTACTCGGTTGCTGCTCTCAGTCCCCGTTCTGTTTCCCCGTTGACCTGCCCTTCAGAAGGCTGGATGCAGTTACGAACATCACGTGACGTATCCGATCGCCTCCCGGAATCTTTCGTGGTGAGCCTCGGAGACGAATGTCATCCAGCTACCATCTTGGAAGATCCAGCCTCTCTTTACAAGGAATACCCACAGACTGTTCATATCCGTAACTTTTCCCTACGTTTGGGCGAAACCGAATGGCCAGATGAACCGCTCTTTTCCCACAACGTCACGGCAGTAGGGCGCAACGCCGGCATTCCTATTGCGACGAAAGACGGCACAGTTGACCAGTGGCTGGCGTTACCGGATGCCGGATTCCCGGAAGCCGCCGAAAAAGCTCAAGGTGACCTGACTCGCATTCTCAATACAGTGGATGACGACGTCGTCGTCGATCTGGGCAGCATCCGCGGATCGCCCCGTTATCTCAACGTCGCTGACCAGCGTGCCTTGATTCAACAAAAACTGATCAACATTCTCACAGCGAACGAAAACAGCGAACATCCACGCAAAGTTATTATTGCCTCGCTCGGTGACCAATGGCGTCGAGCGCACCTGCATTTCTTTGCCACAAATATTGCGCTCGATGGCACAACCTCCGGTGCCGGTACTATCCGCTCCGACCTCACCCGTGCCGACGGATTCATCACCATCACCGATGTTCGCAACCTCATCACCGGCAAATATTCCGGATTGCATGTCCAGCCACAGCCATCGTTGACTGCGGCAATGAAACCCGTCCTCGACACTGCCCAACACGCCTATATTGCGGCTTCGTCATCTGCAAAGTGGTACCAAATCTTCAACACCATGGTTCTCCTAGGCGTCCTGGGTGTCCTCGGCTTATTCCTCATTACACCAGGTCCAGAAGGGCACCGTTGGGGTGCTCCTCGGCGATTGTGGGCCGGACTAGAACAATTCAACCTGTGGGCATTCGCTTGGGTTCCCAGTGCCATGATTCTCAACCTGCTCCCGTGGTGGGATCTGCCAGGATCGCCTGGTGTTATGCAAGCGTGGGCAATCGCGATGACGGCACTGATTGCTGTTGCGATTGTTGCACTGTCACACCTGAGCGCACACCGTGCTGGCTTTATTAGCTTGGTTTCGTTCGCCCTCTTGTGTATTGACATCGTGGCCGGATCGGTCCATCAGCGCAACGGATTTATGGGCTCACTGATGCTCACGTCCCGTCGGTACTACGGAATCTCTAACCGCACATATTTAATTCTCGTTGTGTGCGGTTTGATCGCATCATTGCTGGTTATCGCATGGCTACGCAAACGTGCCAAGAACGACGCCGGTGCTCGCCTGCCATTGTTCGTGCTGCTTGGAATCGGAATAATCGCGGTTGCAGTGGATGCACTGCCACTATGGGGTGCCGATTTTGGTGGCCCGCCTGGACTTATAGCCTGCTTCGGCATCACCGCTATCCTGCTTACCGGGAAAAAGCTACGCTGGTGGCATGGACTGTTGTGGCTAGTGAGCACCGTTGCTGTGATGGGTGGAGTTGGTTTGATCGATGCTCGCCGTGGCGGTGAATCCCATATTGGCCGGTTCTGGGCCAAGTTCGGCACGGCCGAAAGCTGGGCGATTATTGGCGGAAAAATCCGTGATGTCACTCGATCCTTCATCGGCCGGCCAGATCTGCTTGCACTCATCGCCATCGCAATTGTGATTGGAATCTTGGCCGTCTTCGCAACCAGGTACTTGAATTCAGTCAGCGGAATCCATTTAGGATCCCTTCGTGCCCTCACCTCTGACTACGGTTTCATCCCAGTCACAATCGGCATAGCCGTAGGTATTTTGGTTGCTGTACCGATCAACGATTCTGGTGCAATTATGATCAAAGAAGGAATGTATATTGCTCTACCGGGATTGGCGGCTATGATTGCTGGGCAAGCAACGCGCCGCAATCCCTTAGAGCAAGGCCTCCAGAACGGCAGCGCATCCGTCGTCGTCAACATGATCCGTGACAGCGTCGGCATGGTTACGAACGTAATCCGGCGCGTTACCCATCGCAACTCCTAAACCAGCCCAGGACAGCATATCGACGTCGTTACCAGAATCTCCCACACATACCGTGTGGCTGGAACCGACCCCAAAGAACGCTCGAACTTCCTCTAATGCAGAGGCTTTCGAAACGCCTTCGGGCGTAATATCCATCCAAGCCGACCATCCCACCGCATACTCCACGCCACGCAACCCCAGTTTAGCTACAGCTTCCATCAACTCGTGAGCAGTCATCTGCGAAGCCCGGACCGTCAACCGGGTAGCCTTAGCAGACGCCAATTCTGAGATCGGGACAAGCCGGCTCGGGCCAGACAGCTCATCTTCGGGGAACGGGAACGTTACCCGAGTCGGCTCATCGAGCGTCTCCAAGGCGAACCAGACATTATCTGGCAGCCCTGCCGATAACAGCTCAATCTCACGACTCGGATCAAACGTGTGGGCAGTAACCAGGCGGTAAGCCGGGCCGCTATTATCTAGAAAGTCAGGCAACGGGGTAGTCAATGAATCCGGGACAGCGCCACCAACAGACGTTATCGCAGCACCATTACATACCACGGCAATACCATGATCGAAACCGACATCTTGTAACGCCACTTGCGTTCCAGTAATACCACGCCCGGTTGCGAAAACTAGGCGAGTACCAGCATTCAGATGAGCATGAACCGCTTCGCGTACCCGTGGCGAAAGTGACGTGTCATGGTGAATCGTCGTGCCATCAATATCTAACGCCACCATCAAATCTGGCCCAGCAGGCGGAAGAGACCGCTGCGCAAGCAGATCAGTAAAATATGGTAGCGGTCCGGGAGTCAGACCCCCGGACCGTTGAGAATCTCTGATCGTCACGTTACTGAACACTAATGAGTTCGCGGCCACCCAAATATGGACGCATTGCTTGCGGAATGTACAACGATCCATCTGGCTGCTGATGGTTTTCAAACATGGAAACCAGCCAGCGAGTAGTAGCCAAAGTGCCGTTCAACGTAGCAACAGCGCGAGTAGAACCCTCAAAACGTTCCCGAATACCAAGCCGGCGTGCCTGGAACGTGGTGCAGTTCGACGTCGATGTGACCTCCATGTAACGGTTCTGGGTAGGCAACCAAGCTTCACAATCAAACTTCTGAGCTGCCGACGAACCCAAATCACCAGCTGCCGTGTTGATGACGCGATAAGGAAGCTCCATCTTCTGGATCATTTCCTCTTCCCACGCCAAGAAACGCTGGTGCTCATCAATAGCTTGCTCTTCTGGACAGAACGAGAACATCTCAACCTTGTTGAACTGATGAACGCGAATAATTCCACGAGTATCGCGACCATACGAGCCAGCCTCGCGCCGGTAACAAGTAGACCAGCCAGCATAACGCTTCGGGCCATAGGAAAGATCCAAAATCTCATTCGAATGGTAACCAGCCAAGGCAACCTCAGACGTACCGGTTAGGTACAGATCATCGGCCGGCAAGTAGTAAATCTCATCCGAGTGAGCACCCAAGAAACCAGTACCACCCATAACTTCTGGGCGAACCAAGGTTGGGGTGTTCATCAGCGTGAAACCGTTAGCTTCTGCCTGATCGGCAGCCATAGTGAGCAACGCCAACTCCAACCGGGCGCCGATACCTTTCAAATAGTAGAAACGTGAGCCAGAAACCTTTGTGCCACGCTCCATATCAACTGCGCCCAAACCTTCAGCCACATCCAAATGATCCTTCGGCTCAAAGCCACGCGCGGCGAAATCAGGAAGTGAGCCAACTTCGCGCAGAACCTCGTAGTCATCCTCGCCACCAGCTGGGACACCCGGTAAAACAGGGTTAGCGATTTTGTACATCGCAGTCTGGAACTGCTCTGCAGCGGCATTAGCTTCAGCTTCGAGAGCCTTGACCTGCTCAGACATTTCCTTAGCTTGTGCCAGAATCGCAGGGCGTTCGTCAGCAGACGCCTTACCAATCGTGCGGGAAAGATTCTTTTGTTGCGCACGCAAATCTTCAAACGCCTGCTGGGAAGCACGACGCTTTTCATCTGCGGCTAGGACAGCATCAACAAGCGCGGGATCATCGCCGCGGGCTTGTTGTGAGGCACGCACGGCCTCTGGGTTTTCGCGAAGAGTACGGATATCGATCATGATTACAAGAATAGTTCTTTTCCGGCCCACCATGCTAACCGTGACTAATCATTGAGACAATGCCTGCTCATGGAGTGGCACACATCTAGTAAACTAAGTCCTATGGATTGGGAATTAATTCTTGTCGTGGCTACATTCGTGATAGCACTGGTAGCACTCTTCGGCATGCTCCGAAATCGGCGAGTCATAAAAAATATGCGTATTGACCGCCGTCGATCAGGCGCAGCTCGGGACACACAAGTGACAACTAGCGACCCAGACCTAAACCAAGGCCCACCCTATATTATTTTCAATCCAACGAAAAAAGCTGATTGGAAGCTTATCCGCGAAGCTTTGGCACGAAGTGCTCACGATGCGTCACTTGGCGAACCCGTATGGTTAGCTACCACTGCTGACGATCCCGGAGTTAGTCAAACCCAAGCAGCTATCAAGGCCCGGGCAGCCGTTGTTATTGCCGCTGGCGGTGACGGGACTGTGCGCGTAGTTGCCGAAGGCCTTGCCAATACTGGAATCCCGATGGGACTCATGCCAGTAGGAACAGGGAACCTCCTGGCTCGTAACCTGAACTTTCCGCTCGATGATATTCACGAACTTGCCACCATCGCCGTCACCGGAGCACCACGCAAGATCGACGTCGGCATACTTACCGTTAAAGAATCATCGGAACCGGTACCTGAATCAAAGAAAAATCATGATGTCCATCCGGCAATGCCTGGCGAATACGCCTTCGTAGTGAACGCCGGCATGGGACTCGATGCCACCATCATGCTTGAGGCAGACGCAAACAAAAAGCTCAAGGAAGTCATTGGCTGGGCCGCCTACTTCAAAGCCGCCATGCCACACATTCTCGCCCCCAAAATGAGCGCCACGATCACAGTAGGAAACAGCACCAAGCCAGTAACAACTGACGCTCGAACCGTCATGTTCCTCAACTGCGGCGAACTCGTTGGCGGTCTCGTTTTTGACACCGCAGCAAAAGCTGACGACGGCTGGATGGAACTCGTCGTCGTCGATACCCGTGCCGGACTCATCGGCTGGGTAGACCTCCTCCGACGAACCGGAATGCGAAGCAAAGGAATCAAAAAAGTTGATATTCCAGGCGTGCCCGCCCAAGGAGACCTCGACATCCACCGAATCGTTGAAGCTTCGCTAGATATCGACAAACCCCAACCCGTCCAAGTCGATGGTGACGTCCTTGGCTACACTGATCACGTCCATGCACGAATAATTCCCGGTGCGCTAACTGTACGGGTAAAAAACTAATGAAACAGAACGCTGCACGTACATGGCGATGGTGGGGGACCGCCGTCGTTATCGTCCTGCTACTGATCGGGACACTACTTGCTCCAGCATGGCGTGGCAAAACCATTAGCCAAGCCGGAACCATAACAGATATGCCCGGAAACAAAACAGTTTTCATCGGAGTTAGCGGTGTAACCTGGGCAGATATCTCTGCCGAAAAAACGCCAACCCTCTACGACTTCGTCGGGCGCGGCTCCTCAGCAAACCTAGTCGTTAAAACAATCGGCGTCACCACCTGCCCAAACGCCGGATGGTTGACGATTAGCCAAGGAGTGCGCGCAGCTGACCCCATCGAAAAAGGATGCGCGAAACCCATCACCGCAGCAGCAGACGGTGTTCTGCCAGCACGAGTAGAAAAAGCGCGGATAGCCGGCGAAGCAACATCGCCGTTCACCCCACCCGAAACCACATTCGGTGACGAACTAGCTAGTCGCGGAATGTCCGTTGGCACAATCGGCTCTGGAGCTGCGCTCGCGTTACGAACCTCCACAAATCTGCCCGCTGGTCAACGCCATCATGCCAATATTACTTACACCAACGGAATCGCAACCCATCCGGCAGACGTATATTCAACTGTTTCGCAAGCCGACCTCGTCGTCGTCGATCTAGGACGAGTAACGAACACCAGTCACGCCATTGCCCGGGCTAAAGGCAAAGGAATGCTTGAAGACATGCGGGCCGCTTTTGCGCCTCCGGTTGCGAGGTCAGTCCATGCCACTGCACAAATCTCGGCACTTGACCGAGAACTTGGCGAACTATTAGACGTGATTGATCCGAACACCACAATCGTGATCGGATCCGTAGCAGATTCCGATTCGCGCACCGCACAACTGCAATTTATGAGTGCCGTCGGACCAGGTATTACGCCCGGAACCGTGTCCTACACCAACTCCACTAGGCATCGGGGCCTCGTCCAACTCACCGATATCCCACAAGCCCTATTGACACTTCTAGGGCAACAGCCAATTGCAGATTTCGTAGGATCGCCAATCGCATTCCATAACGACGACGCACAGGCAACCCCGGACATAGTCGCCGAGCTTCGGGACAACAATGCACGTGCTATTGCAGTACGGCCCGCCGTCGGACCGTTCTACCTTCTCATGAGTATTTCCGCTGGTATCTTCCTTATCGGCTCTCTCGTGCGCTGGTGGCGTCATTCTCGTGCTGGGAAAACCACTAGCATCAGCAATACTCAGCGAGCTATCGCACTAACCATAGCACTCCTCCCGGCCGCATCTTTCCTAGCAAATCTTGTCCCGTGGTGGGATACCCCAGCTCCGACTGCAACCTTCCTCGGATGCGTTCTAGGTATAAGCATCGCAGGAGCAGCCTTGAGCCGCCGAACACCATGCGCAGCTGGTTGCGTTGCTCTCATCAGCGCAACCACAATCGGGCTCGATGTTGTATTCGGTTCTGTCCTGCACGCATCATCAGTGCTTGGCGACCAACCTCAACAAGGTGGCCGCTTCTATGGCCTATCAAATGCGCCGTTTACCGTATTCGCTTTATCAATGATCTATCTAGCTTTCGTAGCTGCACGCATCCTGCGTACTAGCTACGAGCAGGTAGCTGTTCCAGCTGCGGTTATGGCCCTGGGAATTATTGCCGTCGTCATCGATGGCGCTGGCTCTCTCGGAGCAGATTTCGGTGGTGTTCCGGCACTCGTTGCAGCTTTCCTCGTACTTCTAGTTGTGATGGGCGGGAGGGCCTTAACGCCGCGAACATTCATCATTATCTTTGGGACTGCAACCCTCGTAGGAATCGGCGCAGCCTTCGTAGACTGGCTCCGCCCCCAAGAATCCTGGACCCATCTAGGACGATTCTTCCAAAGTATTATCGACGGCGAAGCCATCAACGTTGTCTACCGTAAACTCATGTTCATGCTCGGCTCGGCCCCGTGGTTTGTGTGGCTCCTGCTTGCAATCATTGCCCTCGCAATGTGGATATGGCGAGACCAGATACGCGTTCTTAACCTCAGTACTCATGACAGTGATATTCGCTGGGCAATTCGGGCGATGGCAACACTCGTCGTCGTCGGGGTAGCACTCAACGATTCAGGTTTAGTCATTTTGTTACTCGGGGCAGCATATGGCGCCCCGCTCATGATAGCGACAGATACCCGCTACCATCGGTGACATGTTGTAAGCATAGCAATTTGGCGAGTTCCCAATTTCGTTGGAAACTCGCCAAATTGTTTTTGTAGATTAGCTATTCTTACGGATGCGGATACCCACTAGTCCTGTGATCACCAACAAGAGCGAAACGACAACAATGCTCTGGGTGTCGGTTCCAGTATGAGCAAGCTCTGATGCTCTAGACACATGCTTTTGTTGGACGTCAATATGTGGCTGGGACTTCGGAGGCTCTGGCTTGTCTTTACCGGAATCACCTTGTGGACCTTGTGGACCCGGCTTACCTTCGGGACCTTGTGGACCCGGCTTACCTGGATCGCCCTTTTCGCCGCGGTCGCCATCTTTACCTGGCTTGCCTTCGGGGCCTTGTGGACCTTGTGGACCCGGCTTACCTTCTGGGCCAATAATTTTCCCGAGGTTGATTATTGTGTTGTTTGTTAGCTCAATTATGAGATTTCCATCTTTGTCGATTCGAATAGATTTAATCCCATTTCCATCTTTTCCTGGTTTGCCGTCAGTACCTGGTTTACCCTCAGGTCCTTGTGGACCTGGTGTTCCTGGCTCGCCTTTCTCTCCCTTGTCACCATCTTTGCCAGGTGCGCCGTCTTTACCTGGATCCCCTTTTGGTCCAGGATTACCATCTTTGCAGTGGCAGTCAGGGTCTTTCGGATCTGTTTTCGGTGGCTCTGGGAGGATTGGTTTTCCAGGCTGATCTTTCTCGTTAAAAACTGCGCGCAAAAGGTCTTGTTTCTCTGTACTTTTCGATTTATACGAGAGAAGTTCAGCGTTATTTGTGTCAGGTTCAACTAAGGAAATATGACTTAGTTTGCTCGAACTAAGGTTGGATGAGGTTTCTTGGTTTGTCAGGAATAGGAAAGCTTGGAATGCAGTTTTCGCTTCATTTTTCAAGTCCTTAGCGCTTTCTTCACTCCATTGGCGTTGATCTGTAAAATACCACACTGCTTGTTGAGTAGCTTGATGGAATGCGTCGTTAGATAGCCCTAGTTTAGATTGGATTCCAGCAGCATCTGACGGGAAGCCATTCCAAATTACTTTCAAAATTTGGCGTTGTGTATTGTCCTTAAATTTTGTAGGTAACTGCTCGTATTGATTTGCTTTTTTATCGTCGCTCTCCGGCGTAGTTAGTCCTATCAAATCTGGTTCGAATGTTAACCAAGATCTTCTTGCGTTGTTCGGAAAATGTTTATGTGCGTTAAAGCAATACACTAACTCGGTGAATTGGTTTTCGGATCAGCATTATCTGATTTGATTCTCGCAGCATGCTTACTCAGATCTACAGTTTGTTTCTCTTCTTCGATTACTGTTGGACGTCCTAAATGAGGAATAGTCCTATATTTTCGGCCGTTCTTCCACGGGTCGTAGGTGTGAGAGTTCTCGTTGTTGGCGTCGACAGTAAATATGTAGCCAGATACTGAGCCTTCGTTTGTGTTAACGTATTTATCGCTAAAGAGCGTGTACGCCATACGCGGCAGCTCGGCATTGGTGGAGCTGTCAGCGGCATGAGCGAGACTGCTACCGAAAGAAGCAGTGAGTAAAGTGGTTGCCAAACTTAACCCGATGAAGGTTTGGCGTAATTGTGAAATACCCATAGATATCCCTCCGTAATGATCTACTTAAGTTTGAAATTAGGCAAGTACCCAGTCTAATTAAGTGTTCTGATGCTATCAAGGCCAAAGGCTAGTTCTAAGGAGTGCAAGAAAGTCTATAATGGACAAAAAGAACCTAAGGCATTAATAAGGTTCACTATTGGTTTAACGCTAAAGTGAAAAAAGCGCAATAGTGACATCTTGTCACTACTCATCCTCGAAGTTTTCGGTGAAATATCACCAACAAGTATAAGGGTTGATACTTTCCGTCAATGTGTCAATTATTTAAAAGGGAACTAGTGTCAAGCGGGCGACATTGACAGAACATGCCATATCTGTCAATTTAATTTGGTAATGAATGTAAAATTTTTCCTTGCGCAGAAACTGAATGTACAAGAAACTGTCGGTCCAAGTTGCCGGTTTATAAAGGATGAAAAGTGGTGCCTCGCTCATGCTAACGGCTAAAGATAATCGTCGTGAATAGAGTGAGGCACCGTGCTGTTTTGAGTTTTATTTGGTGATCGATCGTTGTCTCAAAATAATTACCCCAGCGATTCCAATCAAAGTAAGACCGCTTGCGATGAATGGCAATGCTCCAACACCGCCAGTCAGCGGCAATTGAGGAGCTGTAATCTTCTTATTGGGAATTGGGGAGAGGGTAACATCCAACTGCTGAGGCATATCCCCGATCTCGAAAGAATAGGTTTCGGTACTCAAGAAATATCCAGCCGGAGCGGTTTTCTCAACAAGTGTGTATTCGCCCACCGGCAGTCCGCTAATCCTAAAATTTCCAGGCTCCGGATCTGTGTCCGTGAATGGAGAATCGGCTGTTCCCACAGGGCACGGGGCTTCCATACAATCTGCAATCAGCGTAATCTTCGTCGTTCGCCCGTTGGTGATATGGTTCAACATCCATTCTGATTTGCCCAACAGCTTAGTCAGATCGTCACTATCAACTTTGGACCAGGTAACTGAGCCCGTGGGTAGTTCCGACTTCTTCTCATTAGTGACAACACAATCAACAGTGTCGCCTGCCCGGATTCCCTCGACAACAGCTGAGTCGTCACTGAGACTTGTAACGGTAACAATAGCAGGATCCGCATTTGGCGTCACTGAGCATGAAATGTCTTTCAGTGAATAGTCGGGCCTTTGCGAGGTATCTTCAGTAATAGTGACGGTCGCAGTGCTACCTGTAGGGACCATAAAACGAATTTTTTCGCTATCAGATACTGACCTCCCCTCTTTCAACGTAGAGTTCTTAGTCGACACAGATTGAGTGGAGCCGTTGCTCTCAAGTGTAAATGTCCAGCCGTCAGCTTCCGCAGCTTCTACCGTGTCTTGTGAAACAACTTCCTTTCGGATCTGAACAGTTGCCACGGTCGGTGGCGGTGGAGCGTAGTAAGAATTGATAGCTATGACCTGAAGTGCTGGATTTTCGCTACCATTATGCGACGTCGGAATCGTAAAATTCGACGTCGCGACGTCGTTACCACCAATTTGCCAGTGAACAACCGGGCGAGATTCCTGATCAACGAACTCATCGAACTTTTCTCTTACTGTGCACTTATAGCCTTTGCCAATGTTTTTTTCGTGATGGTACTGCCCGGCATGGAGGATGATCTCGCCTGTTTTAGTATCGCTGTTCGTTGGGTGAGTGCACTTATATGCGAATTTGAATTGCTTTGAATTCACGTCCCCGGGAAGGGAGCCTTCGACTGTTTTTCCTAATACAAAGCCACCAAGTAGGCCGCTACCTTCGCCAGAAGCGCCTGGAATTAAAACGTTGCCTTCGTAAATCTTGTCATTGATTCGGGCTTGGTTAGTGACGATAGAAGACGGAACTGGTTCGCTTGCGGAGGCAGATGGAATAGTTTTTGTCTGGATAATGATGTCGTATTTTGAAGATATTCCATAGGGGAAGGTTGCAGTTATTTCATTTTCTTGGCAGGAAAGAGTGTACGCGGGTTTCTGATCATTAAAACTAGCTGCACCGTAAAAAGCGTGGAAGTTAAAGTCAGCATGGTAAAAAGACTGTACATTCTGCGGTTTTTTCAGCAGTATTTGTTTCATCGCTTCATGAGCTTTTTGCGGTGACAGAGCCCCAGCCTCACCCCACATGTTCAAAGGATTGTAGACGTTGGAAGGCGGAATATTTTTAGGTAGGAAAACTACATGATCCATCCAAACAGCCGGTTGATTTGAGGAAGGATGATTTTCTGGAAGATTAACCAGAGTCTTAACATATGTGGGAAGCGTGTTGCTTTGAGGCGTAGGCTCACACACGAATTTCCAGCCGGCCGGAGCAGTGTCTGTTATAGTGAATGGTTCTTCCCGTAAATCATTACCATTGGCTCCGATAGACCAAATGATCGATGAATCTTCAGACCGATATTCACCTTGTTTGTCGTTAGCATGGTGTGAACCAGGAGGGCCATCAGGTGCGATATCTCCAGCGAGCGTCCCCGTTCCGCATCCTTTAAAGTTCAACTTAAGCACGCCACCGGTTTTGACTTTATCGTTACTAAGATTCCACTTCACTGACAGCCGCGCGGTGCCGATAATATTTGAATGCTTGTCAGCGTATTCGGTAGCAGTAATTACGAACTTGTTGCCATGCCATACACCAGTAGCGACCTTGTCCCCCAGCGGAGAATGTAACTGAACTTCGTGCAGACTGGCAGGCTGTAGCTCATAAGGAAGATCAATATAAATCTTGTTGTTTGGATGAACTGTGTCTGAAAAATGCCACGCAAATTCAATATCTGCATAGCGGCTCTTTTCAGAATAAATACCATTCTGAGCACCGCTACCCGGAAAATCCTTCCATGCGATATTGTTCCACTCGCCGTCACACGTCAGTTTGTCTTCTTGAGCTATAGCCGAGGAGTATGGGTTCATGTTTATGCATATCGCGCATATTAAGCTCAACGTGATAGCCAGCGAAATGAAGAAGTTTTTCAATGACACATAATCTCCTTATGAAAAAATGTTGGCGCAGATCGACTCATCCAAAAATGGTCTACAGAGTGAACGGCGCCTCGAGATATTTGAATTGAGTGAGGTAAACACGCGGAAAAGTGCTACTGAAGGACGTTTCTTAAGTCTAATATTCAACGTCGTAAACAAGAGCTACTGCGTGCGGGGTGAATGCGCCATGTCGATAAGATGTCACCATAAGTTGCGGCGACACATGTTGAAGCTACATCAGATCTGAGCTGTCTATCAGGGAATTTTGTTGAACCTTGAGTCCAAGTTGGAAACGAGTGTTGATATTTAATGACGACATCAGTGCGCCGATACGTCGAGCTACCGTGCGTGAACTAATGTTTAATCGGCGCGCTATCGCCTCATCGGTCAGTCCCAGAGTCATTAACGTGATTATGTCCTTAACGTTCTCTGGTATTTCAACATCTGAAAGGTTCTCTTTCAGACCAAAAGGAATACTCCGATCCCAAACATGATCGAATCCCTTATGCATCACAGCAATAAGACTCGGATCGTTTGATAACAGCGCAATAGGAATCCCGGAGTCGTTCTTCCACATGATCAAAACCTCTCGGTCATCCGAAATGACCATACGGAAAGGTAATTTAGCGGCGATGCTGACGCGCTCGCCCATCCGCACACAAGACAGAACCGAATCAGTGAATTCCGGGTTCTCGAATGATTCAGACTCATAAATCGCCTCGACAAAAATATTGCGATCAAAAAGTGATGGATAACCCGGGGAAATAAGTTCGCTTCCAAGGTGGGGCTCACTATCCCAATAACGGATCCGCTCACAAGCTTGCGTGAAAATTCGTTCATACCAGACACCCATTTCATACACGCTCACGCTCGTATGATAATAATTGTCTTGGGTGCGAGTCTCCATTGCTTCAAATGCCACCAATGAATCTTTAAGCGCTTTAACCTCGTCGTATTTGGCATGAAGAGCATTCTCAATCACTTTAGATGCCGAAATCGGTTTGGGCCCATCAGTATCAGGCGAGATTAATCCGAAGTCTTCAAGCTCATGTTCAACTGAATTCTCAAGTTCATGATCATCTTGCAATAAGAGTTTTAAATATGCTTCTTCTGCCGCTGGTGATACTCCGAGCGGTTTAAGAAGGCGGTTTCCATCCGAACCAAAATTTCTCATAGCACCCTCCAAGAACAACGACATGTGAGCAAATGTAACACTATGTAAATATTTTAGTGTAAACCCGCTAGCTTGGAAATGGGTGGCAGATAGTCATTGTGACATGACAGGAAAATGACAGGCGGTATTATGCTCTATTTCTTATATGCGTTAAATGGTTCGCCAGCCACAGATGAAGTAACACCAGTTGTGACTTTATGACGACGCATTGTGCGGGCTGCCAATGCCTTGATAACACCCCGCAACTGAGCTGCGCGATGAAGCTGTCCAGCCAAATCATTCGTTGATACGCGATGGTGTAGATCGCATGGAACTTCTTGGACGGTAAAACCTGCAACAAGAAGATCGACTGTCATTCCAACTTCCACACCCCAGCCAGAAGCCAATGGAGTGACCGCGTCGAAAGCAGCCCGAGTTAAACAGCGTTGCCCAGATAGTGGTTGCTGTGGACTCCATCCAGTAAGACGCTCGATGCCTTTGCGGCCCGTCGTCGTCACAATACCGTGCCCACCTGCACCAGACTGTGGCGGAAGATATGCGATAGCACAATCAATCCCGCCAGCAAAAATAGTTGACACCAGCGGAGCGCACTCAACAGCAGACTCGGCCAGATCTGCATCCAAAAACAACAATGCACGTGGAGGTTGACCCTGAACATCACGCATCGCAACAACAGCGGCGCCAGTTTCCATCGCAGCGGCCTTACCACGATTAACTGTATGGCGAGCCACTGAAGCTCCAGCATCCCGGGCAACACTTTGTGTGTTATCAGTTGACCCATCGTCAACAACAACAATGAGATCAACATGAGGAATCGACCGAGCCGCCTGAATAGTGGCTCCAATCCGATCTTCCTCATTCATGGCCGGAATAATAACTGCTACACGTTGTTCTGCATTCACAATACGTAACATTACTCTAAAAAGTCAGTCAGTTTATTGCGAATATCAAGATTTGGCGTCGGGATTACCCTCGAAAAGATCACATAAAAAGGTGGCCCGGTCACCCCGAGCCACCTTGAAGTCTTAAAAGACTAGCGCAACGTTACCTGGCGAGAAATAATACCCGCACGTGCGCGTCGCTCCTCCGGCGTCAACGGCTCCGAAACAGCCAATGCCTTCTCGAACCGCTCCACGAACGCGGACATCGGCGTCGTCAACTCATCAGCTTCCGAACCGGCGTCGAGCTCAAAAACAGGAATCAACAAGCCCAGCGCGCGGAAAGCACCAACAAAACGGCCGCCCGCAAAACCAAGCTCACGAGCCTGGTGCAACCGAGCAAGAGCATCGAGCACTGGCCCCTCTGCTTCCGGCCGAACCCAGCGCACAAACTCGCGCTGCATCCGGCACCAGAAAGCACCCGCAACTTCAGGAACCTCAGCAGTAGGAAGAATCTGCTCACGAGTCTGCTCAAGAGCCGACTTGATCTCCGGATTCTCCAACTCGGCAGGATCGATCCAGAACGCATAATCCTCATGTAAAACCATCTCAGAATCAACGCTCAGATCAAGAATATCCTGCAAGCGCGGACCCGGAACCGGCTGCTCAACCTGACGCAACGTTTCGCCCGGCTTGAGCTCCAAACCCTTAAGAATACGATCCGCAATATCTAGCGAAACATCACCAGAATTCATGACTGTTTGCGCGGCAACCAACAACATGCCGTCCTTGCGACGCATCGCAGCAGCCATATCCGGTAGCAATGTCACCAACAACAAATCCTCGCCACCATGCTCAGCTACCGTGCGCACCGGCAACGTTGCTGCCGGCAAAATCTCACGCATCGCAACGAGCTGTGGTTCAAACGGCAAACCCTCAAACGGGCGATCCACAAACTGAATCCGAACCTTCTTAGGCTTCTTGTCTTTATTACGGCGGCTTGCCTTGCCCATCGGCCTATCTCCTTTGAGTAACAGGTTACGCCGCCTCGCGCGGCACACAATACGTATATAAGAGTAAACGCTTACGCATCACGGTGCGAATCAACGCTGAAGTTGGCTGACCGCCCACCGAATCGAATCACGAGTATAACGACTACGCGCCGGAAGCTCCGACAGTGACAAATCGTGACGACCCCCGATAACCTCCAGCGTGTCCACATTCTTGCCCAGTGTTGGCGCCAGACGCTTCATATCCTGAACGTTCAACACCACGTCAGTATGAGCCAGCTCCCACTCAGACGGATGGAATTGATCGCCGGAAGCATCCGAATGAGCCACCAACACTGGCTCTTGGATATTTAGCCCCTCTGCAACCATCGCATGACCGCGACGCGCGGCCGTAAAGAACGCAGCAAAAACCGGGACAGACGTCAGCGGCTTATGTGCCGGCTTAAAGTAGAAATCCCCGCCGTAATCAACATGCAAACTGCGAGCGTACGCCGGCTCAAGCCGAGCAATCGGCGTTAACGGCGCAACCTTCGCCAACTTTGCTACCGCAGACGTCAACACAGTTCGCTGCCAAGCAGGACCATTATGCTCAAGCCACGGCGAATTCAAAACCACCGCCGAAACCTCTCCCGGATGGCGATCAGCAAACAATGCTGCCTGCAAACCACCCGTAGAATGCCCAATCAGCACAATCTGCCGAGCACCATGTGCCCGCAGATGAGCCAGCGCCGCAAAAATCTCTTCCTCGCGAATCAACATGTCGCGCAGATCATCGCGCCGATTTGGCACCCGCAACGCTCGGCCCGAGCGTCGAAAATCTAGACCATACAAGGCGATTCCGGCCTCACGCCACGCTTGTGCTTGCTCAACGTGATAGAACGAATCCACGAAACCCGGCAGCCACAAAGCCGCCACGCCAGAATCCGCCACATGAGCATCGGCATCGGCCTCGCTCACCAGCACCGCAACATCCGGGCGTCCCGGCGGAGTACCGGCGTCGACGTCGTTCAAAAACGCTGTGCGCGCAACCCAATTCGGACCCAAATAATCCGGAACCCGCGGACCAAACGTTGGAATAAGGCCGGAAAACATGTCAGTCTACGATTCCGTACAAACGGTCGCCCGCATCGCCCAAACCAGGAACAATGAAGCCCTTCTCGTTGAGCTTTTCGTCAACCGCGGCCACCAAAATACGTACGTTTCCGCGATCGCCAATATGCTCTTCAAGAGCCTTCAAACCCTCCGGGGCAGCCAAAATACAAATAGCAGTCACATCGCGTGCCCCGCGCTCAAGCAGGTAATCAATCGACGCAATAAGAGTGTGTCCGGTAGCCAGCATCGGATCCAGCACGAAACACTGACGATCGTGCAGATCATCTGGAAGACGGTTCGCATACGTGATCGCCTCGAGGGTCTTCTCGTCGCGCTTCATGCCCAAGAAGCCAACCTCGGCAGCCGGAATCACGCGAACCATGCCCTCAAGCATGCCCAAACCAGCGCGCAGAATCGGCACGACAACCGGGCGCGGGTGCGCCATTGTGGTACCCACCATGTGAGCAACAGGGGTGTCGATTTCCTTCGGCTCAGTCAAGACTTCACGGGTTGCCTCATAAGAGAGCAACATGATGATTTCCTCAACCAGCTGGCGGAAAACGGGGGACGGAGTGCGCTTGTCACGCAACGTGGTGAGCTTATGTGCCACAAGTGGGTGGCTGATAACTTGAAGTTCCATACCTCTAATCTACCGGTTTTCTCGTGCCGAACGTGCATAGAATAGGAGACATGTTTGAATCTGAGACGGGTGCCATGCGTCACGCTATGGAATTAGCGCGCCGTGCCGGGGATGCTGGGGATGTGCCAGTTGGGGCAATGGTTTTTTCCGACGACGGCGAAGGGCACGAGCTGGGCACGCTTATCGGGTGCGGCTGGAACACCCGGGAAGTTGACGGGGACCCGTGTGGTCATGCTGAAATTAATGCATTGCGGGCGGCCGCGCAGCAGGTGGGAAACTGGAATTTAAGCGGTTGTACTCTGGTGGTGACGCTGGAGCCGTGCACGATGTGTGCGGGGGCAATCGTCAATTCCCGCATATCGCGGGTAGTGTTCGGTGCCTGGGATGAAAAAGCCGGGGCAGCCGGTTCAGTGCGGGATGTCTTACGCGATGCTCGGCTCAACCACACTGTTGAGGTTATTGGTGGGATCTGCGAAGAAGAAAACGTTGAGCTATTGCAGCAGTGGTTCCAGCAATGGCGCTGAATCGGGGGCGGTTGTTCGTTTGGTGCTGGGTCTGTGTATGGTGCGAATCTGGGCTGTGTGTGACATAACTGTGAGTCATTTTGCGCGGTAGCTACTTGTCAAGCTAGTATTAACAGTCGAGGTAGCGTGTCCGAGCGGCCGAAGGTGCAGCACTCGAAATGCTGTGTACGGTAACCCCGTACCGAGGGTTCAAATCCCTCCGCTACCGCCATAGAAATCCCCGGGATATCAACGAAAAGTTGGTTCCCGGGGTTTTGTTTTAGGGGTTCGTGGTCCCTACGTGGACCAGTGAAATGAAGACGCTCCCCACAGCTATGAACCTATGGGGTCGTGAAACGCTACCCCGCCATGGGTTTGACGCTCAAGCATATCAATAGTGTTTACACCCTTTAAGGGGTGGCAGATCGTGCCAATGGCTACGGCCTTCACAGTATGGAGAACACGCGCTGCAATAAACACGCCTTCAGGCTTGCCGCCGGCTTGGCGGGGTACGTTTGCCGTACACCACCCCACCAGATGCCCTTAACCATGTTTCACATGACCACTACGCGTATAGGCGCTAACAGTCTGTACGGGTTTTGGGGTTTTCAGCGACTACTTACAACGAGGATGATTCGTTGCGTGACATTTAGGAGTGAGATTGAAGAGTTTATTGTGCGTGGGATCAGCTGTCTAGAGAGTAAAAATTACTTATTTGAATAATAATTAATCTAAACAGTAGCGGGCATATATTTTCGCTCTTTATAGACCGTTTTCGATAGTAATAATTAAATTATCTTGTGCAAAATGCGACAGTTGCTATTTTTTAGCTTGCGTTTATAGTATTTGTTAGTAGGATACACATATCACGTAGATATGATTCAGTGCGCTGAATCGCATCGGAAAGGGTCGGGCAACCGGCCCTTTCTTATTTTGGAGTAGTTTATGGGGGATAAGACTAACCGTTGATGAACAAATCGAGTCATTGCGGAAACATGGAATTACTTTTAATGTTTTTAGCGAAAAAGACGCAAGGACATTTCTTTCGCGTAGTTCTTACTATTTCAAAATAAAGTCATATCGTCACAACTATCCAAAAATTCCTGATGAATCGGGTGGGTATTTATATCAGAATCTTGATTTTGCATATCTGGTTGAGCTATCGAATATAGACTTCGCTTTGAGTAGGCTGGCCTTATCCTTATGTGGGGCGATAGAGCATGCAGTAAAGGTTCGTACAAATTCTTTATTTATGGGTGATGACAACGTAGACATACCTGATACTTGTTTTCGTCGGGTGCAACGTGATGTCCTGGGAGAGCACAGTAATCCCTATACTGATAGTTTGGTTGCTCATCGTGCTTCTGAATTTCATTTCTATCATTTATGGGAGCTAGCGCCATTTAGTTCGCACATTGAGTTGTATAGACAATATTATTCGCTTACCGGATCTTCACCTGCGCCTAAAGAACATATGCTATTTATTGTTCGAAAACTTCGAAATGCAGTATCACATGGAAACTGTTTGTTAGTAGATATCAATAGAAAAGCCCCCTCTTGGAATAAAGAAACACCTCAAGATGACAGAGAAGTTACTAATGGTGCTCTAGTGATGTGCGGACGTAATCCCCGCAAAAGTGGTAAGCGAGCAAGCTCTCTTTCCTCAGCTTTACAGAAGTTAGTGGTGAATAACTATGCGGCTATGCTTTTATGCCATCTTGAATTCGTAGATTCTCCAAAAGTTCTTGAATATACTGTGGCCGATGTTGAAAAATTTATTTCTAGAATCAATCGAAATAAAGATGTTTATTTTGGCTATAACGGTACGCGCACTCAACAAAATTACGATGTTTTCATGACTCTAAATGCGCTTATAGAGCTATCTAATGGCTACATAAGAAAAGCCAAAGAAAAAATTAGTCAGCTCCAGGGTGAACAGCTAATTTCTATATGAGTTATGTCTCAGGCGGATTTCTGAGTGTGCCTTAGTACACATAGTCTTGAAGAGCTGTCAAATAATAATACAGTGTTAGCGCGTTTTACTCGCACGCTTGTGGCCTGCTGAGGGTGTTCGTGTTTGGTGTGTGAACTGAAATGGTCCGGGTTTGCTTTCCTAGGCATTTACCCCGTTTCTTATTGTTGCTGACGGCTGGTGTGGCTACCAATATTCGGTTTCGACTTCCTTTGGTGTGCGGTAGCCCAGTGCCTAGTACAAGCGGGTCGTGTTCCACCAGGTGACCCCCTCGAATGTAGCGATCTCGACTTCGAGAGCATCAGGTCACCGACGCTCGTGGATGATCTTGTTCTTCTAAGAGCCGTTGACATTCTCGGTCAACGCGTTATCGTAACTATCGGCTCACACTGCCGGTTGATTCCACTATCCCAGCATTAACCAAATGTTGATTGTAGGCCACAGATACGTATTGAGACCCGTGATCAGAATGATGAATCTTTCCGGGCGTCGACCTTGCGTTCCAGATTGCATGCTTGAGCGCCTGCAGCAAAAGAGCGTCGGTTGGCATGGAATCTGATAGCGCCCAGCCCTCTATCTTACGGGAGAACACGTCGGTAACAAATAATCGCATACACAAAACTTCTCACGGTTCGCACATAGGTATGTCAGCACCCCATAAGCGATCCGGAGCCTGAGACCTGAAGTCATGCTGGACAAGATCCGGGCGAGTATCAACATTCCTACTCTTGTGCGTCGTGAGTGAGATCTTGCCTTTACGTCTACCCTTCACGCCAGCCAAACCCATGATCCTTCTAGTATGCTCCACGCCCAATATCGCCCCGTGGTGGCTAAGCGCTTGCCACATCCTACGCACCCCATACACCCAGTTCTCGGCGTGAACCCAGCGAACGATCTCGACCAGCTCACTGTCCCTGATCTGGCGAGAACTTAGCCCGTGTCTTTTCCCATCCCGGTAGCCACGCAAGGACAGGAAGCCTCCCTCACGCTCATTATTCAACGTTGCACAGATGAAACACGACATGCGAAACGGTCGTGATACTCATCAATAAAGGCGATCACTTCCGACGTTTCGGGTCTAGGTAGGGCACGAAAAATCCGAAGCAGTTTATCTGAGCTCATTCGTGTCACGAAGCTCTCGCCGCAGTCTTGCGTTCTCAGCAATCATGTCTTCTTCCGCGTGCACAATCCGGCCGGTCCTACGGGCTTGTTGGAACATTGGCGGTCGGTGTGCCAAGAAACATCAAGTCTAGGTGCCACACTTCGACAAGCCTGCTCAATCGACAGGCTCTCAGCGAGAATCCGGTTCCCAACCAACCGGACAACCCGATCCTTAGCTTCCTGATCAAATTTCTTCTACCTACCCAAATATCCCATCTACCCAAACGGAAGAGATCCTGGACCGTTTTAGTCCGAGAGTAATGCCGCATTCTATGAGTGAACTCACTGAATCCCACTCAGCATATTCAACGTTACATTTCTTAATGAATGAGCTGTCGAAAGGGGTGAAGTGTTGGCTATTAGTATGCTGGATGGCATAGGTTTTGCTGAGTGAAGCAAGTCCAGCTTCGCTTAACTCTATTTTCAACAGGCGGATAAACTATGACGTTGCGCTTTGAGATGTGCCAGTACTAGTAAGTTGAGCATGTTTGCCCGTTTACTTCCTGCTGATCACAATCCTCATTCATTGTAGAATGTGTAACCTTTGCATGTCCTATATTTATTATAGTTGTGAATATGTATATTGAGTGTAATATTCAAGAGTTGTATATCTCGAGTGCTTTAATGCTAATTGAAGTTGGTGTCGAATAACGGTATTAGTGCGAATAAATAACATCGTCTCACGATTCGTGTTTAATGTGAAGTACTTGAAATTTACACTGAAGCGTTATGGGTAAAAATACAACTTCTGAGAGGGGAGTTTGTTATGTTTACAAAGAATTTACATGGTACGAGTTTAAAGACCGATTTGAGTCTTACGAGACATATCTCTCTTGCTTTGGAAATTCGGTAAAACCTCAGTATGATACGCTTTAGAACATTTGCTCACCAGAGGAGTGTATATAGGATATGAAGATATATAAAAGTGATCGTTTAATAGCAACTATGCTAGTAAGCGCCATAGCTGTATCGGGAGCAGTTGGGCAAGTTGCCTGGGGTGACCAGAACAAAGCGACAGGTGTGAGTTCACAACATGCTCATATGGACAAGTCGCAAGTGACATGGAAAATTGTTACTGGTTCTGGAGACACCGTTGCTGGTGCGAAGTTTAAGTTAAGTGGCGGCGTTTTAAAAGCTCCGATTGAGATAGTGGATAACGGCGAATTTGATCATGATGATGCTGTGGGAGCCGTTTCGCTAGACACGTCAATGTTGACTCAGGATTCAGGACGTGAGCTTGAAACAGGGTTAGTTGCCAATAAGTATGAACTTACGCTTAATGAGGAACAGTTACCAGAGGAGATTGCTGTAACTGAAGAAACTTTAAAGCCTCGTAGTTTTGAAATTAATGATGATGCTGCTTCGGTTCAGTTGGATGATTTTATTGTTGAGGATAAAGAAAAGAAGATTGCGGAAGATTCTAATACTGAATCAGCAGAACCTTATGCTACTGAGGTGAAAGAACCAGTCAGCAAATCTCGCCGTAAGCGAGCGGCTGTGAGAGATAGCAATCCTAGCGGAGTTCATTTAAGTTGGGAAGTTAAGGATCAGAAAGGTGACCCGGTTCCTGGCGTTACAGTAATAGTGCAGGGTCCCTACAATGATCGCTATGGGTATGGAACTTGGAATGAAAAATCTGGTGATTTTTCAGTAACAGATCAAGATAATAATGATAAAAACAGGAAAAATGGTAGTGTCGCGATAACGGATGTGCATGGCAATGCAATTCAGCCTGATGGTCGATATCGAGTCAGAATTGATGCGCTAAACCTTCCCCATGGCTATTCGCTGGGCAACAATAACCAGGGGTGGAGGGAAATACCGGTCAATATTGCCGCGATACCTAACGTTGGGAAGTGGAACGGCAAAAATAGCTATGATTTTGGTGCTTTTGAACTTCACAAAGATTTCCTCGTTGCGAGTCCAAACAGTGCATGTAAACCAGAAACGGTTCTGGGAATAAATAATCAAGGAGACGTTTTCCGTGTAGAGCTGAAAGATCGTGGTAGAGAACTGAATCTGGGTACCTTTGGTAGGGGCGAACTGGAAAAATTTAAGAAAAAACACTCGGGCTCGACATGGAATTCCATTGCGGTGGATAAGAAGAGTGGGTATGTCTATGCCACACTCCGGATGGGGGATTTTGAGGCAACAACAAAGCCTTATAGGGTAGCGCGCATGAAAATAGGGGAAGACGGTACCTTAGGTGAACCGCAATGGGCCGGAGGTGTCGATGAAGGTCGTATTTGGGCAGAAAACTATATTGATAAACGCTCTCCAAGAATTAAACGTTGGGGTTATGTTGTTGCCGGAGAAGCTGACTCGACAACAGGTGATTATTACATTGGTGCTTCCTATTGGCATAAGGAAGGAAATAATGCCAAATTATATTTCGCGATTGATCGTTACAATGTGGCCTACAAGCGACTAGAACATATCGGGGTTGTTAAAACTGAACACAAGTTTACTGACAAAGGATTTGGTGCCACATGGAATGGAGACTTTGCTTTTAATTCGAGGGGTGACTTAATTGTTTTTGGCGGTATTAGAAATCATGTTTCTGTCTTTGGTATAAAGCATGAGAACCTCAAAGTGCGGGGTAGTATCGACTCGATTCCTTATTTCGAAAGCAATGCGGTCGACGTTCCGGATAAGGGAAGAATGAAGGACGCGGATGGAATTAACGGTGTAACATTCAGTTCCGATGGAAGGGTTGCGTTTTCAAACTCATCCCTATTGTTTACTGCCGATCCAGCTCGCTTATCAACCACGACCGATTTGTTGCGACGGATTACTTATAATTCAGTAGATCTTTCGAGCTGTGCGACTCCATTTACGGTCTTGTTAAAGAAAAATATTGTAGGTAGGCCAAGTAGTCGCGAGGCTGACGAGTTTAAGTTATCTATTGTAGACACTGCAACTTCGTCTTCCCTGGGTGAGGTTGAAACACAAGGGGGGGGCCACGGGTGTACAAAATAAACTGGTAGGCCCTGTGGCGCTTGTTGCACCTAGCACGTTAACTTTTAGGGAAAAAATTGCTGATGGGAGTGACATATCTTCGTACTACTCTTCTGAATACGTGTGTACTGATCAAACAGGTCGTGAGCTCACTAAAGGAAAAGGACCTGAATTCAACTTGCAAGTAAATGGTAGGGGTGGAGCTGTTGAGTGTACGTTTACGAACCACCCTATTAAAACCGAGCTCCGACTCAAAAAAATCGTGATTGCAGAATCTGGAAATCCCATCACAAAACCTAAAGATTATCAGCTAATGGCAGTTGGTCACAACGATCGAAAGTCTATTGAGTATTTCTCCGACGAAAATAAATCGGTCGCCCCCGGTTTGTACCACTTTTCGGAGCACCAAAGGCAGCAGGCGATGCCTATTGATTATGAGCTTAAAGACTTGTTCTGTATTGATCGTGTAACGGGCATAAAGACAGATATTTCAAACCGAAATCAGGAGTATCAAATTAAGCCGGGCGACAAGGTGGACTGTATTTTCGTTAATCAGGAAAAAGCGCTTAACGGTTTGGTGAAATGGCGCAAGCATGATTCTAGGGGGCATGTTTTAGCAGGATCAGAGTGGTCCATAACAGGACCTGATAGTAGGTCTCGCACTATTACCGATTGTGCTAAACAGCCTTGTAAATCTGGTGGAGATGTTAATCCGAAGCCGGGTGAACTTGAGGTGAGAAACCTGACGTTGGGGAAGTATGAACTTAAAGAGACAAAACCTCCTGTAGGCTATATGGTAAATGATACTGATGAATCGCGAGGGTTTGAGATTACCATAGATAAACGGGAAATTGATTTGACCAGTAAGCCATTTGTTAATAAGCGTGTTCCGGTTCCGCCGATACCATTGACTGGTGGCACGAGTACAGATCTTTTCCTAGTTGTTGGCTCAGGACTTTTGTTCCTTAGTCTTTTGGCTTTGGGAATTCAGAGAAGATTTAAAAGGATGTGACTTATATTCCAGTTTTATAAGGAAATAAGTTGTGGAACTAAAAATAGGAGAAAGGTATGATTGTGTCTCATAAACATAATCGA
Organism: Arcanobacterium phocae; assembly: GCF_018913465.1. GTDB lineage: Bacteria > Actinomycetota > Actinomycetes > Actinomycetales > Actinomycetaceae > Arcanobacterium > Arcanobacterium phocae_A. The sequence goes on along the minus strand of NZ_JABAPM010000003.1, from coordinate 59,112 downwards.
TTCGTTGGGGCTATTGCCACAGCGTGTTTAGGGCTGTCAATGTTAGCCGTCGCGGCTGTCCCAGCTTCGGCAGAGGGTAAGAGCCCTGAATTTGGTAACATCGACCAAGGTGCTAGAGGTTCGATTACCATTATCAAGCAAGAGGCAGGTTCGCGGAACGGGAAAAACGGCGTTGCTGATCACGAAGATAATGGTTCCGGAAAAGGGGTTTCTGGCGTTAAGTTTAAGGCTTTTAAGCTTAAAGAGTTTAAGGTTAGTGATAGTTCCTCTTGGGCTGGTATAAGTGCATTGGCAAAGACGAATTACTCGCATGCGTGTGACGATATAAACAACCCGACGTTGAAAAATTACACTTTTGAACAACCTAAAGAAACCGGTGCTACTGGTGATGATGGCAAGGCAAAGCTATCTGATCTAGAATTGGGTGCATATTTACTGTGTGAGAGTGAAAGCCCGGTAGAGGTACTCAGAAAAGCTGCGCCGTCAATCGTAACTGTGCCTTTCCCTGATAATGGGAACACGAATAAGTGGGTGTATGATGTTTTCATTTACCCTAAAAACATTTTATCCCAAGCGCCTAAGAAACATATTTCAGTCAATGATAACGGTATTGGACTTATGGACTCTGATGCTCGGGTAACCTATTCTGTGTCGAAGAAAATTCCAAGTATTCCAGAAGATTCAAGTTTTAAGTATTTTATCGTCAAAGATAAGTTTGATGATGCGCATGGAAAGGTAAGCGTGCTTTCTGCTAAGGCTGGCTCTGAATCTTTACACCAAAAGGTTGACTACATCATTACGCCAAATGAAACCTTTGTTGCTTTGACTCAGGCCGGGCTACAGAAACTCAAAGTGCATGCTAATGAGGAGTTTGTAGTACAATTTGAAACAAAAATATCCAAGGTAAATCCTAATGGAAAAATTGTTAATCAGGCAGAGTTCTTCTTTGATATAGAAGATAAGCCAATGCCTCCGACAACGCCTCCGACAACGCCTCCGACAACGCCTCCGACAACGCCTCCAGAGCCTACGAACAAGGTTCTGTCTGCTTGGGGTCAACTTAAGGCTTTGAAGTATGATAAGGATAATAAAGATTCAGGCCTTAAGGGGGCTCAATTCCAGCTTTTTGCAGCTAAAGATAAATTTGCCCAGGATTGTTCTGCCGCAGAGCTCACAGGTGATCCTATCTCGGTTGAAGGAAAAACTAGCTTTTCGTCCGGTGCTGATGGAGTTGTCAATATTAAGGGATTATTTATCGATTCTGCTGAGTCTCCAGACGGTTCAGAACCGGTTCTCGAGCATAATCATCGGTGTTACGTTTTAAAGGAAACGGTATCGCCAGCTGGATTTGTTCTTCCAGCGGGGGATGGTGCAAACATTCCTGTGAAGGTTGAAGTGGGACAGATTGCTGTTGGTCACTATAGCGTGGAGATCCCTAACGCCAAGTCGACTGTTCCAAACCTCCCATTGACTGGTACGGCTGGACGTGTTCTGCTCGCCTTTGCTGGTATTGCTCTTCTAGCAATCGCTACTGGTGTTGCATTTGTTCAGCGTCGTCGTTCAGTCCTTCGCTGATTACTGAATGCTTAGCTGAGACACAGTAACATAGAAGAAGGCTACAGGAGTCCCTGTAGCCTTCTTTCCCGTTAAAGTAAGGATAACTATGAGTGATATAAAAAAATCACCCAAGCACCTTAAAAAATCAACGTGGAAATTTCCGAAATTTGCACTGGTCCCCGTTGTAATCGGGCTCGCGGGCATTATCGTGTTCACATACCCTGATATGGCTAACTGGTTTTCATCAGTCAACCAAGCAGGTATCGTTAACAACTACAGCAAAGAAGTACAAAATGTACACCCAGCGGCAGCCGAACAACTGAAGTTAGCGCACGAGTACAATGATGCATTAACCTCTGGCGCTATCCTTGAAAAAGACACACGCATACCAAGCGGAGATGGAACTGAAGACGGCAGTATTAACCCATTGGACTATCAAAAACTTCTTAACGCAAATGATAGCGGACTTATGGCACGAGTTATTGTCCCTAAAGCAGATATTGATCTCCCCGTATTCCACGGAACCTCTGAGGACGTGTTACTTGTTGCAGTTGGGCATCTTCAAGGTACCTCACTTCCTGTTGGTGGAAATGGGACACGAACAGTCTTAACTGGACACCGCGGACTAGCCAGTGCAAAAATCTTCACTGACCTTGACAAGGTCACCACTGGAGATGAAATTATCGTCGAAGTATTCGGTGAAACTCTTGATTATCGCGTCACCGAAACCAAGGTCGTAGAACCATCAGAGACCGAAGAAATTCGTGCGGTTCCCGGCAGAGATCTCATCACACTTGTCACCTGCACCCCGCTAGGAATCAACTCCCATCGTATCTTAGTTACCGGTGAACGCGTATTTCCAACGCCTAAAGCTGCTGTAAAAACTGCAGAAAAAGAATCAACCCTTCCGCACTTTCCGTGGTGGATCTTCAACATCATCGGTGGACTCGTTATTAGCGGAATCTATATTTGGCGAAGCGGATACCCCCGCCGATCTAAGAAGAAGGCAGCTGGAAAACACAAGCTTATCTCCGAAGCGACACCAGGTGGAGTAACGGCTTAAGTAAGGTGTGAGACTGCTTTGAAATAAGATGCCATAGTTTTCCCAGCAGGTGCAACAACCGAAGAGTCATCATTGACAAGGTGAAAGTCGGTACCGGTGATCTTCTGTCAAGGTATGAGTTAGCTTCCCGCCCATTCCGCCTCTAATTCATCAACGGGACGAGCGCAATGCATGCATCAAAAACCTATTGAGATTCAAATCATTCGTACACGTAATGTATCACATGGTTGGATCGGCGTTGTTGTTGCTAGAATTAGCCGGTAGTCAGAAAGGAAAACATGTCTAAAAAAATAAGTAGCGCTTTAGGTGTTATTATAGCCTGCGTCACTATGTTCGCAGTGTTTACTAGTCCTGTAGCTAGCGCTGTTGAGCGCAATGGAGCAGCTGTTCCATATGTAGGATTCAAGCTCTCAAGTGAGCTTGTTAAAAGCGATAAAGCGCAACGCCATTATCCGTATCTTTTTGTGATGTCAGGCGAGGCTGGTAAAAAAATTGATGCTACGGAATTCCCGTTAAGCATAAAAAATGAACAATATATTAATCCAGATCAGGCGAATATCAAGGTCTTTGAAAATTTAGGATATTGTTTCAACGCATCTAGAGAATACCCGATTTATCCGCGCGTTGATGCTGAAAAAAATCTCACAGTAAATTTGAAATACGACAAACCCACTGTGAGTATTCTCGGAGTTGCCACTAATGTTCGTAGTGTCGAAAAACCTGATCTTGCAATTGAGAAAGTAATCTGGAATGGATTCCCCTATGACGCTGCGGGAATTCAGAAGAAGCTGAATCTAACAGCAGATGAGTTTCATGCAGTAACGCAAAGTGCGATCTGGTACTTTTCTGATAGCTATAAGAATAGTACTTCATTAAATTTTTTGAGAGAAATTAAGGAATATAAAAAATCAATCCCCAACATGGAGGTTGCTCTTCGGTTCTTAACTCAAGAAGGCTCGTTAGAAAAGACTCCGCTTGCCGGTGTCTCCTTGGAAAAACCGTTGGAAGGTGCGAGCTTATCGGTATATCCAGCGAACAACAAAAAGTACCAGAGCGTTTTGCGTGCAGTTTTTGTAGACGAAAAGGGAAAGATTGTTCCTCCGGGAAATGACGATACAACGCCCAAGCCGTCAATTTCGACTGTTGCTACGATTAATGCGGAGAAGGCTGTTGAGCTTGATGGTGTGAAGCCTGTTGAGGTTGTTGACTCGGTTGAGTGGAAGAATCTTCCTGCTGGTCGTTATGTTGCTGAGGCGACGTATGTTCGTGAAGGTGGCGACAAGGAGTCTGCTGTTGCAGGCAAACAGTTGTTCAATGTGACGAAAAGTGAAGCAGATTTCGGTAAAGCTACTGTTCCTGTGATTGTGACAATTCCTGAGTCTGCGTTGAGTGCTGATGGTCAGGCAGTGAAGTTCACTGTTCTTGAGCGTGTGTTTAAGGCTACTGAAGCTGGTGAGAAGACTGGTGATGTTGTTGCTGAGCACGTGGATAAGGATTCTGTTGAGCAGACAGTTTCTGTGACTGTGAAGAAGCCTGTTGCTCCTACTCCGTCGATTTCGACTGTTGCTACGATTAATGCGGAGAAGGCTGTTGAGCTTGATGGTGTGAAGCCTGTTGAGGTTGTTGACTCGGTTGAGTGGAAGAATCTTCCTGCTGGTCGTTATGTTGCTGAGGCGACGTATGTTCGTGAAGGTGGCGACAAGGAGTCTGCTGTTGCAGGCAAACAGTTGTTCAATGTGACGAAAAGTGAAGCAGATTTCGGTAAAGCTACTGTTCCTGTGATTGTGACAATTCCTGAGTCTGCGTTGAGTGCTGATGGTAAGCCGGTGAAGTTCACTGTTCTTGAGCGTGTGTTTAAGGCTACTGAAGCTGGTGAGAAGACTGGTGATGTTGTTGCTGAGCACGTGGATAAGAATTCTGAAAAGCAGACGGTTACTGTTACTGTGAAGAAGCCTGTTGCTCCTACTCCAAAAACTGCGCCAGTTATTTTCTCCAAAGTTATTGCTGGACAAGGTGATGAACTTAAAGGTGCTTCGCTGAAGATTGTCAAGGGCAATAAAGCTGAAGGCACTGAAATTATCAAAGAGTGGATTTCGTCTGGAACACCCGAGACTTTCGCTCTAACTGATGGTATTTATACTTTGGTTGAGGATCAGGCTCCGCTTGGCTTCTTGAAAGCTGAGGAAATTACTTTCCGAGTTTCGGTGAACTCGGATGGCAAGAAGATCGAAATTCTTCAGGACGGCAAGTGGGTAGAGGCTAAGAACTCCGCTGTTGTTATGCAGGACGAACGGATGCCACTTCCGGAAACACCGACGCCGGATCAACCAAAAGTTGTTCCGAACACTAACAAATCTCTGGCAGAAACTGGTGTCAGCATAGCTGGCATGGGAATTGCAGCTTTGTTGCTCCTAGCTGGTGGTGTTGTTCTGTTAAGGCGCAAGAACGCGTGATTATTATTGCGTGTAAATAAGACGGGCGGGGAAAGTATAAAACTTTCCCCGCCCGTCTTATTTACTTCGGGTACAGCCGAGATTTAGCCTGATATATACCTGACACATGATTCCAGAGCCGCGGCGAGCCACAAGGAACAATCATCTTCTAGAACGAGCGAGAGCTGTTGAAAGAGGAAGTATGAGGGTTTGCATTACAATCGTCAGGCCAACAGTCACCACCAGCGATACCACCACAAAAACATAGCGGTATTCCGCCCACCCAGCATATGTCAGTACCATCATCGGTAGGCGCTGCAGCACGTAAATCCAAAACAGATTCTGGCCGCACCACGCCAAAATCGGGCTATCCAGATGAACCACCATCGTCACCAGTACCGCCACGGCGCAGTACCACAGTGCCGCCATCTGAAAAACCAAATAATGCATTCCGGCATAATTTTTGACGACGACGAAGACCGCCGTCGTCGTCGCTAACAAAAACAACCAACGCCGCCAAGCATGAGCGCCGCGCAACCACTCCTCGACCGGAGCACGATAAGCGGACCAAGCCATTCCCAACGGATAGCACAGCACCGTATTGTATGAATACGTGGCCGAAAAATCCTTCGCCCACCACATGAGAAGACTAAAAGCGAGCGTCACCGCAAACATTACAACGAGCGCAAGATGCGGGCGCGAACCCACCAGCGAATAAACCACGAACGTCAGCGCATACAACACCAAAATCGCAAAAATATACCACGCCGAATTGCCAACACTAGTCCAACCGGTAAATGCCAACACCACCTGTGTCAGGGTAAAATCCCGACCCAATAGCAAACCAACGAGAGCATAAATTGCTACCACACTCGCAAAATTAACCCAAGTTACTCCAACCCGCTTCGCCGGAATCGACTGAACATATCCTGGCTTGCGGCGGATAGACTCATGCACCCCGAACCCGGAATAAAACAAAAACAAAGCTACCATGAGCTGACCCAAACCCGTTGCTAAACCGAGCATCCAGCTATCTGCGTGCGGATCGACGGGAATATAGGTGCGCACATGCGCATAAAAAACAATCAAAATAAAGAGGCCATTAATGCGCGTTGTGTGAGCATGCGAAATATAGGACTCCACATCCGGTTGGTGCATAATCCGCGCCCGAAAAACCGTTACCGCTAGTAAAGCAACAAGAAAAATATTCACGCACCTAGCCTAAACGACAATTGGCAGGGAACGTCACTCGGGAGAGTCGGTATTGTCGCGTCGTTTCTTAGCTCGGCGGTTGCGGATAATCGCAATGATTCCGGCACTCACTCCGGCTAGCACAGGAAGCCATAGTTTTGGATGAGTAATGAGCCATGATAGCCAGTCCGGGAGATCGGGGAGATCGGGGAGATCGGGAAGGAAGGAGCTGAGCCAACGGAAAAACTTTCCGATTGGAGCCCAGAGCATGGCTAATACGTACGATATTGGTTTCCAGATCCAGCTCAGTAACCAGCCGATTGGCGATAGGAGTGTGCCAACTAGCCACCAAAATGATTGCCATAGCCAAATGACAGGAAAGAAGAACCACTGTAAGAAGGATTTTGTGGCATCCCAGTAGGGATGAAAGAACGCTTCGATAATCGGAAGTACAAGGAGCACAATCCATGCCCACCCAACTTTGCTTAGCCCGATAAGGATAGGAAGGAAAAAGCGTTTGAGAGGAGCAGTTTCTAGCATTTTCTGGCGTTGCTGAGCGTAGCTGTTAGGCGGAGCCGCGAACTCGTACGTGCCATTTTCTGCGAGAAAGTAGACGGAAACGACGTCGCCAAATGGGGAAGCCGTGAGGGCGAGTTTGGGTTTGCGTGCCGGAATCATGGATGTGAATTCGCCTGGCTTCGGATAGATGGTCGAGTCATCTGGCTGGAGAAAAGTCCGCATACTGATCGCTCCGGAGCGGGGCCGATAATATCGAGCTAGAGTACGTCCGTTCAGCCGAATAGCTACTTGATTTCCAGCATTGGAACGGATTCGTTCTGCGTACTCAAGAAATCGACGCTTGACCGGGGAGAGTGGGCTGGGTAGTCGGTTTGCCCAACGCTCAAAGCGGTTGGCAAGTTTGGCTAGGGCGTGCTGTTGTTCCGCGGTTTCGTTATGTGGTGCCGGCTCTGGTTGCTGGGCAGGCTCAGAGTGTGGTTCTGACTCGGGTAGAGTGCTCTTTTCGGGCCGCGGATCCCACTCCGGGTCGATCTCACGCATCTGCGACGCGGGTGCTTCAATAATCTCAAATGTCCCGGCTGCGGGATGGCAGAGTGTCCACGTTCGCATGGGTTCAGTTTAGGAGCTACGGTGAGCGTCGAGCAAACCCGGCAATAGCGCAAATCAAGGCCGTATTCGCCGAGGTTTGCGCTATTGCCGGGTTTAGCTACCGGAAGCCATGTCTATTAAGCGGCATCCTCAATGGACGTGGTGGTTTGAGGTGGTTTTGGGTGTACAAAACAGCTTGAATATAGGCCTGTGTTGCATCCCAATCTAGCCAAACCTGTTGATAGCTCAGTCGCACAACGGTGTAGCCGAGCTGAATTTGTTCGGCATCCCGGCGCCGATCTTCATTGACATTAAGTGGTTCGCTGTGGAACGTAGTACTGTCACATTCGATAACGAGCGAACGACCAACCAGCAGAGCTACTCGCCCCACTCCTGGAATATCTACTTGAGCGTGGACCATGACGCCCAGTGACTGTAGAAAATTTCGGACTCGTGTTTCGCTACCGGATTGGGCAGTGCTGATTCGCCGCCGGAGAATAGGTTGTTTACGTTTTTGGGCACTACTAATAATCTGATCCGCCGTGACCAAATCGATTTTGCGTTGGTTTAATGCAGACTCGAGAACTATCAACCCGGTTTCTGCATCGTGGTAGTGAACGATCTGTTCCAATGCTTCGATCAACGAACATACGATGTGCGGGGCTTTACATGGCGGATAGTGTACCCCTAGACGCCCATATCCATCGAGTGCACGGTGAATGATCGCGCCGGCAATAGCCTGCTGGCACGATTTTCGATCGCCGATAAGATGTGGAGTTTTCTCGAACGGAACCCATAATCCCCACTCGCGTGCAGCGGTGCAACAACCGATAAGCATTCCGGAGTTGGCAGCGGTAACTGCTAGTCTGTCTGTCTGTGCAACGGCATACCAGCGGTGTCCAAGCCGAACAAGAACGCCTTGCTCGACGGCACGGCGAAGTTTGCGCTCGCTGGTATTCAACGGAGCGGGCAACTGCCAACGGCGAAATACCTGTTTTTCCATGTTCTCTAGGGTGCCAGATATAGGCAACCAGTCGTCGCGAGCAGTCCACAGCTGTGGATAATCTGGTTGGCGTCGAGCAAACTCGGCAATAGTGCAAATCAAGGCCATATTTGCCGAGGTTTGCGCTAATGCCGGGTTTAGCCCACACCCGCGTCCACAATCCCGTAGGCTATAGGTATGCTTTATCCAATTCACGTCTACGGTTCGCCGGTTCTCCATAAAACCAGTGCAGAAGTTAAGATTTTTGACAGCAAACTTGCCACCTTGGCCGAAGATATGTTCGAAACATGCGAAGTTGCTCCAGGTGTAGGTTTGGCTGCTCCGCAGATCGGCCTTGATTTGGCAATGTTTGTGTGGATGTATGACGGCCCGGAACATACTGGTCCAAAGCGCGGCGTGGCAGTCAATCCGTCGCTTTTGATCGAACCAGTTGATGTTCTAGAACCAACGGTTTCAGATGAGGAAGGATGCCTATCCTTCCCTGGCTATCAGTACGGCCTACGTCGCTCACCACGCGCAGTCCTGCATGCTCAAGATGAAAAAGGCGAGTGGTATGACCTCGAAGCAACCGGCTGGTTTGCCCGCATTTTGCAGCACGAGTATGACCATCTCAAGGGCCGTATTTATGTTGATCGCCTCACTGGGAAACCGGCTCACCAAGTAGAAAAGGTGATGAAGCGCGAGAAGTGGAACGTCCCCGGTATCGTGTGGATGCCTGGTGAAGACGAACTATATGAGGCAAGCGCGGAAGAATTAGCGCACTTGGATGAGATGTCGAAGTATTTTGCGGATATTAAAGATGAGCCGCAGCAGCCTGACAAAGGGGCGAGCTTCGGTTTATCAAAATGAGTAAGCATTTGACGAGGAAAGGCATCGGCGCGTAAGCTCCGTTGTTGGGCTCCCTAGAAGTCGTTCGAGTTAATTCTCGTGGATTTCTGCAGGGAGCTTTTCCTTATTCTGGCGGCTTGCTGATATAACGCAGTTATCCAGTCAGACCGCTGAAATAGGCAGGGGCTTCAGGCCCACGAACGTGAAGGAGTTAGAGCATGGGCTTCCAAATTGGGTTTGACCGTGAAAAGTACATTGAGATGCAGTCCAAGCATATTGTGGAGCGTCGCGCAAAGATTGGCGGCAAACTATATTTGGAGATGGGCGGAAAGCTTTTCGATGATAACCATGCATCGCGAGTTTTGCCTGGGTTTACTCCGGACAACAAGATTGTCATGTTAGAGCAGATTGCCGATGAGGTGGAGATTATTGTCTGCCTGAATGCGAAGGATTTGCAACGGCAGAAAATGCGTTCGGACGTGGGAATTACGTACGACGAAGACGTGTTGCGGTTGATTGATATTTTCCGTGAGCGTGGGTTCTTGGTGGAAAATGTGGTGATGACTCAGTTTGAGGAGTCGAATGCGCTTGCGGTGACGTTCATGCAGCGTTTGGAGCGGATGGGCGTGCGGGTGGCTCGTCACCGGATTATTCCGGGTTATCCGTCGAATGTTGATGTGATTGCTTCGGATGAGGGACTAGGCAAGAACGATTATGTTCAGACGTCGCGTGATTTGGTTGTTGTGACGGCCCCGGGGCCGGGTTCTGGTAAGTTGGCTACCTGCTTGTCGCAGATTTACCACGAGGCGAAGCGTGGTGTGAAGGCTGGTTATGCCAAGTTTGAGACGTTCCCGATTTGGAATATTCCGCTCGATCATCCGGTGAATTTGGCTTATGAGGCCGCTACCGTGGATTTGGATGATGCGAATTTGATTGATCCGTTCCATCTGGAAGCCTATGGCGAGTCGGTGTCTTCGTACAACCGCGACATTGACGTGTTCCCGTTATTGCACACGCTGTTGCAACGGATTGCGGGTGAGTCGCCGTATAAGAGCCCTACCGACATGGGCGTAAATATGGCTGGTTACTGCATTTCGGATGACGAAGCTGTCCGGGAGGCGTCGCGTCAGGAGATTATTCGTCGTTATTACCAGGCTCGAGTTGAGGAACGTAAGGAAGCGTTGGATTCGACGTTGTCGGATCGCGTCCGTCATATTATGCGTAAGGCTGGGGTGACGACGGCGGATCGGAAGGTGGTTGCGCCAGCACTGAAGCGGGCGCAGGAAACTGGTGGTCCGGCGTCGGCAATCGAATTGCCTGATGGCACGATCATTACTGGTAAGACCACGCCACTATTGGGATGCTCGGCCGGAATGTTGCTGAATGCGCTGAAGCATCTGGCAGGGATCGATCAGGATGCGTTGCTGCTGTCGCCGCAGTCGATTGAGCCGATTCAGGCGCTGAAGACGGAACATCTGGGTTCGCGTAATCCGCGGCTGCACACCGATGAGGTGTTGATTGCGTTGAGCGTGTCTGCAGGTACGAGCCAGGATGCGCGTAATGCGATGGCGCAGTTGAAGAATCTGAAGCATTGCAATGTTCATGTGACAACGATTTTGGGTTCGGTTGATGAAACTATTTTCCGAAACTTGGGTGTGTATGTGACGACGGAGCCGGTTTTCCAGCGCAAGTCGTTGTACCAGAAGAAGTGATCGGTTGAGGGGAGAGGGAATCATGTCGGTTGGTTTGTCGAGCGAGCAGGTTGCTGAGCGTTGTGCGGATGGTCGGGTGAATACGTTGCCGCCGCGCACGGGTAAGACTGTGGCTGATATTGTTCGGTCGAATGTTTTTACGCGGATTAACGCTATTTTGACGGTGTTGTTCGTGATGGTGATGACGACTGGCTCGATTATCAATGCGGCTTTTGGGTTGCTGATCGTGGTGAATTCTGGGATTGGTATTGTGCAAGAGTTGCGTGCTAAGCGGACGTTGGATTCCCTCTCCTTGATCGGTGAAGAGCGGCCTCAGGTATGGCGTGACGGGAAGATTGTTGAGGTGGCTCAAGAGGAGCTGGTTCTTAATGATGCGGTTGCGTTGCGTGCTGGATGCCAGATTGTGGTGGACGGCGAGGTTGTTGATTCTGATGGGCTGAGCGTTGATGAGTCGATGCTGACAGGCGAGTCGGATGCGGTGCGTAAGGCGCCGGGCGATGAGATTTTGTCGGGCTCGTTCGTGGTGTCGGGGACGGGCGCTTATCGGGTGAGTAAGGTTGGCGCAGATTCGTATGCGGCGCGCTTAACGGCGGAGGCTTCACGGTTTACGTTGGCGAAATCGGAATTGCAGGCGGGGATTAATTCGATTCTGAAGTACATTACCTGGGTGCTGATTCCGGTTGGGATTCTCATTATTTATTCGCAGGTTTCGCAGGGGACGAGCGCGTGGGATCAAGTGATTTTGAAGATTACCGGCGCACTAGTTCCGATGGTGCCGGAGGGTTTGGTTCTGATTACCTCGACGGCGTTTGCGCTGGGCGTTATCCGGTTGGGTAAGCGTCAGTGCTTGGTCCAGGAGTTGCCGGCGATCGAGGGGCTGGCTCGCGTTGACGTGGTGTGTGCGGATAAGACGGGTACGTTGACGGAGAACCGGATGGTTTTTGAGTCGTTGCGAGTGTTCGACGACGGCGATGCGTCGGCTGCTCGGGAGGCGTTAGCTCAGTTGGCGGCAGCGGATCGGGATCCTAATTCCACAATGAAAGCAATCGCGCAGGCGTGCGGGGATGTTGAACAGCCCTGGATGGTGGCGAGCCGCCATGCGTTTACGTCGGCAACGAAGTGGTCGGGTGTGTCTTTTGACGATCACGGCAGTTGGTTGCTGGGTGCTGCTGATGTGTTGGCGGGCGGTACGCCGGCTGCGCATACGGCAGAGGAGTTGGGTGCTTCGGGCTTGCGGGTTGTGATGTTGGCCCATACTGATCAGCCGGTGGATGACGAGACGAAGCTGTCCGGCGTCGAACCGGTGGGTTTGGTTGTTTTGGAGCAGAAGGTTCGTCCGGATGCTGCCGATACTCTGGCATATTTTGCGGAGCAGGATGTTACGGTCAAGGTTATTTCGGGTGATAATGCGGCGTCGGTTGGGGCGGTGACTCGCAAGCTTGGTATGGATGCCGGGCAGACGGTTGATGCACGCACGTTGACGGCTGATGATTTTGACCAGCAGGTGGCAGACCATCTTGTCTTTGGCCGGGTGACACCGGATCAGAAGCGGAAAATGGTTGGTTCGTTGCAACAGGCAGGGCATACGGTTGCGATGACTGGTGACGGCGTCAATGATGTGTTGGCATTGAAGGATGCTGACATCGGGGTGGCGATGGGTTCGGGATCGCCTGCTACTCGGTCGGTTGCCAAAATTGTGTTGCTTGACGATAAGTTTGCAACTTTGCCGTATGTGGTTGCTGAGGGGCGCCGGGTGATTGGCAATATTGAGCGGGTTGCTAACCTATTTTTGACCAAGACTATTTATTCGGCAGTATTGGCGATGCTAGTGATTATTTCTGCCGTGCCGTTTCCGTTCCAGCCGATCCATGTGACTATTACGGGATGGTTTACGATTGGTATTCCGGCGTTTTTGCTCTCGTTGCCGCCGAATAATCAGCGGGCGCGCAGTGGCTTTGTGCAGCGCGTGCTGTGGTTTGCAATGCCAGCTGGTTTAGTCGTTGGTGCTAGTGCGTTTGTGACGTACATACTTGTGGCGCAGGGGAATTTTGATGATTCGTTTATGCAGAGTTCGACGGCGGCGTTAGTGGCGTTGATTATTCCGTCTACATGGGTTCTGGCGTGCGTAGCTCGGCCGTGGTCGTGGTGGAAGATCGGGCTGATTGTTTTGCCGCTGATAGGTTATGGTCTTATTTTTAGTTGGAGCTTCACCCAAGATATTTTCATGCTGGATTCATCAAATAGTACGGCGATGTGGTGGGCAATTGTTATTGGCTTGGTAGCTGCTGGGATTATCGAATTGTTGTGGTGGACTGTGAAATATTGGTTGGGGGAACCTGTGGTGTTGTGGCGAAATGACCCACTTATTGATCAGCACTAAAAACTTTCAGATAATTCCCAGCCACTGCGCATAAGTTTTAGAGAGATAGCTGGTTAGATATAAATATCTGAAGGAACTTCTTAGTGTGTAACTCCTGAAGAACGCGGAAAGTGAATATCTGATAGTTGATTGGTTCGAGGTTTTGTGCACCTTGATCCTAGATAATTAACTGTCATTGTGAAGGTGGGCGACTGTCGTGTAGATAGTCGCTCACCTTCCATATATACCTTATATGTAGTTCCACGAATAGCTGATAAAGCTGAGTTACTTATTGTGTTTCGATAGGGTGAAAGTAGTGCTCGTCGTTCATTATCAACAAAACTCATGGCGAGCTGAGTGCCGTGAAAGGTTGTGTTTTATGTTTAACATCATTGGAACGATTATTTTTGGTGCGGTGATTGGCTTTCTCGCTAAGTTCTTTAAGGGTGCCAACTTATCTGTGATAGCAACTGTTGCTCTTGGTGTTGTAGGGGTGATCTTAGGTAATCTAGTACTCTCTGCTTTTGGGTACCCAATTGATACGCCTGGAATCGACTGGATTCGCTGGGTAGTCTGCACCATTACCGCCATGGTCGCCATCGGGTTCTATGCGGGTAGCCAGATGAAGAAGTGATTCTTTTAGGCTAAGCCCCAGAAGTGTTTTGACACTTCTGGGGCTTTTCTATACTCGAAACATTGAAATCTTGCGAAATTCCTTTCTTTCTGTATTTGTGAGATGTCTGCTAACTAAATGCCATAGGATACAGATAAGACAATGGTGTCTATTAGAGGAGAAGATGCAATGAGGAGTTTTGTCTCCAAAATGGTTGCAACAGTTGCAGTCGCTGGGTTGATGTTAGTGCCGGCATGTCCAGCTTACGCCGATCAAAATACTGAGCCAGATCCGGCTATCACTGCCGCAACAGAACCCAGCAGAGAAATGAATTCTACCGGGTTAGCCATTATGAACTTGTCTACCCCACATGCAGGGGACAAGTTTAGTGTTGGTGAAACAATCACGACAGAACTACGTTTCGAATCCCAACTCGATACTGCAGTTAATATCGTAGGGACATCGAATACATTTACTAGTACAGATAGTTGTAATTGGAAGAATTTCCCCTCAAAAGCTAATGGTGGAAAATTTAGTTGCAAAGCGGGAGCGCAACAGTTTAAGGAGTACCCTTCCTACATCGTAACTAAGACAGATGAAGAACATGGTTGGGTAACTCTTGATTTCACTTTCACTGCAGAATCCCTGTCAAACTCATCCGACAAGCAGTCTGTGACTGTAAAGAAAACAGTACCAGTGTACAAGGCTGGTGAATTTGAACAGATCCCGAAGGATTCTTATCCAATAGTGAAATTGGCTCAGGCGGGCGTAGCGAATTATACCTGCCATCGAATTCCGGCTTTAGCAAAAGTACAAGGGCGCCTTATCGCAGCTTGGGATGGGAGGCCTAACAACTGTGGTGATGCCCCGAATCCGAACAGTATTATTATGAAATACTCTGATGATGACGGTGATAGTTGGAGTGAGTTTTCGACTATTGTGCAGGGATCCCAAGGAACTAATAAAGTAGGGTATTCTGATCCGTCTTTTGTTGTGGACGAAGAAACAGGGACGATTTTCGCTTTCTTTGTGAAGAGCTTCAACGCGGGTATTGCACATTCTCAAAAAGGATTTGATCCGGGCAATCGCGATATTATTCATACCGTATATGTGAAATCTGATGATCGAGGCAAGACGTGGTCGGACCCCGTTCCCGTGACCGAACAGATTTCCAAGGGACAAGATCAGTATGCACGTTTCGCTGCCTCCGGACGCGGAATCCAGCTGAAATATGGTGATCATAAAGGACGACTCATTCAGCAATACACAGTTGTTAATAACGGTCCGTGGGCATCCGGCATCCATCAAGCTGCTTCGCTTTACTCAGACGATCATGGAAAAACGTGGCAGGTAGGCAATCCTATAGGAGGAAACTACGGTGAGCAGATGGATGAAAATAAGGTCGTCGAATTGTCCAACGGACAAGTTTTACTTAGCTCCCGCCGTTATGAAACGGCGTCGATTGGACGGCATTATGCTCTTTCTGATGATGGAGGACAGACCTACACGATCGATAAAACTAACGACAAAAGATTAAAAGATCCCCGCAATAATGCCTCCATTATTCGTGCGTTTCCAGATGCGCCACAAAACAGTGAGCGAGCAAAAATACTCTTGTCTTCGCATGCAAACAGCGAAACACATCGAATTAATGGCATTGTCAGCGTTAGCTTTGACGATGGCAAGAACTGGGAAGATGCTCAGACGTTTAAGACCGGAACGATGCAATATTCGACGATGGAGCCATTAGGTAATGGGAAGTTCGGAATTCTATATGAAGGTGACCAATCTGAGATTCTCTACCGGACAGTAGACTTTAGTTGGTTGAATATTACTGACAAGTTATCGTTGCTCCCGGATGTCAACAAAGCAGAGAAGGATGCTGCCGATCTGAGAAACGAAGTTGCAAAGAAGGATACTGAGCTGAAAGCTAAGACTGCAGAGCTCACAAAGGTCTCACAGGAGAAGAACCAGCTGGAAGTAGATAAAACACAGTTAGTAGCAGCCAAGGCGAAGATTGAAGCTGATAATGCAAAGCTCGTTGCCGAAAAAGCAACTTTGGAAGCTGACAAAGCACAAGCTCAGTCAGATTTAGCAACAGCTGAAGCAAAGGTTGCGAAGATTGAAGCCGATTTAGCTACTGCACAAGGTGATGCGAAGAAACTAACAGCTGATCTAGTCCGTGCCGAAGCTGCGAAGGCTGAGCTTGTCAAGAAGTTTGCAGAAAAGAGCGCGAAGCTCGATAAGAAGATCACGGATCTCGAAGCTGAAAACAAGCAGCTCCAAACTGCTCAAGATAAAGTGGAAACGGAGCTGAAGGAAGCTCAGGATAAGATATCTAAGCTGGAGGAGCAAAATAAAGCTTTGGCAACGGAAATCAAAGAGCTTAAGAATAAGCCAGGGGTTTCGATCGATGCGCCAACGCTAACGCCAGCAATCCCGAACAAGGATACTTCTGATCAGCCGCAAATGAAGCCAGTTGTGGCAGTAAGCCCAGATACGATCGAGCTTGGTGGTGACATTATGTTTACTGCAACCGGTTTCCAGCCGGGTGAAGAGATTACGTTTAGTGTGCATTCCGATCCGGTAACAGTTGGTGTAGTGAAAGCGAATCCGCAGGGAATCGCCACCATAACATGGCACGTTCCAACAGATTTCGAGCCCGGTACACACCATGTTGAAGTGCGCGGTGGTGGCCTCGTGGCTACTGCTGAGCTGACGGTTGTCTCTGGCAGCAAGAAAGCTCCGCAAGAGCCACAGAAGGTAGCTGCTATTAAGACTGAAAACGTATTGGCCAAAACCGGTGCCCAGGTGGGCATCTCAGCAGGAATTGTGGTTCTCCTGTTGAGCCTTGGTTCTGCTTCGTTAGCTGTTCTACGGCGGTCAAATTCCTAACCGTCTATAACCGGTAGGTACTGTGTCCTCGATGGCCCTCTAGCCATCGAGGACACAGCTACATTGATGGTGTAATGTATGGTGGAAAACATCGATCTATTGTTCCGTCCGCTGTTGTGTTCTATTATCCAGTTATGGACCCTCTGAACAGTCGCGATATTCAATCTCTTGATGCGGCCAAATTGTATTACTCGGGGTTGAATCAGGAACAAGTTGCCCAGCGTCTTCACGTATCTCGGCCTACAGTGTCAAAACTTTTAGCTCATGCACACGCCCAAGGTTTTATTGAGGTGCGGGTACTTGATCCGCGTGAACAAGATGAATTACTGGTTGCTGAATTGCAACGTCGCTATCATTTGCTAGACGCTGTTTTAGTGAGTCCGGCACGTTCCGGAGCAGACGCGATGCGAGATGCGCTAGGACGGGCTGGCGCACACCTGGTAGGTTCGCTAGTACGTGATGGTGACACTATTGGGTTGGTCCCTTCACGGACGATGAGTACAGTTGCGGATTATCTTGAACCGCGTCCACGTCGGAATGTTGATGTCATTCAGCTCAGTTGCGGATTATCTGATCCGGCACCACGCCCTGGACGTCCTAGCACTCTGGAACGATTTGCTGCCGCATTCAGCGCACGATGTTACGACCTGTCAGCGCCGACTTTTTTGGCGTCTGTACCATTGCGAACACGGGTTACCCAGACTCCGCACGTACGCCGAGTGCTGGACGCAGGTGTCCATGCTCGTATCGCAGTCTATACGGTTGGTGATGTAAGAACGAACCGGGAATTAATCAATGCGAGCCCGCTGTCTCTTCATGAAAAAGAGATTATTTTTTCGCGTTCTGTTGGCGATATTTGTGCCCGATTTGTAGATCGTGAAGGTCGAATTTGCTTACCGGATCTTAATAATCGTACTGTCGGGATTACATTGCCAGAGTTGCGTCATAAAGAACAAAAGATTCTTGTGGCTGGGGGTACGGAGAAAGCCGACGTCGTTAAAGCGGCTCTCGAACGTGGATACGTTAATAGATTAGTGACAGATGTACACACTGCTCGGTATATCGTCGGCACAAATGTTCCATTCAAGCACGAACGCTCCAAAAAATAGCTTAAATACATTCCAAAATACTTATTATTCGTTGCTGTAGCAACGTTTTTGTGGCGGAACAATCGTTACTTGTCGTGGTTCCCTGCTCGTTATCGAAAAGCTAGATTAAAGGTAATCCACATCATAAGTTCAATGACGAACTCCATGAAAGGTTTACCAATGGCTACCAATTCTTCCTTTGGACTAATAAAAGATCCTACGGTGCAACAACCAGACGGGTACTTAAATAAGACCCCAATCCTGCAATACATTTTGCTATCCATCTGCTTCCCCATGTGGGGTGCAGCAGCATCTCTTAACGACGTCCTAATTACCCAATTCAAATCAATCTTTGAATTATCAGACTTCGCATCCGCCTTTGTTCAGTCAGCGTTTTACGGCGGCTATTTCCTACTCGCCATCCCAGCCTCGCGTGTGATTGGTAAATGGACCTACAAGTCAGGACTGCTCGTAGGACTCAGTTTCTACATCATCGGTTGCATGCTGTTCTTCCCGGCCTCACACATGGCAACATATACTGTTTTCCTAGCAGCATTATTCGCGATCGCTGTAGGTCTATCCTTCCTCGAGACGTCAGCAAACACCTATTCGTCAATGATCGGTCCGCGCAAATATGCAACATTACGCCTCAACATTTCACAAACGTTCTACCCGCTAGGATCAATTTTCGGCATCTTGCTTGGCAAGTACCTCATCTTTACCGAGGGGGAATCGCTCGGAAAACAACTCGACTCCCTCACTGGAGTTGAACGGCAACAATTTGCTGAAGACATGCTTCAGCGCACCCTTGGCCCGTACCGCTGGATCATTGTAGTCTTGGCAGTCCTGATGCTTGTTATCGCTGTTACCCAATTCCCGCATTGCAAGCCACTATCGAACAATAAAGAGGTCAAAGCCTCGATTGGTGAGACGCTGCGCTACTTAGCTGGAAACCGTACTTTTGCTACCGGTATTTTTACCCAATTCATGTATGTTGGCATGCAAACTGCAGTGTGGTCGTTCACTATTCGTCTCGCGTTAAACCTCGACGAATCCATCAACGAACGTACCGCATCAAACTACATGATCTGGGCATTCGTGGCTTTCTTTATTGGAAAGTTTGTAGCAAACATTCTGATGACCAAGTTCAACGAAAACCTTGTTTTGATCGGCTATTCAATATGTGGTGTTGCCGCTCTTATTTGGGTCATCACAGTTCCTAATATGACCGCAGTGTATGCCGCCATTCTGACGTCTGGTTTGTTTGGTCCCTGCTGGGCAACCATCTATGCTCGTACCCTTGACTCGATCAAAGACAAGCGACACACCGAAACCGGTGGTGCGGTTATCGTTATGTCCATCATCGGCGGTGCTGTTATCCCAGTTATTCAGGGCCTTGTCTCAGATACCACAGGTTCGATGCAGCTTGCGTTCTCGGTGTCGCTGGTGTGCTTCGTCGTCGTTCTTCTTTACTTCGTCAAACAACACCGTGCCGAAAAAGCTACCCAAACAATTGAAAGGTGAGAAAAATGATTACTGTTCCATTGCATCGTCACCAGTTTAGTGAGCGCACAACTACTATTATCGAAAGTCATGACACTGTTGTTCGAGCCTTCCGTTACCCGTCTGGAGTCGAATCGCTCCGACTAGAAAACAGCCGCGGGTATGTTGAAGTTCTTCCGTTTATGGGCCAGATCATTTGGGACGCGGAATTTGACGGAACGTCTTTACGGATGACGAATATGTTTAGTCAGCCTAAACCATGCCAGGAAATCGTTGATACCTACGGGTGCTTTGCGTTCCATTCCGGTCTGCTCGCCGCCGGCTGTCCATCGCCAGAAGACGATCACGTTCTTCACGGTGAATTCCCGTGTTCAACAATGGATGATGCCTGGTTAGAAGTCGACGACGATGGCGCAGTTCGCATCGTGTCAAGCTACGAATACGTGCAAGGCTTTGGACATCACTATCGGGCAGTACCTCACGTTGAACTACGGCCAGGATCGTCGATGTTCGACATCGGAATGGAAATTACGAATTTGTCGAAGTATGCTCCGATGCCACTGCAATACATGTGTCACATGAATTACGCATTTGTGGAGAACGGAGTGATGACAGAAACTCTTCCTGCCGGTGCGTTCAAGCTACGAACAACAGTTCCAGCGCATGTTCATCCAACTCCGCGCTGGACCGAACTCAATGAACAGATTCTTGATGGTCGCATCGATGGATCTTCACTAGCTTACGCCAAAGAATTTGACCCAGAAATTGTTTTCTTTGCTGATGATTTACCCCAATACGGTGAACATTTAGGGTTCGAACTCGCGGGTGAAAACGGCGTCGTCTTCCGCACTGAATTCGACTCGTCACAGTTCCCAGTAGCAACGCGCTGGGTGCTTTACAACGCAGATCAGCAAGTCGCCGCATTTGTTCTCCCCGGAACGTCTCGACCAGAAGGCTTCTTGGCAGCAAAGGAAGCTGGTACGCTCATTGAGTTAGCAGCCGGAGAAACGCGTAAATTTATCGTCACCACAGGAATTAAGGAGTAAATATGGATATCGCAGTCATCGGATCCAATATGGTTGATTTGATTACCTATATCGACCGTATGCCAGCTGAAGGTGAGACGCTTGAAGCTCCAGATTTCAAGATGGGGTGTGGCGGCAAAGGAGCAAACCAAGCAGTGGCAGCTGCCCGGCTTGGTTCTGAAGTGCTGATGGTGACTCGTGTTGGCACCGATATTTTTGCGGATAATACGGTTTCGAATTTTGAAAAGAATGGAATCGATACCCGGTATGTCATGCGAACCGAAGGCAGTTCTGGTGTGGCGCCGATTTTTGTAGATGCCGAATCGCATAATTCGATCCTGATTATCAAAGGAGCAAACGCCCAGCTTTCATCAGCAGATATCGATAGTGCAGCAGCTGATATAGCGCAGTGCAAACTGATTGTACTGCAGCTCGAAGTTCCACTAGAAACAGTCTATGCTGCGATCCGATTTGGCAAGAAACATGATATTCCAGTTCTGCTCAATCCGGCGCCGGCGCAGCCAAACCTAGTGCTCTCTGATGTTAAAGATTGTGAGTACTTTATGCCGAACGAATCTGAGCTCTCACTATTGACTGGCATGCCAGTTGATACGCTTGACGACGTGCGCAATGCGGCTTCAGCTCTCTTAGAAGCGGGTATGAAGAATGTTATTGTCACGCTCGGATCGCGGGGTGTTTTGTGGATGGCAGACGGGGTAGATGAGCTCCTCCCTGCGTTCGATGTCCAACCCCGTGATACCACAGGTGCAGGTGATGCTTTTATTGGATGCTTCAGTCATTATGTTGTTGAAACTGGTGATGTCCGTTTGGCTCTTGAAAAAGCTAATCGGTATGCGGCTGATTCAGTAACCAAACTTGGTACCCAAACTTCCTACGCTACAGCAGAAGAATTTATCAAACTGTAGACATAGGTAAGGGGGCCGGACGATTACCATCGTCCGGCCCCACCCATAGAATATGAAAGTTCACCACATAGCTCGTGCGTTATAAAGCTTGACTTTAGGTTCGCCTTTTTCGATGCTGATGTAACCTTCGAAAACAAATTCGATTTCTTTGGCTTCGGGATCCTCATTAAACGGAGTTGGATTCGGCTTAATTCGGATTGTCCCTTGGCCTGAAGTGAAGTCATAATCTCCCATGTGCTCGATCGTGGTAATCGGAGTCACGGGTTCAAGCACCTCTAAGTTCTTGTTTCTAACGGCATAGGGACACACCTGATCTAAGTTTCCTTCAATGGAAGAACAGCGGTCATACTGCTTTTTCACCGTATCAAGAACAAGATTTTCTGCAGCGTCAGTGAGCTGAGCATCCATGTCGATATATTCGTTCTTCGAATTAACTGAAAGAGTTTCTTTAGCTGCCAGATACTTTGAATCGCTCGATTCAGTTATTGTATAGATTCCAGGATAGACATATATCTTGGTACGGTAAGAATCTTGTTCAACTTCTGCGTCCGTATTCCCAATGCTGATTCCCGGAAGCTTGGTATTTACTGTTACCGACCGGATGAGCGGGGTCTTGATATTCCACGTGTGAAGAATGAGCTTCTCGTTTTTACCTGGTGTAGCGATGAAGTAACTACTGTGATGTACGCCGTCAAGACTATATGTGGCCTCTACTACCGCAGCAGAATTATCACCGAGGTAACGAGAGGCAGCAACATCAGTAGGCAGATTAGCCGACAGTGAATCTATGATTCCGTAGCGGCGCTGATCGATTTCATCTGACGAAAGCTCATGAATATCGAGGACTTCGATTCTCTGATCGGCGTTCTTTAACACGTCATCATTAAGGAATGCTCTGTCACCATTTGCGATACCTGGATCAACAATGGAATTCGCTTGATCTGCCTTCCCTGCGGAGATAGCACTTAAATATGAGCGAACTTGAGCTTCGGGAGTGCGATTGTGGTTGACGATAGTAGCGAAGATGAAGCCAGCTGCTAGGAGCACAACCACGCTAAGCACTCCGATAATAATCAAGAGACGGCGCTTCTTTTGCTGTGGAGTAAGTGGAATGCGTGGTACTGGTACTGGTGCCGGTGTCGGTGGAATGAACTGCCCCTGTTGCGGTGGCATTTGCTGAGTACTCGCTGGGGGCGGAGTTACCGCAGTCGGAGTCGTAACTTCGTCGTTAAAGCTAGGAAAATCATTCATGAGGCATTACTTCGTGTTCCGTAGACATGGTATAAGTACATTTCCAATAATATTGGAAGTAAAATCTAGAATAGAATTTTTAGCCAAAACAGGAAATAAACAAAATGTCCTCTGGTGTACAATCGCGTATACCAGAGGACATTTTGTTTTGGTCGGGGTGGCGGGATTTGAACCCACGGCCTCTTCGTCCCGAACGAAGCGCGCTACCAAACTGCGCCACACCCCGATGTATGGTTTTACCAACCACATAATGATAACGCTGATAGACGATTTTAGGAAATCCGTGCTTTCAGCCTGCGGAAGAGATCACACTGAAACAATGTCAAGAACGATTGCCTCCGGAGCGCAAAACGTTCTAATAGGAGTAAAAGGTGAAGTGCCGATGCCTGCTGAAACATTAACCAGCATGTTATCTTGTGCGACGACTGTTCCGTTGCGCTTCACTACATGTGGTTCTTCTAAGTGATTTTTCGGCGGCGGCCATTCAAACAAACCATTAGCGTACCTGCGAGGGAGATCGCAGTTAGTGACAAGGGCATGAGAGCCGGGAAGATTGACCTGGCCGCCATGTGTATGCCCAGCAAAAGCGAGAATAGCGTCGTCGTCGTCCAGCATATCCAGCACCCACGTATAAGGAGCATGCGCGAGCGCAAGGCGTAGATAGGAGCCAGCAGAACCCCGTGTTGTTTCACGCGGCTGAGGCATCTGATGCAGTCCAATATGGGGATCATCAATGCCTACTAGGTCAAGCGTCCAATCGTTGACATTCAGCTGGTGTCTTGCATTATTAAGATCAATCCAACCGCCGCTTGTTAAACCAGATCTCAGTTCCTCGGTCGCTAAGCGATGGCCCGCTGACGCTTTCTTTTCTACATCTGTCCCAGTATGTCCTCGCAAATAACGTAGTGGATTCTTTAGCTCCGGGCCAAAGTAATCATTTGAACCAAAGACAAAAGCACCAGGGACGGACAACAATGGTTCTAGATCGGCTAATATCGCAGGGATCGCAGAATCAGCCGCGATAAGATCGCCGGTAAGAACAATGAAATCTGGACTTAACTCAGCCAGAGATTCTAAGAAAGCCCGCCGGCGACGTTGATGAGCCAGCAAATGAGTATCTGAAATATGTACGATGCGTAGCGTTGACGCAGTGGTAGCGTTCTTTTGGCTCTTGGTACGCGGGAGAATAACGGTCCGACGTCGAACCTGATATGACTGAGCGTGAATTAGCGCTCCGCATAGCGATAACGCTCCAGCGACTGTGAGTGCGCCAAGAATACGGGTCGCAATATTTTTCATGGACGAGGACCGATCGATAGCCACAGATTGATTTGACTACCCGGTTCGGCATGGCCACTAGGTTCTTGGCGAGCTACCTGTCCAACTGGCTGATCAGAATAATCAGATCCGACTGCCACCACATATCCGGCGGATTGTAACGTCGAAACAGCATCTGACTCAGTCATACCAATAACTGACGGAATAGTAGTTCCCTCTTCGTTTTTATTCTCTGAATCTGCTTTTGCTACCGCCTTAATTGGCTTTGATGGACGAGTGAACTGGACAATTGGCTGATTAGCTAGTGCCGCGTTCATATACGACTTGAAGGCCGGTCCAGCCAAACTACCACCGTAAACGATCTTGTGGAATCGCCCGTTAACAGTAACGTCAAGCATTGGAATATTGCCGTTCATATGACCAGTCCATACTGCCGATGCTAATTGTGGAGTGTAGCCAATATGCCACGCATGGAAGGAATCATCACCGGTACCGGTCTTGCCGGCAGACGGACGACCGCCCGCGAGTTGAGCAGTAGCACCGGTACCACCGGGTTGCACAACACGCTGGAGCACGGTTGTGGTGGTACGGGCTACATCTTTATCGATGACCTGTTGACATTCTGGTTGTTGCTCGGCAATAACTTTCCCATTGCTATCGGTAATTTGGGTAAATGAATGCGGGGTACAGGCGTTACCTTCTGCGGCAAGCGTAGCAACTGCTGAAGCCATCGACAGTGGGATAACTGGGTTGACACCGAGTACTTGCGAAGGGCGCGGAAGAATCGGGGCAATATCGCCTTCCTTCACGCCTTGCATGCCGGCATCTTTTACTTCTTTAGCAAGTTCAGGATCAACATAGGATCCACGCCGTACTCCCATAGATGCGGCGGTTTTCGTAATGTCACACAGATCGAGTTTGGATGACATTTGAGCAAACGAAGTATTCAACGAGTCACGAGTTGCATTTGCTACTGTTACCCGGCCATATCCGATTCCAAGGTTATTAGTAGGGCTAAATGTAGCCGCAAACCCCGGGGCGCATGAAATCTTCCAGTCTTGTGCCGGAATTGTAATAGTGCGATCACCGGTGACGACGTCGTTTGGGCTGTGTCCCTTAGCGATCCAGTCAACTAAAGTGAAGACCTTGAAAGTAGAACCAGCCTGGAATCCAGCACCACCGCCCATGTCTTCGCCAACGTTGTTATTGACCTTAGTAGCAGTGGGCTGTTCTTCCGAAGGGTTGCCAAATGGACGATTTTGAACCATGGCACGGATCTTTCCGGTACCTGGCTCAACCGATGAAAGAGCAATATCAATTCCGGACGGATCGCCAACTGGAACCTGAGCAACAATCGAATCGTAAGCAGCCTGCTGATCCGATGGGTTGATTGTGGTATGGATGGTTAGACCACCGCGATAAAGTTTTTGAATTCGCTCGTCACGAGTCTTGCCGAGCAAGTCAGAATTGAGTACATCGCGTACCACGTATTCACAGAAGTATGCGGAGATTCCGGCTTCGGCACAACCGTTATACGACGGCGAAACCTGCAACATGTCCTCAATTGATACAGCTGAAGCGGCATCGTATTGTTCTTGATCAATGTACTTTTGTTCAAGCATCGTGCCTAACACGATGTTTCGACGCTTGAGTGCCCCTTCTGGGTTAGTCACCGGATCCCACCGGCCTGGTGCCTGGGTGATACCTGCAAGCATTGCTGCTTGTTCCAACGTCACATCTTTAGCTGATTTCGAGAAATAGTAACGCGATGCTGCTTCAACGCCATACTGGGAGGGGCCGAACTGAGCAATATTCAAATAAGCGGTGAGAATCTCGTCCTTGGACATCTGATTTTCTACAGCTACTGCATACCGGGCTTCGTTGAGCTTTCGTGCAATAGTTTGCTCAGTGGCGGCGGCGATCTGTTCGTCATCGTCGGCAATACGACCCTTTTCGATCAACGCATTTTTCACGTACTGCTGGGTGATCGTAGAGCCACCAGCTAGTTGCGAGCCAGTCAAATTAGAAAACGCGGCGCCTAAAATTCCTTGTGCATCAATTCCGTTGTGCTGATAAAAACGTTGATCTTCCACCGAAACGGCAGCGTCTTTTATGAACTGCGAAATATTTTCGGAAGCGACAACAATGCGGTTCTCGGAATAAAAACTAGCAAGCTTCGTACCATCTGCAGCGACGATCGTTGACACCTCGGATGGCGTGGTGAAGTCAATCTCCGTAGGTAAATCGTCAAATATCTTTGTCACTGCGTTTACTGCGGTTCCAGAGGTGGCAGCAACTGGAATTGCCATTGCCGCCAACAGGCTACCGCCCAGTCCACAAAGCATGAAGAAAGACAGCAGAGCTGCTAATGCTTGCTGCGTCGTTAAGTTCCGTGAATGATTAGGCATATGTTTAGAATACTGCCAAAATGACTTCTGTGCGCGTGACGTAGACTATCTTGGTAAAAATATCGATGTGAATTTTCCCTGGTAAACCGCTACCATGGTAGTGGTATAGGTCACGAGATTATAAGGCAACGGAGCCTTAATCGGAAGGTTTTCGATATGAGTTTGGCATATGAAGAGCAAACATGGGCTGTTCATGCGGCATGTGCCACGATGGATCCTGATTCACTTTTCGTTCGTGGAGCTGCCCAACGGCAAGCGCGCAACGTATGTTTTTCCTGCCCAGTACGGTTGGAATGTTTAGCCGATGCGCTAAACTCGCATGCTACTTTCGGGGTATGGGGTGGTTTAACAGAACGTGAACGGCGTGCAATACATCGCCGCTACCCTGATGAAGATAATTGGTTTGAACGCTTGAATAATTCCACTGAACAATTCGCAGTCGAATTACGCGCTGGAAGAGTTCCCCGGCTCGGATAAAATTGCATATTCCGTGATCAGCATTTTGCCAGTAGGCTAGAGTTATGAAGAAATTTGAATATGCTACGTTGCCGTTATTAGTACACAATACGAAAGCAATCCTTGACCAATGGGGCGAGGACGGATGGGAACTCGTTACCGTAGTTCCTGGACCCAACGGCAGTCAGAACCCCGTTGCCTATATGAAGCGTGAAAAGCAATAACTTTCGACAACAGGGCGTAATTCGCCGTCGTCGTACAATTGACAACACAATTCGGGGGATGGGCCGTTAAGTCCATCCCCCGAATAGTGAAAGTACGATATCAGTGAGCGCGACGCTGCAGGCGCTGAACCTGAATCAACAAAACTGCGCGACCCTCAAGACGAATCCAACCACGTGACGTGAAGTCAGCCAGTGACTTATTCACGGTCTCACGCGAAGCACCAACCAAGTGAGCCAGCTCTTCCTGAGTTAGATCGTGCGCAACGTAAATACCTTCTTGGGTACGTTCACCGAAGCGCTCAGCCAAATCCAACAATGCCTTGGCAACACGGCCAGGAACGTCGGAGAACACCAAATCTGCCATCTGCTGATTCGTGGTACGTAACCGACGAGCCAACTCCCGCAACATCGACTTCGCCATTGCTGGGTGGGAATCAATGTAGGTCATCATGTCCTTGTGAGACAAGGACAGCAGGCTGGTAGCTGCAATAGCGGTGACAGTTGAGGAGCGTGCACCCAAATCAAAAAGGGTGAGTTCACCAATGATTTCGCCAGGGCCGAGAACTGCAATAAGGTTCTCGCGACCATCGTCAGCGGTATGGGAGAGTTTGACTTTACCGTCAGTGACTACGTAGAGACGGTCTCCCGAATCACCTTCGTGGAAAAGCGATTCGCCACGCTTCAAAGTGGTCTCGGACATGAGGGAGAGAAGATCGGCGCGATCGGCGTCGTCCAATTCCCGGAAAAGCTCTACATGAGCCAAAACGGTGGAATCCATCCGAATTCCTTTCAATAGTAACGGCTTCTAGGACAAGACCTGCGCGTGTGTGCGAGGTCATACGTAACTAAGTTTGCCACGTTTTAGCGCATTAGGCACGCTTAACGGAAGATTTGGGTCAATAAAATCGTTAAATAGGTGTTTGCTAGGTGTGGCATTTAGGCTTATAAGCGAAGGAGAAATGCATGGCACAATCGAAAAAGGGTCGCCCGCGGCGTTTTCCGCCCCGGCCGCGTTCGTTAGCTGGTCGGCGCGAACAAGCGGCAGTTATCTTAGATCGCCTAGCTGAAAACTATCCAGATTCGGCGTGTGCGTTGGTGCATCGTAATGCTTTCGAACTGCTAGTGGCCACTGTGCTGTCTGCGCAAACAACTGATGCGCGAGTCAACTCGGTGACCCCAACGTTGTTTGCTAATTTTCCGGATCCGACGACGATGGCCGGCGCACCATTAGAGGTGCTGGAAGAAATTTTGCATCCGCTTGGATTTTATCGCGCCAAAGCGCGCTCGCTTAATGGGCTTGCCAACGGTTTGATAGAACGGTTCGATGGCGTAGTGCCAGCCACGCTCGAAGAATTAATTACGTTGCCGGGAGTGGGACGTAAAACCGCAAATGTGGTGCTTGGGAACGCGTTTGGGATCCCCGGGATCACGGTTGATACCCATGTTGGCCGGTTATCGCGGCGCTGGGGATGGACCCGAGAAACGGATCCGGTTAAAGCTGAAATGGAACTGGCGAAGATTTTGCCACAGCCGCAGTGGACTACGATTTGTCACCGGGTGATAGATCATGGCCGGCAAGTGTGCCATTCGCGTAAACCTGCATGCCTAGAATGCCCACTGGCAGATATTTGTCCCAGTTTCGATAGCGAATAATTTACCCGGCAATACGGTGTAGGAAGTCCACAATCAGCGAGGTTGCTTGATTTGGAGCTTCTTCGGGAACAAAATGGCCAGCGTTCGCAATAACGACGTGTTGATAATCCCCGATAGCAAATTCGGTGTCTTTACTCCATGCTCGGGCAGGAAGTAGCGGATCATATTCGCCGCGAACTGTGAAGACTGGAATTTTAATAGCGTGCGCCGATTCGCGTAAATATGCACGACCGGACGGGCGCTGCTGGGCAAGATACGTCCACCGCAGTTGATCGACGGCGATATCTGCTGCCATTGGCAGGGCTAACGCCTGCGCATAGTTATGGGCTTCGCTTACGGCACCCATGTTTCCGGGGGCTGACCATTCGCGGAGCATCCGCTGAATACGGTTTTCGTCAAGTAAGGCGCGTTTTGACAGTGAACGAGATGCGGTAACGAGCGCATATTTCCAGGTGCGCAGAGTTACATGCGTTCCGATGCGCTGTAGTGTGCGCGGATGTGGCGAGGAGAAGGTCATGAGCCCGGCAAAGAGCTCTGGTTCCATTGACGCTGCTGACCATGCTAGTGCGCCGCCGCGACCTTGCCCAACGAGTATGGCTTTGCGGGCACCGAGCGTATGCACAATTTTGATGAGGTCATTAGCTAACGTAAAACCGTCTTCTGACCGTGGTGTTTTGTCAGATCCGCCGATGCCGCGTTGATCAATAGCTACGACTTGGTAGCCGGCTTCAGCGATTGCGGCAATCTGGTGCCGCCATGCCCACCAATATTGTGGAAATCCGTGGATGAGCATCACGAGAGGTTTGGACTCGGAGTATTCTCCGGCACTCACAATATGGAATTGTGCTCCGTTAGCTTGGATTAACCGGTGCTCCCATGGGCCGGGGAGAGTAACACAGGTGATATCGGCGGGCATAGCGAGCTGATCTTTCAGATAACTTAGTTGTTCTCGGTTGACTCGGTGGATTCAGCAGGGAGCATGAGCTCACGTCGTGTTATTGCGGTTGCGTAAACTTGGCCACGACGGCGAGCTGCGTGTGCCACGATGCCGGTCATGAAGAGCATGAATCCAAGAATCGCAACCCGGCCGGTGCCGAAATCGAGTTCGATGTGGTGAATGACGTTGCCGGTGAACGCGTTGTAGCTACCGATCTGGTTATCGAGCCATGTAATTGCGCGTTGTGCTGACGCCGGCGTGATCAGGGCAGCTAGTCCACATAGTGTGATGATTGCGCCCCAGAATTGTGCGCCAAGAGATGTTGCCCGAGCAGTCAGCCAGATCAGGGTGATGACTGCTAATCCGCCGATTAGTTCAACGAACGGGAATAGTGCGAAGGACTTGGTTTCCCACGGGTTGTTGTCAACCAGGTAAAGGCGAGCTCCGGCGTCGGAAATAAAATACCAGGCCACTGGAAGTAGCAAAATGGTGAGGAAGAATCCGCCTACGTGTAGCCAGCCACGACCTTTCGGCTCATCTGGGATGGAGTCGAGGTCGCCGGGGTCCGTTCCCCAATCGTCGTGGGTATCGGCAAATGTTGGTTCACCGTCGGGACCTTCCATGACCGACGTGCGCGTTGGTGATACTGGCTCGGGAGCACTTGTTTCGACAGGCACAGAGGCTACTGGAGTGGCCACTGGCTCCCCGAGGAAGTTACCTAGCGTTGGATTCGGGTTGGCTTGTGTGTTCGACGACGCCGCCGGTAGATCTGGATCTGGCATGGTGCTGTACGGTTCGTCGAGTGCAAATTCATTAGCGCTGTAGTGTGGTTCGGCTGTTGTTTGTGGCTGAGGAATAGGTGCCAGTTCGCCGAAGTCTGGAGCGTCATCAGTCACTACCATGTCCGCACCGACTTGTTCGGGCGTAGCCTTTGGCAGCGGGCGTTCGGGATTCTCAGCGATTGGAGCGAGAATGTCGTCGTCATCAAATGGCCGTGGGGTGGCCGAGTTATACGGATCGTTTGGTGTAGTCACGATTCCTCCTATTACTTGTTAGTTCCACGCTATCGTTATCACGGCAATATTTCTGCGAAGTTGCCGGTGTTTCGGCGGAAAAGTTAGGCAGACCATGCAGAAAAACTGTGGATAATTTACGTTTTCCACGGATTTTGATTCTGGCGCACGACAGATGCGTCAGGTAGCGCACAGTGGATTACATGAAAACGACGACGCACAAAGTGCCCGAACTAGAACTAGTCTCAGTGCTATATCGTGGCAATGACGAAAACATAGAAACCGAACTACGCCGATTAGCACAGATAGTCGGGCTAGATTTTCAATCTGTCCCGGAATCGGATCGGACTGTAGACGGGGTTTTAACGTTCCAATCGCACGGTACTACCCCGCTGATGGTGACAGCACAGTTCCACGATATGTTCGCCTCGTATTTTGCTCGTGGCATAGCCAAATTCCATATTCGTGATGATGCGGCCGATGTTATGGCGCTGATGAGCTCTGTTGGCGCTACCGTTCGAGGAACAGTTGTTGGTCTAGCTGGAGCACATGGGGGCGCGGGGGTATCTAGCCTGGCAGCTTGGCTCTCCCGATTGGCCAGTAGTGAGGGAAACCCGGTAGCGCTTGCTGATCTCAATCGGGCATCGGATTCGTGGCAAATGCTCTTGGGTTCGGCGTGCGAAGGTCGCTCTCGGCTCGATGTTGGACATGTGCGAGGCACACTATTGCCTGGAAAATTGGCAGATTCCCTCGCTAATTGGCACGGTGTGCATGTTCTTGCAAGTAATGAAGGCGATCACGCGGAGTTCCCTCGTAGCTGTTCGGGTATTATTTCGGCACTGGCTCAAGTCCATGCCTGGACATTCCTCGATATGGGGGTCATGGGAACTGATTGGGATAGCCAACGCGATTGGTTGCGTTGGTGCGACGTTCTTATATTAGTGACCGGTCCATCGGTGGCAAATGTGGACGCCTGCCGAATTAAAAATCAGGAAATCGGCGCGCAGGTACGTCCAATTATTGTTGCCAACACAGTGAAATCACATCTTGAAGCAGACCACGTGGCGACCTCCTTAGAATATGGCGACGTGTATGGGGTTAGACGAATGCGATCCATGCGAGCTGATTGCGATCACGGTTTAGTTCCTGGAGACCGGGCAACATCTAAAACGGGGAAAGATATTAATCGATTGTGGACTGTCATTAAAGAATCAGTGGCGTCATAATGCGTTTATCAGTTCAACAGATCGCTATGATCCGGCGTCGCTTGGCTGCTGGGGACAGCCAAGCTCAAGCAATTCGAGCGCAACACGATCTGCTTACTAGTGATGATGTCGCAGCTGCAGATGCTCAGGTCCGCCACGAAGTTATCGGTGCTGGAGCAACGATTGGGCCGCTGTTGGAAGATCCGCGCGTAACCGATGTAGTAGTCAATGGACCAAGAAATGTTTGGGTTGACCGGGGAGCGGGTATGACTGCGGTCAAGATCCATCGTGACGATGCCATGCTAATGACTAGCGCTGGCGTGCGTGCGCTCGCGGTCCGCTTGGCTGCTTTATGTGGGCAGCGCTTAGATGATTCCAGTCCAATTGTTGATGGCACATTTGCCTCAGGTGTCCGACTGCATGCGGTAATACCGCCGCTATCTGCCTCTGGTACGTTGATTTCGTTACGTACTCATCGGGCCCAGGTGATGCCACTTGAAGAATTGGCTCAGGCAGGTTCGGTTCCGCACCAGCTTGTCCCCGTAATTGAAGCGATGGTACAACACAAGGCCAATGTGATTATTTCGGGTGCTACGGGTGCTGGAAAAACCACTTTTCTCAACGCGATGCTAAGCCGGATATCGCATCGAGAACGCATATTGATTATCGAAGAATCAGCGGAGTTAGCACCAGAGCATCCGCATGTGGTTCATATGCAGGTGCGCCGCGCAAATGTTCAAGGAGCTGGCGAAGTGACAATGAGCGATTTGGTGCGTGCTGCAATGCGTATGCGTCCAGATCGGATTGTGCTCGGCGAGTGCCGTGGAGCAGAGGTACGCGATGTGCTTGGTGCACTCAATACGGGGCATGAGGGAGGATGGGCAACGATCCATGCAAATTCGGCACGTGATGTGCCAGCTCGATTGGTGGCGTTGGGTGCGTTGGCGCATATGAATGAAGGAACTGTTGCGGCACAAGCGGCAAGTGCTTTAGACGCGGTGATCCATGTGGAACGTCGTGGACCGTGGCGTGGGATAGCAGAGATTGCCACTTTAAGCCGCGTTGGTGGAGAACTCGTAAGCGAACCTGCCCTGACAGTGACTGATGGGAAAGTTACGGCTGGACCGGGAGTCCAACGTCTATCGAAGCGGTTAGGAGCAGGATGTTTATCGTTGTTGTGATTGCGGTTGTGGCATTCGTGAGTGTGCCTAGTATTTCGGAAAGAGCTGTGCGTGTAGGGCTACGTCGTCGTCGGAAACCGGCAAGGAAAAAGTCGCGAAATATGGACATGGGAATGGTGATGTCAGAGGTAGCAACGCGGTTGCGTTCTGGTTCTTCGGTAGAGCAGGCCTGGCAGCGTACGTTACGTCAGTGCGGTATCGATGAAGGCTATGCCGGGGAGACCGGTGGCCGATTTTTGTCCGACGACGGCGTCCCAGTGCCATTACAGCAGATATGGAATTTATCGTGGTGGCAGCGAAAACGACGTCGAATTCCGCCAGCTACGACGTCGGCACTGCCGGCTGCTTTCTTGGTTTGTCGGATGTCTCAGGGTACTGGAGCTCCGGTGGCTGATGTGTTGGATTCGTGTGCCAATGGGATAACTGAAGCTGGTGAAGCAGTGGCGGCTCGTGACATTGCGCTAGCGGGACCGCAAACGTCTGCCTTTATGTTGGCGTTTTTACCAATCGTGGGAATTGGTTTCGGAACTTTACTAGGCGCGCACCCCATTGAGTTTTTTCTTTCGTCTCTCGTAGGGTTTGGCGTCTTACTACTTGGACTAGGTGCCGAATGTGCCGGTTTGTGGTGGGTGCGGAGATTAGTTGTTAGAGCCCGGAAGGAAAGTGAGGAACTATAAATGCTGGTTGTGCTTGCAATCATGATGGGATTCGTGATGGTTGCTCCAATTCGAAAACCCCTGACAGTGAATAAGCCTCGGATCGGGCGAGTTGATATGGCGGTCGTGCTAGATGTTGCGGCCGCTACTTTATTATCTGGAAACTCTGTTCCAGACGTTTTACGTAGTCTAGGTAGTGCCTTGACTGGGATCGAGGTTGGTCTGAGGTCTAGTCCAGGAGAGAAACTACATGAAGTGGCGAACATGCTGGTCATGGGAGCTTCGTGGAAGGAAGCGTGGGAAGGCGTTGAGGGCTTCGATATTCTCGCCCAAACGCTCCAGCCTGCTTGGGTTGACGGTGTTGCACCGCTACCGCTGTTGGAGCGTGGTGCGCGAACACTACGGCTTACACAAGCGCGTCGTGCAAAAGAGGCAGCTGCTCGGCTCGGGGCAACGTTAGTGTTGCCGTTGGGGCTGTGCTTCCTTCCTGCATTTGTGATTCTTGGTGTTGTGCCAGTGGTTGCTGGTGCGGCAGCAACCTTGTGGTAGGGAAGTAGTGGATATGAGTTTTCCACAAACTCTGAAAGTAAAAAAGAAATCCACGGGTTTGGGATCTAGGCCTAAAAGTCGGTGAGTGTTTGACATACTAAAAATGTCACCAAACGTGACTAAACATTATCAAACAATAAAGGAGAATGGAATGAAAGCTCTAGTGAAACGCCTACGGAAACAGCCGTGGTCGCGAGTAGAGGATGGCATGGTATCGGCTGAATATGCAGTGGGGACAGTTGCTACAACGAGTATTGCTGGTGTCCTAATCTGGATTGCCCAGCAAGATTGGTTCAGAGAATTATTTGCCGCACTCTTTAAATTTCTGTTTCGATCTTTTATTGGGTAGTCCTCGTCCGATGATGTACCTGATTACCTAATAATCGCAACGATTTTCTGTGGTGGCTACCAAGCGTGGTCACCACAGAAAGGTATGTAACTCTAGGGGAATTAGAATGAATAAAGATCGTGAACCGGGGATGGTGAGCGTTGAAACCGCCCTGAGTATTGGTCCGCTACTTGCAGTTATCGTCATGATTTCTATGCCGTTGATCGGCTGGATGTATGTGACGGAAGCAGAGCATCAGGCCCGCGAAATTTCGCGTGAATATGCACTGCATGGTGAAGGTGCAGTAAATGGGCTTGTATCGCAGGTAGAAGCGCGAGGCGATGAAGTACGAATTAATCGTTTTGGTCCGTACGCCAATATTACTGTGGTTAAAAAAGTTCCAACTTTTATGACTTGGCTAGGAGTAGAACTATCTGGTTCTCGTCAGGTGGTGATGGAACCAGATGAGTAATAGTAAAGAGCACATAACAGAAGTTGGGTCAACTACAGTTTTAATGATCGGGGTGATGACAGTACTGCTTGCTCTGGGTGGAGTATTAACTGGGCTTGGGTGGGCTGGTGAACGCCAGCAAGACATTCAAGATGTAACGGATTTGGCGGCGCTATCTGCAGCTCAAGTGTATCGGGAAACTTCTGACTCTCAGCGTGCTTGCCAAGTTGCGAGCCAGCTTGCCGCAGGGATGGATCTTTCTTGTTCAGTTGCTGGAGCTAAAGTCAGTATTCTAGCTACAAGTCACCCGCAGTTAGGATGGATTCGTCTTGATTTTCATGCCAAGGCCACTGCTGGGCCGCGTTATGAAATTGATCCAGCCCTGCTGCCGTGAGTAACAAAGCGTCGT
The DNA here is from genome assembly GCF_018913465.1 of Arcanobacterium phocae. Lineage (GTDB taxonomy): Bacteria > Actinomycetota > Actinomycetes > Actinomycetales > Actinomycetaceae > Arcanobacterium > Arcanobacterium phocae_A. Next base: position 23,811 of record NZ_JABAPM010000003.1, on the reverse strand, counting down.
CTTTCGATAATGGATTGTTGTTGTTGCCGCACTTGGGCGATTGGACACATGATGGGCATCCGTCCACGCATGGACACGTAGTCAATGTTTCCAACGTTGTTTTTAACCAGTGCGGTCCGGCGTAAAATCCTCGCAAGGCGGCGCCGGAACCGCCCGGAATAGCATCGTGAATGATGATAGTTGGTTGTGTTGTCTGTGGATGGACAGCGGTGGATAATCCGCCTATATCCCAACGGTCACAGGTGGCAAGTAACGGAAGCAGCGCGATCATTGTATGTTCCGCGGCATGTAACGCTCCCGGTAAGTTTGCTGTTGAGATCCCAGTTTTTCTGGTAAGAGACTCGTTAAGCGTCAGCCAGGTTCCTGCCGTGACAAATTCGCGAACAGGAAGTTCCAATGGAACAGTGCCAAGAAAAACGCCGTCACTTACTCGGCGCACGTCATAGCCAACTACTTGTGAGCGAACATTGACCATTCCGTAGCACCACTGTCCATCAGGGAGGGTAAAGCGGTGCGTAGTAGAGACGATGTCAACGCTTGTTTCAGTACGAGCATAGGTGCGGATATCTGTGTCTGGAGCTGGATGGGCCAGAACAGTGTCCTCCGTTGCGCCTTCGATCTCAAAAGGTGCCCCTTGGTGAAGATAGATCGCGCCAGGAAATACGGTGGTGTCTGCCTGTGCAGCGTCGACTGTCCCAAGCACACTTCCGTCTGCGGAATTGACGATGGAAATAGTATGACCTGCTTCGCGTAGGTCTAAGAGGCCGTGAGGATCTATTCGGGTAGCGGTATTCCAGAACCAACCACGTGGTCGTTGACGTAGCAGATCTGCAGCGGTCATATCATCAAGTGATTTGGTGTCAGTGAGTGAGAAGATTGGTAAATCTTGCGATGTTAAGGGAAGCTCATGTGCGGCAGCAGCCAGATGTGCTGGCAAAATCCAAGGATTGGTTGGATCGAAGGTAGGTGACTCTGTGCCGTGAGATCGGAGCATCTCCGGGTGACTAGCGATGAACTGGTCGAGTGGATTGTCGCGAGCGATAAAAACTGCTAAGCCAGTTGTGCCGGAGCGTCCAGCTCGGCCAATTTGTTGTTGGAAAGATGCATGAGTCCCCGGCCAGCCGGTCACGACTACGCAATCTAATCCAGCAATATCAATACCGAGTTCTAAAGCTGAAGTTGTAGCAAGCGCACGAATCTTCCCGCTGCGTAACTGGGATTCTAACTCACGTCGCTCTTCTGGTAAATATCCGCCACGATACGCTGCTACGTGGGAACTCAACTCTGGCGAAATATTGCCGAGTTTTTCGCGGATTAATTCCGCAACTCGTTCGGTGCCTGATCGGGAACGAACAAACGTCAACAGTTGATTTCCACTTGCCACGAGTTCGGCAGCAAGGTCACTAGCTTGTTCATAGGAATTGTCGCTACCAGTCATTGTGTAAATATCGCGCGGGCCGGCCGGTGACCCGTCCTCAGTTATTGCAACTACTGGACCGAAGGCATCACCCAAGAACCGCTGAGCTGCATGCGCAGGATTATGAACTGTTGCAGAAAGGAAAATGATGCGCGGATGGGCGCCATAGTGAGCAGCGATGCGCAACGTGCGCCGTAAAATAAGCGCGACATTTGCGCCAAAGTTTCCTCGGTAGTGATGGAACTCGTCTACCACAATGTAGGTCAGTCCACGCCATAACCGTGCCCACTGAGTATGTCTGCTGAGCATCGAATAATGGAGAAAGTCAGGGTTAGTTAGCACAATATCGCCGTAGTCTCGAGCAAAACGGCGAGCCGCAGTATCGCAGTCACCATCCGCTGAGGCAACAGTAATATGGGGATCGAGGGCGGTGGCTAACTGTTCGAGGTTTGTGCGTTGATCTGCGCCGAGGGCTTTTGTAGGAGAAAGATATAAAGTTGTTGGCCGGTGAGTGTGGTTAGATAACGATGTTGACGTCGAAAAATTAGTGAGCATACTAAGGGCAGGAACCCATGCAACAAGGGATTTTCCAGAACCGGTTCCAGTGGCAACCACGACGTTAGAACCGTGGGCAAGAGTCTCGATTGCTCGAGCCTGATGTAGCCACGGGCGCATAACTCCGTATTGCTTGAGTGTGCTCTGAACTGCTTCCGGTACAACTTTTCCCCATCGTCCATAGCGTGGTTCGCGTGGTGGGATCTGGATATGGCCCGTGATGAATTCAGAAAACGATTCAGGCAAGGAAGTCATGAACGTAGTGTCTCATTTTTTAACCAAATCGGCTCGCTAGATGATACAGTCCAACGTCCCAAAAAGTGACGTGAGTCATAATGAAATAGTGAACTTTTGAGTGAGGAGGTGTGTCCTCCGCGAGTTTTAGCCATAGTTTAACGCTGAGATTTTTTAGCGACACTATCACTATATGTGGGGTGGGTGTGTTTAGCTATGTCTACATATAGTGATTAAGGTACGCTGATGGGACAAGAAACGGTGAAGTAGAGAGGCATGATGATGAAACATCATATTGACCCAGTCGAATCGATCCAGGAATACATCACACGTTCAGATTGGCGCGTGAATGCCAATGCCAACCAAGATTATTCCCTCGGTGGTTTGATACTTAACAACGCCGGAAAAATGGTTGCCAACTATTGGCTTGATGAGGTTTTCTCCGATGAAGCTGGCCAGGCTCACCGTGACGGAGATTTTCACATCCATGATCTCGATATGCTCTCTGGTTATTGTGCTGGCTGGTCCCTTCGCCGTCTTCTAGAAGAAGGCTTCAACGGTGTTTCTGGAGCTATCGCGTCCAACCCGCCTAAGCATTTCTCTTCTGCCTGTGGTCAGATCGTCAACTTCCTCGGCACTCTGCAAAATGAATGGGCAGGAGCTCAGGCATTCTCCTCTTTCGACACCTACATGGCACCCTTCGTGCGGCTCGATCAGCTTTCGTTTGACGATGTTAAACAAAATATCCAAGAATTGATCTACAACCTCAACGTGCCATCACGGTGGGGCAGCCAATGTCCGTTCACAAACCTCACCTTCGACTGGAACTGCCCAGCAGACCTCGCAGAACAAAACCCAATCATCGGAGATGAGCTCTGCGACTTCACCTATGGCGAACTTGCCGAAGAAATGGCTATGATCAACCGTGCCTATATGGAAGTCATGATCGAAGGCGATGCCAACGGCCGCGTATTTACCTTCCCGATTCCTACCTACAACATCACTAAAGATTTTGAATGGGACTCCGAAAACGCCACGCTTTTGTTTGCAATGACTGCAAAATACGGCCTGCCCTACTTCCAAAACTTCATCAACTCCGAGCTCGATCCGGGCATGATTCGTTCCATGTGTTGTCGCCTGCAACTGGATATGCGTGAGCTGCTCAAGCGCGGAAACGGACTGTTTGGCTCAGCTGAATTAACCGGTTCCATCGGCGTAGTCACCATGAACATGGCTCGCTTGGGCTATCTATATGCTGGTGATTTGCCGCGTCTGTACGAACGATTGGACACACTGCTGGAGGTGGCTTGCGATACGCTTGAGCGTCGTCGTCAAGCAGTTCAAGGGTTTATGGACGGTGGGCTATACCCGTACTCCCAGCGCTACCTCGGCACACTTAACAATCACTTCTCAACCATCGGTGTTAACGGTATGAATGAGATGGTTCGCAACTTCACCCTTGATGAATTCGACATCACTGATGAACGCGGACACGCCATGGTGGCTGACATGCTTGATCATATTAATGCGCGCCTCGTCGATTTCCAGGAGCGCACCGGAAATCTGTACAACCTCGAAGCAACCCCGGCTGAGGGCACCACCTACCGGCTGGCAAAAGAAGATGCCAAGCGCTATCCGAATATTATTCAGGCCGGTACCCCTGACCAGCCGTATTACACCAATTCTTCGCAGTTGCCGGTGGGCTTCACGGACGATGCATTCGAAGCTCTTGAACTACAAGATGAGTTACAGTGCAAGTACACTGGCGGCACCGTCCTTCACTTGTATATGAACGAAGCGATCTCATCCCCGGATGCATGCAAGGAAATCATTCGGCGCGCTTTGACTCGGTTCTCCTTGCCATACATCACGATCACACCAACATTCTCGATTTGCCCTGTCCACGGATACCTCAAGGGTGAGCACGAAACCTGCCCGACCTGCGCACAGACCCGTCCCGAGGCTGAACCGCAAAAGTGTGAAGTGTGGACGCGCGTGATGGGCTACTTCCGGCCAGTTCAATCCTTCAACATTGGCAAGAAAGGCGAATATGCGGAGCGGAAGATGTTCGTGGAGAAAGCTCTGTCATAAATGCCTACCACAGTAACCAGTGCGTCTGACCTTGCGATTGCCGGCTATGTTCCGTTGTCAACGATCGATTGGCCAGGCGCACTGTGCGCATCTGTTTTCTTGCAGGGCTGCCCGTGGTCATGCGTGTATTGTCAAAACACGGAGCTGATGGATCCACGTGCAAATGGCCAAGTTGCATGGGAGGACGTGCGAGCTTTTTTGGAACGCCGCCGGGGCCTGCTCGACGGCGTGGTGTTTAGCGGTGGGGAAGCGACCCGTCAGCCGGCGTTGGTTCCAGCAATCCAAGAGGTACGCGAGCTCGGATTTCGGATCGGACTACATACTGCCGGAGCCTATCCGGCGCGGTTTGCCGACGTGGTGTCCGACGTCGATTGGGTGGGTTTAGACATCAAAGCTAGCGCCACTGGCTACCGTCCTATTATCGGGGTCGATGCGGGAGCTAAAGCTTGGCAGTGCCTTGATATTTTGTTAGCTGACGTGGATCGTCGTCGTACAACGAATCAGCCGCTCACCTACGAGGTGCGAACAACCGTCTACCCAGGTTCCACTGTTGCCCGCGAGTTACCGGATATCATCAGCGCGTTACGGGAGCGCGGGGTTGAGAATTTTGCACTCCAAGAGGCCCGCGAGCGCGGCACATCAGCGCAGTTCCAAGAACAAGCACGCGAGTGGGATCTGCCGGCATGGCGGCATACATGGGAGGGCCTCGTAGCTCAGGTAGAACAAGCTGGGTTTACGACTGCAGTGATTCGCCCGGCATAATAGTGCTATGAAAGATTTCCAGTTTTTTGATGCCTTGCGGGCCGATCTGCGTAACTACACCCTCGATCACATTGCGGAAACCTTGGGCGAAGAGGCGCTCGCGGCTCTGGGACGTGACGAAGCCGTGCCGGCACAGCTTGCTGTCGAACGAGTTGGTGGTCAGTTGGGGCTACTTGTCCGATTGTGGTGGACAGGCGATACCCTATCGGACGACGACGTTGCGCTCGCGATTCCGTGCACCTACCGTGACGCTGATGGTTGCGATGGTTTGGCAGAGCTATTGGAACGTACCGATGATGGGGTGCGGGCACGGTGTCAGCTTGTGCCGGTGGCTGCTGGTGAGGAACTGGTCTGGATTGCCTCTGATCGGGGTTCACTCCAAGGAGCACGGCATAACACCGATCATGTGATGGGTGTGGGCGGAGCGACTCGCACCCTTGCCGGTCTTGCTCATTATGAGCCGGGCCAACAGGTGTTGGATTTGGGAACTGGGTGCGGGATTCATGCAATTCTTGCGGCAAAAGCGGGTGCGCATGCGGTGGCTACCGATATTTCTGCCCGCGCGCTCGACTATGCACAGTTCAATGCGGCACTGAATGAGGTTGAGATTGAAACCCGGTTGGGTTCGCTGTTTGAACCGGTTGCTGGTTCGCAGTTCGACGTCGTCGTCTCTAATCCGCCGTTTGTGATCACGCCCGGTGAGGTACGGGATAACTTAGGTACTCTCGAATATCGTGATGGCGGTGTCCCGGGTGATACGTTGGCGGCGGACGTGGTTGCTGGTTTGGGAACATGTTTAGCGCCTGATGGTTCGGCGTATATGTTGGCGAACTGGGAGATCGGTGGTGACGTTCCAGACTGGTCGGAACATCCGCGCGCATGGCTTGCATCGCAGCACTTGGATGCGGTCGTTATTCAACGCGAGGTAATTCCGGCTGATAGCTATGTGGAAATGTGGTTGCACGACGGCGGTTTGCGTGTCGGGCATGCCGACTATGCCAAAGCTTATCGGGCGTGGCTGACCGATTTTCAGGCACGCGCAGTTTCTCATGTTGGATTTGGTTATGTGCTGGTGCAGCGCGACGGCGAGGGGCGGCTGCCGTGGCAAGTTTTCCACGATCTGCGCGGTGGTATGCCTGCCGATGTGCAGGGTGCTTTGGAACTCTTGTGGTCAGCTCGGGAGACTACTGAGGAAACGTTGTCTTCGTTACGTTTAACAAATACGAATGTGGAAGAACATCGTCGTTATCATCCGGGAGAAACGGATCCGTGGCTGATCAGTTTTGCACCGAAGAATGGTTTCGCGGATCAGATCCAGGCGGACACAGCATTGGCTGGTTTTGTCTCAGTTTGCGACGGAGAATTAACGGTTGGTCAAATTTGTGACGCGCTAGCTCAGCTCTTGGAAATACCAGCCCCGGAGGTGCGTTCATCCTTGTTGCCAAAAGTTATGCACATGGTCCGGTTGGGGATGCTCCAGCCGGTGGATAAACGATGAGTCTGTGGATTGCTGTGGGTTTTCGAACCGAACATGAGGTATGTTTACAACCAGAACCGATTCCTTTCCTATATATAAGGATGTAACGTGACTAAGCTCGTGATTGTAGAGTCTCCTGCCAAGGCGCGCACTATCGCCAACTATTTGGGCGATGAGTACGATGTGACTGCCAGTATTGGACACATTCGTGATTTGCCGAAGCCGTCAGATCTGCCGGCGGACATGAAAAAGGGTCCATTCGGTAAGTTTGCAGTGAATGTGGAGAACAATTTCGAGCCGTATTATGTGGTGAACCCGGATAAGAAGAAGAAAGTCAGTGAACTCAAGGCGGCGTTGAAGAAGGCCGACGAACTCTGGCTCGCAACTGATGAGGACCGCGAGGGGGAAGCCATTGCTTGGCATCTGCTCGAAGTTCTTAAGCCGAAGATTCCGGTTAAGCGCATGGTGTTCCACGAAATTACTAAAGAGGCGATTCAGCGTGCGTTGGAGGCCACTCGTGATGTTGATACGAAGTTGGTTGACGCGCAAGAAACACGGCGAATTTTGGATCGCTTGGTGGGGTATGAAGTTTCGCCGTTGCTCTGGCGTAAAGTTGCGCCGAGTTTGTCTGCTGGGCGAGTCCAGTCAGTAACGACGCGGCTTATCGTTGAGCGCGAACGTGAGCGGATGGCTTTTGTTCCAGCCGGATACTGGGACGTTTCGGTTGATCTGCAAAAAGACAGTGAAGCTTTTTCTGCGAAACTTCTCGACGTCGACGGCGCTCGCGTTGCGGTCGGAAAAGATTTTAACGACGACGGCTCTCTCAAACCAAAGTCGGTAGCCGATGGCGTTCGCGTTCTCAATCAAGACGATGCCAAGACTATCGCGGATGCGTTAAGCCACGGTACGTCTCAGGTGGTACGGGTTGAGACGAAACCGTATCGTCGTCGTCCAGCAGCGCCGTTTACAACGTCAACGTTGCAGCAGGAAGCATCGCGTAAGCTACACATGAACTCACGCGATACGATGCGAGTGGCGCAGTCCTTGTATGAAAATGGTTTTATCACCTACATGCGTACCGATTCGGTGAATTTGTCGTCGCAAGCGGTGCAGGCCGCACGTTCCCAGATCAAAGAAATGTATGGGGCAGCCTCGTTACCGGACAAGCCACGGGCATATGCAACAAAGTCGAAGGGCGCGCAAGAAGCCCACGAAGCTATTCGCCCAGCTGGCGATTCGTTCCGTACCCCAGCGCAAGTTGCTAACCAGTTGCGTGGCCGCGAGTATGAACTCTACGAATTGATCTGGAAACGAACAGTTGCCTCGCAGATGGCAGACGCTACCGGTTCAACGGCGTCCGTTCGGATGGTTGCAGATCTAGGCGGTAATGGTGGCAACCAAGCACAGTTAGGTGCTTCGGGAACAATTATTACCTTCCCTGGTTTCATGGCTGCCTATGAAGAAGGCAAAGATAAGAAACGTTATGAAGAACAAGCCGAATCGCGATTGCCAGAGCTGAGCGAAGGCGAAAAGATCCATAATATTAGCTCGCAAGCTGGGGGTCACGAAACTGCGCCACCGCCACGCTACACTGAAGCTTCGTTGGTGAAAACCTTGGAAGAAAAAGGGATTGGTCGCCCATCAACTTATGCGGCAACAATTTCTACTATTACGGATCGTGGCTATGTGGATCGTAAAGGTCAAGCACTAGTGCCAACTTGGTTGGCGTTCGCAGTTATCCGTTTGCTCGAAGAGAACCTTCCTGATTTGGTGAACTATGACTTCACCGCGGATATGGAAGAGGATCTGGATAAGATCGCTGCCGGTAATGAAAACCCAGTGGAGTATTTGGGTAATTTCTATCGCGGTGATAACGGCAAGCAGGGCTTGCAAGCACAGGTTGATGGCTTGGGTGACATTGACGCTCGTGCAGTGAACACGATTGAAATCGGCGATTCCATCGCAGTGCGGGTGGGTCGCTATGGTCCATATTTGGAGCAGACGAATCCAGATGGAACACCCGGGAAACGCGCCTCAGTGCCAACTGATGTTTCGCCAGACGAGCTCACGGTTGAGCGTGCTCACGAGATTCTTGATACTGCTATGGCTGAAGATCGAGTTTTGGGTCAGAACGAGAAAGGCTGGGACGTCGTCGTCAAAGATGGCCGGTTTGGTCCGTATGTTTCAGAAGTTGTTCCCGACGACGCCGTGCAGCTCACTCCTACCGGGAAAATCTCGAAGGTTAAGCCGAAGCCAGCAACAGCATCGCTATTTAAGTCGATGGATCCGGAAACGGTGACGATTGATCAGGCGTTGCAGTTGTTGTCTTTGCCGCGTGAACTTGGTGAGTTAGACGATGAACCTGTGACGATTCACAATGGCCGGTTTGGTCCGTATATGAAGAAGGGGTCTGATTCGCGGTCGCTAGAATCTGAGGAACAAATCTTTACGATTACTCTCGATCAGGCCAAGGAGATTTTTGCTCAACCGAAGCAACGTGGAAAGCGTCAGGCGCAACCACCGTTAGCTGAGTTAGGTAAAGATCCGGTTTCGGGTGGAACAATTTTGCTGAAAGATGGCCGCTTCGGTCTTTACGTCACCGATGGTGAGACGAATGCGTCGTTGCCACGTTCTGAAGATCCGAACCAGATTACGGCGGAGCGGGCGCAGGATTTGCTTGTTCAGCGACGATTGAAGATTGCCGAGCAGGGCGGTCCGAAGAAGCGCAATGCCACTAAGCGGACTGTTAGTGGTGCCGGGAAGAAGAAGGCTACCGCGAAAAAGAAGACGGCTACTAAGGCGACGACGAAGAAATCGACGACGAAGAAGGCATAATATGGCTGGGTTGTTCATATCGTTCGAAGGTGGCGATGGTGCTGGTAAATCAACCCAAGTTCAGTTGCTGACTCGATGGTTAACTGAACAGGGGCATACCGTCGTCGTGACTCGGGAGCCGGGTGGAACTGAGCTAGGTGCACAGATTCGTCAACTGCTTTTATATGGTGGGGAAGTCAGTGCCCGTGCCGAAGCTCTGTTGTATGCTGCGGACCGGGCGCAAAACATGGATACAAAAATCGCGCCGGCACTTAGCCGGGGTGAGATCGTCATTACGGACCGATACCTGGATTCGTCAGTGGCCTATCAAGGTGCTGCGCGGGCACTAGGTAAAGATGAGGTGCGTGACTTATCGCTCTGGGCTGTCCAAGGGCGGATGCCGGACATAACCTTCTTGCTTGACGTGCCAGTAGAAACCGGCAAAGCCCGGGTTGGTGCGGAAAAAGATCGGCTCGAATCGGCTGGTGTGGCATTCCATCAACGAGTGCGCGAAGAGTTTTTGCAATTGGCACAGGCAGAGCCGCAACGGTGGATAGTAATTGATGGTACAGCGGAAATCGCAGAGATTGCTCAGCATATCCAAGGTGCAGTGGGGCGGATTTTAGCGATGAATAAATCTGAGAGCGAACGCCATGAAACTATGTCGGACCACTCCAGTAATATCTAAACATGACTATTTTCGATGGCTTAGTGGGGCAGGAAGTTGCAGTACATGAACTGCAACGGGCAGCCGATGCTGCTCGTAGTTCCCAGGCTCGGATAGCGGATACGAATGCGGAGCACGTTGCCGGCCAAGCAATGAGCCAAGCATGGCTGTTCACTGGGCCGCCCGGTTCTGGGAGATCGTTGGCCGCATTAAGTTTGGCTGGAGCATTATTGTGTACTGGCCCAGTGGCTGGTTGTGGGCAGTGTCCACAATGCCGGTCTGTGTTGGAACGTAATCATCCTGATGTCACCCTAGTCTCTACTGATCAGGTGACAATTAGTGCTGAGAACGTGCGGGAATACGTTGCTCGTTCCTATGTGGCTCCTACCAGTGGTGCTTGGCGCATTATTATCATCGAAGATGCCGATCGGATGCTTACTCGAACCACTAATGTGTTGTTGAAAGCAATTGAGGAACCGGGAGCTCGCACGGTATGGATGCTGTGCACTGCCGCGGCCGCCGATGTGTTGCCAACGATTCGCTCGCGGTGCCGCAATGTTAACCTCGTGACGCCGCACGCTTCTTTAGTTGCAGATCTACTTGTTCAGCGTGATGGAGTAGAGCCTAAACTTGCCCATGTTGCAGCGCGAGCAGCACAATCGCATATTGGTGTTGCACGCGCCTTAGCTACTGATCCGCAAGCAGCCGCGATCCGAACGAATACATTGAACGTATTAGCAAAAATAAAAGGCGTGGGAGATGCCGCTTTAGGAGCACATCTGCTTGCTGATACGGTTGCTATGCGCGGCGGGGAACTCACGAAAAAAGATCTCCAAGAAGAAGATAGTAAAGCATTAGAAGAACAACGCATGGCTGCGTTGGGGTTGGATGCAGGGTCTAAGATTCCGGCATCGGTACGTAGTCAAATAAAGGAGAGCGCGGAGGCAGCACGCCGTCGTCAAACCCGGCAAGAGCGCGATATTCTGGATCGGGAAATGGTGTATATGCTCGCGTTCTATCGTGACGTCTTGGTACAACAAATGGGTGCCAAAGTAGAACTGATCAACATTGATTATGAACAAGCAATCAATCGTATTGCTAGCAGTACTACAACTCAGATAACTCTGAGGAGGCTGGATCTTATTAGTCAAGGTCGAGCGCGACTTAAAGCAAATGTTCCATCGCAACTGGTGATGGAAAGTATTCTTGTTGGGCTTCGTTAAGCGGAATAAAATAGGTAGGGAACCACATGAAGAAACGTCTAACTGTCATCTTGAGTGCGGCCGTACTCCTACTGTCCAGTTGTTCTGGTGGTCTTTGGGGTCTTACTGGTGATGAGTCAGGGAAGTCGAAAAAAGCTGAACTCGCGGCAATCGATGCCCACGCCATTGAAGCTGAGATGCCGGAGATTCCAGCTGGACTTGAGCCATTTTATACGCAGGATGTTACCTGGAAAAAATGCGGTATCGGTTTAGATTGTGCCACGATTACGGTGCCGCTTAACTATGCTGATCCTACTGGGAAAACCATCGAGTTAGCACTCAAACGGCGTCATGCTGATGGAGATAAAATTGGCTCGTTGCTGGCAAATCCTGGTGGCCCAGGTGGTGGGGGCCAAGAAATGGCAGAAAGCGCATTCCAGTTCTTTTCTAAGCGGATCTTAGACAAGTTTGATGTGGTTGGGTTTGATCCGCGAGGAGTTGGTGATTCTACCCCGGTTGACTGTGTCTCTGATGCAGAGTTGGATAAGAGTCTTGCTACCGTGTACCCAGAAACTCCAGCTGGTAAAGCACAATCGCATGCCGATGAGAAGGATTTCGGCGAAAAATGTGCACAGAACTCCGGTGATTTGGTTGCCTATGTTGGTACCGAAGAAGCTGCCCGCGATATGGATGTTATTCGGCATATCGTTGGCGATCCGAAGCTCTACTATGTTGGCTTTTCCTATGGAACTAAGCTCGGTGGCATGTATGCGGAATTGTTCCCAACTCATGTAGGCCGATTGATTCTTGACGGTGCGGTCGATTCGGATGTGTCCGAGTTTGAGCAGCTGAAAGCACAACTTAAAGGATTTGAGCTGGCAACGAATAACTACATCGATGATTGCCTGAAACAAAAGTCGTGCCCATTTGACGGTACGCGTGATGAAGCTCGGGCAGAAATTCGTGCCATGTTTGATCATGCGCGAGAAACCCCGTTGCCCACTGCAGATGAAAACCGTCCTTTAACGCAGTCGGGTTTGCTTTATGGTTTTATTACGCCGCTTTATGATGATGCCTCGTGGCCAATCCTGACCCAAGCTATTGAAGAATATAAGAATGAAGGCACCGGAAATACATTCCAAGTCATGTTCGATGCTTATGTAGGACGCACTCCCAGCGGAACCTACTCCAACAACTCGATGGAAGCACACGCGGTCATTAATTGTGCCGATACTGTTGTCACAGATACTCCTGAAGATTGGGACCGACTAAGCGAAGAATTAGCGAAAGAGTCCCCACTATTTGGCGACATGATGGGCTACTCGCAAGGAACTTGTATGGCAATGCCTAAACCAGATCATCCAATTACGCAACGGTTTACTGCCTCGGGTTCGGATCCAATTGTTGTCGTAGGGACTGTGGGCGATCCAGCAACTCCGTATGATTGGGCGGTAGCTTTCGAAAAAGCATTTGAGAATGCGGTACTCGTGACGTGGGAGGGCGAAGGCCATACCGCATACGGTCGAGCATCTGGTACTTGTGTCAAGGACGCACTGGATGCATACCTACTCAATGGCACTGTGCCTAAAGACGGACTACGCTGTCCAGCGAAATAGTGGCTCGTGTTAGTGTACGTGGGTGGGAAGAACCAAGTTCCTCCCACCCACTAATTATTCATGTGATTTATGACGGAATGTTGGCGAACTAGCGATAATCAGTTGTGCTGGACGGTGATATTCAGTTACATTGTTAGAGCTGTAAAAGCAGACGGTTCGAAAGTTAAATCATTTCGATCCGCCGCCTTAGCTCAGTCGGTAGAGCGTCTCACTCGTAATGAGAAGGTCGTGGGTTCGATTCCCACAGGCGGCTCAAGTAGTTCCCCCTGATATATCAACGAAAAGTTGAAATCAGCGGGTTTCTTTTTAGGGCTTCGTGGGACGTATGTGGGACAAGGAAAGCTTAACAGTCATCATATTTAGCCTTGGTGGCAACCGCTCAATATAAAGGTTGAAAGTTTTAATCCCATTTTCGATAGGGCGTATATCGGTAAATAGGCAGAAATAGAGGGAGTCTTTTTGTTTTAACTGCTTATTACTCGATATTAGTGCGTGATTGTCGATACAATTTAATAGCAGGTATGGAAAAGCAAGTATAGTTAGGAACAGATTTTACATATTCTTTATGCTGGTGGAGGTGTTGTTGGTATGCAGAAGTCAGTTTTTATGGTTGCTTCAGATCTGTTTAGGCTCTCAGACGTAGACGAGATCCATCCAGTAAAGCTCCAGAAGCTTGTGTATTATGCTTTTGGCTGGTATGCAAAGTTAACGAGTAGAGCATTGTTCGGGCAGAAATTCTATGCTATGAAGCACGGGCCTGTTGTTGGTGAACTGTTGACAGCACATATGAAGAAAACAAGCGTGAGCCGTGAATTAATGGAGTCCGCTAGTGATGCGTTTGGAGACAGTCCACAGGATGCGGATCCATTTTACGATGCAGTATTAAACGCGGTTCTTGATTTTTATGGAAAATTTGATACGTGGAGTTTACGAGATAAGTCCCATGAAGAACAAGTTTGGATTGAGGCTTGGGGTAAACGAACGGGTGAGCGTAGTGAGATATTGGCAGAAGATATTATAGATTATTTTCTTTTGCGTACTGATACTCCTGAAGAGTTACTAAAGAAATTGCCAGAATCACAGGTTACGTACCTTAGTTCGGATCATTTTGATTTTCTAGAAAGGATGGATTGGGAGTTTCCTGAAAGTTTTGTTCGTTCGATTCGAAAGGCTTTGAAGTGATAACCCTTGGGGGGTATGAAATTCGACCTATAGATGCGGATCATTTCCTTAACGATTTTACATGTGGATATGACGACAATAGATTAGGGGATTGGTTAAGCAACCGGGCTTTCGAAGAAGATCAAAAAAACTTATCACGTGTTTGGATAATGTCTGAGGTTGCTACTCCAGGTGTTCCTGTTGGCTATTTTTCACTTAGTGAACATTTAGTGTTGGGAAGTTCGCTCACGAAGAAGTTGAGGGATGGTATTTCTGAATCACGTCAACATCCGGCTCGTCTTTTAGGTAAATTTGCTCTTCATGTTGAGAATCAGAAGCGGGGCTTGGGTAGATTTTTGATGTTAGGTGCATTTCAAGCACATCTCTTAGCGAACAAATATAGTGCTGCTCGATTTTTAGTACTCCATGTTAGGAATGAGCCGTTAATTGAATACTATAAGAGGTATGGGTTTAAGTTGGTTAATGATAGCAGTTCTCAGGAAAACTTCATGTGTATTCCAACTGCTGTGATTAAAGAAATTGTAGATAATATTTTAGCGGATTAATTGTTTTTAATCGAAATTTAGACTTTTTATTGGGAGCGATGCTAACGAATTCTGTTTATGGAGTTTAGTGATTCATAGGGCATATCATTATGCTGTCCATATTAGGGCGAATACGGTAGGGGAGAATATGTCCCCGCCAGTAATTCGCGAGCGTGCCACAATCTTTTCAACACGTTCCTTAACCAAACATTCATGTTTGCTTTAAGTGTTTGTGCGCGTTCGTTACAGCGTCATTGTGTGCTTCTCGGGTACTAACGTATGGCAGTGTCGCACGGTAGCAGGTCTACTTTTCGTTTATGCAAGGCTTATGTGCTTGCGTTTGGTCTCTAAGACGTCCACAGTATAGACACCGTTTAAGAGGTGGCAGATCGTGCCAATGGTTATGGCCTCTACAGTAAGGAAAACATACGCCACAACAGACACGCGTTCAGGCTTGCCGTCGGCTGTGAGGTAGGTTTGCCGCTAAACCCCACCCGATACCCCTAACTATGCTCCACATGACCGCTACGCGTATAGGCGCTGTCAGTCTGTACGGGTTTTAGACTTTTCGTTGTGTTTTCAGCGGGGGGGGGATATATCGCTACGCTGTGCCTGTAAGGCGAACCGGGAGGGGAGGGGTCAGGTATCCCAGGGTATATGGTTTGTGTATGTATTTGTTGTATTTTCTAGACGGATTACTTTCTCCGTGTTTAAGATGGTTTTCTTAGTCGTCCTTCTTAACATGTGTAGCGGTAGATAGCGGAAATCAGCTGAGAAATGTGCTGATCGGTAGTGCGAAACTTTTGATAAATGCAGAACAACATGAATGTGTGGAAACTTCCATATCGGTGCTGACGTGAGTTAGCTACGGATAGCTGGATCGCCAAAGCTTATTAACGAAGACTACACTTTAATAATGCTTAACAAGGAAACTAGGAAGGAAAACGCATGAAAGATATTCAACGGCGAGGACCCGCAGTAATGGCGATTATATGCATAATTACTGCAATAGTTGGTCCTTTCACGGACAATAACAGGAATAGTGCAGCAACTTTTTTTACTTCCGTATTTCTTATAGTAGGAGCAATATATTTATGGAACATAGCTAAAAAACCTCCCAAAGAAACTACTTCAAAAACCGCAATCACTACCACAAACACGGACTACGAAAAAGAGAAAATAGAGATATCCCCTTCGACTCCTTCTCTTTCAAATTTTTTAAAAGAAAAACCCCTAGAACTATGGGGGAAGCTCCCGATCGGTATCGAGGCCGTCGGAGAGTATTACTATCAAAGCGCATACAAACAAATATTTAAAAACAACCCAAGTTTCAGTTCATATGAAGGCTTGACAGTTCACGTATCTGTATTACTCGTTCCTGAACCAGACAACAAGTATGATCCGAATGCTGTCGCAGTAGTATATGAGGAACGACGCATTGCTTACATGCCAGCAGAGGAAGCAAAAAAATACCATCGACCTATTGCGAAACTAGGAGCGCCACTTGCCGTTCCTGGACGGATTTGGACACAGAAAGATGGGAAAGATGTGCATTCGCGTGTAACGTTCCGTGTTCCATCCCCGCAAAACATTAGCGGCACACTACTTTCTTTCGCCGATGATGAAATAGAATTACCTTTAGGTGCGCGCATGCATGTTATTGGCGAAGAGCATTTTATGGATGTATTGCGTAAATATGCGCCTGAAAATGGTGAGCGTTGCGTCTTAGCTCGTCTTGAAAAATCCATTGATTTCCGTCCAAAGTCTGCGCGCGAGCGTGTAGATGTATTTATAGGTAAAGAGCGTATTGGGTGGCTTTCTGATACCCAGTCGACTAATATGCTTCCACTTGTCGATTTCCTTGAAAAGCACGGTCGAGTTGGCGTGGCTCGAGCTACTATCGGTGGTTCAGTGTTAAAAGTTGAGGCATTTTTGTATGTGGCACGTGCGAGTGAGGTTTCTTCTGAATGGGTGGCTGATATTGAGCGGTTACCTTCAGTGAAGAAATCCCCTACAGAACAAGAACTTCGAGAGCAAGACTGGGAATGGTAATACTATCTTCAGATGTTTTCCTTAAGTTCTGTAAGAAAAATTAGGTTTTGGAATAGAGAATTAAACACGGACACATTTCTGCGATAGCCGACGAGTTGGGTGTAACCTGCTGGATCGTCAAAGCGTACCAGGCACAATTAGCCAAATAAAAAGACGGGCACAAGGGAAACCCCTCATGCCCGCCAAAGCAACAGTTAATTAACGAGTGTAGATAATATCTTCATGTCCGAAGTCATGCGAACGGATTTGGATAATAACATCATCAGGATCCGTGAAAGAGAACGCTTGCTCCCAAGTCACACTCTTGCCAGGTAGGACTACAGTATTAGGCATGTTTAACAACCCGTTTTCAGAATCGAAAATTTGTGAGGCCTCTCTGCCTCCTGATGAAGCCGTTATCTGTAAGTAAGTGGGGTCAAAATTCTTTTCGGTACCGTTTTCGACAACAAATTGTAGCCGGTGTGGGGTGCCATTATCGACACCCGCCGAGTCTTTACCTGGTGCGTATTCTCCTTGATCTGTGACAGTTATCTTAAGACCATCAGGGTAAGTTACAGTATCACCGATCTTAGGGTTAGTGTCCACTTTGTCATGTGAGCTTTCTTCGTTAGAGCTCTTCTCGTGAGTTGTTTCCCCTTGTTGTGAAGATGTAGCCGCATTAGTTGGCTCTGTTTTTTCTGCCTTCTGCGTACCACACGCGGTTAGTGCGAATGGCATTGAGAAAGCGATCATTGTTGCGATGATTTTCTTTTTCATGTGAATGATTGTATAACGAAAATTATAGGCCTGTGGCGGTTTTATGCTCACATGGGCGCATATAAAAATAGCCCCAGCAAGCAATCGTGCCTGCTGGGGGCTTTATTTTTTCTAATCATAGACACAACAGTTGAAATTTAGAGCGGTGAAGATGTTGAGTCAATTATCAGGTCCGCGAGCACTGTTGCCGGATCGTTCTGGGTTTGTTCGCACCATCTAAGGAACTCAATCAGGTTCATGTTCAGTAAAGTTTCAGTGTTCATAGTTCTAACCTTTAACACTGCTGAACCGTTGCGTGTCTGCCAGGTATGCACGGCTATGAGCTAACCGCTAGTTAGGGGGCACTATCCCCTCCTCTCCCCATGCCATTCCTCCAAGCGGCATAGGGAAATCTCTCCCCACTATTTTTTCCACAAACACGCGCGCAGTGGTGAAACGCCACCCCATCACAAACACATGCACGCTGCGCCGTGAGCTACACACTCACACACCCCGCGAGGCCATGACCGGGCGACGTGTGTGGGGACTGTTTGGATATGTAAACATCAGTGGGAACATCAAGCGAGAATGAACATTTAACCTTGATAAAACAACGTTTCTTATCGTCGGAAACAGATCGACGTTTACACGCTAGTAACACTGCGGCATGAAACTAAACCACATCAACACGTCGATAATAAAGCGCTCGCGAGCGCGTGGAAACAGTTTGTTAGACGTTCATATAAGGCGGTCTGGTTGGGTGTTTAACGCATGTAATTAAGTGCGTTTAGATAGCTGTTTTCGTGCCATAAACGCGTGTTTAGGGTGGGGGTAGGCTCCCTTACTTGTTTTGTGTTTAACCGCCGGATACTAGCTTCAAGCGAGCGAGCGGCAAAAGTTCTGTTTTTTATCAAGCATGGTGGGTTTATGTCGTAGCGTCAACGATTATGCCTAGGTTTAGGGTTGAGCGGTTTTGTAGGGAGGGTGTGAGGCTCTGACACTTTCTGTCACTTTGGCTTTTGAATGTGACAGGTTACTTTTCGTTGCTAGCATAGCGTTTCTGACACTTTGACGGTTCTGTCACTTACTCTAAGGTTCTAGGGTGTGGGTCTGTTTCGAGGTTTATTGATCTGTTGCCTAGCTAGTGTGTGAGTAGTGGTCGTACCTTTGAGGGGGTTCTCCTATGTGTCAGATGTGTCAAAGTGTCAGAAACGTTGATATGCCAGTGAAATCTCTACTGTCACTATTGTGGAGCAATGTGTCAGTAAGTGTCAGACGCGGTTATCTTCGTGCATTGGTGGTGTGAGGTAGCGCGCGAACACGTCCTCAAGATCGATACGCTTATAGCCGCGTTGGTTGCCATCTTTGCTCCTTGTAGGGTTCACTCCATAAGGTTTGAGAAGCGTGGCTAGTTTTCGTGTGGAGAGTCCTACCTCTCTCCATAGACCGTCCTCCTTGGAAATGAGTAGCTGCTGCAGTTTGGTGCTAGAGATAAAGTCGGACTGTTGCCATTCTGTGAGGTTTCGTACGTCCTCCAGTAGTTTGATTCCGTCTGACTCGTTATCGCTACTTATTTCTTGTGCTCGTTTAGTGATGTGCACCGCGGCTTGCCGTGCTTTGTCTGCCCATTTTTGACCGAACAGGTCAGCTACAGCAATAAGGGGTGTCCACACGTCTGCGGCTCTGTCTGTAAGTGGCGTATCGGGTTGTGCTCCTACTAGCTCGCCTGCGTATTGTTCCATCTGTTCTCCTAAGCGTACGCCCAATTGTTCGAGCTCTTTAGCTTCGACTGAGAGCCGGAATTGTTCTACTGTCTCATCGTAACGTCGTCGTCGTAGTCTGATCGGTATTGAGCGGTCGGCTATCGTGTCAGGTAGGTTGCCGATAGCGGCGATAACCACGGGTGCAAACACACTGAATTCTTCCAGCCCGTCTGTTGCACTGAGATTGACGCGGGTTACTGTGCCATTCTTTTGAAATCCTGCGTTTAGTAATCCGCGTAATTCTTCGCTACGTTCGTTCGCCATTTTCGCGTTAAAAACGGTGTCTACCTCATCGAACAGAATTGTTACTCCTGGTCGTGACTGTATAACCCGATAGAGTGCTGAGGGCGATATGTTCGCTGTCATCTGCGGTGAATGCACTAGTGTTTGGATCACCTCAAGAGTTCGTGTCTTGCCAGAACGTTTTTCGGCTGAGGTCAGCATGAGACGCGGTGCGAAATCAAACTCGCCACTGACATACGTGTATGCGCAATATAATGCGATAGCCGTGTAGTCGTGAGCATGAGGCAACACGATAAACCTATGAAGCTGTTGGACAATATCATCTAAGATAGTGGTCTCAAACTGGTTCACGTTATTGATCGGTAACTGGTCGAACATGCCACGGTATTGAGGTGTAGATGTGTTCACCATGCTTGATCCTCCTCACGCTTGCGTGAGTCCTGCGCGTTTCTTCGAGCGTCCGCGGCTATAGCGTCGATTCGATAAGCAGACACACCTTTTTCTGAGAGCCGTCCACATAGTTCCCATTCCAAATACTCAAGAATGGGGAATGACTCAGGGTAACGATAAAGCAGATAAAACACTTTCAGCGCTTTGTCCTCAGCGTCTTGAGGATCGTATGCACGTAATAATGCGTCTTTAGCTTTGAGGTAATCAGCAGCCAACTGTCCGCGCCGGCCAAGAATAGCAATAGTCATGCGTGCACCTCCAGCCCATACCATGTGGCTACCGCGTTTAAGAGTGCGTGGCCTAAACTGCGCCCGGTGGCCGGGTCAATATCGACGACGACACCATTAACACGCACCCTTATTGGCTCGTACTGGTTTGAGGTAATAGCAACCATGCCATGAGGCGCGCTTGTGGGGTCTACATGTGCGTTATTCGCGAGCGCATGAGGTAGAATATGGGTAGACCATTTAGTCCCCTCTAGGTGGTCTTTTTTCATGCCACATCACCACCCATTACCAGATAGTCAGGCAGTAGATCGCCCAACATGTTATAGACGGCTTGGGCTTGCTCCCACGTTAAGACCATCTGCTGGTTATCGACCTCTAGGGTTGCATCGTGTGCGCCCGCGGTTACTGAGGCGATTTCACGCGTGTCTTTGTTGGGTACTAGTGTGAGGCTCATTAGTTCACCTCCTTGCCGTTGAGCGCGGCGGGGGTGAGCGCGTCTAGTGGTATGCGGATAACGCGGCCTACTTTGACGTGGGGTAGTTTGTTGGCGTAGATCATGCGCCGGATAGTGTCGGGGTGAACGTCGAGGCAGTGCGCGGCACCATTAATAGTTGTATATGAGACGTTCGGGTGTTCAATAACCGTAGTCATTGTCAAGTCGTCCTATCTACCGTGATGGCACGGCGATTAAAGGCCACCGGAATGGCCTGATAGAAAACTTGAACGCTACCGGTTGATAGTCAAGGCCTCACGATCTTCGCATAGATACCTTACGAAGATAAGGACTGAATGAGCTTATGCCCATCTATTTTTAATTTAGCATAAATGGGCGTATCGGCAACTCTTTTAAGCCTACTTTTCTTGCTTGTTCAGCTTTACCTATGACTTCTTGTGGGGAGAATCTAAAACGATTGCCGCAGGCACTGCAGCTTACAGCTCCATGATAGTTTTTGAGTTCTAACTCAAAGGCGTATTTTCCACCAGTCGGATCAGTACCCGTCACGGTAATGGGAAGGTTAAACCCATAGAAACTCTTTGTAAATAACGATTCCCCCAATACTCTGGGAGACTCTAGTATGCGAAGCATGTGGACGCTTGTTTCTTTGGGTTCGATAAAACCGTCGTTCCAGTATTTGTGGAGTTCTTCCGATGTTCCAAAACTTGCGCCGTCTGGCGCGTACATGCGGCCATAATGCTCGACAACGAACTTTTTCGTTTCCGGCCAGTTTTTCATGGAGAATACTTGTGTTAGTCCGTTCAAAAGGCGCTGGTGAGTATCGTTCAGGGGTTTGATTAGAGTCTCAGTTCCCTCGATCCAAAAAGACACAACGTTACTTTTACTGTAATTGATAGAACGATATACGGCAGTAATGAACTGTCGAGTTTGTAGGGAGAACTGATCTTTTCTCAGACCATTTAGGCTTTGGCTACCTGGCTTGAAATAAGGCACGATAATAGGAGGGAGTGGCTCGGGGAAAAGCGTTGTGTTTCTTTCTATGTAACGATCGGCTTGATAATCGTACTCCATGTAAGGCACTGAGCCACCGTGAACATCGAACAGTACATTTGCTATGTAAAACCGGGGTTTATTTATTTGGCTGGACGCATGATCGCAATATAAGCTAACGCAATTTTCTGTAACGCTCATGCGAGCCCTCCTGCTGTGATGACTGTTGTGGTTTTGAGGAACATAGCGGCCTGTGAAACATCCTCAGCATGTTTTATTAAATAGTCGCCGTCTAAACTCTCCCCATTGTCTATTGTGATATCCACAGGGCATAGCTCCCCACCGTTACTGCTTGCGTGTGCCACATACCCTAAGACAATGAGGCCAAAATATTTAAGCCAGCAAACATTGTGCGCGTGACCGTCAGGACAACGGGTGTCAGCATTGTAGTTATATTCGTCAAGGTTATCTGGCAGTAGTGCGCGTAGTTCTTCGCGTGGCTGTGTTGGTTCTGTCGTCGTCATAATAGAGTTCCTTTCTTATTTAGCCTGCTGACTTGTAGTGTTGTTCTGGTTTTCGTGTTCTCTGCGTTTAACGTCAAGTGAGGCCACTTTGTCCCGCTCCTCATAGGCTCTACTTATCACGAGCGCCGCGGCGTTGAGTCCGTCAAGGTTGGCTAGCCTGTAGCGTTCCTGCATAGCTTCATCAGTGTGGCCGGAAATGGTTTGGGAAATATGTGGCGGTATTTGTTGCTCGCTCATGGCTGTAATAGCTGTGCGGCGTAGATCGTGCGGGTGGACTTTCCCTAGTCCTAAACTTTCTGCCGCACGCTCCACACAATGCCTATATGTAGTGTCAGGTATGACCGTGGAGGGTTTGCCTACAGAATGGAATAACAGGCCGTTAGGTCTTGTTTCTTGCACTAGCTTCCATAGTTCAGGGATCAGCACGGGAGGGACAATAAAACTACGTATGCCCGCGGCGGTTTTCGGTTCTCCAAAACGTAGCGCGCTACCCTCTCCAGTAACATTGCGTCGCACATGAATAGCCATGCTGGTTGGTTCGCCTTTAGGGTTGGTAGTCAATACCTCTACGTCGCTTGCTCGTAATGCGCGGGCTTCTCCAGATCGCAACCCTACTAGTCCAGACAATCGCACTAGCACGGATAGGTAAGGGGCAACCGTGTTGGCTAAATCGTCTAACTGTTTTAGGGTTAATGCTTGCCGTGGCCGTGTTTGAACTTTCATGCCTTTAGGTGGTTTCGGTGGTCGTACCTCTTGAAACATTCCAGCAACATAAGGCGACACATCGACTACCTCAAATAGCACGGCACTACGGAAGATAGTGCCCAACAGGTCTGCGGCGCTTTTACGTGTGCGTGGCCTACCCGGCGCCACTACCTCTAACCATGCCCGCACGTCGGCGCGAGTAATAGAACGTATCGGCATGTGCTTAAACGTTGGCAGTATATGCAGATCAAGCAATGAATCATATTTATGTTTCGTCGTCGGGCGTAACTCTCTACTATCTATCCAGCGTTGTGCGAACTCTCCAAACGTGTACGCGTCTTTCTTTGCTTGCTGTTCTGCTTCTCTGCGCTCGCGGTCTAGTTGTTCGGGCGATTTCCACACGCCACGTTCAATGTCTGCCTTTACTTGTGTGAGCCATGAACGTGCCGCGGTCTTGGTCGTGAATGTGGTGGGAGCGTTTACCCAATTCCGTGTGCCGTCGTTTTTGTGTGGCTGGTTTGGGTTGATAAATCTAGCTCGATAACGGCCACTTTTTAATTGCTCGATGTTTCCAAAATCGCGCCGTAATGCCATTTACTGCCTCTTTTTTGTGGGACGTATGTGGGACTAGTGAACTATAGTTAAGCATACTACAGCATAATTAGGCGTAGATAGTGGAAAGTAGAAAACACTGCTACCTCAACGAAAACACGGGAAAATGGCACTAGCTCAACAGGCCGTTAAAATCGTCCCTGTGAGTTCGATTCACACAGGCGGATCCACGAGTTCCCCCCCGGAATTTCAATAGAAATTTGGTTCCAGGGTTTTGATTATAGTGCAATGAAAATATAGGTGTATTACGAGAATAAAAGCTCTACTTAGTGTGGGTAATCGTGCGAACCTGTGATTTTTCCGTGACTTTGGTATCGGTAAATTGTGTGTTTTGTTTAGGCATCATTTCAGTGACAGACAGTTGTGGATAAAACAGTAAGTGTTGAAGAGAATCCTAAGAACATGTGGTTTTATAAGCTTCCCAAAATCTGTGATGGGGGTTACGTTGGTTTGGTTTGACGTGGGGGTGGTTGGTGGGTAAAGTATTTATCTGTTGCGAGGCGCTGGTCTGG